>NZ_BBIV01000050.1 GCF_000730665.1 Pseudomonas plecoglossicida NBRC 103162 = DSM 15088
AATCACCGCGTTTTAAAAGAGTGGAAAGCCGAGTACGGCGCTACCAACGTGGAGTCCTGGCTCCAGGCATGACCGCAAACGGAAGCGGCCCTTTGGGGCCGCCTCTTGCCGCCTGACATTAGGGGCGCATCTCCCTTGCTCTCATTACGCGCCGGATGTTTACCAGCGACGCCAAGGCGTGGCGCTGTTCTTCGCCGATCCGGTCGCCACGCGCCGCCGCATTGAACGTTTTGCGGTACAGCGCACGCAGTTCGCCGTCAGGTTTGGCAGCCAGTTCAAAGATCGTCATCAGTTTCATCTCTTATTTCCTCTCATCTTTCGGCCACCCATCGCGGCCTCGTGGCGCTTGCCCCTGCACAGGTGAAGGCCACGACTGCATCCGTTTCGGGCCGCAACGAAGAGAAGGAGTCATTCATGACTTGCAGTACTGGCGTGACGACGCCTGTGCGAAAGCCCATCGATCAGGCCGCGTGCGGTGTGATGAAAGAAGACGAGGGAGAAATAAGAGGGTCTGTGATGAACGCATCTAAATGGTGACGAAACTCCAGGGCGAACCTGCTGCACTTCGCGCTGCAGGCCGGGCTCTATCGCGCGTGCCCGCGCGACCAGGTCAATGACGAGCAATTGTCCCGGCCTTCCGGTGACGATCCCTTTCGCGAAGAGAGCTAAGGGGCATCCGCCCCTGGCGCAACGCAAGGGTAAAGCTTCGCCCCGCTAAAGGGTTTCCCCGACCTTCCGCACCCATCAGACGAGATGGGTTTGTGCAGGCCGGGTGATTCCCCTCCCTTTACCGGGCCCGTTGCGTTTTGCCTCCCCGGTCTCGCCGACGGGCAGGGGTCATGTGCGGACCACAGCACATGCACCCGTAGCCCTAGACGGAGACAAGACCATGACCACCGAGCCCAGAATTTACGTCGCTGATCTCGCTGCCTATAACAGCGGATACCTTCACGGCGTGTGGATCGACGCGACTTTGGATGTGTCGGACATTCAGGATCAAATCAATTCCATGCTGAAGCAATCGCCCGTCGGGGATGCGGAGGAGTACGCCATTCACGACTATGAGGGCTTTGACGGCTACCGGCTTGGCGAATACGAGGGCATCACGACCGCCCACGACATAGCCTGTTTCATCGAGGATTTCCCGGTGTTCGGCGGTGAATTGCTCGGACGCGTCTCCAGCGTCGAGGAAGCCCGTAAGACAGCCGAGGAAGATTATTGCGGCAGTTATGAATCGCTCGCCGACTATGCGCAGGAGCTCACTGAGGAAACCACGCAGATTCCTGAGTCACTGGCCTACTACATCAACTACGAAGCCATGGCCCGTGACATGGAGTTAAACGGGGACGTGTTCACCCTTGAGACCGGTTATCGCGAAGTCCATGTGTTCTGGAACCGTTGATCCGTCAGGAAAGGGACTTCCCATGGACACCACCCGCGAATCCTTCCTTTGGCAGGACCTTGCTATCGAGGTCCTGTTCACTCCGAGCTATTCGGAAAGCTACCGCCGTATTTACGGCTATGCGCTCGCCCATCTGCAGATCAGCGCGGAGGGGCGCGCGCCGCTGCCCATCAGTGAAACTGGCTACCGCTCCCGCTTCGAACGCGCCGACAACATCGACGCCGTAGGTGGAGCCGCCGCCTATGCGCGCGCATGGCTCGATCACGCGGCCCGGTCCCCGGATTGGATCGAGGCCCAGGAGCAGGCTCGGCAGTTGGCGCTGTTCTGAAAAAAACGCGGCCCTGCCGGGCCGCATTAATAGTCATTTATGATTCATGGATTAATATAGCGCTGACCCGCTATTTAACCGGGTTCCCTGTGGTGCATTCTTGAGTGGCCATTATTATATACGCACCTTGCTACGCATCTTGTAATCGTTTGGAATCCCTCCTGGAAGCGCCACATTGTCTCTATGGTACGCTCGTCGCGAGCAGATATTTTGTGCGCGCGCGTAATTGAGGTGCGTTTTTCAATATCAGTTTCCTCAATCAGCTCCTCTCCCTCATTTAGATCGAAGTGTTTATGAAGGAGGCAAACGCCAAATCGATTTGCCGAATTGTGCCTCCGTAGAATCTCACCGATTTCCTTCAGGACTTCAAAGTCGGCATCACTCAGCGGTCGAACATCATCAATATCTGGTAATGCACCTCTTTGTATCGTTTCGAGATGAATCATGTTCATGCTACACCTCTTTATTTCGAAATGAGCTATGTCGGCCAGTGTGTGCACTGCGGGATAAATTGTAGACGAGAGAAGTGGTTTAGTAAAAAGAGGAGGCTTGTTTTAATGGTGGCTAAAAGCATTTTTCGTAGCTTTGAGAATTTGGTCGATGCTGGCTCTACATGTCATTAGCGAAGGTGAATGCGGAATTAAGAACTGGTTAAATGTTTTCTGATACTAATAGTGGAGGTTCTTATTATTTTGGAAGGCGTCATGGAAGACGATCAGTATGAACTTGTAAGGGTTGAGTCAGGTAGTGAGGATTGGGTAAAGTTTCATCATATCCAGCGTACCGCTTTATTCCGGCAAGAGGTCTCAGAATACGAGAGGGAGTTTAATGATACTTTCTTTTGTCGTCCGGCCAATCGAAGCTGGCTATTGCTGAAGTGGCAAGGCGTAGCAGTCGGTATAACGACGCTGGATCACTTTGACGATTCCACAGCTGCGACACGAGCTGTCGCCATAGCCGACGAGTTCCAAGGGAAAGGCCATGGCCGTGCTTTAGGGCTTCTGACACAGGAATTTGCAAGAAGCCAAGGCGTTAAGTCGCTTTGCGTTAATGCTGGAGATCACGCTGTTGAGTTCTATCGGCGACTGGGGTTTGAAAAAGAAACCTGGGATTTGAACGAGTATGAAGGCGTTGTCAACCCGGAAAAAATCATCCAGATGGTTTGCCGTAAGCTGTAGCGCTTGATGTTTGTCTTCGTCACCGGCCGACACCCGTTCTGAAACATCTCAATAGCATAGGGCAAGGCGTGGATCGTCAGCGATTCATCGAATGATCTGATCAATTCTTAGGCGTCGGCCGCCTTGCCTCCGATACCCATCAGCGAATCCGGTTCCGCTCCTGCTTCGAACGCGCGACAACAACGACGCCGCTGGTGGGGGCCGTTGCTTATGCGCACCTGGCTCGATTATGCGGAACGGTCTCTGGATTCTGGAATCTTGAAGGCCACTCAGGAGTTCTCAGTAGGGCTACCAAGCTCCAAACCAGACACCGGTACCATGAACAGCTGCGACCGGGAAGAAAATTGCACCTGCAATCAAAAATCCCCAGCTTGCAGTTTTGAAACAGACAATAACGTGGGTGAGCCAAGAAGCGATCAGCCAAACAATTAAAGCGACTGTAGGTATGCCTTTCATTTGCGGTCCTTATGAAAAAAAACGCCGGGATAGTACCATTTACTCACGTAATATGCATGTGATGCTCCTGTTCGTCGACGAAGGGTAGTATGATGCACGAAAGGTATTACATGATGCGCACAATGCATCGCCATCTCTTTCGAAAAAGTAGTTCGGTATGACGATCAAGGTTGAGAAAGCAACCTGGGATTTGAGTGAGAGGGTAGGGCGTATTATCCAAGGATCTAGTTGAAAGAACATCTTGGAGCAGAAGCCCCCTACCAGAGTTGGTAGGGGAGAGCCTCTGCTAGCCTTAAAAGGCCTGTAAAATAGCAACGTTATCGCCACATCGATGCAACTGTCCTGCCCAGCCCATTTAACTGAGCACCCCTTCGCCAAAATCGTAGTGCCGGCCAAGCCGGAAGGCTGATACACACAAAGCGAGACTTTTCCAATTAGCGAAATGGGCGGCTATATGTTCACCCTTGAAACTGAGTAAAAGTGTTTGCGGTTTTTTTGATCTCGATAGAGTGAGCCACTATTATAGATACGAATGTTTGAATGGCCATTTTTTACCTTTGAGATCAAGCTCCGGCGCGCGAGCTCATGGCGTGACAACTTCCGTAGCGACGGGTGCGGGTGTGGGTAACTGTCATGAGATCTTGTCATAAACTTTATTGCAAACCATGAATCAAAAAACATCGCAGCCAGAATTTTTCTGGCCCAAGAGCGCGATTTCATGTTGCTCTCACCAATAAATGAGATCGAGGAGGTCGCAGCTTTACCCCCGGCAATGAAGCAAATCAGACAAAATAGGAAGTATTTTAGATGTGTATATTCTTTGTAGTGTGTGACTTTATCTGCGTAGAAGTTTAGTTTTTTATATAGTTCTTTAAGTCTTTCGGTGTGACCTGAAATAGGCACGAGCACCTTAACTCCTAGCTCTTTGCTACTAATCAAAAGATCGATGGGGATTTCTTTGCAGTACGCAACAGTCTTATCATTAGAACAAAAGTATGAGTTAAGCTCTTCAATAGCTGTGTTGCTAAGAATATCATCCATCCAGGAATCACCATGCCGTCTAAACTCTGGCTCAGGGCGCTCTATCTCAGATGGCAGTGAAGTGGAAATGTTTTTTGCTTTTTCGCATATGCTCTTTGCATTGGCGAAAATCGATGGTTCTGTGTGGCATAAGGAGTTCAGCGCGGAATAGCGTTCTTTATAAAAATCCAGGTATTTTCCAATAGCAGCATTTTTTTCTATCTTATGCTCTTCGTGTGACTTTGCCTGTGAATCCACAACAAGATACATGCATCCAACAATAGTTAATAAGCACCACAGATGATCGTAGGCATGCTTGAATTTCTGGCTTTTGAAAATATTAGCGACCATCATCACGGCGGCCCAACCCCACATAAATGCTATGATGTAGTTAGCGCCGTTGCTCCAGAAGCCCCCGATGTATCCGGTACCAAAGTGGAACTCATCCGGGATAAAGAATTCTAGTGGTGCTGACGTTCCCAGCAATGACAGTATACCGGGCAGAAGCACCGCTGCGATCATAGCTAGTCCAGATGCTCGTCCAAGTATGAACCCGCCCCTAACAAGAACAAACGCAAGGGGAGCAAGCGTCAAGTAAATCGCTCCTGCGATAATTTTCACCCCGGAGCTCGGGTCAAAGTTCAGTAGGGGGAGTGGAAAGCGTGGATCATAGATGTTATTGAGCAACCCGAAATGGCCTATCCCTTCAAGATTTTGAGCTATGCCATAGGCCGCTATATGTGCAAACCAATAGTAAGGCTTTAGAAACGTGAAGATCAAATGCACTGTTGTCACCGACGGAAACCAAGGACTTGTCATGGCATTATACGACCATGCATCATGTGATGCATACGTAAGTTGCCAACCATGAATCAAGGCTATTCAGCTAAAGGTTTGTATTGAAAACCCCCTCAACTTTCATTGCGTATCGCTTTTGTCATTGACCTGATCTTGTCTACGGCCCGCCATACCGTGGTCTTGCTGACCTTCATGCGGGCAGCAATGAGCTCCAGGGGGATTTCGTCACACAGCGCCATCCGCTGCACCGTCAACTCCTGGTTTGCGGTTAACGCACGTGGACGCCCCAACGTACGGCCTCTTCGTTGAGCCGCCTGCATCCCGGCTTTCGTTCGTTCGGAAATCAATGCCCGCTCGAACTCCGCTACAGCCCCCGTGATGTGAAAGACCAGTTTGCCCGCCGGCGTCTGGGTGTCGATCTGGTCTGATATCGACCAAAAGGCTATCCCGCGCCGCTCCAGCGTCCCAAGGATCTTGATGAGATCTTGCAGTGAGCGGCCCAGACGGTCGAGCTTCCAGACCACCAGAACATCGCCCTTGCGAAGAGCGCCCAGGGCTGCGTGAAGTGCGGGGCGCCGTGTCAGTGTGCCGGATTTTTTCTCTTCGAAAATGCGCTCGCATCCGGCCTGCCGCAATCCTTCGATTTGCAGGTCAAGAAGCTGGTCTTCTGTTGATACCCGGGCGTACCCGATCTTCATGGTTCTGCCTTTCCCTCAGGCAGGCACCACTGTCAAAAGGAGGGTCACACAGCCGCACTTACTGTTGTTCCGCAACGGAACCTTTAAGGACTCTATTCACGAGAACCCAAAGAGTCAATTACTACTGATACTCCGCACAGGTATACATGCTGGCAGCTCCACATTTCAAAAGGGTTCGTTATCGAAACGCCGTATTTAGTTCCCCTGACGAGCCCTTTCTGTGGTGCACATGGCGGAAACCCGGGCACATACCGGCGCATGCAACGCATCACGTTCTCTTTGAATCGAGGAGTTCGTTATGGCGAATGTACAGATTCAAACGCTGCCTTTAGCTCAAACCCTGAAATGCATTCTTCTCTCTTGGGTACTCGCTGCCGGTTTCTCTGACATCGCCTGCGCCGCAGATATCGGCGATTGCGACACCCCCGAGGCGATGACCGCTCGCCTCAAGGCCGAGGATCAGCACTCTGTCGCATCCGCTCAGATGATCACCCAGGACAAGATGTTGTTCGGCATGATCTTCACTATGAGTGGGGACCGCAAAGTTGGCTACATCTTGAAAGCTGATCAGCCGCTCGGCGACAGGGCCGGAAAGATCTGCGTTTACAACCGTATGGCGGATGTTCGCCTCTTTGATGCCAGAAAGCCCGGGCCGTCACCTGATGCCATGCTGACGGCATCAGATGCCGATGCGCTAAAACGCTGCGATGAACTGGCCGCGCAGGGCAAGGTAAGGATGGCCGACTGCTCGCCATACAATTCGATGCTTCTTGCGCGGGAGGCAGAGGGGCATCGCCTTGTATTACAGGCTTTCGGTGCGGCCAAGGATGCAAGCGGTATCTATCGTGCTGCGTCCTCTCTGACAACCGTCGTTGGCAATGTCAGCGGCAGCCACAACGATGACGACAGAGATCCGGCACGGCCAATCTTGGGGTCAATCCTCTACTCGACGCTTCCGGATGGAGCAACGATTTACAACGCCACGCTCGTGTATGTGCGTTACACCGATTACGGATTGGCAGCCCTGAGGTAGACCAGGTTTAGAGATCGAGGCCAGTGGCCTTAATCGATGGCGAGACTTGCTGCGTTGGCGGCGGTTTTTGCAATGGGTCTGCATTGCTGGCTGTGTTGAAAGCTGTATTTGCAATCGGCGCAGACTGGAAAAGAGTGGAGCGGTCTAGCGCTGTGGAAGAGCTACTGCGCAAGCGCGCGTCAGCGGTTGCCTCCGGAGCAGGGGTATTTCCCTGATGCTGAAAATCATACGCGGTCGCAGAGTCTATCGCTCTTCCCACCCGCGACTGATTCAGCTGTGCCTCTTCTGCGGCCTCTCCAGTCGCCAGTGTCCCGCGACCACGCTTGTCTTCAAGCTCTTTCTTGCGTCGGACACCGGCCTTGAACTCCTCTCTCTGGTCCTCGTTGATCAGGCCTTTGCGCACGGCCCAGTCTGCATACGCCTGATCGTTATCGATCACGTTTTGGCGGGCGCGCTGGGCTTGTTCGTTCGTCATCTGGACACCGCCAACAGTGGTCATCTGCGCGTTCCAGCGAGCGAGGTTGGCAAGCTCCCGAGCCTCCTGGCTCTCGCGTTTCTGCTGTTCATGCAGAAGATAACGCCGTTCTTCTGCGTCGTTGACGATCATGCGGCCTGCCGCAAACACTGCCTTGCCTGTTGAGGCCTGCGCACCGAACAGGGTTAGTGAAATGTCGTGAAGGTCGCTTTCCAGAGTGCCCGCTGCGGCATCGCCTGAGTTCGGCAGATCGCTACGCAGATCTGCCGACAGTTCCCTTGCGGACGCAAGGGAACTACGAAGCTCTGAACCTGGCTTTTGCTCTGTCATGAACTACTTCCCATAACACTTTACGAAACCTCCGGCAGTTTTGGATCGCAGGGGCCGGATAGAAATAGCTTATGGGAATGAGGTTAAGAAGTCGTTAATATTAGGGGTAGGGAAAATCAACGGGGCAGACCAGCCCTATCCCGGTTTGTGCTGGAGGGCTAGTCGGCCTTCCGATTTTGTCAGCAGTTGTTGATCTGCTTGTGAGCTTGCCTGCTGCCGGGATTTTCCACATGAGACCCCCAAGCTGATCCCGCTGGCGACCACACCTGCGCTGTGGTCACAGACCGGGCAGGTCATCCTCGGTTGACTGCCAATGCAAGACAGGTTGCCACAGAGGGGACAGAGCACCAGGTCAGGGTTATCGCAGTGCGGGCAGCCCCGATAGTTACCCAGCAGCAACGCACGCATATTCGGATCGTTGTGCTTGGCTTGAGTGTCCACTTGCGTAGCCGCGGGCCCGTCGCGGCGCGCGATCACCTCGGTGATTTTCGCGCCTTTCTCACACAGCTTCAGGATCAGAACAGCCGAAGCTTGCGGCACCTTGGAGCAATAGAGAATCCGTTCGCCGTGTGATGGTTCCCGGGCAGTTATCCTGGTATCGGGAATAGACGTGGCCTCAGGTACAGAAAGCTGCTTACGGTTGAACGCTGCCAGTTCCACTCTAGCCTTTTCCAATAAGCTCAGGGGCTTGTCTTGCTCTTTGATTATTTCCATTTTTTTGCCCTCATGATGTAGTCAACGGCATCGTTGACCTGCTGCATGAACACCTGGTTGGGAAACGCTTTGTCCGGGTGCAGAATGGCCGCTAGCTCGCGATGTCGGCTCTTCAGCATTGCATTGTCGAGCGGCGTATCTTCCGCGAAGCCCAGCACTTCGAGCGCCAGTGCATAACCACTCTTTTCAGGTGCAGGTTTCTCCTTCGGCGGAGGCTCTTCTTCACCGAGCATGTGACGTTTGAATTGCCCGAACGTGGCGAACTCCAAGCGTCCGTACTTCCAGAACAGCTGGCGCAGCTTTACGTACTGGCCAATGGCGCGGGACACATTCCTGCTTGCGAGGAAGCACGGCTGATAAACGAACATCACAGTTCCGCAAATGATGTTGAAAACCAGTGTCAGGACTCCGATCACGAAGGCGTTTAGATACTGCCCCGTCTGGCTGGAGACCAGTATGAGAAGCCGTACCGTGTACTCGATGAAGATCAAAGACTGCCTGTAGATCGCGCCAGCCAGCCACATCAGGAAGTTGACGGCGATACAGGCGGCAATGATTCCGCCACCAGCGGCAGCCACGATTTTCAGGTACGGGTAGATTTGGTTAAACATCTTTAAGCCCTCCAGGGGTTTGATGCCATTCCCCAACAATGTGGGGGTTCTCTCCTGCGCCAATGCGTTTCGCCTCGGCGTCAAGAAGTTGGTCGCAATGCTGCAAGCGGGCAACGATGGCTGCCGCATGCGATCTGCCATACACGGTCAGGAGATCAATGCGGTGACCCGCATACACCAAAACGACATGGAAGGAGTCGCCGTAATAAATCGGCGGTTGCACGATCTGGCCGTTTGCTGCCGCTTGACGCGTGGCTAAGTCATTACACCGCCGCTCATGTTCGGTTTCGTCATGCGGCAACAACACAAAGCGATGCTCAATCCGGCGGTCATAGCTCGCCCATCCTGCCAATCGCCTGACCTTGACTTGGTCCATTTTCAGTTCGATCCGGGTAGTTACCCGGCACGCTTCCAGCGTGACCCAGCGCAGTAGGTAATATCCGAGCATCGTCGCCCCGATGGCTGTCACCAGGTCCTGCAAATACAGCTGACGCGCCTGAAGCAGGGGCATGAAATTCGCACCCGCCAATACCAGCCCGAGAACAGCACTGATCCCGTTCGCCAGCTTGGCCCGATTGGGAGTCAGCTCGCGCGGCGAAACCTTGAACGACAGCAGCCCGGTCTCGTCGGTCGTTTGCCTGGTGGGTGGATGCCCGGCAAGCGGGCTTTTCATCGGAGAGTGCATGGCGCCGTCCTCAACTGATCGCGTTAAGAGCTACGCTGACACATAGTTAATGAAGCTTTCCTCGCCGGTTCCTCGCGCCAATTGCGTCTGAAGGGGAAGGGTTATGGATGTTGAAGATCTCGAGTTCAGTGACTGGCAGATTGAAAAACTGCGCTCGGCCTTGCGCCGTTATCGAACGGTCAGCAAGCACAACGGACGGATGCCGTCTTGGTGTCAGGTCTGTGGTCTCATCACCAGTTCAATCTCCAACCAAGAGAAGTACGACGAAGACGATTCCGAACTGGCTTTCAAGCCCGAAGCGCTGCGGCGCTTTGCTGAAGGCATCAGCAAGGCTCTTAGCAAAGATCGTATGCAGGACGTAACCCGTTTCTTGCTCGATGAAAATCTGCTGAGCCCGGAAGTCCTTCAGGAGGAGCGTCAGGATCTGGCGGCCTTTCTCGCTATGCAGGAGTACTTCGCCAGCGATTACGAAGACGTACCAGATTTAGTTTCTGCATTTTCGGGAGTATTTACATACCGTGCAGCCGGTGTCGCTGGCACAGACAGAGGCAAAACTATCTCCCTGCATCTAACACCCGATGTCTCCGGGAAATATGTACGTGTCGAAGAAATCATACAGTTGGAGATAGACCCCACGAGAAGGGTTCAAGTGATGGGTTCTTCTCGTCGTCATCAAATCAAGGCCAACGAATTTTTCAGGAAGACCAGCCGAAAGGGTTTTGGATTTCCCATTACCCGCTTGAATATCCTTCACATCTTTCTGGACGGCGTCACTCCCGGTGATCGCATGACCTATATCCAGGCAGGTGAACTGCATACCGAGTGTGCCACTGACGGCTTCTTTCTCATGCGAAACGGTGAGGTAACTGGCCGCGATCACTGGGCACGGGATATTTATTACGAAGAACCCGTTACCCTCCCAAATATCTGGCGATTCGTTCCAGAACGTGCGGAGGAAAAATAAAAATGGCCGGTGATGAAGATAAGAAAGCAATGCTGTTATGGCTATCTCTTCTTGATGCCAAAGCACTCAGAAAAATATATGGGTATGACGATCCTGATAATGAAGCTTCCAAAAGGAGGCTCATGCAGGTGTGGAAGGAACATAAGGAACGGAACCGCTTATTACAGCAGGATGCTGAGGCTCATGCTGCAAAAACTGCGTCTTTGAAAAAACATCAAAGCCAGGTGTTCATCCGAGAGGTGAAGAATAGTAATACGCTGTATGCCGAAATGCTTATGAAGACAGGTGCCGATGTTAATTCCCAGGATAAATACGGAATGACGGCATTGCATTATGCAGCGGCCACAGGCTTTCGTCCCTGTGTTCGGATGTTGGTGAATAGCGGTTTATGCAATTACTTGCTTAAGGATAATAAGGGGCGCCTGGCCTCCGAATTAGCCTATGAGTGGGGCAAGGATTACGCCGTAGGCCTACTTCTCCAAAAGAAAGAGGTCCGTCAAGCGTATGAGGAAAGTCAGTCTTCACCTGTCGACACACCCGATGGTGATGCACCTTGAACGCTGTGGCAGGTTCGGCAAAATCGAAAAATTGATAGGAAATCGGTTTTCTATATTTAATATGAGATTCGATCTTTGGAAATTCAGTGCTACGCTTCTATGTATATGACAGCAAACTTCCATGCATATACTGAAATGGATAGTGCGGAATATGGATAGAGCTGAACTTTCTGAGCAGCGCCGTATGCTGGCATGGCTAGTCGGGCTGTTTGTTGCTTTAGTCATATTCTTTTATGTTATAAATATTGACTCTGTTACTTCGCGAGGTGTTCAGGGCGAAATATACAAATGGTTAAATATCGCACTGGGTATTTCTTGGGATAATGAGTCAGGGCTTAATAGATTGTGGTTATCAATCTCTCTGTCGTTTAGAACTTTATTGACTGTAGGGCCCGCGATTGGTATTTTTTGGATGGCAATACAAATTCTAGCGGAAAGAGGTAATACAATGAAATTGGCAGACGCTTTTGCAAATAGAGATGCCGAAATAAAGTTATTGCTTAAAAACAATTTACTCAAATACATTTCCCCTGATAAGAAAGATGAGTATCTGAAGGGTATAGATGAAGAGCTGCGTCTGGTGTTTAATATGCCTGACGAGGAGTTCAAAGCAACTTTAGAGATAATTTACGGGAAGGACAAAACGCGAAAGATACTTGATCATCTGAAAGCTGAGATATAAGGGGGGTATATGAATCGGTTGTCCGATGATCACCTGTCTCAAGAAGTTCAAGGATTTATAGATGATTATGTGCGCGACATAAGAAATTGCAATGCCGGGTTGTCGGATGAAAAAATAAGAGAGCTGGTGAGAAGAGTGGTTGGGAAGTTTAATCCAAGGCCAACAGATGATCAGGTGGATAATTATTTTATATCAAGAGGTCTTTTCTGGTAGGTTCAAAAGACTGGAATTTATTTTATAATGTCTGATTAAAATTCAGATGCTGCTCGTGTCGGTGGTATAACAGAAACCTATTAATGGCCTGTTTCGCGACGAGCGAAATCCCGCGTTTTTGAAAACGTCTCCATTGAACTATAGTCCCCTTGATCTTATGCAACCTATCCCATAATGGTTTTGGCCCAGGATACGGCTCAGCCAGACGAGCACCAGTCTCTGCCCAGCTGCGCCAATTTTCTATAACCCTGCCATGATCGGGCACTATTCAGTATCAGGTTGGAGTGCTGACCATAAAGCACCAGCCATAATCAGGGCCAACGCTCCCAGCATCCATATAAAGTTCGGATGATCTATCGGCAGTTTCCCATGCCAAAGGTCAAAGCCCGCAGCGATTGGAACGATCAACCCATCTAGTGCTGCTATCTGGGTCGTCTGCTGCGCGCGCGCAAACGCCTCATTAATGGCCCACGTGCCGAACCCTACGATTAAGCATGCAATGGATAAGGTTTGTATATGGCCCCCCAAAGCATCTGGCGTTTTGAACATTGCCAGTGAGTAGTTCATTTCAACACTATCCATCGTGATGAGCATTACAGGAAGCCACACTGGAAGTAAGAGCAAAGCGGCATATGTCGTATACGCGGTCAGTCGCAGGCCATCCATTTTTTCGACTATCAAATTCCCCATAAATTTATAAGGACGTTCTTTGCACTTCGCTGCGATGTCGCTCGACAATTCGTTGGTATACGCGAAGCCGATGCCGGCTAGGAGGGCTGGCAAATACGAGGGCAGTGCTTGCAGGAGTTTCTGCTTGTCGAAGCTCACCTGTATATTCTCCGGATTGAAGAGCGCGAAGAGGATAACACCGCTCACTATCAATGTGATTGGAGCTATTTGTTTCTTTATTGGAGGCCAGATTTTCCGGTGGTATCGGATTGCGATGATCTGCCAAAGAGGATGCAGGAAGAAGAATGGATAAGTTAAAGCTTGGGATTTTGTATTGGCAAAGGCAGCCGCCAAACAAGCCCAGTAGAAAACTGTCACAATACCTCGAACAAACAATATACGGTCGACGTTTCGAGGACTAAAAACGAGAGTGATCGACTGCTTTTTGAGAGTGGTAATCAAGCGCAGGATTGCAAAATATAGGCAGCAGGTGAATAGCAGTCTATAGATGATGTACTCGTTTATTGAGATTTTCTTTACAAGATTGCCGAGTTTGCTCTCGAAGAAGGCGAAGAGGAACACGGCTGTACATGCAAATGCAACGGCAAGCATTTGGTTCTTGCGGGCTAAGCGGCTCATCACAGCACCTCCACTGCGGGTAGTGACTGCGATTTTTCCATACCCATAGTCCCAGATTTCCTCTCGCATTCCTCGCGATGGGGTAAGGTTCACGACTTTGAGTCGACCTTTCAGCAGAGCACCCTAGTGCTAATGAGAAAATCCAGAGGTAGAGCTAATTAGTTGGATGGGCAGCTGTTAATGCTTAAGTTTGTTTTTTCTTGACTCATTACCATAACTGCGCATATATGTTGGAGGCCTTGAGGGCAGAAAGGAAGTTTTATATGATTTCGAAGCATTTTAATGGTTTACCTGTTCTGAGAGGGCAGGAAAAGAAAGAGCTCCTTAAACTCAATGCTGGGGATGATCAGGCTTATGTCTACGGCCAGCGTCTGGTTGAGTGTGTAAAAAGGGGGGATACGCCAGCAGCAAAACTACTGCTAGAGAACGGTGCAGATATCAATTTCCAGGATCAGCACAAGATGTCTGCGCTACATTACGCAGCCGCGTATGATTCGCGCCCATGTATCCGTTTGCTGACCAGCTTCAATGAGTGCAGCTATCTGTTGCAGGATTACAAAGGCCGATATGCTTCGGAACTGGCTTATGAGTGGGGCAAGGATTACGCTGTAGGCCTTTTGCTTCAAAAAAAGCAGGTGCGACAGGCTTTCATGCAGGGCTTACCTGCATGGGGTAAACCCAAAGCGTAGAGTTTTGGCATAAGATTTGATGCGCTTTAAGAATAATATCTATGGCTTATAAGGTTGTTATTTTTTATGGCGGATTTTGGTGAGAATGCATAAGTCTTTCTACCAGGCTGCACTCAGAATATTGGTCAAGCTGAGTTAACTAGCTCGTACCAGATGACTCGCTGCAACATCATCGGGTGGTGTCCTGCCCAAAGTATGATTTGCCGTATGAACCGATCACTACGCGAGAAATGACGCCTGATTTCATCTGGCGTCATGAGGTCGAAAAGCTCGATAGCTTCCGACCGGCCAGACAATCCGTTGTGCTGCTGATCCTGCGCCACCTCTCCCATGCGGGCGACTTCTACCTGCGTTTTTCCGAGCAGCTTCGAGATGTACTCTGTCGTCGCCAGATCGTTGTTGCCGAAGAACTGCATGATCCCGGCGTTCCCGGCGAAGGTCTCCCATCGCTCCCCATAGAGTGCCTTTCCCTGGCTCCAGTCCTGCAGGATGACCCAGAGCTTCACGCCGAAGGATGCAATCAGGCCGGAAGCTGTTTCCAGCTGCTTCATGTAGCCAAGCACGGGGAACTCATCAAGGCAGGCCAGCACTGGTGCTGGCGGTACTGTTTTTTCGCGCTCCATCGCATCCAGCAGCTGGTTCACGAAGATCCGCATCCAGCGCCGCGCGATCTCAATACGTGTCGCCGGGAAGCACAGGTAGATACTCACACCCTTGGGATTCTGCTTTAGCTCAGCAAGGTCGAAGTCATGCTCCTTCAGAACCTGGCGGAAGGCCGAGTAGTCGAGGAACTTGGTGTGCCGGTTGACCGTGGAGTGGACGCTGCTGAGCTCATTGCCGCGCTTGCCGTAGAAGTCCAGGGCCGACGCCATCAGTGCGCTGCCGATGTCTTCAGCCTTCGGCTCGTCCATCAGCTCATAGGCGTTGGCCATCATCTCCTCATAGAGAAGCGGCATGGAAGGCCCTGACTTTTCGTCTTCCTCATCGGATTCTTCTTTCCACAAAGCGCGTTTTATCAGCTCTCGCACCAGGATAAGGTGGCGCTGTCCGGCCTGCCTCCGGGCTGTTGCCACATGGATGATCACACCTTCTATGAAGTTCTTCGCGGACTCGTCCCAGTGGGGATCTTTCTGGTCTGCCGACTGCACCACAATCGACTCGGCGATCAGCGCGGCATCCTCAAGAAAGGTCGGGCTGCCGATGCTAAGCACACTCATCGGATTGAACGATGCCCTGAAGGGGAGGGTGTCTTTGCTCGCGACGCCGAAGGGGTCGACGACATAGACTTTTTGCCCGAGAGCCATCCGTTTGGTGGCGGTAATACTGGCAAGCTCCCCCTTGGGGTCGGTCGCCAGAATGCTGCCGGGGTAGAAGAACAGGTTGCTGATGAGGCCGACTGATTTACCGGAGCGCGAACCCGCCACGGTCAGAATGTGCCGGTCGTCCTCAATGCCAATGAGCTGGTCGCCGAGCGCACCAATCAGCACTTTCTTGCCCGGTGTGCGTGGGTCATACGAGAGCATGCTGCTCGCCGCGATGTCATCGAGCTTCATCCAGCGCGCCTGCGGCACTTTCTGTTCTCGCAATGGCCGGGTTGAGTCACCCCGCGGAACATCCCGCATGAATTCCTTGAAGAACGAGCTCATGGTAATACCCTCGCCAACGATGTCGTCCCGAGCGTGACATGCACCTGTATGCAGGCTTCCTCCCGCAAACCTCTCCGGGCGTTCGAGGGGCAGCAAGATGTGTTCAACCGCTCCTTCGTCCGGAGGACCGTCTTTATCCCAGCTGTAAGCCTTAATCCCTTAGCCATCGTTCGCCGATGCCTTGCCAGCATGTCAATGGGCGGCCCGCTCCAGCCTTCCCCTTAATCGGGCGTTGCCCTGGTACAGGCCCGTGTTGCCCATGACATGTCGGCGTCCGAATGGCTACCGGGGGCTTGTTGCTGGAATAAACCAGCCTCAAACAAAAACAGGAGCTAAAAACATGAACACCAAATCAACCACCTTCGAATCCCGCAAACCCGGCTTCGTGGCCAAGAGCCGTAAAGGCACAGGCGAGCAGGCCGTCTATGAACGTATCGGCGTCGCCTGGAAAAATGCCGATGGCTCGTTCTACATCAAGCTTGCGGGTACGCAGGTCGTCTCCGATTTCATGCTCTATGAAATCGAAAGCACTGAGGCGCCTGCCGAATAGCAGAAGCTCTTCATCACCGCACAGACGGGCCGCGAGGCCCGTCTTTTTTTCAATCCGTCTGAGTCTGTTTTGATCCGGCACCTGCAGATCCTTGCAGGTTAATCGCTGTCCGCCGTGAGCCCGGACTTATTTGTACCCATACGCACGATGCCGTGCTATGGAACACCAGCACATCCATTTCTGAAGAAGGAGAGACCGCATCAGCGGCTCGCGCATTTAGAAATTATTCACACTCCCAGCCATAAACTGGACTCATGGGCCAGCTGCGAACGAAGTGAGCACAAGGTGTGCGTGGTAGTACCACGCCCACCTTGCGTGGGGACTTCCAGTCCCCCGCGATCCCCCTTGGAATCCCTAGGCTCCAAAGTTCTTGTGGAACTTTGTCACCAAGGGATTAAGGCGCAACGTGTCGTCGTTGCATCGCGATCAGAGGAGACTTCGGCTCTCCTCTGCACTCCATCGAGCAAAGGGCACGTCGTAGCCCCTTGCGACCCTCGATTAAGGACTTTCGCGTCCTAAAAACCACGACCGGGTTTCGGCCCGGTGCCGAACAAAAGGAGATGTCAGCTCTCCCTTTGTAATCCCATCGACCAATAGCGCGACGCTGGCCGCGGAGTGGAAACCGAGAGGAATCAGGAACTGCCTGAGGGCATATGTTGATGGCATGACCAGACGAACGAAAAAACGCCCTGCGCCGATCTCCTACCGCCCGCCCGAGCGGTTGCGTGAGGAGTTTCATTTGCGCGTGACGCACTCTGGTCAGTCGATCAATGCCTTCATCACCGAAGCCGTATTCGGGCAGGCCCTGCCACGCGCCAGGCCCATCTCATCACTGGAGCGCAAGCTCGCCGCAATGCTGCTTTCGCAGGCCGCCCGGATCAACGACCGGCTGGAGCAGGTCTGCGGGGAGCCTGATGAAGGTCACCTTGAGCATCTACTACAGGAGTGCCGCGATGAGCTGGCGGAAATCCGCAGCTACCTCATGCTGGCGCTGGGGAGGGACACATGATCCCTTTTGCCTCGCAGCGCGGCAGCGGCCAGGATCTCGCCACCCACTTGCTGAATGCCTATGACAACGAGCTGGCAGAAGTGGCGCATCTGCGTGGAGCGATAGCCCATGACCTTCATGGCGCGTTTAAGGAATGGCAGGTGCAGGCAGAAACCCTGACCCGCTGCGAGAAGTATCTCTACAGTCTTTCCATCAACCCTGATCCCGCGCAGGGGGCGCTCACCCGTGATCAGTACATGGATTACATCCGTCGAGCTGAAGAGACATTGGGGCTGGGCGATCAGCCCCGCGCCATCGTGTTCCACATCAAGGATAGCCGTGAGCACTGCCATGTGGTCTGGTCGCGGATCGACGCCGACCACGAAAAGGCCGTTCACCTGGCCTTTGACCGTGACAAGCTGATGCGGGTGACCAGGGGGTTCGCCCGCGATCACGGGCTGAGTCTGCCTCCCGGCTATGAGAAGTCCCGTAACGCGGGTCAACTCTCGCTCTACGAGCGAGCGCAGCTGCAGCGTACGGGGCTCTCCCTGGACGACCACAAACGGCAGGTCACCGAGGCCTGGCGGCAGAGTGATGATGCCCGCGCATTCGTTCATGCCCTGAGCGAGCGCGGCTATATGCTCGCCACGGGGAATCGACCCTATGTGCTGGTTGATCTTTACGGCAATTTGAATGCACTGCCCCGGCTGATCGACGAGCAGTCAGTCCGCACGAAGGATGTCCGAGCCTTTCTGGAGAAGGAGTTCCCTCCTGAGGCGCTGCCATCCGTGGAGGAAGCGCAGAAGCTTGTGGCGGACCACCGTAAAGAGATCGAGCGGTCGATGCGGGAAGAGGATTACGCCGACAAACTCGCTGAGCTCAAGCACGCACAGGAGGAGAGGCGGCATGAGCTGGCGCAGCAGCGCGAAGCCCTCAAATACCGACAACATGCCTTGCGTCTGGCGCAGCAGGCAAAGCACCGGGCCGAGCGGGACCGGCTGCGTGCTGGTCATCTTGCCTTGATGAGAAATGTCCGCCAGGCTCGCTATGAGCACCGTCCCACTGGCCTGGCCGAGTTTCTAGGCCGGGTCAGTGGCGTGAATTTCTTGCGCCACAAGCTGCAGCATTATCAGGATACGAAGCGCCTGCGTGCGCACCTCGATGGCCGCGCGAAACTCAAAGGGCGGCAGTCCCAGGAGGCCAAAGAGCTGGCATTACGGCTCAAGCTTCAGAACGCGCATATCGAGCGTCAGTGCATGTCGCTCGAAAAGGTGGATAAGCGAGAGATCGCTGCCTTCATGCGCGACCAGCAATGCACACAGCGCATCCGGGGGCGCGGGAAAGAAGGGGCCATGCCGTCACTGGTACAGATTCTCCCTTCAGACAGGGGAGCAGTCACCAATGTCATGGTGGCTTTCGAAAAGGCACGGAACCCGCCGGACAGCCCGTTCCCAGACGTCATGGCAGCGTTTGAGCGTGCCGCCGCCGCTTTCCGCAAGGGGAAGCAGGAGCAGCGTGAAGGCGAG
Source organism: Pseudomonas plecoglossicida NBRC 103162 = DSM 15088 (assembly GCF_000730665.1). Lineage (GTDB taxonomy): Bacteria > Pseudomonadota > Gammaproteobacteria > Pseudomonadales > Pseudomonadaceae > Aquipseudomonas > Aquipseudomonas plecoglossicida. The sequence goes on from NZ_BBIV01000050.1 coordinate 18,852, forward strand.
GGACCGGAGAAGTCCCGCCCGCTGATGCCGCCGCATCCCGGCAAGGGCCATGAGCCTGATCGGGAACGATAACTCATTTCAGATATAGCTTACTTAGCGCCGTAATATATCCATTGCATTCGGGCGTCCGACGCAATCAAATCATAGCGTTCGACAAAGGAGTCTATTTTGCTGCGATGCTCATCGTATGTTAAACACCATTTTCCACAGGCCCCGCCAATAACTTGAATTAGGGCGTGCAAATTGTAATATCCTGTGTTTGTCTGATCTAGCTTCATATCAGGATGGAGTTCACCTACATAGGCAACTAGCGCTCGTTCTTTCCCGTCTGCTACTTTTCTGGATGTTAAGTTGCTCATGTGGAGGAGGGAGTTCCTGTGTTCCCACAGCTCCTCCGCAGTGATGCCAAGGGTGCCTATTTCGGAAAACTCTTTCAGCCATTTGATAAAAGTGTTTTCTTTGATGTTGCCGTATTCTATATAGCTGATTGAGTCTATGGCTACTACTAGGAGTTTTGAAGCGGAGACGTAATGCTTTGCATTAAAAAGAATTCTGACGGGCTGAAAGAAGTCGTCATTGAGGAGTCGCGTGAAGTCAAATCCATCTTCATTAAAATACTTTCCAAAGTAGTCGACAGACATTATTAAGTCTCCGTTAAGCGCGTGGTGAGGTATAGGCTTGGATGGCGACAAATACTAAATAATCGATAGTGTTGAGGTGTGCATTCATTAGCCGGCTGCTTGCATGCACTTTAGTAGAAACGATGTTGCATTACTGAAGTTTTGCTCCTGCTCACGCAATTCATACTGCCACTTCTCACCGTGGAATAAATTGTTTCTTAGCCTGAAAATAACACCTAGGCAGCCAATAAGCTTCGTCTTTTCTGAGGTATTATTTTTTTGTAATGTGTCAGTAATTTCTGGCGGGTTTCCACTGCGATCGATATGCAAGTGATGGAATCTGTAGTTCAGATCTCCATTCTCAGTATACCGTTGCTTTAAATATGGTAGATACGTGTTTATTTCGCATCTGCCTATAGTGCCCTGGGCCTCAAGGCTTCCTGCGAACCGCCGTATTGTCCGCATTCCACCACAGCCGCCGAGCCTTGTACCCTCGAAGAAGCTCCAAATCATGGAGAAATCGGCTATAGCATTTCGCTCTTCAAGCGATAACTGGCCAAAGCCAGGAGCCTGCCGTGAAATCCAATTCACAATCTCAGGACTCATAACAAGCTCCTTTTGTATACGTTATTAGTTCAAATAAGCTTGTTCATGTCGATGTCATAGCCGGACTGCTTCATTTCCTTTGCGAGCTGCAAGTGCCAGGCGGAAGCTTCATCAAGGCTTATATAGACAACGCCGCTTATGTCGTTAGGAAGCTCCAGCTTGCCATCGACAAGTGCCGCCACGTTTTGCCGCCCGAGTTTCCCGATCAGGTAGCCATGCTCAAATACCACGTTTTGCCGTGCCCGTAAGTTGAGATTGTCAGCAGAAGACTTTGCATTGCCCACATCATCGGGGGTATAGAGGACAACGGCAAAACCTACATCGGAGTAGTGTTCGATTTTTTCAATGATCGTTCGACCCGAGCTGGCTTTTTCATGAAGGATAACGGCTTCAAAACCAAGCTTCTCAATGAATCTCGCGGCTTTATTTTGGGCGCTTTCATCGTGGCCATGGACGATGAACACTCTCTTCCTATCGCCAGAAGTCCTCAAGGCTCTCGCCGGCGCATCCTTCAATAAAGCTTTCTTGTAGCCTATTGCTCCTTCAATAAAATCATCGGTAACATCTTTGGCTCGACTAATTGCTTGTTGCTCATAGGACGGGCCACCAATAATTGCTACGGAAGATCGTTCACGTTTAAGCCTGACCTGAGCGACAAAAGACTCAATGGTTTTTTCGCTTTCAGAAATGGTTATTCTTTCCAAGTCTTCTGGCTGTACAGTTTTGCCATTAATGATAATTGGCAAGCCTTGCTCGTATGGCTCAACGAATCTTGATATCAGTTGCTCTTTTGTAAGGTCAGTCTTGTACTCGCCGTAATACTTGTCCGACTTTGGCTTAACAATTACATGATAGTACATCGCCACAATTATCCTTTTGAGCAATAAGCGTCAAAACGCCGCTAATGTGAGATCGTCCTGCTGTGTATAGGACGCTACCAATTTGCTATCAGCTCGTCCAGCGAGGGTTTCTGGCTCAATATGGGGAGTGGGATGGCGGCGTTGGCAGGGTGGCGAACCGGGCGCTTCTGCCCAGCATTTGTTACAATGCGCGATTTCCTGCGCTGGCCTCTAGCAATTGGCCAAGGGCACCTTTTCAGCTGTGTACATAACAGCGTACACAATCGAGATTTTGAACGATGTCCGACAGCAAAATTGTCAACGAAGTCAACAGCCGACGCACGTTTGCCATCATTTCCCACCCCGACGCCGGTAAGACCACCATCACCGAGAAGCTCCTGCTGATGGGCAAGGCCATTGCCGTCGCCGGTACCGTGAAGTCGCGCAAGTCCGACCGCCACGCCACCTCCGACTGGATGGAAATGGAGAAGCAGCGCGGCATCTCCATCACCACCTCGGTGATGCAGTTCCCGTACCGCGAGCACATGATCAACCTGCTTGACACCCCCGGCCACGAAGACTTCTCCGAAGACACCTACCGCACTCTGACCGCGGTGGACTCGGCGCTGATGGTGCTCGACGGCGGTAAAGGTGTAGAGCCGCGGACCATCGCCCTGATGGACGTCTGCCGCCTGCGCGACACGCCGATCGTCAGCTTCATCAACAAACTCGACCGTGACATTCGCGACCCGATCGAACTGCTCGACGAAATCGAGGCGGTGCTGAAGATCAAGGCCGCGCCGATCACCTGGCCGATCGGTTGCTACCGCGACTTCAAGGGCGTGTACCACCTGACCGGCGACTACATCGTGGTCTACACCCCCGGTCACGGCCATGAGCGCACCGAAGCCAAGATCATCCAGAACCTGGACTCGGACGAAGCGCGTGCGCACCTGGGCGACCAGTACGATGCGTTCGTCGAGCAGCTGGAGCTGGTGCAGGGCGCCTGCCATGAATTCAACCAGGAAGAGTTCATCAATGGCCAGCTGACCCCGGTGTTCTTCGGTACTGCCCTTGGCAACTTCGGTGTCGACCACGTGCTCGACGCCGTCGTCGACTGGGCCCCGCGCCCGCTCGGCCGTGTGGCCCACGAGCGCACCGTGGAGCCGGTCGAGGAGAAGTTCACCGGCTTCGTGTTCAAGATCCAGGCGAACATGGACCCGAAACACCGCGACCGCATTGCCTTCATGCGCATCTGCTCGGGCAAGTACGAGAAGGGCATGAAGATGCGCCATGTGCGGATCAACAAGGACCTGCGCGTGGGCGATGCGCTGACCTTCTTCTCCTCCGAGCGTGAACAGCTCGAAGAGGCGTTTGCCGGCGACATCATCGGCCTGCACAACCACGGCACCATCCAGATCGGTGACACCTTCACCGAAGGCGAGGCGCTGGGCTTCACCGGTATCCCGCACTTCGCGCCGGAACTGTTCCGCCGCGTGCGCCTGAAGGACCCGCTGAAATCCAAGCAGCTGCGCCAGGGCCTGCAGCAGCTGGCTGAAGAAGGCGCGACCCAGGTGTTCTTCCCCGAGCGCAGCAACGACATCATCCTCGGTGCGGTCGGTGTGCTGCAGTTCGATGTGGTCGCCAGCCGCCTGAAGGAAGAGTACAAGGTCGAGTGCGCCTACGAGCCGATCACCGTGTGGTCGGCGCGCTGGATCGCCTGCGATGACAAGAAGAAGCTCGAGGAATTCCAGAACAAGGCCATGGAGAACCTGGCCATCGACGGTGGCGGTCACCTGACCTACCTGGCGCCGACCCGGGTCAACCTGGCGCTGATGGAAGAGCGCTGGCCGGACATCAAGTTCCGCGCGACCCGCGAGCACCACTGATCGTCATGCTCGGGGCTGCTTTGCAGCCCATCGCGGGCAAGCCCGCTCCTACAGGGATCGCGTAAACCTTGTGGGAGCCGGCTTGCCGGCGATAGGCCGGTGCAGCCCTCCTAGTTACCGGCTTTGATACTGGTCCAGATCCGCGTCCGAATGCGGTCGATCTTGGCCGGCATCGCCTCAAGCGCATACAGCTTGCCCATCACTTCCTCGCTCGGGTAAATCATCGTATTACCCTTCATCGCCGGGTCCACCAGCCCGTCAGCCTTCAAGTTGCCGTTGGCGTACTGCACATGGTTGCTGATGTTGGCCATCACCTCCGGCTGCAGCAGGTAGTTCATGTAGGCATACCCCGCCTTCTCGTCCGGCGCATCGGCCGGCATGGCGACCATGTCGAACCACATCGGCGCGCCTTCCTTGGGTATCGAATAGCCCACTTTCACGCCATTGTTCGCTTCATCGGCGCGGTTCTTCGCCTGCAGCACATCACCCGAGAAACCCACCACCACGCAGATATCGCCATTGGCCAGGTCGCCGGTGTACTTGGACGAATGGAAGTAGCTGATAAATGGCCGAACCTTCATCAGCAGGTCCTTGGCCTTCTCGTAGTCCTTCGGATCCTGGCTGTGGTGTGGCAAGCCCAGGTAGTGCAGGGCGATCGGCAGCAATTCGGGGCCGTTATCCAGCACCGCGACCCCACAGCTTTTCAGCTTGCTCATGTACTCGGGCTTGAAGATCAGGTCCCAGGAATCGACCGGCGCATTGTCGCCAAGCACCGCCTTCACCTTGTCGATGTTGTAGCCGATGCCGGTGCTGCCCCACAGGTACGGAAAACCATGCCGGTTGCCCGGGTCGTTGACCTCCAGTGCCTTGAGCAGCACCGGGTTGAGGTTGTGCCAGTTGGGCAGCTGCGACTTGTCCAGCGGCTTCAGGGCCTTGCCCTGGATCTGCCGGGCCATGAAGTGGTTGGACGGGAACACCACGTCGTAGCCTGAATTGCCGGTCATCAGCTTGCCGTCGAGGGTCTCGTTGCTGTCGTACACGTCGTAGGTCGGGGTGATGCCGGTGGCTTGCTGGAAGTTCTTCAGAGTGTCCGGCGCCACATAGCTGGACCAGTTGTAGATCTTTACCGTGTCGGCGGCGCTGGCCACGCTGGCAGCCAGCATCAAGGGAGCGAGAAGGAGGGTGCGCATATCGGGTTTACCTTGCTTTGTCTGTTGTTATCGAAGGCAGGCGATCAGCGGGATCAGAAGATCAGGACGTAGGTCTTGCGCACCGTCTCCTGGATGTTCCAGGTACCGGTGCTGTTGGCCGGTAGCATCAATGCGTCTCCGGCTTCTATGAACAGGGTCTCGCCACCGTCGGGGGTGAAGGTGCAGCGGCCCTTGATGAAATGGCAGAACTCCTGCTGCTCGATCTGCCGACGCCAGCGCCCGGGCGTGCACTCCCAGATGCCGGTTTCGACGCCATCGCTGCGTTCCACGCAGCTGACCGAGGTCACCGCCACGGGCTCGCCGAGGGGCACCGCGACCGGGTTGCTGCTGTCCAGCGCGACGCTGTCGGTGTGTTTGAACTGGGTAATGCTCATTGCCGGTGGATCCTGTGCAGGTGAAAGGGAAGTCAGTGCATGAAGCCTTCCATGAAGTCCGCAAGGGAGCTGGCCAGGCGCCGCCTCCAAGGCGCGCTGGCGGGGTTGGCGAGGGTCCGGTCCTCGTGGACGAAGCTCTGGATGATGGCGTTGTAGCCCAGCCAGCGGCAGGGTTCCGGTGGCCAACTGGCCAGGCTCGACAGCGGGCGGTTGTCGAGCACCCAGGGCTGGGCGGTCAGTTCGTTGTGCTGGTCGAGAATCAGTGCGGCCAAGGTACGTCCGCCGAGGTTGGTGGCGCCGACGCCTTCGCCGCCGTACCCCCCGGAAAGGGCGATGCCGCGCTGGCGATCGCACAGCATGTGCGGGCGGAAGCGCCGGGCCATGCCCAGGTTGCCGCCCCAGGAATGGGTGATGCGCACGTCCTTGAGCTGGGGGAACAGCTCGCTGAACAGGTAGCGGCGCAAGTCGACTTCGGCCTCGGTGAGGGTGAAGTCTTCGCGCAGCCGACCGCCGAAGCGGTAGCCCCCGCGTGCGCCGAACACCAGGCGGTTGTCGGCGGTGCGCTGGCCGTAGGTGACTTGCCGGCTGTTCTCGCTGAAGGCCTGGCCGTGGGCCAGGCCAATCTGTTGCCAGGTCGCTTCGGGCAGCGGTTCGGTGGCCACCAGCAGGCTTTGCACCGGTAGCTGATGCTTGCCCAGCGGCGGCAGGCTGGCGGCATAGCCCTCGACGGCGGGCACCGTCCACTGGCAGCGGATGCGTGCCTGGGGCGAGCGCACTTCGCCCGGCTGCCAGTCGATGGCCGGAGTGTTTTCGTAGATGGGCACGCCCAGCGCCTCCACGGCCCGGGCCAGCCCCCGCACCAGCTTGGCTGGCTGGATGGTCGCGGTGTGCGGGCTGTAGATGGCGCCATAGGCATTGCTCACCCGCAGCTGCGCCGCCAGCTCCCGGGGGCCCAGCCAGCGGTAATCCTCTTCGCGCATGCCCTGGCGGTACAAGTCATCGAGGTAGGCGCGCAGGCTGCGCTCCTGCTCCGGGTAGCGGGCGGCGCAATACAGCACGCCGCCTTTGCGAAAATCGCAATCGATGGCCTCGCGCTGCAGTACGCCATGCACTTCATCGGGTATGCCCTGCAGCAGGTCGATGCTGCTGCGGCGTTGCTGCGGCGACAGGCTGGCCAACAGGCGGTCCTCACCCAGCAGATTGCCCATCAGCCAGCCACCATTGCGACCGGAGGCGCCGAAGCCGGCGATGTTGGCGTCGATCACCGCCATGTTCAGCTGCGGAGCCTGACGCTTGAGGTAGTAGGCGGTCCACAGGCCGGTGTAGCCGGCACCGATGATGCACACATCGACGTCCAGGTCTTCGCGCAGGGCCGGGCGGGCGCACAGCGGTTCGTCGAGCTGGTCCATCCACAAACTGAGCGTGCGCAGGGGTTGCATCGGGGTGGCTCCACATCCGTCAAGGTCTGTGGGCGATGCTAGTGGTGTCGGCCAGGGCTTGTCCTACGTGCGTGCACGCAGCGAAATTTGCTTGAGGTAGGCCTTGGGCGTGAGCCCGGTGTGCTCGCGAAAACACTTGTAGAACGCCGACAAGGAGTTGAAGCCGGCGTTGAAGGCCAGGTCGTCGATCGGGGCCTGGAGGCTGTGATCATCGAGGCTGGTCATCAGGTGCTGCAGGCGGGCCTGGTTGACGTAGCGGTAGAAGCTTTGGCCGAGCACCTGGTTGAGCAGGTAGGAGATCTGGTTGCGGCTGTAGCCGCTGGCCTCGGCCACTTGTTGCAGGTCCAGCTCCGGGTCCAGGTAAGGGCGTTGGCGCTGGAAGTAATGTTCCAGGTCCTGGGCCATGGTCGACAGTTGCCGAGGTGACAGGCCCAGGCGGCTGGTGGCCGGACGCGGACCTGCGCTGCTCAGGCCCTTGCCGTTCTGTCGAACCAGCGTGGCGTATTCGTTGACCTGCCAGATCAGCCCGTCCTTGACCGTGATCGCTTCGCTCGACTGGAAGGCCACCAGGCCCTCGCCGCCCTGCACCGTGACCTGGTACTGGATAAACGCGGTGCAGCCATCGACGCGAATGCGGTCGCTGTGGACGATGTCCTCGCCGGCCTCGTGCGGCAGGCAGGCGCGCACATAGTCGCGCAGCTCGCGGTAACCGAGCACGCGGTTCTGGAAGAAGTCGTGGTACTGGATATCGGGGTGGTAGAGCGCGATGACGCCGTCGAGGTCACGGTGCTTCCAGCACAGGTGGTAGCGCAGCACGGTGTCGGCGGTGAGCGGGGTTTGCTCGGGGCCGTCGGGGAGGGCGGTGGCGGTCATGGCTCGATAGTGCATTGCAGAACACCCAGGCGCAAGGGTGCGGATCTGGCATTTTGCACGGTTTGGCCAAGCGGCTTGGCGGCTAAGTTATTGATTCAGCTGGCTGTAATTTTTAGATACAGCTGGCATGGGCGCTGCACTGTACTTGTACAACAACCAACAAGGAGTACAGGCCATGCGCTCGATTCTGCTGTGGATGATTGGGGTACCGATTCCGGTGATCATTCTGATCTGGTTCTTCATGCATTGAGATTGCCGGGGCCGCTTTGCGGCCCATCGCCGGCAAGCCGGCTCCCACACGGATCCCGCGGACCTTTGTGGGAGCCGGCTTGCCGGCGATGAAGGCGGCGCCTATTTAGAGAAATTGCTCTGCATAGTGGCAAGCCACCTGACGACTACCCACCTGTCGAAACGCTGGAACTTCCTTGGCACACCGCTCCGTCGCATACGGACAGCGCTTGTGAAACGCGCACCCATCGGGTGGATTCAGCGGGTTGGGCAACTCCCCGGCAATGCGGATCTTCGGCTTCAACGGGTCCGGGTGAATCGCCGGCGTGGCCGACAGCAGCGCCTGGGTATACGGATGCAGCGGCTTCTCGTAGATATCTTCCTTCGGCCCCATTTCCGCCGGCCGCCCCAGGTACATCACCAGCACCTGGTCGGCCACATGGCGCACCACCGCCAGGTTATGGGAAATGAATACATAGGCCGTGTTGAATTCCTTCTGCAGGTCCATGAACAGGTTCAGCACCTGCGCCTGGATCGACACGTCCAATGCCGAAGTCGGCTCGTCGGCCACCAGTACCTTCGGCTGCAGCATCATCGCCCGGGCCAGGGCGATGCGCTGGCGCTGGCCGCCGGAGAACATGTGCGGATAACGCTGGTAGTGCTCCGGTCGCAGGCCGACCTGCTCCATCATCTTCTGCACTTTCTCGCGCCGTTCGGCCTTGCTCAGCGAGGTATTGATCAGCAGCGGTTCGGCCAGCTGGTCGCCGATCTTCTGCCGCGGGTTGAGCGAGGCGTAGGGGCTCTGGAACACCATCTGCACGTCGCGGCGCAGTTGCTTGCGTTCGCTCTTGCTGGCGCCCTTGACCTCGGTGCCGGCGATCTGCAACGAGCCCGAGGAAGGTTCTTCGATCAGCGTGAGGGCGCGCGCCAGGGTCGACTTGCCGCAGCCGGACTCACCGACCACGGCCAGGGTCTTGCCCGCCTCCAGTTCGAACGACACGCCATTGAGCGCACGCACCAGGGCGTGCCCCTTGAACAGGCCACGTGAAACCTCGTAATGCCGGGTCAGTTCCCGGGCGGATAGAACGACGGCCATCACGCCACCTCCTGGTTCAGCGGGTAGAAGCAACGCACCAGGCTATGGGCCTGGGGATCGAGGGTCGGGCGCTGGCGCCGGCAGTTGTCCTGCACATACGGGCAGCGCGGCGACAGCAGGCAGCCCTCGGGGCGGTCGTAGCGGCCCGGGACGATGCCGGGCAGGGTGGCCAGGCGCTCGGCGCCGATGCTGTGCTCGGGGATCGCCGCCAGCAGCGCTTCGCTGTAGGGGTGGGCCGGGACATCGAACAGCTCGGGTACCTGGCCCACTTCCACGGCTTGCCCTGCATACATCACGCACACGCGCCTGGCGGTTTCGGCGACCACGGCCAGGTCGTGGGTGATCAGGATGAGCGCCATGTTGCGCTCCTTCTGCAGGTTCACCAGCAGCTCCATGATCTGTGCCTGGATGGTCACGTCCAGCGCCGTGGTGGGCTCGTCGGCGATCAGCAGCTTGGGCTCGCCGGCGATCGCCATGGCGATCGCCACGCGTTGGCTCATGCCGCCCGACAGTTGATGCGGATAGGCGTCCAGGCGGCTTTCGGCGGCCGGGATCTCGACCTTCTTCAACAGCTCCAGGGCGCGCTGGCGTGCAGCCTTGCCCTTCAGGCCCAGGTGCTGGCGCAGCACTTCCTCGATCTGGTAACCGACGGTATAGCTGGGGTTGAGCGCGGTCATCGGGTCCTGGAAGACCATGGCGATGTCCTTGCCCACCACCTTGCGCCGCTGGCGGCCGCTGAGCTTGAGCATGTCGGTGCCGTCGAAGGCGAGGGTATCGGCGGTGATGCGCCCGGGGGCGTCGATCAGGCCCATCAGGGCCATCATGGTCACCGACTTGCCCGAGCCGGACTCGCCGACGATGGCCAGGATCTCGCCGGCGTCCACCGCCAGGTCCAGGCCGTCCACCACCGGCACGGCATTGGCGTCGCCGAAGCGCACGTTCAGGTTGTTGATCTGCAACAGTGACATGGCGCTCTCCTCAGGCGGCGTTCTTGAGTTTCGGGTCCAGCGCATCGCGCAGGCCGTCGCCCATCAGGTTGATTGCCAGCACACTGAGCAGAATCGTCAGGCCCGGCAGGCTCACCACCCACCAGGCCCGCTCGATGTAGTCGCGCGCCGAAGCCAGCATGGTGCCCCACTCGGGGGTCGGCGGTTGCACGCCCAGGCCCAGGAAGCCCAGCGCCGCAGCGTCGAGAATGGCCGAGGAGAAGCTCAAGGTGGCCTGCACGATCAGCGGCGCCATGCAGTTGGGCAGCACGATGACGAACATCAGCCGCGGCAGGCCGGCACCGGCCAGGCGTGCGGCGGTGACGTAGTCGCGGTTGAGTTCGCCCATCACCGCAGCGCGGGTCAGACGCACGTAGGAGGGGAGGGAAACGATGGCGATGGCGATCACCGTGTTGATCAGGCCGGGGCCGAGGATGGCGACGATCGCCACCGCCAGCAGCAGCGACGGCAGGGCCAGCATCACGTCCATCAGGCGCATGATCGAGGGGCCGAGAATGTGCGGGAAGAAACCGGCCAGCAGGCCCAGCAGGATGCCAGGAATCAGCGACATCACCACCGAGGAAAGACCGATCAGCAGCGACAGCCGCGCGCCCTGGATCAGCCGCGAGAGCAGGTCGCGGCCCAGCTCGTCGGTGCCGAGGATGAACTGCCAGCTACCGCCTTCGAGCCACACCGGTGGCGTCAGCAGGAAGTCGCGGTACTGCTCGCTCGGGTCATGCGGGGCGACCCACGGCGCGAACAGCGCGCAGAACACCACCAGGCACATGAAGGCCAGGCCCATCACGGCGCCCTTGTTGCGCGAGAAGGCGTGCCAGAATTCTTTGTACGGCGAGGGGTAGAGCAGGCTCTGGTCCACCGGGTTGGCCGGTGTGACGGATTTCGGAATCGGGCTAGTCATGACGAGGGCCTCAGCGCTGATGACGGATGCGTGGGTTGGCCAGGCCGTAGAGGATGTCCACGACGAAGTTGACCAGGATCACCAGGCAGGCGATCAACAGGATGCCGTTCTGGACCACGGGGTAGTCACGGGCACCGATGGCTTCGATCAGCCACTTGCCGATGCCCGGCCAGGAAAAGATGGTTTCGGTGAGCACGGCGCCGGCCAGCAGTGTGCCGACCTGCAGGCCGAACACCGTCAGCACCGGGATCAGCGCGTTGCGCAGGCCGTGCACGAACACCACGCGGGCCGGTGACAGGCCCTTGGCGCGGGCGGTGCGGATGTAGTCTTCGCGCAGCACTTCGAGCATCGACGAGCGGGTCATGCGGGCGATCACTGCCAACGGAATGGTGCCGAGCACGATGGCCGGCAGGATCAGGTGCATCACCGCGTCCTTGAATGCGCCTTCCTCGTCGCTGAGCAGGGTGTCGATGAGCATGAAGCCGGTTTTCGGCTCGATGTCGTAGAGCAGGTCGATACGCCCTGAGACCGGCGTCCAGCCGAGGCTCACCGAGAAGAACATGATCAGGATCAGGCCCCACCAGAAGATCGGCATGGAATAGCCGGCCAGGGAGATGCCCATGACCCCGTGGTCGAACAGCGAGCCGCGCTTGAGCGCGGCGATCACCCCGGCCAGCAGGCCGACGGTGCCGGCGAACAGCAAGGCGGCGAACGACAGTTCCAGGGTGGCCGGGAACAAGGTGAGGAACTCGGTCCACACGCTCTCGCGGGTGCGCAGGGATTCGCCCAGGTCACCTTGGGCCAGCTTGCCGACGTAGTCCAGGTACTGGACCGGCAGCGGCTTGTTCAGGCCCAGGCGCTCCATGGCCTGGGCATGCATCTCGGGGTCGACCCTGCGCTCGCCCATCATCACTTCCACCGGGTCGCCGGGGATCAGGCGTATGAGCGCGAAGGTCAGCAAGGTGATGCCGAAGAAGGTCGGTATCAGCAGGCCCAGGCGCCGGGCAATAAAACTCAACATTGTCGGGGTTACCTCATCAGCCGTGGTGCGGCGGTGCCGCCGGTGCCCGTGTGGGGTGCCGGCGATCGCTGTTGTTCTACTTCACCTTGGTGGTGGCGAAGTTGTTGTTGGTCAGAGGGTTGATCACGTAACCCTCCACGTTGTCACGCATGGCGGTGAACATCTTCGGATGGGCCATGCTGATCCAGGGTTGATCGTCATCGTACACCTTCAATGCCTCGGCATAGAGCCGTGCGCGTTCGTCGTTGTCGATCACTTCGCGGGCGCGGGTGATCAGCTCCTGGAATTTCGGGTTGCACCAGCGGGCGTAGTTTTCGCCGGTCCTGGCGGCATCGCAGCTGAGCAGGGGGCTGAGGAAGTTGTCCGGGTCGCCGTTGTCGCCGGCCCAGCCGGTGGAGACCAGGTCCGCTTCGCCTTTCTTGGCGCGGCGCAGCATCTCGGCCCACTCCATCACGCGGATATCCAGCTTGAGGCCGATCTGCTTGAGGTCGGACTGCAGCATTTCGGCCGACAGGCGCGGGTTGGGATTGGTCGCGCCACCGCCATTGCGGGTGAACAGGGTGATGACCGTGCCTTGCGGTACGCCCGCTTCCTTGAGCAGTTCGCGCGCCTTGGCCAGGTCGCGGGGCGGGTTATGGTTGTCGGTGTTGTAGCCGATCATGGTCGGCGGGTACGGGTTCACCCCGACCAGCGCGTTGCCCTTGCCGAACAGCTGGTCGACATGGGTCTGGCGGTCGAAGGCCATGTTGATGGCTTTGCGCACGCGCACGTCGCCCAGGTACTTGTGCTCGGTGTTCATGGCGATGTAGCCGGTGACCAGGGCTTCGATCTCGGCCACCTTGAGCCTGGGGTCGGCCTTGATCGACGGTACGTCGTCCGGCTTGGGGTACAGCGCCACCTGGCATTCGTTGGCGCGCAGCTTCTGCAGGCGCACGTTGCTGTCGGTGGCGATGGCGAAGATCAGCGCGTCGCTTGGCGGCTTGCCGCGGAAATAGTCCGGGTTGGGCTTGAAGCGGACCTGCGCATCCTTGTTGTAGCGCTGGAAGATGAACGGGCCGGTGCCGATCGGCTTGCTGTTGAGCTCGGCGGTCTTGCCGGCCTTGAGCAACTGGTCGCCGTATTCGGCGGAGTAGATCGAGGTGAAGCCCATGGCCATGTCCCGCAGGAAGGGGGCCTCCGGGCGGGTGAGGGTGATGACCACGGTGTGGTCGTCGGTCTTTTCCACCGACTTGAGCAGGTCCTTGAAGGCCATGCTCTCGAAGTACGGGTAGCCAACGCTGGTCTTGGCGTGCCATGGGTGCTTCGGATCGAGCTGGCGGTTCAGGCTCCACAGCACATCGTCGGCGTTGAAGTCGCGAGTCGGCTTGAAATAGTCGGTGGTGTGGAACTTCACCCCTTGGCGCAGGTGGAAGGTGTAACTCAGGCCGTCTGGCGAGATGTCCCAGCGTTCGGCCAGGGCCGGCTGGATGTCGGTGGTGCCGGGCCTGAAGTCGACCAGGCGGTTGAACACCGTTTCGGCCGTGGCGTCGGCCGTGACCGCAGTGGTGTACTGGACCACGTCGAAGCCTTCCGGGCTGGCTTCGGTGCACACCACCAGGGGCTTGGCCGCCAGTTGCCCGGCAGCGCCCAGGATGACCGCGGCCAGGGCCGCGCGCAGTGCTAGCGATGTCATGGAACCTCCCTGCATGCATTGATTCCAGCGTAGCCGCCACGGCCCGGTTCGAAGCGGGCCGTGGCGTCAACGGTCAGAGGATGTTGAATGGAATGGTGGTGACGATGCGCAGCTCGTCCAGGCTGCCATCGCCTTGGGCCTTGCTGGCGCGGTGTGCGGTGTAGGTGGCGCGGATGCTGGTGTCCTTCAGCGGGCCGCTTTGCACCGCGTAGCTGGTACCGAAGCCCCACTCGTAGTGGGTCTCGCCGTCGAGCCCTTTCACGTCGTAGGCCGTGCCGCGGTAGTGGGTGCCGTCGATGCCCCAGCCTCGGGCGTTGTACAGGTTGAACTTGAGGCCCGGCACGCCGTAGGGCGCCATGTTCAGCACGTAGGCAAGCTGTACCGATTTCTCGTTCGGGCCGTTGAAGTCCGACAGCAAGGAGTTGGCCAGGTAGATGCCATTGGTTTCGTGCAGGTAGTCGAAGTACTCGTTGCCGTTGACTTGCTGCCACGACGCCGTGAGGGTGTGCGCCTGATGGGTCAGGCCGAGCGACAGGCTGTAGGTGTCGTTGTCGATCTCGCCCATCTTCTTGCTGCCTTCGTCCACGGTCTTGTAGTAGTTCAGGCCGGTGGTCAGGCTCAATGCGGCGTTGTCGCCCAGGACATGGTTGGCGCCGAAGTAGTACTGGTTCCAGAAGTCGTCGGCCTTGGTGGCGTACAGGCTGGTGGTCAGGCTCTTGAACGGCTGGTAGTTGACCCCGGTGGTGCTGGCACGGTCGGTTTCCACGCCGGTGGCGCTGTATTCGGTGCGGAACTTGCTCAGGCTTTGTTCGGTACGCGGCGAGACACGGTCGAAGGTGCCCAGGTCGAACGACAGGTTGTCGATCTCGGCGCTGTGCAGGAACGCCCCCTGGAAGCTCGACGGCAGGGCACGGTTGCCGATGTAGGCGATCATCGGCGTATCCACCGATTGGCGGCCGACGGTCAGGGTGGTGTTGGACACCCGCGCCTTGATGTTGGCCAGGCCCATCTTGCTCCACTGGCCGATGGGGTCGCCATCGCTGTGGGTCAGGGTGCGGTTGTTCGGCCCGGCGACGGCCGCGCGGCCTTGCTCCAGGGCGATGGCGTTATAGCCGGCAGCCTCCACGGCGAAGCCCACGGTGCCCTGGGTGAAGCCGGAACTGTAGTTGAGGATGGTGCCCTGGACCCAGTTGTCGCGGCTATGGGTGTCGTGGCGTGTACCGTCGCTCTTGTAGTACTTCCACAGCGGGGCGCGGGTGGCGCGTTCGCGGGCGTACCAGTTGCGCGTGCTGCCGGACAGGCTCTGGCCGTCGATGAAGCCGCTAGCCTGTTCCTGCTCGCTGGCGCTCTTGAGGCTGAACGGGACGAAGTCCTGGCTCTGGGTGTCGGCCTGGGCGGTGGTGCACCAGGTACCGATGGACAAGGCCAGTGCGCTGAGAGTGAAAAGTCTCAAGGTTAAAGCTCCCTTTCTGTTCTTTTAGTTATTGCCTGGCCTTGTGGGCCGGGTGGTTTGCTGCGGTGTTGCCAGGGTTGCCGCGGGATCGCCGGGCAAAATCGGGGGAGTTGTGTTAGGCCCTATCGCTGGCAAGCCAGCTCCCACAGAGGGTGCACAAGCCTCGGGATCTGTAGCGATCCCTGTGGGAGCCGGTTTGTCGTGGCGACGAACCGCGGCGATAGGGGCGGAACAGGTCAGAACCTAATCAACACTCACACCGGAAAAGTCATTGCGGCCAAAGGGGCTGACCTTGAAATCGGCCACCTTGACGCTGATCGGCTGGTTCACCGTGGAATGCGCCACCGGGGTGATCGGCACCTGTTGCTTGAGGCGCTGCTGCGCCTGCTGGTACAGGGCGGAGCGCTGGGTCCGGTCGGTGACCTGCTTGGCCTGCTTGACCAGGCTGTCGTATTGCGGGTCGCACCACAGCGAGTAGTTGTTGCTGCCGATGGCGTCGCAGTTGTAGAGCGTGCCCAGCCAGTTGTCCGGGTCGCCGTTGTCGCCCGTCCAGCCGATCAGCGCGATGTCGTGTTCGCCGCTTTTCATGCGCTTGAGGTACTCGCCCCATTCGTAGCTGACGATCCTCACCTTGAAGCCGAGCTTGCTCCAGTCGGCCTGGAGCATCTCGGCCATCAGCTTGGCGTTGGGGTTGTAGGGGCGCTGTACGGGCATGGCCCACAGGGTGACTTCAGTGCCTGGCCTGACCCCAGCCTGCTCGAGCAGCTTTTTGGCTTTTTCCGGATCGAAGGGGGCGTCCTTGAGGCGGGTGTCGTAGGACCATTGAGTCGGTGGCATGGCATTGACAGCCAACTGGCCGGAGTCCTGATACACCGCCTGCAGGATCGCCTGCTTGTTCACCGCCATGTCCATGGCCTGGCGCACTTCCAGGCGGTCGAACGGTGGATGCTGGGTGTTGTAGGCGATGTAGCCGAGATGAAGCCTGGTTGCTGCATCACCTGCAGCTTGCTGTCGGCCCGCAGCGCCGGCAGGTCGGCGGGACGTGGGTGCAGGGTGACCTGGCATTCGTTGCGGCGCAGCTTCTGGATGCGAACCGAAGGGTCGGTGTTGATCGAGAACACCAGGTTGTCGATCTTCACCTCGTCGGGGGCCCAGTAATCCTTGTTGCCCTTGAAGCGGATCTGCGAATCCTTCTGGTAGCGCTGGAACACGAACGGCCCCGTGCCGATCGGCTGCTGGTTGATATCGCTGGGCCGGCCGCTGGCCAGCAGTTGTTCGGCGTACTCGGCAGACAGGATCGAGGCAAAGCTCATGGCCAGGTTCTGTACGAAGGCGGCATCGACCTTGTCGAGGGTGAACACCACGGTCAGCGGGTCGGTCTTTTCGACCCGCGCGATGTTCTTGTCCAGGCCCATGCTGACGAAGTAGGGGAATTCGGTGGGGTAGGCCTGGCGGAACGGGTGGCCCTTGTCGAGCATGCGGTTGAAGGTGAACAGCACATCGTCGGCGTTGAAGTCGCGGCCTGGGGTGAAGGCCTTGTTGGCGTGGAACTTCACGCCCTGACGCAGGTGGAAGGTGTAGCGCAGGCCGTCATCGGACACCTCCCATCGGGTTGCCAGCGCGGGTTGCACGGCCGTGCCGCCGCGTTCGAACTCCACCAGGCGGTTGTAGATCGGTTCGGCGGCGTCGTTGTCGGTGGCGCTGGTGTACTGGGCCGTGTCGAAGCCGGCCGGGCTGCCTTCGGAGCAAAACACCAGGTTGTTGGCCAGCAGGGCAGGGGCCTGGCTCATGAGGCCAAGGCCGAGCAGGCTGGAAAGCAGTGTGATGTGGCGCATGGTAAATCCTTTTTCCGTCTGTTTTCGCCGCCTTGGGGTGCCAAAGCGGCAACAGGGCCCCATCCCCGACGCGGGTAGCGTCGGGGTGGGTGTGGTTACGGGAATGGGCGAGGGTGGCCTGGTGCTATTTTTCCACGCTGACGCCGTAGAACGCATTCAGCGCGAATGGACTGATCTTGAAGTCCTTCACCTTGGCGCTCATCGGTTGGTACACGGTGGAGTGGGCGATCGGGGTGATCGGCACCTGTTCCTTGAGGATGTGCTGCGCCTTCTGGTACAGCTCGGTGCGCTTGGCCTGGTCGGAGGTGGCCTTGGCCTGCTTGATCAGGTCGTCATAGGGCTTGTAGCACCACTTGGAGAAGTTGTTGCCGTCGACGGCATCGCAACCGTAGAGGGTGCCCAGCCAGTTGTCCGGGTCACCGTTGTCGCCGCTCCAGCCGATCAGCATGGCGCCCTGTTCGCCGCCCTTGGAGCGCTTGATGTACTCGCCCCACTCGTAGCTGACGATCTTGGCCTTGATGCCGATCTTGGCCCAGTCCGATTGCAGCATCTCGGCCATCAGCTTGGCATTGGGGTTGTAGGGGCGTTGCACGGGCATGGCCCACAGGGTGATCTCGGTACCTTCCTTGACGCCGGCTTTCTTCAGCAGTTCCTTGGCCTTTTCCGGGTCGAAGGACGCGTCCTTGATGCTGGTGTCATAGGACCACTGGGTCGGCGGCATGCCATTGACGGCGAGCTGGCCGGCGCCCTGGTACACCGATTCGATGATCTTCTTCTTGTCGACGGCCATGTCCAGTGCCTGGCGCACTTCAAGCTTGGCCATCGGGTTGGGCTCGTTGCTGCCCTTGATCTTGTCCATCACGTTGTAGGCGATGTAGCCGAGGTTGAAGCCGGCCTGCTGCGGCATCTGCAGGTTCTTGTCGGCCTTGAGCGGCTCGATGTCGGCCGGTCGCGGGAACAGCGTGACCTGGCATTCGTTCTTCTTCAGCTTCTGCATGCGCACTGAGGCATCGGTGGTGATGGCGAAGATCAGGTTGTCGATCTTCACGTCCTCGGGTTTCCAGTAGTCCTTGTTGCCCTTGAAGCGGATCTGCGCGTCTTTCTGGTACTTGCTGAACACGAACGGCCCGGTGCCGATCGGCTTCTGGTTGATGTCGGCGGCCTTGCCGTCCTTGAGCAACTGGTCGGCGTACTCGGCAGACTGGATCGAGGCGAAGCTCATCGCCAGGTTCTGGATGAACGCGGCGTCGACTTCGTTGAGGGTGAACTTGACGGTGTGATCGTCGAGCTTCTCCACCTTGGCGATGTTCTTGTCCATGCCCATGTCGGTGAAGTAGGGGAATTCGGTGGGGTAGGCCTTACGGAACGGGTGGTTCTTGTCGAGCATGCGGTTGAAGGTGAACAGCACGTCGTCGGCGTTGAATTCGCGGCTGGGCTTGAAGTAGTCGGTGGTGTGGAACTTCACGCCTTCACGCAGGTGGAAGGTGTAGGTCTTGCCGTCGTCGGACACTTCCCACTTGGTCGCCAGGCCCGGGATGACGGCGGTGCCGCCTCGCTCGAACTGGGTCAGGCGGTTGAACACGGTCTCGGCCGAAGCGTCGAAGTCTGTTCCGGTGGTGTACTGCCCCGGGTCGAAGCCTGCCGGGCTGCCTTCGGAGCAGAACACCAGGTTGGACGCGGCATGGGCGAAGGGTGCGCCAGCGAGCAAGCCTGCACCTAGCAGGAACGGAATGACTGCGTGTTTGAGCATGGTGGCCTCATTGTTGTCATTTTTGGTTTGAGGTGGCCTCGTGAGCCGACCTGCGGATACTTATGCAGGGGATATTCCCAATGCAACCATCAGAAGGATAGTTGGCGTCAGAAAAGTAGTACGGGCGTACGTGGATGTCGCATTCGTATAACTTTGAGCGAAGTTGAACGTTTGCGAGGACGAAATGATGGCTTTTTGCGGGATATTTCAGGGCGGGGATTTTGTAGGGTGCACAGTTGCGGGGCGTAGGAAAAATCCAAAAGCTATGTAGTCAGTGCTGGCCTCATCGCTGGCAAGCCAGCTCCCGCAGGGGATTTGCGGTGGGCTCCTGTGGGAGCCGGCTTGCCGGCGATCGGGCCGCAAAGCGGCCCGCTCAGGTCAAGGCATCAGCACTTCGATCTGCCCATCGGCATTCATGCTGACTTCGCTGGTACCCGCTTCGATATCCGGCGCAGGCGCCGCTTCATCCGCGGCCATGGCCTTCATCGCCATCGGTGCACTGCGCAGGTACGGGCGTGGATAGCCGCTGCTGTTGAGGTTCAGGCTGACCACTTTATAGCCCTTGCCACCCAGGGCTTCGGTGGCCAACTGGGCACGTGCCTTGAAAGCATTGACGGCATCCTTGAGCAGCGCGTCCTCGCTGGCCTTGCGCGTGGCAGGGGCGATGGAGAAGTCCATGCCGCCCATTTTCAGGTCCTGCAGCAATTCTGCGGTGAGCTGGGACAGGGCCGGGAAGTCGGCGCCTTCCAGGCGCAGCTCGGCGCGCTCGCGCCAGCCGGTGATCTTCTGGCCCTTGCTGTCGTAGATCGGATAGCTGTTGCGGCTGCCCTGGCTGATCTTCACGTCCTTGACCTGGCGTGCCTGCTGCACGGCCTTGTTCATGGTCTCGGTGATCTGCTTGGCGAGTTTGCCCGGGTCGCTGTCCTGCGCTTCGCTGTAGAGGGTCACGACCATCAGGTCGCGCGGCACTTCCTTGCTGACTTCGGCGCGCAGCGAAACCTGGTTGTAGCGGGGCTCGTCGGCTGCCAGCACCGGCAGGCTGGCGAGCAGGCCGCAGGACAGGATCAGGGCCGCGCCGCGACGTGGAATTTGCATGGGTTACTCCTTGGCAATAAAAGGCGTGGGGTCTGGCCATCCATTCCACGCATGGCCCATCAGACCGGAATCAGTGTAGTGCGTTCAAAAGTGCCATCATGAACCTGTGACAAAGTGTGGCGGTTTGCCGCATCGCTGCAGCCAGGGGCCTGGCTTCGGTATACTCCAGCCGATTTTCCTGGAGCACTCATCAGGAGAGCTCATGCTCGCCGCCGTACAACCGCTGTCCGCTACCCGCCAGAACCTCTGGCGTCTGACCGTCATTCGGGTTCTGGTTCTGGCCGCCCAGGCCGGCTCCGTGGGCGTGGCCTACTGGACCGAACTGCTGCCGCTGCCCTGGCTTTCGCTGGCCGCGACCCTGGCGCTGTCGTCCTTGCTGTGCGCCTTCACGGCGTTGCGCCTGCGTCTGTCGCTGCCGGTCACCGAACTCGAGTACGCCCTGCAACTGGCCTGCGACCTGCTGATCCACAGTGCCTTGCTGTATTACTCCGGTGGCTCGACCAACCCGTTCGTGTCCTATTACCTGGTGCCGCTGGCGATTGCCGCGGTGACCTTGCCCTGGCTGTATTCGCTGATTCTTTCGGGCATCGCCCTGACCGCCTACAGCCTGCTGCTGGTGCAGTTCTATCCGCTCGAAGGGCTGCCGATGGCGCGGGACAAGATGCAGGTGTACGGCATGTGGCTGAGCATCGCGCTGGCCGCCGCGGTCATCACCTTCTTCGCCGCGCGCATGGCCGAAGAGCTGCGTCGCCAGGAGCAATTGCGCTCCGAGCGGCGCGAAGAAAGCCTGCGCGACGAACAACTGCTGGCGGTGGCGACCCAGGCCGCCGGTGCTGCCCACGAACTGGGCACGCCGCTGGCGACCATGAGCGTGCTGCTCAACGAAATGCGCCAGGACCATAAGGACCCGCTGTTGCAGGAAGACCTGCAGATCCTTCAGGACCAGGTCAAGCTGTGCAAGCAAACCTTGCAGCAGCTGGTGCGCGCCGCCGAGGCCAACCGCCGCCTGGCGATCGTCGAGCAGGACGTCACCGTCTGGCTCGACGAGGCGCTCAACCGCTGGCACCTGATGCGCCCGGAAGCCAGCTACCGCTTCCAGCGCCTGCGCGACGGCCAGGTGCCGCGCCTGACGCCGCCGCCTGACCTGACCCAGGCGCTGCTCAACCTGTTGAACAATGCCGCCGATGCCTGCCCGGACGATCTGGAAGTGCGACTGGATTGGGATGCCCACGACATCCTCATCAGCATCCGCGACCATGGCCCAGGCGTCCCGCCGGCCATTGCCGAAGCGATCGGCAAACCCTTCATTACCACCAAGGGCAAAGGCTTCGGCCTGGGCCTTTTCTTGAGCAAGGCCAGCGTGACCCGTGCGGGCGGTTCGGTGAAACTCTATAGTCATGAACAGGGTGGCACCCTGACCGAATTGCGCCTGCCACACGGCAAGCGAGGAGATGAATGATGAGCGAAGAAAACCAGGTCGAAGGCGAAGAGCTGCCGCACCTGCTGCTGGTGGATGACGATGCCACCTTCACCCGGGTCATGGCCCGGGCCATGAGCCGTCGCGGTTTTCGCGTGAGCACGGCGAGCTCCGCCGAAGAGGGGCTGATCCTGGCCCAGCAGGACCTGCCGGACTACGCCACGCTGGACCTGAAGATGGAAGGCGACTCGGGCCTGGTGCTGCTGCCCAAGCTGCTGGAGCTGGACCCGGAAATGCGCGTGGTGATCCTGACCGGTTACTCGAGCATCGCCACCGCGGTGGAGGCGGTCAAGCGAGGCGCCTGCAACTATCTGTGCAAGCCGGCTGACGCCGACGATGTGCTGGCCGCGTTGCTGTCGGAGCACACCGATCTGGACACCTTGGTGCCGGAAAACCCGATGTCGGTCGACCGCCTGCAGTGGGAGCACATTCAGCGTGTGCTGAACGAGCACGAAGGCAATATCTCCGCGACCGCGCGGGCGCTGGGCATGCACCGGCGGACCTTGCAGCGCAAGCTGCAGAAGCGGCCGGTCCGGCGCTGAATCGGCGCTGCCTTCATCGCCGGCAAGCCGGCTCCCACAGGGTCAGCGCTGATCCCTTGTGGGAGCCGGCTTGCCGGCGATGAGGCCGGTACTGTCGGAAATTTCCTAAAATTGCAGCCGATTCCTCAACTCCTGGCGCGTTGACGTATCATTAGCCGCCTAACGGCAACCCTCCCAGGATCGCTTGCGCATGCTCGCCCTTCTCATCCAGACGCTGAATATCACGGCGCCCGTCTTCGCCATGCTGTTCATGGGCGTGCTGCTCAAACGCATCCACCTGATCGACGACAACTTCAACCGGGTTGCCTCGCAGCTGGTGTTCAACGTGTGCATGCCGGCACTGCTGTTTCTCGGCATCTACCACGCGGACCTGGCCACCGCGGTCAAGCCAGGCGTCCTCCTGTATTTCGTCGCCGCCACCTTGGTCGGGTTCGCCATTGCCTGGGGCCTGGCCATCTGGCGCAGCCCGCTGGCCGATCGTGGCATCTATACCCAGGGCGCGTTCCGCGGCAACAACGGCGTGATCGGCCTGGCCCTGGCTGCCAGCCTGTATGGCGACTACGGCATTTCCCTGGGGGCGGTGCTCGCGGGCCTGGTGATCCTGATGTACAACTCGCTGTCGGCGGTGGTGCTGGCGGTGTACAGCCCGGACCTGAAGTCCGACCCCTGGAGCATCTGCAAGAGCATTTTCAGCAACCCGCTGATCATCAGCGTGCTGGTGGCCACGCCCATGGCCTACGGCCAGGTACCGTTGCCCAACTGGTTGCTCACTTCAGGCGACTATCTGGCGCAGATGACCTTGCCACTGGCCTTGATCTGCATTGGCGGCACGCTATCGTTGGCGGCGCTGCGCGACAGCGGCAAGCTGGCCGTCGATGCCAGCCTGGTGAAGATGGTCTGGTTGCCGCTGCTCGGCACCTTCGGCGCCTGGCTCTGCGGCTTTCGCGGGGCGGAACTGGGGATCCTGTTCCTGTACATCGGCAGCCCGACCGCTGCGGCCAGCTATGTCATGGCACGTGCAGCAAACGGCAACCACGAGCTGGCAGCGTCGATCATCGTGATTACCACGCTAATGGCGGCGATCACCACCAATATTGGGATTTTCATCTTGCAGTGGGGCGGATGGATCTAGATCCTTCACTGCACACAACAACACTTGCCTCACTGAGCTAAAGGACACTTCATGCAAGACCAGAGCACGCCCGAGCGCTTGCAGCGCGGGCTGAAGAACCGCCATATCCAGCTGATTGCGCTGGGTGGGGCCATCGGCACCGGGTTGTTCCTGGGCATCGCCCAGACCATCCAGCTGGCTGGCCCCTCCGTGCTGCTGGGCTACGCCGTGGCTGGCCTGATGGCCTTCCTGATCATGCGCCAGCTTGGCGAAATGGTGGTCGAGGAGCCGGTGGCAGGCAGCTTCAGCCACTTCGCCCACCAGTACTGGAGCGAGTTTGCTGGCTTCGTTTCGGGCTGGAACTACTGGGTGGTGTACGTGCTGGTCGGCATGGCCGAGCTCACCGCCGTGGGCATCTACGTGCAGTACTGGTGGCCGGAGTTCCCGACCTGGGCCACGGCAGCGATCTTCTTCGTGGCGATCAACCTGATCAACCTGACCCAGGTGAAGGTCTACGGCGAAATGGAGTTCTGGTTCGCCCTGGTCAAGGTGGTGGCGATCGTCAGCATGATCGGTTTCGGTGCCTGGCTGCTCGGCAGTGGCCACGGCGGCCCGGATGCCAGCGTGGCGAACCTGTGGCAGTACGGCGGGTTCTTCCCCAACGGCGTCACCGGGCTGGTGATGGCCCTGGCGGTGATCATGTTCTCGTTTGGTGGCCTGGAGCTGGTGGGCATCACCGCCGCCGAGGCAGACGACCCGCGCCACAGCATCCCCAAGGCCACCAACCAGGTGGTGTACCGCATCCTGATCTTCTATATCGGTGCATTGGCGGTATTGCTGTCGCTGTATCCGTGGCAGAAGGTGGTGCAGGGCGGCAGCCCGTTCGTGATGATCTTCCACGAGCTGGACAGCGACCTGGTGGCGACCATCCTCAATGTCGTGGTTCTGACAGCTGCGCTGTCGGTCTACAACAGCTGCGTCTATGCCAACAGCCGCATGCTGTTCGGCCTGGCCAGCCAGGGCGATGCGCCGCGCCAGCTGCTCAAGGTCAGCCGCAGCGGTGTGCCGCTGACGGCGCTGGGCGTGTCGGCATTCGCCACGGGCTTGTGTGTATTGATCAACTATCTGATGCCGGGTGAGGCGTTCGGCCTGCTGATGGCGCTGGCGGTGTCGGCACTGGTGATCAACTGGGCAAGCATCAGCATCACCCACCTGAAGTTCCGCAAGGCCAAGCTGGCGGCGGGGATCACCCCGTTCTACCGCAGCTGGGGGCACCCGCTGACCAACTACCTGTGCCTGGCGTTCATCGTGCTGATTCTGGTGGTGATGTACCTGACCCCGCCGATCCGGATTTCGGTGATGCTGATTCCGGGCTGGATTGCCGTGCTTTATGTGGCGTTCCGCCTGAAGAAGGCGCGGCAGGGCTGAGGTGCTGAGGCGCATGCCTCGATGTTTCTAGCGTTCTTGAGATCGAGCG
>NZ_BBIV01000049.1 GCF_000730665.1 Pseudomonas plecoglossicida NBRC 103162 = DSM 15088
ACAGAATTCGGTGCGTTTCTTGTGGGAGCCGGCTTGCCGGCGATGAAGCCAGCAGGGTCTTACAGCTCGACGCAGTCGAACTTCACATCGGTGGCCACGTCTTCGTCGTAGTTGACGTCAGCACGCTCGAAGCCGAACAGGTTGAGGAACTGCTTCTTGTAACCGGCGTAGTCGGTCAGCTGGAACAGGTTCTCGGTGGTCACTTGCGGCCACATGGCCTTGCAGGCGTCCTGTACGTCGTCACGCAGTTCCCAGTCGTCCAGGCGCAGGCGGCCCTTGTCGTCCAGCTCTGCCGGGGCACCGTCAGCACGGTACATGCGGTCACGGAACATGCGGTCCAGCTGGTCCTGGGTCCCTTCGTGAACACCCTTCTCCTGCATGATCTTGAAGACCATCGACAGGTACAGCGGCATCACCGGAATGGCCGAGCTGGCCTGGGTGACGACCGACTTGAGCACCGCCACGTTGGCGCTACCGCCAACCTTCTTGCCCAGGCGCTGGGCAGTCTCGTCCAGATCCTGCTTGGCCTTGCCCAGGGCGCCGTGCCAGTAGATCGGCCAGGTGATCTCGGTACCGATGTAGCTGAAGGCCACGGTGCGAGCCTGTGGCGCGAGCACGCCAGCAGCGTTCAGGGCATCGATCCACAGCTCCCAGTCCTGGCCACCCATGACGGTGACGGTGTCGGCGATTTCCTGCTCGGTGGCCGGCTCGATGCTGGCCTCGATGATGGTGTCCTTGTTGGTGTCGATGGCGGTCGACTTGTACGGCTGGCCGATCGGCTTGAGCGCGGAACGCACCAGTTCACCGGTCTGCGGCAGCTTGCGCACCGGCGAGGCCAGGGAGTAGATGACCAGGTCGACCTGGCCGCCCATTTCGTTCTTGATCAGCTCGATGACCTTGGCGCGGGCTTCGTCGGAGAAGGCGTCACCGTTGATCGACTTGCTGTACAGGCCTTCGGCCTTGGCGAACTTGTCGAAGGCGGCAGCGTTGTACCAGCCGGCGGTACCGGGCTTGGTCTCGGTACCTGGCTTCTCGAAGAACACGCCCAGGGTATCGGCCTTGAAGCCGAAGGCCGCGGTGATGCGTGCCGCCAGGCCATAGCCGCTGGAAGCGCCGATGACCAGGACCTTCTTCGGGCCATCCTCGCGCACGCCCAGCTTGCGGGTGGCTTCGATCTGGTCACGGACGTTGAGCTCGCAGCCCTTCGGGTGAGTCGTGGTGCAGATGAAACCGCGAACCTTAGGATGAATGATGGCCAATGTCTGTACCTCGTCAGGTTTATGCCGGGGAAGCGCCAACAGGCGGCGCTTCCGATTGATCAGAGGGTGAGACTACCCCCGCAGGTTATCCGACACATATTACGGGCTGATCGGGGGGATTCAAAACCGCCCGCATCAATCTTGCCTCAGTGCGCCTTTGAGCCAGTCGAGAAACTGCCTGGCCAGCGGATCATCCTGACTGTCCCGGTGCACCAGGCACGCCCAGGCCGGCCCCCGCACTCGCTGCGCCGACAGCGCCTGCAAATGCCCCTCCTGCACCGCCCGCCACGCCAGCAACTGGCTGACCAGCGCAACGCCCAGGCCCTCGCTCGCCGCATCCAGCAACAAGCCGGGGTCGGAAAAATTCAGCCCCTTGCCCTGCTGCCCGACATCCTCGCCTCCTTCCAGCTGCCAATGACTCCAGTCCATTTCGCGCTCGCCATGCAGGGTGGTACGCGCAGAGGCCAACGCCAGCGAAGGGTGACAGGCCGGGTACAGCTGGTCCTGATGCAGCACGGTGAAGCTGCACTCGGCCTGGGCGCTGAGGTCATCGCGTATGGCCAGGTCGATGGTCTCGGTGGCCATGTCCGGCACCTCGAAGCTGGTGAACAACCACAGGTCGACGTCGGGACAACGCTGATGAAAGTCCGCCAGGCGTGGCAACAGCCAATGCCGGGCAAACGCGGGGGTGGTGTTGACCACCAGTTGGTTGGGCTTGCGATACTGGTCGAGGCGGCGAATGCCGACGGCCAGGTGCTGCAGCAGCGACTGGGTGGTGCTGAGCAGGTCGTACCCGGCATCGGTCAGGCTGACGCTGCGCCCACTGCGATGGAACAGCGGCTGCTCCAGGTAGGTTTCCAGGCTGCGAATCTGCTGGCTGATGGCCGATTGCGTCAGGTTCAGTGCCTCGGCGGCCTTGTGGAAACTGCCAAGCCGCGCTGCGGCTTCGAACCCTCGAAGGGCATTCAGGGGAGGCCAGTGTTTTAGCATGATCGATAAGCCCTGCTGATCAGATATGCGCTAAATCTATCGTTTGTAGCCCGCGCTTCATAGCCATAGCATGGTCACCAACACCCGCGACGGCGGGCTTCGTTGATAAAAATCCTTAATAGATCGGAGTTCTCTATGGACCTGTCCCTCGACAGCGGCTGGCGCATGCCTGCCGAATGGGCCCGCCACGCTGCCACCTGGATGATCTGGCCGCACAACCAGGCGCTGTGGGAAAGCGGCTGGCAGGTGAGCCTGGCCGATGTACAACGCGACTTTGCCCGGGTAGCGGCCGCCATTGCCCGCTTCGAGCCGGTGAGAATGGTCGTCGACCCTTCGGCACTGGCCAGCGCCAGCGCCCTGTGCGGCGCCAACGTCGAACTGATCGAGCTGGCCGTCGATGACAGCTGGTGCCGCGACAGCGGCCCGAGCTTCATCTGCCACCCGCAGCAGGGCCTTGCCGGCCTGAGCTGGCGCTTCAACGCCTGGGGCGGCAAATCCGCCCACGGCCATGACCGCAGCCTGGGCCGGCGCATCCTCGACCACCTGGGCCTGGACGGTTTCAGCACTGCCCTGTGCAACGAAGGCGGCGCCATTCATGTGGACGGCGAAGGCACCTTGATCACCACCGAGTCCGTGCTGCTCAACCCCAACCGCAACCCGGGCATCAGCAAGGCCGAGTTCGAGCGCTGCTTCGCCCGCTACCTGGGCATCAGCAAGACCATCTGGCTGCCCGGCGACCCACAATACGTCACCGGCGACATGACCGATGGCCACGTCGACGGCGTATGCGCCTTCGCCCGGCCAGGCGTGCTGCTGGTCGATGCCACCCATGAGCACGGCTCGGTGTACGCCGAGGTGGTGCGCGAGAACCGCCGCGCCCTTGAACTGGCCACCGACGCCCAGGGGCGCCGTTTCGAACTGCTCGACCTGTACGAAGCCAGTGCCGCCGTCGACCCGGATGCCGAGGTGTTCTGCGCCTCCTACACCAACTTCTACATCGCCAACGGCGCGGTCATCATGCCGGCCTACGGCATCGCTGCCGACGACGCAGCCGCCACGCAGCTGGCCCACGCCTTCCCCGGCCGGGAAATCGTGCCGGTGCGCATCGACCACATCGCCCATGGCGGCGGTGGCATCCACTGCATCACCCAGCAACAGCCGCAGGTGCAGCCATGAGCCTGCTGCGCATCGCCACGACCCAGATGCCGTGCAGCTGGAACCTGCCGGACAACCTCGAGCGTGCCGAACAGCTGGTGCGCCAGGCCGCTGCAGAGGGCGCCCAGGTGATCCTGCTGCAGGAGCTGTTCGCCACCCCGTACTTCTGCATCGAGCAGGACCACCGCCACCAGGCCTTGGCCGAGCCCTATGACAACAGCCCGATCCTGCAGCGCTTCGCCGCGCTCGCCGCCGAGCTGGGCGTGGTCCTGCCACTGAGCTGGTACGAACGGGCCGGCAATGCCTTCTTTAATTCGCTGACGGTCGCCGACGCCGACGGCCGCCTGCTCGGTGTCTACCGCAAGACCCACATTCCCAACGCCATCGGCTACCAGGAGAAGGAATACTTCAGCCCCGGCGATACCGGCTTCAAGGTCTGGGACACCGCCTTCGGGCGCCTCGGCATCGGCATCTGCTGGGACCAGTGGTTCCCCGAAACCGCCCGATGCCTGGCGCTGATGGGCGCTGAAGTGCTGTTGTTCCCCACCGCCATCGGCTCGGAGCCGGGCGCGGCCGAGCTGGACTCGCGCGATCACTGGCAGGTCGCCATGCGCGGCCACGCGGCGGCCAACCTGGTGCCGGTGGTGGCGGCCAACCGCGTCGGCGAGGAAGTCGCCGGGAGCGATCCTTCGTTGAGCATGCGCTTCTATGGCTCGTCGTTCATCTGCGACCACAAGGGTGCACTGCTGAAAGAGGCCGACCGCAGCAGCACAGGCATCTGGCTGCACGAGCTGGACCTTGCGCAGATGCGCGAGGACCGACTGAGCTGGGGCGTCTACCGCGACCGTCGCCCGGAAATGTACGCGTCGTTGCTGACCCTGGACGGTCGACACCCCCACGTTGCGAGGACCTGAACATGAAACTGCCTCACCTGGCGGCACTCGCCCTGGCCCTCTGCGCCAACCACGCCCTGGCCGAGCAACCGACCCTGCGCCTGTACAACTGGGCCGATTATTTCGCCGAAAACACGCTCAAGCAGTTCACCGCCGAAACCGGCATCCAGGTGATCTACGACGTGATGGATGGCAGCGAAGTGCTCGAAGCCAAGCTGATGTCAGGGCGCAGCGGCTACGACCTGGTGTTCCCCGGCGATACCGTGGCCGAGCGCCTGATGCGCGCTGGGAGCCTGCAGAAACTGGACCGCAGCCAACTGCAAGCGCTGGACGACATCGAGCCAGGCCTGCGCAAGCTGCATGACCAGTACCCCAAGGCCAGTCAGGCCACCGTGCCCTACACCTGGGGCACCATCGGCCTGACGACCAACGCCGACATGATCCGCAAGCGCATGCCCGACGCCCAGCTGGACAACCTCGACCTGCTGTTCAAGCCCGAACTGGCGGCCAAGTTCGCCGATTGCGGTATCTCGGTCATCGACTCGCCCGACGAAATCCTGGCCGTGGTCCTCAATTACCTGGGCCGCGAGCCGCGCAGCGCCAAGCGCGAAGACCTGGCCGCAGCCAGCGAGTTGCTCAAGGCCGTACGCCCGTACATCCGCAAGTTCCAGTCGCAACCGGTCACCGAGCTGGTCAACGAGAATCTGTGCCTTTCACTGGGCTACAGCGGCGATGTGATACAGGCCCAGCGCACCGCCGAGGCCGCCGGCAAGCAGCTCGACTTCCAGTACCGCGTGCCGCGCCAGGGCACCACGGTGTGGATGGACACCATGGCGATTCCCGCCGATGCCAAGCACCCGGAATACGCCTATCGTTTCATCAACTTCGTGATGCGCCCGCAGAACATGGCCGCGATCAGCAATTTCACCGGCTACCCGACGGCCAGCGCGAAGGCCCGCGAGGCGGTTGAACCGCGGCTGCGCGACAACCCCGATATCTACCTCGACCCGGCCACCTATGCCCGGCTGATCCCGGGCAAAGACATCCCCCAGGCCGACATGCGTGCGCGCATGCGCATCTGGACACGCTTCAAGACTGCACAGGACTGATCCATGCCAACCCGCAGAACCTTCCTTCAACTGTCACTGGCCGCCGGCCTCGGCGCCAGCCTGGGCTTGCCCATGGGCCTGGCCCGCGCCGGGCAAGCGGGCCGCTGGTTCATGCCCGACGAGGGCGAAGCCCAGCAACGCGCCTACATCGCCTTTGGCGCCCAGGACGCCATCTGGGAGGACTTCACCGCCGACGTGCAGGCGGCACTGGGCCGCATCGCCCAGGCCATCGCCCGCTTCCAGCCCGTGACCGTGTTCTGCCGCGCCAGCGAACGCGACCTGGCCATCGAGCATTGCGGGAGCGACAACACCCGGTTCGAGACCTGCGAGCTGGATGACATCTGGATGCGCGACATCGGCGCCAACTTCGTGGTCGATGACGGCAACGGGCTGACCGCGGTGGACTTCAACTTCAACGGCTGGGGCAACAAGCAGCGTCACAGCAAGGACGCCCAACTGGCCAAGCGGGTCGCCACGCTGGCCGGTGCACACTATCAACGCAGCGAACTGGTGGGCGAAGGTGGCGCCATCGAAGTGGACGGCCACGGCACCGGCATCATGACCGAAAGCAGCTGGATCAACGCCAACCGCAATCCGAGCTGGAGCAAGGCCGATGTCGAAGCCGAACTCAAGCAGCGACTGGGCCTGAGCAAGATAATCTGGCTGCCGGGTATCGCCGGCGAAGACATCACCGACGGGCATGTGGATTTCTATGCCCGGTTCGTGCGACCTGGCGTGGTGATCGCCAACCTGGACAACGACCCCGAGTCGTATGACTACGACGTGACCCGCAAGCACCTGGAGATTCTCAAGAAAGCGACCGATGCCGAAGGCCGCCGCTTGCAGGTGCATCTGGTGTCACCGCCGATGCGTGGGCGGCGCAACAGGTTCAGCAAGGGCAATTCGGACTTCGCAGCGGGCTATATCAACTACTTCGTGATCAATGGCGCCGTCATCGCCCCGCAGTTCGGCGATGCCCAGGCGGACGAAAAGGCGCGAGCCTTGCTGGCAGCGCTGTACCCGGGACGGGAAATCGTGCAGCTGGACATCGACGCGATCGCGGCGGGCGGTGGCGGCATTCACTGCGTCACCCACCAGTGCCCGGCCTAGCGGGCCTCATCGCCGGCTTGCCGGCGATAGGGCCAGTAGCCACACCAGATCATTGTTCATCTGGCATCCGCCGCCTGCGCCCGGTCAGCATCGATAACGGCAAATTCTCACGCAAGCGCACGCTTTCGACGATGGCCGCCAGCACATGCACGCAGACCAGCGCCAGCACGGCATCGGCCAGGAAGCTGTGCACCTCCATGGGCCAATCTGCGCCCCATAGCGCGTCGATTTCCTGCGATGCCCAGCCGGTCAGCCCCAGGCCGGTGATGCCCGTCAGCATCAGCACCATCACCAGCGCGCCAATCGGCGAATGCCCCAGCCGATGGTAAGGCTGCCCGCTGAACAACGCCCGGGCATGAGCAGCCAGGCTCGCAGGCGTTGGCCAGAAGTCCGACCAGCGCGCGCTCTGCGGCCCGACGAAACCCCACACCAGGCGTATCAGCACACAGCCCAAGGCATAGTAACCAAGCCACTGGTGCCAGTCGTCACCCTCTTCGTTGAAAAAATAATCGGCAAAGAACACGGTGGCGATCGACAGGTGGCACAGGCGCAACAGCGGGTCCCAGAGCTGTATCGATGCGCGTGGCATCAGTCTTCGATCTCCGTCTTGACCGCCTTGCCCGTCACCGGATCATGGTAGATCTCGACCTTCTTGCCGTCCTTGTTGAAACCGTAGATCTCGTAGCAGTTGCCCTTGGTGACCTTGAACTTGTTGATCTTGTAACCCTGCTCCTTGAGCTGGGCCTGGAATTTCTCCGGGTCTTGCCAGGTACTCTTGTCGGCGGTGGTACATTGCGTGGCGGCGAAAGCGGTACTGCTGCCCAGTAGCAAGGTGGCGGCAATCAGGATTCGCATGGCGATAAGCTCCAGTCTGAGGGTTTGAACGCTTGGTCGAACGCTTCCAGCTTAGTCGGGGCGAGCGGCCTGTGCCTTCTCCAGCGTCAGCAGGGTGTACCTGTGGGAGCCGGCTTGCCGGCGATAGGGCCGCAACTGACACACATGTCTTGTTCAGAGCAGCCCCCTGCGCATCTGGACATGACCCCATTGAAGACTTGCTCCACACTGCCCCCTGCCCCTTCCAGGTGCCACACCCTCATGAGCCTGCTGAAATCGGCGCTACGCGAAAAAACCTTCGTCTGCGTCATGGAGTTCGTGCCCAAGCCTTCGGCGCAACGCTTCGCCGCCATGCAGGCGATCATGGCGCGCGGGCACCTGTGTGGCTGGCCCATGACCCTGGCCAACGGCCCCTGCGGCGGCACTTCGCTCAACCGCTGCGAGTTCGGCGACCGTGAGTGCATCCACAGCGTGAAGTACCGCACGGCCAAGACCGTGCACCAGACAGCGGTGCTCAGCGAACGGTTGATCCCCTGCATCGAGGTCCAGACCCGTCACCGCAGCTCCTGGCCACAGTGGTTCGAAGCCCAGCCGGTGCGCAGGCTCAGCCCGCAGCCAGCGCCTCGAACCCAGCCCGAATCCTAGCTTCGGGCAGCTCATCGGCGATGAACACCATCACGCTTTCACGCACCTCGTCTTCGGCCCACTCGGCATCCCAGTCGAACCCATAGAGCTTGAGCACGCCCTGGAACACCAGGCGACGGTCTTCGCCGGCGATGTTGAGCACGCCCTTGTAGCGCAGCAGCTGCTTGCCATGGGTTTCCAGCAGGTCGTTCATGAAGTCGCTGAGGCGATCGATGTCGAGCGCCGTGTCGGTACGCAGCACCAGGGTCGAGATGCGATCCGGCGTCGCCGACTTGAGCACCGGTCGCAGGGCCGGCTTGAGGTTGGCGCCCAGCTCCGGATTGAGGTTGAAACCCCGCACATCGAGCAGTTCGGACAGGTCGATCCGGCCGTGCTCGACCACCCGGATGGCGGCTCGGCCATTGATCCGCGCCAGCCGCTCCTGCAGCGCCGACACCGCCTCGGGCTCGACCAGGTCGGTCTTGCTCAGCAGCAGGCGATCGGCAAAGCCGACCTGGGCCTGGGCGATGGCCTGGGTCAGGTGCTGCTCGGCATGCGCGGCATCGACCAGGGTGATGATGCCGTCGAGCAGGTAGCGCTCGCGCAGGTCTTCGTCGATGAAGAAGGTTTGTGCCACCGGCGCCGGGTCGGCGAGGCCGGTGCACTCGATCACCAGGCGGTCGAAGGCGATCTCGCCGGCATCCAGGCGTTCGAGCAGCAGGTAAAGCGCACGGGTCAGGTCGCCATGGATGCTGCAGCATACGCAGCCGTTGGCCAGGGTCATCACCTGCACCGGCTCGTCGCCCAGCAGCTGGCTGTCGATGCCGGCTTCGCTGAATTCGTTCTCGATCACGGCGAGCTTCAGGCCGTGCTCGGCCTTGAGCATGTATTTGAGCAAGGTGGTCTTGCCGGCACCGAGAAAGCCGGTCAGGACGGTTACGGGAATAGGTGTGTGCACGCAGAAATGCTCCTGGGCTGAAAAAACAGTGGCCCCATCGCCGGCAAGCTGGCTCCCACAGGTACCGCGCAAGTCTCAAGGCTTGCGGGGTGTCTGTGGGAGCCGGCTTGCCGGCGATGGGGCCAGGACAGGCAAAACTATCGGTTCAACAGCACTTGGGCCCGGACTTGCCACCGTAACGGGCTTCCTGGCGTTCGCGGAAAAACGCCTCGTAGCTCATCACCGGCATGTCCGGGTGCTTGGTCTGCATGTGCTCGACATAATTGTCGTAGTCGGGCATGCCGACCATCAGGCGGGCTGCCTGCCCCAGGTACTTACCCAGTCGACCCAGGTCGTTGAACATCGCTGCAGTCCTCTCAAGCGTCAGGCAGAGCCTGGAACGGGGTTTCCTTGTCGGTGCGTTCCTTGCGGCCGAGGGCGGCGTAGCCGACCTTGAGGGCGAAGAACAGCACGCTGAAGACCACCAGCAGGAACAGAATGGTCAGGCCGGCGTTGGTGTAGGCGTTGTAGATCACATGCTGCATCTGGCCGATGTCCTTGGCCGGGGCCAGCACCTGGCCGGCGTCCAGCGCGGTGCTGTACTTCTTGGCCAGGGCCAGGAAGCCTACCGCCGGGTTCGGGTCGAACAGCTTGATCAGGCCTGCGGTGGTGGTGCAGATCAGCAGCCACACGGCCGGCAGCAGGGTGACCCAGACGTAGCGCTGGCGCTTCATCTTGATCAGCACCACGGTGCCGAGCATCAGGGCGATACCGGCCAGCATCTGGTTGGAGATGCCGAACAGCGGCCACAGGGTGTTGATGCCGCCCAGCGGGTCGATCACGCCCTGGTACAGCAGGTAGCCCCACAAGGCCACGCAGCCGGCAGTGCCGATCAGGTTGGCAGTCCACGACTCGGTGCGCTTCAGGGCGGGCACGAAGCTGCCCAGCAGGTCCTGCAGCATGAAGCGGCCGGCACGGGTACCGGCATCCACGGCGGTGAGGATGAACAGCGCTTCGAAGAGGATCGCGAAGTGGTACCAGAAGGCCATGGTGTTTTCACCCGGCAGCACCTGGTGCAGGATCTGCGCGATACCGACCGCCAGGGTCGGCGCGCCGCCGGCACGGGCCAGGATGGTGTGCTCGCCGATGTCGCGGGCTACCGCTTCGAGCTGCTCGGGGGTGATCAGGAAGCCCCAGCTGCTGACGGTTTGCGCCACCGAAGCAACGTCGGCGCCCACCACGGCGGCCGGGCTGTTCATGGCGAAGTACACGCCCGGCTCGATCACCGACGCGGCGACCATGGCCATGATGGCGACGAACGACTCCATCAGCATGCCGCCGTAGCCGATGTAGCGGGCGTTGGTTTCGTTGTCCAGCAGCTTCGGCGTGGTCCCCGAGGAGATCAGCGCATGGAAGCCGGACACCGCACCACAGGCGATGGTGATGAACAGGAACGGGAACAGGGTGCCCTTCCACACCGGGCCGGTGCCGTCGGTGAACTGGGTCAGCGCCGGCATTTTCAGCTCGGGCATGGTCACCAGGATGCCGATGGCCAGGGCAATGATGGTACCGATCTTGAGGAAGGTCGACAGGTAGTCACGCGGCGCCAGCACCAGCCAGACCGGCAGCACGGCGGCGACGAAGCCATAACCGACCAGCATCCAGGTGATCTGCACGCCGGTGAAGGTGAATGCCGGGCCCCAGACCGGATCCGCGGCGATCTGGCCCCCCAGCCAGATCGACGCCAGCAGCAGCACCACGCCGACCACCGAGATCTCGCCGATGCGGCCCGGGCGGATGTAGCGCATGTAGATGCCCATGAACATCGCGATCGGGATGGTCGCCATCACCGTGAACATGCCCCATGGGCTCTCGGCCAGGGCCTTGACCACGATCAGCGCCAGCACCGCGAGGATGATGATCATGATCAGGAAGCAACCGAACAGGGCGATGGTGCCCGGGATGCGGCCCATCTCCTCGCGCACCATGTCGCCCAGCGAGCGACCGTTGCGGCGGGTGGAGAGGAACAGGACCATGAAGTCCTGCACGGCACCGGCCAGCACCACGCCGGCGATCAGCCACAGCGTGCCGGGCAGGTAGCCCATCTGCGCGGCGAGTACCGGGCCGACCAGCGGGCCGGCGCCGGCGATGGCGGCGAAGTGGTGACCGAACAGAATGTGCTTGTTGGTCGGGACGTAGTCCAGGCCGTCGTTGTTGAGCACCGCGGGGGTGGCTCGGCGAGGGTCCAGTTGCATCACCTTGGTGGCGATGAACAGGCTGTAGTAGCGGTAGGCGACTAGGTAGATGGCCACCGAAGCGACCACGATCCACAAGGCATTGATCGCCTCGCCGCGACGCAGGGCAACCACACCCAGCGCGCAGGCCCCTATGACTGCCAGCGCCAGCCACGGAATGTGGCGTAGCAGGCTAGTATTGTTGTTCATGGTTTAGTTCCAGCTGGTGGATTGGAAAAGACCGCCCATCGAGTCTAGGGCGTGTCATCGCGCATTGCCACACTTGCTTTGGTCTAGAGCCTCTGCGGCCAGATTGCGGTACCTGATGTACATACTCAACTAACTATAGTCAGGATGTCACCCGAGGACCCGCCCATGAGCGATCACGAAGAACGCCGACGTTTTCAGCGCATAGACTTCGACGCCCCCACCGAACTGCGCCAGGGCACTCGCCGATGGCCGGTAAAACTGCTTGATCTGTCGCTCAAGGGCCTGTTGATCGAGTGCCCCCGGCCCTGGGATGCCGACCTGACCCAGGATTTCGATGCAATCATCCACCTCGACCGCGAAGTGCGCGTGCGGATGCAGGTGGAACTGCGCCATGAAGAACCCACTCGACTCGGCTTCGTATGCCTGTACATCGACCTCGATTCGATGAGCCATTTGCACCGTCTTGTGGAATTGAACGTGGCTGACAGCACCGAAATGATGCGCGAACTGCGCGAACTCATCGAATAATGGAATCTCTTAGCTCGCTAATATTTTTCCCAACGTGCGTTTCCTGTCTACCCAGACAGCTTTGAACCTGGGTAGCAGCACGTTGTACACAGCCCTCTAGCACAGCCTCTGACGAGTTGGTACGCGATCTGCATTAAGGCATTGCACACATTGCAAGCCGGACTGTTCGCGCTCCGATCAAAATATTGTATACAATTGTTGTGGCAATCATTTGTAGGAAGTGTCTACAGTAGCGGCACAACAATAAACAGAGAGCCTGCTCAATGACTACGTCCCCTAGCACGTCTCCCGCCAAGCGCCCCGAGGACGAAAACCTCGGCCTTGGTGCCAACCTGGCTTATGGTCTGCAGCACGTCCTGACCATGTACGGAGGGATCGTCGCGGTACCGCTGATTCTCGGGCAGGCCGCAGGCCTGAACGGTGCCGAGATCGGCATGCTGATCGCCGCCTCGCTGTTCGCCGGTGGCTTGGCCACGCTGTTGCAGACGCTGGGCCTGCCGTTCTTCGGTTGCCAGTTGCCGTTGGTACAAGGTGTGTCGTTCGCAGGCGTCGCGACCATGGGTGCGATTCTCAGCAGTGAGGGCGGTGGTGGCCTCCCTGGCGTGCTGGGTGCGGTCATGGCAGCCTCGCTGATCGGTTTCCTGATCACCCCGGTGTTCTCGCGCATCACCAAGTTCTTCCCGCCGCTGGTCACCGGCATCGTCATCACCACCATCGGCCTGACCCTGATGCCTGTGGCTGCGCGCTGGGTAATGGGCGGCAACAGCGCTTCGCCGGAGTTCGGCAGCGTGGCCAACATCGGCCTGGCGGGACTGACCTTCGCCATCGTCCTGCTGCTGAGCAAGCTGGGCAGCGCAAGCATCTCGCGGCTGTCGATCCTGCTGGCCATGGTCCTCGGCACGCTGATCGCCTGGGCGCTGGGCATGACCGACTTCAGCAAGGTCGCCGAAGGCCCGATGTTCGCCTTCCCCACCCCGTTCCACTTCGGCATGCCGACTTTTCACATCGCGGCGATCCTGTCGATGTGCATCGTGATCATGGTGACGTTGGTGGAAACCTCGGCGGACATCCTCGCCGTGGGTGAGATCATCGACACCAAGGTCGACTCCAAGCGCCTGGGCAACGGCCTGCGCGCCGACATGGCATCGAGCATCCTGGCGCCGATCTTCGGCTCCTTCACCCAGAGTGCCTTTGCCCAGAACGTCGGCCTGGTGGCCGTGACCGGGGTCAAGAGCCGCTATGTGGTGGCCACCGGTGGCGTGATCCTGGTGGTACTCGGCCTGCTGCCGGTGATGGGCCGGGTGATTGCTGCAGTACCGACCCCGGTACTGGGCGGCGCAGGCATCGTGCTGTTCGGCACCGTGGCTGCCAGTGGCATCCGCACCCTGTCGAAGGTCAACTACAAGAACAACGTCAACCTGATCATCGTCGCCGCCTCGCTGGGCTTCGGCATGATCCCGATTGCCGCGCCGACCTTCTATCACAACTTCCCGAACTGGTTCGAGACCATCTTCCACTCCGGCATCAGCTCGGCGGCGATCATGGCCATCCTGCTGAACCTGATCTTCAACCACTTCACCGCTGGCAACTCGGACCAGCAATCGGTGTTCGCGGCAGCCTACGAACGCACCATCCAGTACTCGGACATCTCGGCACTGAGGGATGGCGATTACTTCAAGGATGGCAAGCTGTTCGATGCCGATGGCAACGAGGTACCGGTGATGGAGATGGACGAGCATGGCAATGCGACGCCCAGGCGCAGCGCGGTCGCCGAGCATTGACCGCTGACTGAGCGGTTACGCGGGAGGAGCCGATGCGCATCGTTGGCTCCCCTTTTTGTTTGTCTGTGGTGGCCTCATCGCCGGCAAGCCGGCGATGAGGCCACTACAGACAAAGCATTACTCGAACAAGGCATCCAACGCCTGCTCCAAGCGGGTCACGGCAATCACCTGCAACCCCGCCGGCGACTCCTTCGGCGCATTGCCCTTGGGTACGATGGCCCGCTTGAAGCCATGCTTGGCCGCTTCCTTCAAGCGCTCCTGCCCGCTCGGCACCGGCCGCACCTCGCCAGACAGACCAATCTCGCCGAACACCAGCAAGCCGTGGGCCAGCGGCCGGTTGCGCAAGCTGGACATCACCGCTGCCAGCAATGCCAAGTCGGATGCAGTCTCCAGTACCTTCACCCCGCCCACCACGTTGAGGAACACGTCCTGGTCGTGGGTGGGGATGCCGCCATGCCGATGCAGCACGGCCAGCAGCATGGCCAGGCGGTTCTGGTCCAGCCCCAAGGTCACCCGCCGCGGGTTGGCCAGATGGCTGTCGTCGACCAGCGCCTGCACTTCCACCAGCATCGGCCGGGTGCCTTCCCAGGTGGCCATGACCACGCTGCCGGGCACTTCTTCCTGGGCACGGTTGAGGAAGATCGCAGAAGGATTGGACACCTCCTTCAGGCCGCGGTCGGTCATGCCGAACACGCCCAGCTCGTTGACCGCACCGAAGCGGTTCTTTACCGCCCGCAACAGGCGCAGGCGGCCATCGGACTCGCCCTCGAAATACAACACGGTGTCGACCATGTGCTCCAGCACCCGCGGGCCGGCAAGCGAGCCTTCCTTGGTGACGTGGCCGACCAGGAAGATCGCCGTGCCGCTCTGCTTGGCATAGCGCACCAGCAACGCCGTACTCTCGCGCACCTGGGCCACGCCACCGGGCGCCGACTGCAGTTGCTCGGTGAAGATGGTCTGGATCGAGTCGATGACCATGACCCGCGGCTTCTCCTGCCGCGCCGTGGCGATGATGGTCTCGATACAGGTTTCGGTCATCACCTTGAGCTGGTCCTGCGGCAGGCCCAGGCGCCGCGAGCGCATGGCCACCTGCTGCTGGGATTCCTCGCCGGTGACATACAACGCCGGCATACCCACGGCGATGTTGCACAGGGTCTGCAGCAGGATGGTCGACTTGCCGATGCCGGGATCGCCACCGATCAGCACCACCGAACCATCGACCAGCCCACCGCCCAGCACGCGGTCCAGTTCGGTGCTGCTGGTGGTGAAGCGGGGGATTTCCTCGACGCTGACTTCGGCCAGGGTCTTGATCTGGGCCTGCTGCCCGCTCCACCCGGTGCGCCCGCTGGGGGCTGCGGCGCCGGCGCTTTCGATCATGGTTTCGACCAGGGTGTTCCAGGCCCCGCATTCGCCGCACTGGCCGGCCCATTTGGGGAAGGTCGCGCCGCACTCGGTGCAGCCGTACAAGCGCTTGGCCTTGGCCATGAGCACGTTCTCCTGGAAAAAACCGCCATGATAGCCGACGCAGACGTGTCTCGAACGCGTCGGGGTGCGACAAAACTATTCGTTCTAAGCGCAGTCACTACCCCTGAACAGCACGCATGAAGCGTTTTAGTGGCTTACACTGCGTAAACCTCACCAGTTGCAACAAAAGGAATCGAAAATGGGCATGATCAGTGAGTTCAAGGCCTTCGCGGTCAAGGGAAACGTCGTCGACATGGCGGTCGGTATCATCATCGGCGCGGCCTTCGGCAAGATCGTCTCCTCCTTCGTCGGTGACGTGATCATGCCGCCGCTGGGGCTGTTGATCGGTGGCGTGGACTTCAGCGACCTGGCCATTACCCTGAAAGCCGCCGAAGGCGATGTACCCGCAGTAGTGCTGGCCTATGGCAAGTTCATCCAGACCATCATCGATTTCGTGATCGTGGCGTTCGCCATCTTCATGGGGGTGAAGGCGATCAACAAGCTCAAGCGCGAGGAAGCCGTGGCGCCGAGCGTACCGCCAGCGCCGACCCCGCAGGAAACGCTGCTGAGCGAGATTCGCGACCTGCTCAAGGCGCAGAACCAGAACCGTCTGCCCTGACCTGACAGGGGGCGCCTTGCGCCCCCACGATCACCAGTAGTTTTCTACCGCCACCTGCCCTGGGCGCTTGCTCAGGCTCAGTTGCAGGTCGCGCGCCTTGAGCACCTTGCGCGTCTCGTCGATCATCTCCGGGTTACCGCAGAGCATGATCCGCGAATGCTCGGGCGACAGCTCCAGCCCCGCCGCTTTCTCCAGTTCGCCATTCTCGATCAGGGTGGTGATCCGAGCGTTCAAGGCGCCTGGGTGAGACTCACGCGTCACCACCGGGATGAACTGCAACTTGCCCGCGAACTCGGCGAGGTAGTCGCGCTGTTCCAGCCCGGCGATTTCGTCCACGTACGCCAGCTCCTGCGCCTCACGTACCGAATACACCAGCTTGATGTTGTCGAAGCGTTCCCAGGCCTCGAAGTCCTGCAGGATCGACATGAACGGCGCGATGCCGGTGCCAGTCGCCAACAGCCACAGGTCGCGCCCCCCGACGAAGCGATCGAGGGTCAGGAAGCCGAATGCCTGACGGTCGATGAGCAGCGTGTCGCCCTTGCCCAGGCGGCTCAGCTCGCTGGTGAATTCGCCGCCCGGCACGACGATCGAAAAGAAATCGAGATAGTCGTCGTGCGGTGCGCTGACCATCGAGTAGGCCCGCCATACCACACTGCCGTCGGCCTTGGTCACGCCGAGCCGAGCGAACTGGCCGGAGCGGAAACGAAAGCCCGGGTCGCGCGTGACCCGCAAGCTGAACAGGTTGGGCGTCAGCGGCTGGACGTCGAGCAGGGTCTGGCGGGTGTACTTGTCGGCGCTGGCGGTCATGTGGTGCTCCAATAAATGCATGCGCCAAGTGTCGCGCAAAGCGGCCAGGATAAAAACCGCTGGCGTGTAAGGTCAGAGAAAACCGATCGTACCGTTTTCACATGAAACGTGCGCGCTATAACAAAAAAACCCAACACAACGCTCGGACATTTCCTACAATCCCTCCGTGTGTGAATGTAATGGATCCTGCTGGACCAAGGGAGTAACGGATGCCGCTCTGGACTCACGAGCACCTTGAGCAATTGACTGGAGAAAGTGCCCCGGACCGGGTATTCGACCTGGCAGTACAGCTGGCACAAGACCTCGACATGACGTTTCTGGGCCTGAAACTACGCCTGCAACTGGCCGCCCAACCGCCCAAGGTGTTTCTCTACAGCAACTATCCACAGGCGTGGATCGAGCGCTATCAGCGCGATGATTTCCACAAACAGGATGCGGCGGCGAACCATAGCCATACCTCGACCATGCCAGTGCTGTGGACCGACGAACTGTTCCGCGAAGTCCCGCATTTTCGTGAACAAGCCTGCGAGCACGGTCTGCGACACGGCTGGACACAATCGCTGCACGACCTTCAGCACAATGAAAGCCAGATCAGCGTGGCCAGGCCGCTGGGTGAGGTCAGCTCGGCCGAGCTCTACAACAAGGCCGGCAAGGTGCAGTGGTTGTGCCATACCTTGCACGCCATCATCGGCGAACATCACCTGAGCAGACTTTGCCCACCCATCCCGAAGATGACCGAACGCGAACTGGAAGTGCTGAAATGGTCTGCAGCAGGCAAGACCGCTGCCGATGTCGCCTGCATCCTGTCCTTGTCGCAAAGCACGGTGAACTTCCATATCCGTAGCCTCATCACCAAGACCAATGCCTCCAACAAGGCCGGCGCCATCGCCATCGCCGCCATGCGTGGCCTGATCTGACAGCCATTCCTGCGACCGTGCGCAAAGCGCTGTAGAATCGCGTACCCGAACCCGTGGCGATCCGCCTGCGGGAGACCCGTACCCGAGCCAGACGCCATGCCCCTGTTGACCAGCCCCTATGCCGAACTCGACCTGATCCGACAGCCGGACCATGCCAACGACCCCCTGCAGGCTTTCGATGCCGCCGACGAGTACCTGCTCGAGCAACTGCATGGGCAAGCGCCGAGCGCGGCTTGCAGGGTGCTGGTGCTCAACGACAGCTTCGGTGCCCTGGCCGCCAGCCTGGAGGGCCACATTACGGTGGTCAGCAGCGGCGACTCGCACCTGGCGCGCATGGCCCTGGAGAAGAACCTGGCGCGCAACGGCAAGGCGTTCGACAGTGTGCCGTTCGTACCGGCCAGCGAGCACTGGCAAGGCCCCTTCGACCGGGTACTGGTGCGCGTACCCAAGACCCTCGCCCTGCTCGAAGAACAATTGATCCGCCTGCAACGCCACTTGGCCCCGGGTGCAGAGGTGATCGCCGGCGCCATGATCAAGCACTTGCCCCGGGCGGCGGGCGACCTGCTGGAGAAGTACATCGGCCCGGTGCAGGCTTCGCTGGCTCAGAAGAAGGCGCGCCTGCTGACCGCCACGCTGGCCGAGCGCCCGGCAGCCGTTTCGCCCTACCCGAGCCGCTACCGGCTCGATTCGCCGGCGCTGGAACTGCTCAACCACGCCAACGTGTTCTGCCGCGATGGCCTGGACATCGGCACCCGCGCCTTCCTCCCCCACCTGCCGCGCGACCTGGGCAACGCCCGCGTCGCGGACCTGGGCTGCGGCAACGGCGTGCTGGCCATCGCCAGTGCACTGGCCAACCCCCAGGCTCATTACACCCTGGTGGACGAGTCGTACATGGCGGTGCAATCGGCGCAAGAAAACTGGCAGGCCGCACTGGGTGACCGGGAGGTGACGGTGCTGGCAGGCGATGGACTGGCGGGCGTGGAAAAGCAGTCGCTGGACGTGGTGCTGTGCAACCCGCCGTTCCACCAGCAGCAGGTGGTCGGCGACTTCCTCGCCTGGCGCATGTTCCAGCAGGCTCGCGAAGCGCTGGTGGTGGGGGGCGCGCTGTATATCGTCGGTAACCGCCACCTGGGCTACCACAGCAAACTGGCGCGACTGTTCCGTGGCGTGGAGCAGGTGGCGGCGACGCCGAAGTTCGTGATCCTCAAGGCTCGCAAGTAGGATTCGAGGGCCCTGTCGCCGGCAAGCCGGCTCCCACAAGTTCCTGTGGGAGCCGGCTTGCCGGCGATGAGGCCCGGGCCGGATAACGTCAATGGGTGGTCAGGCCAGCGGCCCCCATGAACAACCGCATCACATACGCCGCCACTCCCAGCGCGGCCACGCTCATCGCCCAGATCAGCAACAGCCACCCCAGCCGCTGCCACAACGGCTTCTTCTCTTCCAGGCCATGTTTGCCAGTCATCATGCGCCCTCCTAGTGATAGCCGTCTTCGTGGGTGACCTTGCCGCGGAACACGTAGTAGCTCCAGAAGGTATACCCGAGGATGAACGGCAGGATGAACAATGTGCCCACCAGCATGAAGCCCTGGCTCTGCGGGGGTGCGGCAGCATCCCAGATCGAGATCGACGGCGGGATGATGTTCGGCCACAGGCTGATGCCCAGGCCGCTGTAGCCCAGGAAGATCAGCACCAGCGTCAGCAGGAACGGCGTGTAATGGGCATTGCGCGCCACCGCCTTGAGCAGGCCGTAGAACGTCACCATCACCAACAGCGGCACCGGCATGAACCAGATCAGGTTGGGCATGCTGAACCAGCGGTCGGCGATCTGTGGGTAGGCGATCGGCGTCCACAGGCTGACGATGCCGATCACCACCAGCAGCACCAGCGCCAGCGGCTTGGCCAGGTCATGCATCTGCTGCTGCAGCGGCCCCTCGGTCTTCATGATCAACCAGGTGCAGCC
This sequence comes from Pseudomonas plecoglossicida NBRC 103162 = DSM 15088, assembly GCF_000730665.1. Lineage (GTDB taxonomy): Bacteria > Pseudomonadota > Gammaproteobacteria > Pseudomonadales > Pseudomonadaceae > Aquipseudomonas > Aquipseudomonas plecoglossicida. The sequence continues at coordinate 19,431 of NZ_BBIV01000049.1, forward strand.
CAGCAGGGTGTAGGCCACGATCAGCCCCAGCCCGCTGAACAGGCTGAACGGGGTCAGCCAGTCGAGCGTGCCACCGGCGAAATGGCGGTCCACTACCTTGAAGCCTTCGATGAAGGCGCCCAGGGCAACGCCCTGGAAGAAGGTCGCGATCAGCGAGCCCCAGATGAACGCCTTGTCCCAGATATGCCGCTTGTGGGACCTGGCCTTGAAGCGGAACTCGAACGCCACGCCACGGAAGATCAGGCCGATCAGCATGAGGATCAGTGGCAGGTACAGCGCTTCGAGCACCACTGAGTAGGCCATCGGGAAGGCGCCGAACAGGCCGGCACCCCCGAGGATCAGCCAGGTTTCGTTGCCGTCCCACACCGGGGCGACGGTGTTCATCATCACATCGCGGTCCTGCTCGCCCTTGACGAAGGGGAAGAGCATGCCGATCCCCAGGTCGAAACCATCCATCACCACGTACATCATGACGCCGAAGATGATGATCACGGCCCAGATCAGCGGAAGGTCGATACCCATGACTCAGTTCTCCTTGCTCAGGCTGGCGGCCTTGGACTCGTGGCCATCATCGGCGGCAGACAGCGGCCGTGCCGGCGTGCGTTTCTGGCCGGGACCACCCGGCGTGTGCTCATCCCCCTCACCGGTCTTCGGCCCTTTGCGCACCAGGCGCATCATGTAGCCGAGGCCGGTCCCGAACAGGGCGAAGTACACCACCACGAACGCCACCAGGGTGAAGCCGAGCTGGGTGTAGCTATGGTTGGAGACCCCTTCCGAGGTACGCATCAGACCGTACACCACCCAGGGCTGGCGGCCGATTTCAGTGGTGAACCAGCCCGCGAGGATTGCGATCAGGCCCGATGGCCCCATCCACAGCGTCAGGTACAGGAACGGACGCGAGCTGTACAAGGTGCCGCGCTTGCGCAGCCACAGGCTCCACAGGCCGACGAAGATCATCAGCATGCCAAGCCCGACCATGACCCGGAACGACCAGAACACGATGGTCGAGTTGGGCCGGTCCTCTGGCGGGAACTCCTTCATCGCCGGGACCTGCTTGTCCAGGCTGTGGGTGAGGATCAGGCTGCCGAGCGCTGGAATCTCGAGCTTGAAGTGCGTGGTTTCGGCCTTCATGTCCGGGATGCCGAACAGGATCAGCGGGGTTGGCTCGCCGGGCACATTCTCCCAGTGGCCTTCGATCGCGGCGATCTTCACCGGTTGGTGCTTGAGGGTGTTGAGGCCGTGGAAGTCGCCGATCACTGCCTGAATCGGGGCAACGATGAGGGCCATCCACATGGCCATCGACAGCATCTTGCGTAGCGCAGGGTTGTCACGCCCGCGCAGCAGGTGCCAGGCCGCCGAAGCGCCGACGAAGAACGCCGTGGCGACGAATGCGGCCGTGGCCATGTGCATCAGGCGGTAGGGGAACGACGGGTTGAAGATCACTGCAAACCAATCCACCGGGACCACCCGACCATCGATGATTTCGTGTCCCTGCGGGGTCTGCATCCAGCTGTTGGAAGCCAGGATCCAGAAGGTCGACACCAGCGTACCCAGCGCCACCATCACCGTGGCGAAGAAGTGCAGGCCACGGCCGACACGGTTCCAGCCGAACAGCATGACACCGAGGAAACCGGCCTCGAGGAAGAACGCGGTGAGGACTTCATAGGTGAGCAACGGCCCGGTGACGGCGCCGGCGAAGTCGGAGAAACGGCTCCAGTTGGTGCCGAACTGGTAGGCCATGACCAGGCCGGAGACCACCCCCATGCCGAAGTTGACGGCGAAGATCTTCGACCAGAAGTGGTAGAGGTCACGGTAGACCTGGTCGCGGCTCCTCAGCCAAAGGCCTTCGAGGACTGCCAGATAGCTCGCCAGGCCAATGGTGATGGCCGGGAACAGGATGTGAAAGGACACGGTAAATGCGAACTGGATTCGGGCGAGATCTAGGGCCTCTAAACCGAACATAGTGCTTCCTCTTCAGATAATCCGGCATTCGGGCGCCAGGCCCTTGCGCCTACTGCCCCCACGGTATCGAGTGCGGCGAGTTGGAATTGTTCTGTGCAATCGCAGGGATTCCGGCCCGAAGGCCAATCGTTAGTTCTGGAACGATTGATCCAGATCAACGAATGCTTGCAAGCATAGTCTCGAATGGACCGACGGTCCGTGTGGTTGATTGCCGCGTGACCGGTTGCCCCACCCCCTTTCGTCACCTGTGAAAACGTGCAGATCCGGGCAAACAGTAACCTTTTGTTACAAACAGATGATACGCTGCCGACCCCTCTACTGCGCCGAGCCCACAGGTTTCCGATGCCCGAATCCACCCCGCAGTTGTTGCGCCATCATCGTCCCTTCATGGCCTTCTGGCTGGCGCGTGTGTTCACTGCCAGCGGCTTTCAGATGCTCACCGTGGCGATCGGCTGGCACCTCTACCAACTGACCGGCAATGTGCTCGACCTGGGCTTGGTGGGGCTGGTCGAATTCGCCCCTCGGGTGCTGTTCATGCTGCACACCGGGCATGTTGCCGACCGCTATGACCGGCGCAAGGTCGCAGCCCTGTGCCAGACCTTGCAGGGGCTGATCGCCCTGGCATTGGCACTGGGCAGCGCCACCGACAACGTCAGCCGCGAGCTGATCTTCGCCCTGGCCTTCCTGCTGGGCGCAGCCCGTTCGTTCGAGATGCCGGCGGGCCTGGGCCTGCTGCGCTCGGCACCGGCGGTGGGCGCATTGCTGATGTCGTTGTGGCTGGCGCGGTTCCCGGTCGAACGCAAGGTCGGTCGGACCATGTTCACTGCCGTGGGGGTGTTCGGCGTGGCAACCATCGCGTTTGGCCTGTCGACGTCGTTCTGGTTCTCGCTGGCGGTACTGGTGGTGCTGGGCGCTGCGGACATGATCAGCATGGTGATCCGCGGTGCGTTCGTGCAGCTGGAGACGCCGGATGAGATGCGCGGCCGGGTCAGCGCGGTCAATGGCCTGTTCATCGGTGCCTCGAATCAGCTCGGCGAGTTCGAGTCCGGGGTCACGGCGCACTGGTTTGGGACGGTGCCGGCGGTAGTGCTGGGGGGCGTGGGTACCTTGGTGGTGACGGGGGTGTGGATAAAGTTGTTCCCGAGCCTGGCCAGGCGGGATCGGTTGCACAGCAGTTGACGGGGTGACTGCGAGGGCCCAATCGCCGGCAAGCCGGCTCTTACAAGGACTCCGCAAGCCTTACCTGTGGGAGCCGGCTTGCTGGCGATAGGGCCGGTACTGACACCAATCATCCCATTCCCCAACGGCCATAGGCCCCTGCCATCCATGCTGGTATGATGCGCGGCTTTTTTCCTCCCCACACAAAACCACGGCAACCGGTACGGTCTGTGCTTTGCTGATGGGGTCGATACATTCACGGCGCCGGGGGCGCCTTGGGGAGCGGGCATGCTGGAAAGGCTGTTTCAACTAAGAGCACACAACACCAACGTGCGCACCGAGATTCTCGCGGGCGTCACCACCTTTCTGGCCATGGCCTACATCCTGTTCGTCAACCCGAGCATCCTCGGCGAGACCGGCATGGACAAGGGTGCAATCTTCGTCGCCACCTGCCTGGCGGCAGCCATCGGTTCGACGACCATGGGCCTGATCGCCAACTACCCGATCGCCCTGGCGCCGGGCATGGGCCTGAACGCCTTCTTCACCTACACGGTGGTCCTGCACATGGGCCATACCTGGCAGGTGGCCCTGGGCGCGGTGTTCCTGTCGGCGGTGATGTTCTTCCTGCTGTCGATCTTCCGCATCCGCGAATGGATCGTGAACAGCATCCCGCTGCCCTTGCGTTCAGCCATCGCTGCCGGTATCGGCTTGTTCCTGGCGCTGATCGCCTTGCATAACGCTGGTATCGTCGTCGATAACCCGGCCACCCTGGTGGGCTTGGGCGACCTCAAGCAGCCGGCGCCGATCCTGGCCACCCTGGGCTTCTTCCTGATCGTCGGCCTCGAGTCGCTGAAGGTGCGTGGCGCGGTGCTGATCGGCATCCTCGCTGTCACCGTCGCCTCGATCGTCATGGGCGTGACACCGTTCGGTGGCATCGTCTCCATGCCGCCATCGCTGGCCCCGACTTTCCTCCAGCTGGACGTCGCCGGCGCCCTCGACGTGGGCCTGGTCAGCGTGATCTTCGCCTTCCTGTTCGTCGACCTGTTCGACAACTCCGGCACCCTGATCGGCGTGGCCAAGCGCGCCGGCCTGATGGGCAAGGACGGGCACATGCCGAAGATGGGCCGCGCCCTGATCGCCGACAGCACCGCGGCCATGGCAGGTTCCCTGCTGGGTACCTCGACCACCACCAGCTACATCGAATCGGCAGCTGGCGTGAGCGCCGGTGGCCGCACTGGACTGACCGCCATCGTGGTCGCCGTGTTGTTCCTGCTGGCGCTGTTCTTCGCCCCGCTGGCCGGTAGCGTGCCGGCCTTCGCCACCGCTCCCGCGCTGCTGTTCGTCGCGGTGCTGATGGCCTCGGGCCTGGCCGAAATAAACTGGGACGACGTCACCGAAGCCGCGCCAGTGGTGGTGACTGCGCTGGCCATGCCGCTGACCTATTCGATCGCCAACGGCATCGCCTTCGGCTTCATTTCCTGGACCGCCGTCAAGCTGATCTCGGGCCACCACCGCGACCTGAACCCGGCACTGGTGATCCTTTCCATCCTGTTCGTGATCAAGCTGGGCTGGTTCAACGCATGAGTGCTGTCTTCGACCCAAGCGCCTACGACGCGCAACTCCAGGCCAAGGTCGCCCGCCTGCGCGAACTGCTGGCCCCCTTCGGCGCGCCGGAGCCGGCGGTCTTCGACTCGCCGCGCGAGCACTATCGCCTGCGCGCGGAGTTTCGCCTGTGGCGCGAGGACGGCCAGCGCCACTACGCGATGTTCGCCCCGGGCGAGAAGCACAAGGCGATCCTGATCGATGACTTCCCCATCGCCAGCGAGCGCATCAACGTGCTGATGCCGCGCCTGAAGGCGGCCTGGCAGGCCAGTGAAGAACTGAGCAATCGCCTGTTCCAGGTCGAGTTCCTCACCACCCTGGCTGGCGATGCGATGGTCACGATGTGCTACCACCGCCCGCTGGATGACGCCTGGGAAGTGGCAGCGCGGCAGCTGGCCGAAGAGTTGGGTGTCAGCCTCATCGGACGCTCCAAGGGCAAGCGCCTGGTCATCGGTCGCGACTACGCCGTGGAAAAACTCGACGTGGCCGGCCGGGTGTTCAGCTATCGCCAGCCGGAAGGCGCATTCACCCAGCCCAACGGCGCGGTGAACCAGAAGATGCTGAGCTGGGCATTCGAGGCCATCGGCGAGCGCGACGACGACCTGCTGGAGCTGTACTGCGGCAACGGCAACTTCACCCTGCCGCTGGCCACCCGCGTGCGCCAGGTGCTGGCCACCGAGATCAGCAAGACCTCGGTCAACGCCGCCCTGAGCAACCTCGACGAGAACGCTGTGGATAACGTGCGCCTGGTGCGCCTGTCGGCGGAAGAGCTGACCCAGGCGCTGAACGAGGTTCGTCCGTTCCGGCGTCTGGAAGGCATCGACCTGAAAAGCTACGACTTCGGCACCGTGTTCGTCGACCCGCCGCGTGCCGGCATGGACCCGGACACCTGCGAACTGACTCGCCGCTTCGAGCGCATCCTGTACATCTCGTGCAACCCCGAGACCCTGGCGCAGAACATCGCCCAGCTGCAAGATACCCACCGTATCGAACGCTGCGCGCTGTTCGACCAGTTCCCGTACACCCATCACATGGAAAGCGGGGTGCTGCTGGTCCGGCGCTGATCCGCGATGCCGTGGGCCCCTCCCCCGGGCCCACGGCACGCAGCCAGGAGAGTTGATGGACCAGTTCAGCGCCATGCAAACCTTCCGCCGGGTCGTCGACCTCGGCAGCTTCAGCGCCGCCGCCAGCCAGGCCGGCGTGTCGCATACCGTTCTGTCACGCCAGGTGAAGCAGCTGGAACAGCACCTGGGCACGCAATTGCTTACCCGCACCACCCGCCGCCTGCACCTGACCGAAGCCGGTGCGCTGTTCTATCGCCACTGCGTGCAGATCCTCGAACAGATGCAGGCGATGACCCTGGAACTCTCCGAGCACCAGCAACAGCCCAGCGGCACCCTGCGCCTGGGGGTGGCCACGGCGTTCGGCGAACTGGAACTGGCGCGCTGGTTGCCGGACTTCGTCGAGCGTCACCCGCTGCTGCAGATCGAGCTGCAATGCAGCGATCGCTTCGTCGACCTGCTGGAGGAACAGATCGATGTGTGCCTGCGGGTTATCGACCACCTGCCGGACTCCAGCCTGGTCGCGCGCCGACTGGCGAGCAGTGAAGTGATGCTGGTGGCCGCTCCGCGCTACCTGGAGCGCCACGGGTTACCCACCACACCCGAGGCATTGGCCAGCCATCCCCTGCTCGGCTACAGCCAGCTGTTGCACCCGCAGCGTCTGCAACTGACAGGGGCTTGTGGCGAACAGTGCGACATCCTCATGCCCCGGCGCCTGAGCGCGAACTCGCCGATGGCCCTGCGAGCCGCCGCCATTGGCGGGCTGGGAATCGCCAGTTTCGACCGATTCATCGTTCATGATGCACTGCTGGACGGGCGCTTGGTGCCGGTGCTGGAGAACTGGAAGCTTCCCGCGCGCAGCCTGTATGCAGTTTATCCACAGAGCCGCTACCTGGCGCCCAAGGTACGGGCGCTGCTGGATTACGTTCAGGCTTACTACTCACAGGCGAGATGGTAATCCTGATTTGTGCTCTAAGCGCACAAGTCATGACTAACCTGCTGCGTATTTGTGCGCCTTTCGTTTGATTACCCTTCGTTGCACATCCACTTGACGAAGGAACTTCACCATGAAAGCAGTGCAAGCAATCATCGCGGTCTTGACGCTCGGTACCCTGGCTGTCGCCGTCAACGCGGCGGAAAAAAGCATTTCGGTGACCGACAGTACGGCATTGAATTGGCAGGACGTACCCAATACCAAGGGCGCCGTGAGTTATGCCAACGTCGAGGGCGATATCTTCGGCAAGGGGCCTTATTCGGCCTATGTGAAATTCAGGAAGGGCACAGACAATGGCCTGCACCAGCACAGCCAGACGTTGCCGACCGTGGTTTTGGGCGGGACCTTCTATGCGGTGATCGATGGCAAGCGCATCGAGTATCCGGCCGGGTCCTATTACAAACTGCCAGCCGATCTGGTCCATGAGAGCGGCTGCACTGCTGCAGCCGACTGCCTGTTGTTCCAGTACCAGGCTGATGCGTTTGACCTGAAGCCTGTGAAAGGCTGAGGGCCTGGGGCTGCTTTGCAGCCCTTTCGCGACACAAGGCCGCTCCTACAGGCAACCGCGATCACCTGTAGGAACGGCCTTGTGTCGCGAAAGGGCCGCAACGCGGCCCCAACAACATCAGAAGTCGAAGAACACCGTCTCCCCTTCCCCCTGAATCCGGATATCGAAGCGATACGCCGTCTTCCCCTCCACCTCGCAACGCTTGGCAATCAACGTCTCGCGCCGCTGTGGCTGCTCGATCAGGTTGAGCACCGGGCACTTGGCGTTGGCTTCGGCCTCGTCATCGAAATACAACCGCGTATGCAGGTGAATGTTGATGCCCCGGGCGAACAGGCTGATGTTGATGTGCGGGGCCATCGGCACACCGGCGGCATTGTTGACCACACCCGGCTTGACCGTTTGCACGGTCCACTCGCCGGCATCGAATGTGGTGGCCGTGCGACCGAAGCTGTTGAAGGCGTTTTCCAGGTTGTAGGCATCCTGGTACTGGCCATCGGCATCGGCCTGCCAGATTTCCAGGAACGAGTCACGCACCAGGTGGCCATTGCCGTCATACACCTGGCCGATCAGCAGAATGTGCTCGCCCGGGGCGTCCGGCTTGGCCAGGCGGTTCCAGATTTCCTGGTCGCGGGTCGGGTTGCCGGCCGCTTCCAGGGCCAGGCCGATGTGCACGTAGGGGCCGGCGGTCTGCGAAGGCGTTTCCGGCAGCAGTTCGATTGGCATGGCGGAGTCCTCAGCAGTTCTCGAAGTGGGTCTTGCGCTGGCCACGCAGCACGATGTCGAAGCGATACGCCAGACAGTCCATCGGGTTGGCGTTGCTCATGTCGAGCTTGGCGATCAGTTGCTGCACCGCTTCGGGGTTGGCAATCGACTTGACGATCGGGCACATCGGGATCAACGGGTCGCCCTCGAAGTACAGCTGGGTGATCAGCTTGGTGGCGATCGAAGGGCCGCTGATGGCGAAGTGGATATGCGCCGGGCGCCAGTCGTTCGGACCGTTGCGCCATGGGTAAGGGCCGGGCTTGATGGTGCGGAAGCTGTAGTAGCCGTCGCGGTCGGTCAGGCAACGGCCAACCCCGCCGAAGTTCGGGTCCAGCGGTGCCAGGTAGCGGTCGTTCTTGTGCCGGTAGCGGCCACCGGCATTGGCTTGCCACATTTCCACCAAGGTGTTGGCCACCGGCTTGCCGTACTGGTCGACGACCCGGCCGGCGACAATGATGCGCTCACCGATGGGCAGGCCACCGTTGTTGAAGTTCAGCAGCAGGTCATGGTCATGGACCTCGAAGCCCAGGTGGGAAAAATCCGGGCCGGTGGTTTCACTGATCGACTGGGGAATGCTCACCAGCGCCTGGCGCGGCGAACGGGCGATGGAAGTCTTGTAGTCAGGCGTCAGGGCCTTGGGGTGCCAATTGCGATCACGGATCACGAAGCGGCTGGTGTCCTGGGCGGGCATGCCGGTTTCCTCTCTTGGAATTATCAGAGCGCCTGGGCTGAGCAGGCGGACTTGCAATTTCGGATAGGTCGCACGAGATGAATATTGAATTCACACTCCCCATACATAACCAAATGGTTATGAATTAGTACCTTTGCCAAGGGTGAACTAATCTTTTACTTCCTGTTTCACGCTCTGGAGAGCCCTCATGGAATGGCGAAAAGGCCGGCGTAGCGACAACGTGGTCGATGCCCGCGGTGAAGGTGGCGGCGGCGGTGGCGGCATGCGTTTCGGCGGCGGCAAAGGCCTGGGGCTTGGGGCGATTCTGCTGATCGTCGGGATCGGCTGGCTCACCGGCCAGGACCCGCTGCAGATCCTCGGCCAGCTCACCGGGCAGATGTCGCAGCAGCAACAGCAGTTTCCCAGTGGCACAGAGAACAAGGCGCCGGCGGCCAATGACGAGCAGGCGCAGTTCGTCGCGTCGATCCTGGGCGACACCGAGGACACCTGGAAAGCCCTGTTCTCCCAGGCCGGCAAGCAGTATCGCGATCCCAAGCTGGTGCTGTTCAGTGGCCAGGTGAATTCCGCCTGCGGCTTCGCCTCGGCGGCAGTGGGCCCGTTCTACTGCCCGGCGGATCAACGGGTGTACCTGGACATGTCGTTCTTCCGTGAAATGGAAACCCGCTTCGCCGCCGCTGGCGATTTCGCCCAGGCCTACGTGATCGCCCACGAGATCGGCCACCATGTGCAAACCCTGCTTGGCGTGTCGGCCAAGGTCGATGCTGCGCGTCGCAACGGCCAGCGCATGGAAGGCGACAACGGCTTGCTGGTTCGCCAGGAATTGCAGGCCGACTGCCTGGCCGGGGTCTGGGCCTACCAGGCCCAGAAGCGCCTGAACTGGCTGGAGCCGGGTGATGTCGAGGAAGCCTTGAATGCCGCCAATGCCATTGGCGATGACCGCCTGCAGCAGCAGGGCCAAGGGCGCGTAGTGCCCGACTCGTTCACCCATGGCACATCGCAGCAACGCGTGCGTTGGTTCAAGGCCGGGTTTGGCCAGGGCGACGTGAGCAGCTGCGACACCTTCAGCGCGCGCAGTCTCTGAGACAGCACGGGCCGCTCAGCGGCCCGTTCGCGGCGCACGCCCCAAGAAGACGCAAACGTTTTCACAGAAATGCCAATCTGCTGAAAAAGCGCTTCAGCTTCCCCGCCTCTTGCCGATAACCCCTGCACGATTGAGGCGGGCATCCAGAACAACAACGCCTCGCAATCGAAGATCAAGTGAGCGAAATTTTTCTGGAGAGCGTGCATGAACAGCTGGTTCGCCAACATCAGCGTCAACCTAAAACTCGGCCTGGGCTTCGGCCTGGTGCTGTTTCTAACCGGCCTGCTGGCCCTGACCGGCTGGACCAGCCTGGGCAGCCTCATCGACCGCAGCAACTGGATGGGCGATATCGGCCAGCTCAACAAGGACCTGACCGACCTGCGGATCGCGCGCCTGCAGTACATGATCGCCAACGGCGACGAAACCACCGCTGCCAATACGCAGGCCAAGCTTGATGCCTTCAGCAAGCAGCAGCAGTACCTGGCCAGCACCTTCATGAGCCCGGAGAACGTCCAGCTGCTCAAGGAGCTGGGGCAGACCATCAGCGAGTACAAGGTATCGCTGAACAAGATGCGTGCCGGCTACAAGGGTTCGCAGGCCGCCCGCGACGCCATGAACCTGTCCGCCAGCAAGGCCGATGAAGCCATGGATACCCTGGGCCAGGACGTGATGTCGCGCGCAGAGCCCGATGGCGTGCGCCTGGCGCAGTACCAACTGATCAGCAAGGCGCGCCAGCTATTGCTGCAAGTGCGTATCGACGTGCGCGGCTACATCGCCGAAAGCACCGCGGCCAACGAACAGGCCGCACTGCGCCAGCTGGACGCGGCGCTGGTGGAAATCGACGACCTCAAGCGCCAGTTGCCTGCCGAGGCCACGCGAGTGAAGCAGTTCGAGCAGTCGGTGCAGGCCTACCGTGACGCGGTGCGCCAGTTCCGCGATGCCGTCGCCGAGATCACCACTGCCCGCGCCGAAATGACCGTGCAGGGCGCCGACATCGTCAAGCGCAGCGACGCGCTGTACAAGATCCAGCTGGAACGCCGCGACGTCGAGAGCGCCCAGGCTCGCAGCCTGCAGACCATCGCCACGCTACTGGCCTTGCTCGCCGGTGTGCTGGCAGCCGTGCTGATCACCCGGCAGATCACCGGCCCGCTGCGCGAAACCCTGAAGGCCGTGGAACGGATCGCTGGCGGCGACCTTACCCACGACCTGCGGGTTACTCGCCGCGACGAGATCGGCGTGCTCCAGCAAGGCATCGCGCGCATGGGCGTTACCCTTCGCGAGCTGATCAGTGGCATCCGCGACGGCGTCACCCAGATCGCCAGCGCCGCCGAAGAGCTGTCGGCAGTGACCGAGCAGACCAGCGCCGGCGCCAACAGCCAAAAGGTGGAAACCGACCAGGTCGCCTCCGCGATGCATGAAATGGCCGCAACCGTCCAGGAAGTCGCGCGCAACGCCGAGCAAGCTTCGCACGCAGCCACCGGCGCCGACGACGAGGCCCGTGAGGGCGACCGCGTGGTCGGTGAAGCGATCAGCCAGATCGAGCGCCTGGCCGAGGAAGTGCACCGCTCCACCGAAGCGATGAACCTGCTGCAACAGGAAAGCCAGAAGATCGGCAGTGTCATGGACGTGATCAAGTCGGTGGCCGAACAGACCAACCTGCTGGCACTCAACGCCGCGATCGAAGCGGCCCGGGCCGGGGAGGCCGGCCGTGGCTTTGCCGTGGTGGCCGATGAAGTGCGTGGCCTGGCCCAGCGTACCCAGAAGTCGACCGAGGAGATTGAAGAGCTGGTCGCCGGCCTGCAGCACGGCACCCAACAGGTGGCCAATGCAATGCACGGTAGCCGCACCCTGACTGACAGCAGTGTGGAACTGGCGCGCAAGGCCGGGGCTTCGCTGGAGAACATCACCGGCACGGTGTCGAGCATCCAGTCGATGAACCAGCAGATCGCGGCGGCGGCGGAGCAGCAGAGCGCGGTGGCTGAAGAGATCAGCCGGAGCATCCTGAATGTGCGGGATGTGTCGGAGCAGACGGCGGCGGCCAGTGACGAGACAGCGAAGTCCAGCATGGAGCTGGCGCGTCTTGGAGGGCAGTTGCAGATGCTGGTCAGCCAGTTCCGCGTCTGACCTGGAGGGCTTGGGGCCGCTTTGCAGCCCATCGCCGGCAAGCCGGCGATAGGGCCAGCAGCTTGTTTTTGACGATCATCCCCACCCCGCGCCCATCTCGTCGTTGAGCAGGAAAGGAACTGTCGCGCTCAGGCCACTCAGCAGGCGTACATGGCCAATTTGCGCTGGATGAAATCGAGGAAGCACTGGATGCGCAGGGCCAGTTGCGTGTTGCGGTAGTAGACAGCGTGGATCGGCTGGCGATAGCCGTTGTGGGCTTGGCCGAGCACCACCTGCAGACGCCCGGCGCGGATGTCTTCGTGGGTCATGAAGTGCGACAGGCTGACGATGCCCTCCCCCGCCAGGGCCAGTTGGCGCAAGGTTTCGCCGCTGGAGGCCAGCAGCGCCGGACGGATCGGCCAGCGATCGCCCTGGGCATGACGCAATGGCCATTGGTTGAGCGATTCGGGCTGGCTGAAGCCGAGCAGGCAATGCTCATGCAGGTCCTCCACGCGCTCAGGGGTACCGTGCCGTTCGAGGTAGGCGGGGCTGGCCAGTACCTGCACCGGGCTGCAGCCCAGCGAGCGGGCGTGCAGGCTGGAGTCGGCCAGCTCGCCGATGCGAATGGCCACGTCCGTGCTCTGCTCGAGCAGGTCGATGATCAGGTCGTCGGTGTTGAGCTCCAGCTCGATGCCGGGGTATTGGCGACGGAACTCACCGATCCACGGCAGGATGGCATGCAGCATGAAGGGTGCGGCCGCGTTGATGCGCAATCGCCCGGAGGCCGTCTGCCGGTTCATCGACAAGCGCTCCTCCATCTCGTCCATCTGTTCCAGCACCAGGCGTGAGCGTTCGAGGAAGAAGCGTCCTTCCTCGGTCAAGTCCATGCGCCGCGTGGTGCGGTTGACCAAGGTGGTGCCCAGCTTGGCCTCCAGGCGCGACAGCGTGCGGCTGACCGCCGACGGGGTCTGGCCGATCTGCTCGGCGGCTGCGGAAATCGAGCCGCAGTCGATCACGGCGACGAATACCTGGAGTTCTTCGGATCGGGTTTTCACGTAGGGGCCTGTGTCTGCACTCAGCGGTGATTGATAGCCGCTTGCTAGCAGCAAGTCCAGTTAAACAGCCTTGCCGAACACCTGAGCCAGATGCGCTTCATAGGCTGCCAGGGCCGCTGGCACATCCGGGCGTTTCATCACATCCACCGCGAGGAAGGTCGGCAAACCGGTCATGCCGAGGAACTGATTGGCCTTGTGGAACGGGAAATACACGGCATCCACGCCCTTGCCTTCGAAGAAATCGCTCGGGTCGTTGAAGGCCTGCTGCGGTGCGTTCCAGGTCAGCGACAGCATGTATTGCTTGCCCTGCACCAGGCCGCCGCTGCCGTACTTCTGCGAGGCATCCGAACGGGTGCGGCCATCGCTGGCGTACAGGCTGCCGTGACCGGCGGTGAAGACTTCGTCGACGTATTTCTTCACGGTCCAGGGCGCACCCATCCACCAGCCTGGCATCTGATAGATGATCACATCGGCCCAGAGGAACTTCTCGACCTCGGCCTGCACGTCATAGCCACCGTCGATGAAGGTTTGCTGCACGTCGAAACCGGCTCGGTCCAGATGGGCCAGTGCGGCGTCGTGCAGGGTCTGGTTGAGGCGGCCGTCGGAGTGAGCGAACTGTTTACCACCGTTGAGCAGAAGAATCTTTTTCATGCTGACCTCGCGTCAAGAATCGATGACCGGCAGATTAGGCATTCGCGGGCACGGGAAACAGCAAGGACGGGGCAAAATACAATTGCCCTCAAGTCACGAATGGATGGTCAATTATTGCCGTAGAATCGATTCATCTTCCACCCGCGAGTAGTTATCCATGAGTGAGCAATACGCCTTCGTCCTCAAGGCCAAGACCCGTCCGGAAATGGCCGAAGCCTTCGAAACTTTGTTCCGCGCCTACGTCGAGCCGAGCCGCCAGGAACCGGGCTGTATCGAATACCACATGCTGCGCGACAAGGCCGACCCGAGCCTGTTCGTGTTCTACGAGGTGTGGGCCAGCAAGGCCGCCCTGGACGTGCACTCGGCCTTGCCGCACATGGCCGAATTCTCCGAAAAGCGCATGGACTACCTGGAGCGCGATTTCGATCTCCAGCTGATCGAGATGCTCAGCGACTCATCCGCTAGCCGTTGATCAGCAAGTGGCTGCCCAGCGCGGCCAGGCCGATGAAGAAGCAGCGCTTGAACAGCGGCGCACTGATGCGCTGGCGCAGCCACTGGCCGGCCAGCATGCCCAGCAGTGCAGGCGCCAGCATCAGCAGGGAAGCTCCCAGCGCCTGGCCACCCAGGGCATCCTGCCCGGCCAGGCCGAAAGCCAGCGCCACGGTGGAAACGGTGAATGACAGGCCGAGCGCCTGGATCATCTCGTCTCGGGTCAGGCCCAGGCTCTGCAGGTAAGGCACCGCCGGCATGACGAACACGCCGGTGGCCGCCGTCACGACACCTGTCACCAGCCCGCAGAGCGGCCCCAGCCACCCTTCCCTTTCCGAGCCCACGCGCAATGCCGGCGCAACCAGCCCGTACAGGGCGTAGACGACCAATGCCGCGCCCAGTCCATGCACCGCCCACGGGCCGCTGTCGATACCGAGCCAGGCACTGCCGAGCAGCGTACCGATGAAGATCATCGCCAGCATCGCCCCCAGCCGGCGCAGCAGCGCCAGCAGATGGCCGCCAGCCGCGAGTTGCCAGAGGTTGGTGAGCGTCGAAGGAACGATGAGCAACGCCGCTGCCTGCGCCGGCGACATAGCCAGGCCGAGCAAGCCCATGGCGATGGTCGGCAGGCCCAGGCCGATCACGCCCTTGACCGCACCGGCCAGCAGGAAGGTGGCAATTACCAGCAAAGTCAGTGCCGGGCCGATGTTCTGATAGAAAGCGAGCAAGGTCTCCATGGCCGCCATGATGGCGTGAAGCAGGCTGACTGAAAATCTGCCATATACTCAGTCAGACTCTTGCCAGGACAGAGGCTGATGCATTTCGACCTGATCGACCTCGCGCTTTTCCGACACACCGTCGAGTGCGGCAACATTACCGCCGGGGCGCGCCGCAGCCATCTGTCGCTGCCGTCGGCCAGCGCGCGTATCCGGGCCATGGAAGCTTCGCTCGGTACGCCACTGCTCGAACGCAACCGCCGGGGCATTCAACCTACGCCGGCCGGCCAGGCACTGCTGCAACATGCGCGACAGATCGGCCAGCAGGTCGAGCGTTTGCAGTTCGACCTGGCCCAATACGCCAAGGGCCAGCAAGGCCAGGTGCGCCTGCTGTGCAACACGGCGGCGTTGACCGAATACCTGCCGGAACTGCTGGCGAGCTACCTGGCCGACAACCCCGGGGTCAGTGTCGATGTGCAGGAACTGCCGAGCTTGCGGATCGTGCAGTCGATCACCCAGGGCATGGCTGATCTGGGCATCATTTCCACCGCGGCACCCAGCGCGCATCTGCAGACCTTGCCGTTTCGCGATGATCCGCTGGTGCTGGTCACCCCGCTGAACCATCCCCTTGCCCTGGAGACCGCGCCGAGTTTCATCGACTGCCTTGCCCATGGCCATGTCGGCCTGGGGGCGAACAGTGCCCTGGCGCTTTACCTGGAAGAACAGGCCCTGCGCGAAGGGCGGCGCATGCAGGTGCGGGTGCGGGCCGAAGGGTTTGATGGGGTGATCCGCATGGTGGCGGGCGGGGCTGGTGTCGGCGTGGTGCCCATGGCATCGGTGAAACGTTGGCAGGGGGTATTGCCGATGCATTGGGTGGCGCTGCGGGAAGATTGGGCCAATCGGCGCCTGCTGCTGTGTGCACGAGACTTTTCAGGGTTGCCGGGATACGCAGCAGGGTTGGTGGAGCGGCTGGTACAAGCCTGAGGGCAGATCGATGAACTGCCGACCAGCCTTGCTCGGTCATTGCGCGAGCATCACCAACCTGCATGCATAGCGCGACCAGACAGCTGGGCGTCGAGCCCAGGCAACTGCGGCCTGGCCGATGGCCCTATGGTGACGAGTCATTCAAACAGTCACCAGGAGTTGTGCCATGTCCGATTTCATCACCGTCCTGCGCGAAACCTGCCCGACGCCGGTCGTGGACGCCACCAAGTGGAAACGCATCGGCGGCGATCCGCACACCGTCAACCTCAATGCCTACCTGTCGGCTGATGGCAGCAAGATCATGGGTACCTGGATCTGTATCGGGAGCTTTCTAAGTGATCCTCGACGAGGGAGTAATTGCCGCAGTCATTATTAACCTCATCATCATCACAATGACCGCACAATGCATCATAGCCGCCAGACGCACTGAATATTTTGAGTCATTATTCCCCAACAGCCAGTACATCAAGCAAAACAAGGCAACTTACCAACGCGCCGGACTAATTGGCAAAATGATGCGCACCGGCACCATTTCAACAATTCTTGCAATACCAAGTTTTTTCATAAGAAAAAATTTGGTAGAGCGACAAGAGGTTATAAACTTTCCAAAGCCAATAAAAATACTGCTTGTCACTCTCTGGAGCCTCCATATAACACTATTTTCAGCCCTCATAATTTCTCACTTCTTGTAACCTACCTATGAGTTGCAATGCGGAAATAAGTTTGATACTCCAGCGGAATGAAAAATCGCGGCTCAGGCGCCCTTCCCTCTGGCGCGCAGTTACAGAGGGAAAGCCGCCCGGCCCGCGATGAAGCCCCTCGCTCGTCAGTCTTTCTTGCGGTACCCCTCGACGATCGCCGAGAAGTCCTTGCCACCTTCACCACGCAGGCTCATGGCCTGGTACAGCTGTTGTGCCACGGCGCCCAGGATCACCGGCTGGTGCGCCTGGCGCGCGGCCTCGGTGGCCAGCCCCAGGTCCTTGAGCATCAGCTCGGCACCGAACCCTCCGGTGTACCCCCGCGATGCCGGCGCAGTCTCGATGATGCCCGGCCACGGGTTGTAGGTGTCGGAACTCCAGCAGCGCCCGGTCGAGCTGTTGATGATCCCGGCCAGCACCTTGGTGTCGATGCCCAGCGCATTGCCCAGGGCCATGGCTTCGGACACACCGATCATCGAGATACCCAGCAGCAGGTTGTTGCAGATCTTGGCGATCTGCCCGGTACCAACCTCGCCGCAGTGCACGATGTTGCGGCCCATCTGTTCCAGCACCGGCTTGAGCGTGGCGAACAGCTCGGCGCTGGCACCGACCATGAAGGTCAAGGTGCCCGCCGCCGCGCCGCCGGTGCCACCGGACACCGGCGCATCGCCCATGTCCACACCCTTGGCCGCTGCGGCCTTGGACACGTCGCGAGCGGTCTGCGGGTCGATGGTGCTGCAATCCACGGTGGGTGTGCCGGGGCGAATGCCCGCGAGCACACCGTCATCGTTGAGGTAGACACCGCGCACGTGGGCCGCTGCCGGCAGCATGGTGATCACCAGATCGGCACTGGCGACCGCGTCCTTGGGCGAGGCGCTGACCTGCCCGCCCAGTTCGGCGAGCTCGGCCAGCACGGTCTTGTTCAAGTCGAACAGGTTCAACGGGTGGCCGGCCTTGATCAGGTTGCGGGCCATGGGCGCGCCCATGTTGCCCAGGCCGATGAATGCGATACGCATGACGAACTACTCCTTAGCGCAGGCTGATGGTGGTGTTCACACCGTCGTTGACGCTGTCGTCATCGAACCAGCGGGCGGTGACGGTCTTGGTCTGAGTGTAGAACTGCACCACTTGCTTGCCGTAGGGGCCCAGGTCGCCAAGCTTGGAGCCACGCGAGCCGGTGAAGCTGAAGAACGGCACAGGTACCGGAATCGGGATGTTGATACCGACCTGGCCGATGTCGATTTCGCTCTGGAACTTGCGCGCCGCGGCGCCGCTCTGGGTGAACAGGCCGGTACCATTGCCGAACGGGTTGGCGTTGACCAGGGCGATGGCCTCGTCGAGGGTGTCGACTTCCAGGGTCACCAGCACCGGGCCGAAGATTTCCTGGGTGTAGACCTGCATGTCGGTCTTGACCCCGGAGAACAGGGTCGGGCCGACGAAGTTGCCCTGCTCGTAGCCTGGCACCGTCACCTCACGGCCATCGAGTTCGAGCTTGGCGCCTTCCTTGATGCCGCTTTCGATCAGGCCCAGCACGCGCTCCTTGGCGCGCTTGGAAACCACCGGGCCGACATCGGTGCCCGGCTCGCAGCCGGCATTGACCTTGAGCTTGCTCGCCGCTTCCTTGATATCCGGCAGAAACTCACGCGCCTTGCCTACCAGCACCGCCACCGAGGTGGCCATGCAGCGCTGGCCGGCAGCGCCGAAGGCAGCACCGACCAGAGCGTTGACGGTTTGCGTGCGGTTGGCATCGGGCAGCACCACAGCGTGGTTCTTGGCGCCCATCATCGATTGCACGCGCTTGCCGTGCTGGCTGCCCAGGTTGTACACGTGGGTGCCCACCTCGGTGGAGCCGACGAACGAAATCGCCTTGATGTCCTTGTGCGTGCAGATCGCATCCACCACCTGCTTGCCGCCGTGCACCACGTTGAGCACACCGGCCGGCACGCCGGCTTCCAGCGCCAGCTCGACCAGCATCATGGTCGACAGCGGGTCTTGCTCGGACGGTTTGAGGACGAAGGTGTTGCCGCAGACGATGGCCATCGGGAACATCCACAGCGGGATCATCGCCGGGAAGTTGAACGGGGTGATGCCGGCGCACACGCCGATCGGCTGGCGCAGGGTGTAGGTGTCCACCCCACCGGCGACGTTCTCGGCGAACTCGCCCATCTGCAGGGTGCCGATGGAGGCGGCGTGCTCGACCACTTCCAGGCCGCGGAAGATATCGCCCTCGGCGTCGGCGAGGGTCTTGCCCTGCTCGGCGCTGAGGGTCTGGGCGATGCGCTTGGTGTGTTCGCGGATCAGCGCCTGCAGCTTGAGCATGATGCGCATGCGGGCGCCGATCGGGGAGTCGCGCCAGGTCTTGAACGCGCGCTCGGCAGCGGCCACGGCCGCATCCACTTCTTCGACGGTGGCGAAAGGCACCCGCGCCAGCACTTGCTGGGTGGCCGGGTTGACGATGTCGCGCCACTCGGTGGTCTTCGACTCGACCCACTGGCCGTCGATCAGCAGCTTGACCTGCTCGACCTTGGTCTGGTCGGGGGATTGTGGTGCGTTCATCTGCGTACTCCTTGGAATTATTGTCGGGACGCGATCGCCAGTGCCATGCAAACGCAGGTGGCGTCTTGGGGCTTTTTTCGAGTATAGATGTGCAAACATCCAACAAGAACGCACAAAAAAACCGGATCAACATGCAAAAAGACCTGACCTCCCTCAGTGCGCTGAACTGGGACGACCTGAAGTTCTTCCTCGAAGTGGCGCGTACCCGCAAGGCCAGCAGCGCCGCCAAACGCCTGAGCGTCGACTACACCACAGTGTCTCGGCGCATCAGCTCGCTGGAGGGTGCGCTGGGTACCTTGCTGTTCGAAAAGTCCCGCACCAATGGCTTCGTGCTGACCGCCGAGGGGCAGCGTCTGTTGGGGTATGCCGAATCGATCGAAAGCACCCTGCACATGGCTTGCGAGCAGGTGTCAGGATCTGGCGTAGCGCTGTCGGGGCATGTGCGCATGGGCTGTACCGAGGGCTTCGGCAGTTTCTTCGTCACCCCGCAGCTGAGCCATTTCGTCGACGCCTACCCGGCAATTTCCGTGGATATCCTGCCGCTGCCGCACTTCATCAGCCTGTCCAAGCGCGAAGCCGACATCGTCATCGCCCTGGAGCGCCCGGAGCATGGGCCCTATGTGTGCTGCAAGCTGTGCGACTACCGGCTGCGCCTGTATGCGACCCAGGACTACCTCGACAGCCACGCGCCGATTCGCCAGGTGAGCGACCTGGTGGGCCATCCGTTCATCAGCTATGTGGACGACCTGGCGTTCAGTTCGGAGCTGTTGTACCTGGCCAACCTGATCCCCAATGCCAGTGCCCACCTGCGCAGCACCAGTGTGATCGCGCAGTACACAGCGGCCTTGCAGGGGCGTGGACTGGCGATCCTGCCGTGTTTCCTGGCGGCGCAGGATCCGCGGCTGATGACGGTGTTGCCGGAGGAGATCGAGGTGACGCGGCAGTTCTGGATGTACTGCCGGGAGGATTTGCGCAAGTTGAAGCGGATTACCTTGCTGTGGGATTACATCCGGGGCGTGACCGAGGCGAATGCACCGTTGTTGATGGGCGAAACCCGCGGGATGGTTTTCGCTCAGGAATGATCGACAAGGAGTAAGGGTACCTCATCCTACCTACCGCATGGGTGCGATGGCAACGACTTGTGACAGTGGTTGTGACAGTGGTTGTGACTGAGCACCTAACCACAGCACCGGCACGCTTACTAGTGATCCTACGTAAGGTCATTTTTTAGTAATGTCGTATTGACAGCATACTTTCTTAATGAATATGCTTCGACCCGCAGGTGTATCCACCTGTTCTGCTCTTTAAAGTCACATTTTCAAGGAAATCGATGCCTTAACTGGCGACCCTCACAAGGGTCATGACCGGCGCGGCGGTACCCTCTGCTCGCAGGGGAGCGCGTGGTTCGCTATCTAAATGGCGGGCTGCGACCGTTGTCTGGCGTAAATGTTAAGAGTCCACTTGAGCTAATAGTAATATTCCTTGACTGCTTACTCCGCTTGGTCTGGCCACAGATGCGAATTTCTCGCTTCTGCATGCTGAGAGGAAAAAGCCATGTTTTACATGAAACCTGATGTACCTGTGACTGTTACAAAAGAGAGCGTTCCCGAAGTGCCTAGAGATAGTCCTTTGTGGAAAAGAGTTGGCTCAAGTGCAGCTTTCAGAATGACCGTTAAGGCTTTCTGGTTCTGGGTTAGGCACGAGTTGTTCTCCTATCTGATGGAGCTCGATTTGTTCTAACTGACTCTTAATTTTTGCTTTTCTACCACCGCTTGATTAGGTCTGCGACGTGGCAAAGGACAAGCCCTATTACCCTCACGGCCCCATTGGTTCCTTGGCTATCCTCGCCAAGACTTTAGGCGTGCCACCAAAATTACTTTCTGATCTAGCAAAGAAAGCTTCTAGCTCATACACGCCGTTCGTGATCGAAACAAAAGGCGGTAAACAGCGAGACGTTTACGAGCCCAAGTATGAACTCAAACGCCTTCAGAAAAGAATAAACTCAAGACTGTTCGAAAAAATCGAATACCCTAACTATTTGCAAGGTGGGGTAAAAGATGAAATCCAGCCGCGAGACTATATAGAAAACAGCAAAATACATGCAGGCTCAAAATTCCTTATAAGTCTGGACATCCGGAACTTTTACGATAACATCCATATAGACAGCGTGCATTCCATATTTAAACATCTTTTAAAATTCCCAGAAGATGTTAGCACACTCCTTACCAGCCTAGTTACCCGTGAAGGCAGAGTTCCTCAGGGTGCTTGCACCTCTAGCTACATAGCCAATCTGATATTTCATAATTCTGAATATAGCTATGTAAAGAAATTAAGAGACAACGGGCTTCAGTATTCTCGCCTGCTAGATGATGTAACCATCTCCGCTGATCGCTTGATACCACAAGAAGAAGTTACCAAAACCATAAAATATGTCGCCGGACTATTCAGCGAGCATGGGCTTCGCCTTCGTCAAAGCAAGACCAAGGTAGAGCGTGCAGATGACTTGAAATCAGCTTATAACGTGACTGGCGTTTGGGTCGGACACGGCATACCAAAAATCCGTCGCGCTGAGCGAGACATGATCAGGCACTCGGTTTACATATGTGAACAAGAGTATGCCAAGAATTGTTTTTCAGATGACTATCATGCCCTCTGGAATAAGGTGTCCGGGCAGGTTGCAAAACTTACACGGCTAAATCATGCTCAAGCCCCAAAGCTACGACATAGAATGCGAAATATTCTACCCCTGTATGATAGCAAGGCAACTTCAAGCATTTGGCGAGAAACCGATAAAATGCTTAAAAGACCGAAAAAATCTCATACAAAGATCGGTGTAATTAATGCTTATCGCCGCTTGATTTACCAGCTTGGGATTTTGGCAAGAACCGATAAAGTTCTATCCAGAGCTTTACGCCGGCAGTTGCAATCCAGGTTTTCCGGGGTGCCTTCCAAAGCTTTGATGTGGGAGTAAGACATGAGTGACGCTGTAATTGAGCAAGGTACAGTTAGTAGCTACGACACATTTAAAGGCTTCGGCTTTATAAGAAGAGATAAGGGGCGAGATGTCTTTTTCTTTTATGACGACGTGGCAGAACCCGAGGGCTTAATAATCGGTGATGTAGTTCGCTTTGAAGTGAAAAGCGCTCCAAAAGGACCTAGAGCTTACAAAGTTTACAAGCTGACCGAAGATTAAAGCTCTGCTATCAATCAGCAAGACGCGCTTAAAGAGCAGCAGGAGGATTTTACCCGCTGCTCTACCCATCTACCGCGAACCCACTTTTCCCCAAATCAGAAATGGGGTTTCGCTTCGTATCCGGCAGATTTCTGAGGGGAAATCCATAGAGACAGCACCCATGCTCAGTACGGCCAGATCACAGAGCGGGTCGATAAGCTTTATGATTTCAAAATCCCCATAGACATAAACAAGAAAGCCTTGCTACAAACTCACAGGAGGCTCATAGCAAGGCAATTGAGTGCGTGTCTACCCTACCCTACAGAATGAGCATGTACGACTCTGTATAAGGCTAGCTTCTATGCAGTCTTGTTCCAGTGCCGTTTGACGGTGGCGAGACTAATGTTTAGGTGTTCAGCCACTTGTGATTGACTCATCCCCTCAGACCGGGCTGTCTGTACATCCTTGGTTGTTCCTGTCGCCTCGGGGCGCCCCAGCTTCTTACCTTCGGACTTCGCACGGTTGATACCTGCATGGGTACGCTCAATTAACAGGTCACGTTCAAACTCTGCCACTGCACTCAGCACTTGCATTGTCATCTTGCCTGCTGCGCTAGTGAGGTCAACGCCACCTAAAGCAAGACAATGCACCTTGATACCTGTGGAGTCCAGCTTCTCAACAGTGGTGCGAACATCCATTGCATTACGACCAAGACGGTCAAGCTTGGTAACGATCAACACATCACCTTTTTCCATACGCTCCAGAAGCTTTTGGAAGCCAGGGCGTTCCGTTGCTTGAGTGGACCCGCTGATTGTCTCAGCTATCACGCGGTGTGGCTCCACTTGGAAGCCTGCACCTTTCACCTCAAGCACTTGGTTGTCAGTGGTTTGATCAGTGGTGGAGACACGGGCGTAAACGAAGGTGCGTGACATTGTTGACTTCCTGCTGTACTCATAAATTATGGTGTCATCTTATCAGTGGTATCACAAACCTGAAAGCACATTTTATGACACCAATATACGGCTATTCCGTCTGGTTTCGCAAAACGTGCGATTGTTGACACCAATAGCGCATGAGGAGGGCAGAAGCGCTTGGAGCGTCCGTATGGGAGTGATAGCTTTGTGCCTTCACGATAACAAGGACGAAACTAATGCGACCACTGATTACCGCCGCAGCTATCGCAATGTTGAGTGGCTGTGCTGCAGCACCAACTGTTGGTGAGGCTGTACCTGCTCCAGGCAATCGCTTGCTGACACTGCAAACGGAGGATCTCGGCAAGGACGCGACAGTGACGGTGATACGTGAAAGTGCGATACAAGCCGGTCACTGTTTCTTCGGTGTCTTTATTGATGGAAAGCTGGTGGCACGGCTGGATAACAACGAGAAAGCAACCTTCTATGTAAAGCCCGGTAGAAGACTCGTTGGTGTTGGCTCCGACCCCGAAGGGGCAGGTCCTTGCTCAGGAAACAGCCAATTCAAAAGAGAGGTGGCTACATGGATTGAGGTTGGTGAACGCCAAACTTTCCGCATTGCATTCCAACCAATGCTGGACATTCGCCCTTCGTCTTACTGACGAATTCCTTGCACGTGCAAGCGGTGGCAGTTCACACCGTTCGACGGTGAGGATGATGATACGGTGTTTGTGGGATCGTTCCTCTCTCCCTCACCATCGAATGATCTAGGGTTATTTTTCAGCGTTGACGCTGAGGAATGACTACTGAGGATTTATCCTCAAGCACGTCAACCTTCGGTTTCCTTGGCTGACACTGTATAAAATTCTGGAACACCGTTCTCTCATACATCCAGTGTCAGCAGGTGAGCGAACGGAGTGAGTGAATGCTTTTCAATTGGTTGGGCAACAAGCCAAACCTGCTCTTGCTCTTAATTCATGCGAGTGCATGGGAGTGCTCTTGTCGTGTAACGACGAAGCGATAGTCTCTTCACAGCAGGGCTGTGGGTTCTATTTCTTCTGATTTTTGGATGGGCTATTACCCATCTGTTTCCCCTCTTTTCTCTAAACTAACTTGCAGGGTGCCCACCCTGAAAAAGCAACCTTCGTCCGTCACCGGACAAGAGAAGAGCACGCTTCGCCGCTATCGCTTGCTTCGCTTTGTATGTGTAAGGATCTTTCACAACCCCTTGATTTTCGTGGCCTACAGAGCATTTCTTGCGTAGCTTTTTTAAAAAAGTGATGTGAAGCTACGCAAGCTCTTC
>NZ_BBIV01000048.1 GCF_000730665.1 Pseudomonas plecoglossicida NBRC 103162 = DSM 15088
CGCATGAAAAACATGCTATCTGCAGAACTCGGGCCTTGGTCGTCTCCCACATTTCGAGCGGGGCCACTAGAATAGCCCGACGTCCCTATTCAGAATTCCGAGATGCCTGAAACCGAAGACCTAGAGCAGTTGCCGCTGGATGAGCTGGTCGCCTGTCACGAGTGCGACCTGTTGATGCGCAAACCTGCCCTGCAGCATGACGAGAAGGCTCAATGCCCTCGTTGTGGCTACGAGCTGTACGCCCACCGTCACAATGTGGTCAATCGAAGCCTGGCCCTTGTGCTGACTGCGCTGCTGCTTTTCGTGCCCGCGAACTTCCTGCCGATCATGCAGCTGCACCTGCTAGGCCAGACTTCCGACGATACGGTCTGGAGTGGTGTGGTTGGCCTGTACAACTCCGAGATGCGCGGCGTGGCCATCGTGGTGTTCCTCTGCAGCATGGCCATTCCGCTGCTGAAGCTGTTGTGCCAGTTGATGGTGTTGCTGAGCATTCGCCTGGACATCGGGCGCAGCTATGGCCTGCTGTGCTACCGCGTCTATCACCACCTGCGTGACTGGGGCATGCTCGAGGTCTACTTCATGGGTGTGCTGGTCGCGATCGTCAAACTGGTCGACCTGGCCGAGCTGAGCGTAGGCCTGGGGCTGTTCTGCTTCATCAGCTTGCTGCTGGTCCAGGTCTGGCTCGAAGTGGTGATGTCACCGCACCAGATCTGGAGTGCACTGTCAGGGGAGGATCTCCATGCGGGCGATTGATGCGGGCATCCTTGTCTGCAATGAGTGCCATGAGCTCAACCGCCAGGAGGACGAGCACGGTTCGCAGACCTGTACGCGATGCGGGGCTATCGTGCACGCGCGCCGTCCCAACAGCATCGTGCGGACCTGGGCGCTGCTGATAGCGGCAATGATTCTGTACATTCCTGCCAACGTCCTGCCGATCATGACCATCAGTGCTTTGGGGCAGGGCAGCCCGGACACCATCATGTCCGGCGTGATTACCCTCCTCAAGCACGGCATGGTGCCAATTGCTGCGGTGGTGTTCATCGCCAGCATCCTGGTGCCGACCTTCAAGCTGATCGGTATCGGCCTGCTGCTGTATTCCGTGCAGCGCCGCCAACCGCTGTCTGCGCGGCAACGGATCCTGATGTACCGCTTCATCGAGTTCATAGGGCGCTGGTCAATGCTGGACATCTTCGTTATCGCCATTCTAGTGGCGGTGGTGAATTTCGGCCGCATCGCCAGTGTCGAAGCCAACCTGGGCGCTGTCGCCTTTGCAACTGTGGTGATTCTCACGATGCTTGCCGCTTTAACTTTCGATCCCCGACTGATCTGGGATAACACGGAGTCGGATGACGACCATGAGTGACTTGCCTACGGCCAAAACCCGCCCCGCCTCCAATTGGTCGGCAATCTGGATTCTGCCGCTGATCGCGCTGATGATCGGCGGTTGGCTGGCCTGGCAGGCTTACCGCGATGCCGGCGTGGATATCGAAGTACGTTTCGAGAGTGGCGAGGGAATCGTCGCCAACAAGACCGAAGTCATCTACAAGGGGATGCCGGTCGGCAAGGTGAAGAGCCTGGTGCTCGATGCCAAGGGTGAGAAGCAGGGCGTCATTGCCACCATTGAGATGAACAAGGCTGCAGAGCCGCACCTGACCAAAGGTACGCGTTTCTGGCTGGTCAAACCCAGTGTCAGTCTGGCGGGCATCTCCGGCCTCGAGACATTGGTGTCCGGCAACTACATTGCAGTGAGTCCGGGGGAGGGGGAGCGCACCAAGCGCTTCACCGCATTGAAGGTGGCGCCGCCGCTATCGGACAGCGAACCAGGCCTGCACCTGACGCTCAAGGCCGATCGGCTGGGATCGCTCAATCGCGAGAGTCCGGTGTTCTACAAGCAGATCCAGGTCGGTCGGGTAAAGAGCTACCGCCTTTCCGATGACCAGAGCACGGTCGAGGTCAAAGTCTTCATCGAGCCGGCCTATGCTGGCCTGGTGCGCAAGCACACGCGCTTCTGGAACGCCAGCGGCATCAGCATCGATGCCGATCTGTCCGGTGTGAAGGTGCGCAGCGAGTCGTTGTCCAGCATCGTCGCCGGGGGTATCGCCTTTGCCACGCCCGAATACCGCAAGGACAGCCCGCCTACCGATCCAAGCCTGCCATTCCGTCTGTATGAAGACTTCGATGCGGCCCAGGCGGGGATTCGGGTCAAGGTCAAGTTGAACGACTATGAAGGCCTGCAAGCCGGTCGCACGCCGGTGTTGTACAAGGGTATTCAGGTCGGTTCGCTGAAAGCGCTGAAAATGGAGGACAACCTGTCCACTGCCATGGCCGAGCTGACCCTGGACCCACTCACCGAAGACTACCTGGTCGACGGCACGCAGTTCTGGGTGGTCAAGCCGTCCATCTCGTTGGCGGGTATCACCGGCCTGGAAGCCTTGGTCAAAGGTAACTACATCGCCATCCGCCCGGGTGAGAAGGGCGCAATGCCGCAGCGCGAGTTCGAAGCCAGGCCCAAGGCGCCGCCGCTCGACCTCAAGGCGCCAGGCCTGCACATGGTGCTGTTTGCCGACACCCTGGGCTCGCTGGAAGTCGGCAGCCCGGTGATGTATCGCCAGGTCAAGGTCGGCAGCGTGCAGAGCTACCAGTTTGCGCGCAACAGCAAGCGCATCTTGATCGGCGTGCATATCGAGAAAGAGTACGAAAGTCTGGTCAACGGCTCGTCGCGCTTCTGGAACGTCAGCGGCATTACCCTCACCGGCAGCCTGTCGGGCATCAAGATCAAGAGCGAGTCGCTACAGACGCTGATGGCCGGCGGTATCGCCTTCGACACACCGACCCCGAATGTTGCGCTCAAGCGCCGCATTCCACGTTTCCGTCTGATGGAAAGCCAGGAGGCGGTCAATCGCAGTGGCACCTTGATCACTGTTCGTGTCGATCGCGCGGACGGCCTCAAGCCGGGTACGCCAATTCGTTTCCGCGGCCTGGATGTGGGGAGTGTCGAGAGCGTCGACCTGACCAAGGACCTGCAGGCAGTGCTGCTGCGTGCGCGCATCACCGAAGCGGCGGAGCGTATCGCTCGTGCGGGTACGCAGTTCTGGGTGGTGAAGCCGGCGCTTGGCCTGGTGCGTACCGAGAACCTGGATACCTTGATTGGCGGGCAGTACCTGGAAGTGCAGCCTGCGGCCAAGGACAAGGGCCCGCAGCGCGATTTCATCGCATTGGCCGAAGCGCCCGAGATAGTGGGCCAGGAAGTCGGGCTGCCACTTACCCTGAGTGCGCCTCGCCGTGGCTCGATCAAGCCTGGAGTGCCAGTGACCTATCGCGAGGTCGCCGTGGGCAAGGTTACCGGATTCGAGTTGGGCCAGAGTGCCGACCGGGTGTTGATCCATATCCTGATCGAGCCGCGCTATGCCGCCCTGGTACGCAGTGGCAGCCGATTCTGGAACAGCAGCGGGTTTGGCTTCGACTGGGGGCTGCTCAAAGGGGCCACGGTGCGTACCGAGTCGCTGGAAACGCTCATAGACGGCGGTATTGCCTTTGCCACGCCTGATGGCGAACAGATGGGCAACCCGGCCCGGCCGCAGCAGACTTTCGCCCTGTTCGACCAGGCGGAGGATGAATGGCTGCAGTGGGCGCCGAAGATTCAGATCGCCAAGTAGTACGAGAGAGGGCCGCGATTTGGGCCGGTATAGGCAAAATCACAAATCGCAGGCAATAAAAAACCGACCCTAGGGTCGGTTTTTCGACAAGAACGTCGCTTAGGCAGCTGCAGCTTCTTTCAGCGCCTTGATGTGGCCATTCAGACGGCCTTTGTGGCGAGCAGCTTTGTTCTTGTGGATGATGCCTTTGTCGGCCATACGGTCGATTACAGGCACAGCCAGAACGTAAGCGGCTTGCGCTTTTTCGGCGTCTTTTGCGTCGATGGCTTTGACTACATTCTTGATGTAGGTGCGGACCATGGAACGCAGGCTGGCGTTGTGGCTGCGACGCTTCTCAGCCTGTTTTGCACGTTTCTTGGCGGAAGGTGTGTTGGCCACCGTCGAGCTCCTCGAAAGACTTTAGGTAAATAGCAAACAAAATAGGCCGCGAATCATGCCGATCAGTCGAACGGATGTCAAGGCCACCTGCAGGGTTCCGCCGAGCGGTGTGCCAACAGGAGGGAAATGTTCCTTTCTGCTGCACGACCTGTAAACTCGGGAATTTTTGGCTCCCTAGCGAAGGCGCGGGAGTATCGCACATTCGGACGCTATCTGGCAGCGTCCTCTGTCCTTGGCGTGAATCTTTTCGATGAATCTGCTCAAATCCCTGGCTGCAGTCAGCTCCATCACCATGATTTCCCGGGTGCTGGGCTTCGTGCGCGATACCATCCTGGCCCGTGTATTCGGGGCCGGCATCGCCACCGACGCGTTCTTCATCGCCTTCAAGCTGCCCAACCTGCTGCGACGGATCTTCGCCGAAGGGGCTTTCTCCCAGGCCTTCGTGCCCATTCTTGCCGAATACAAGACGCAACAGGGCGAGGAGGCGACGCGCACCTTCATTGCCTATGTCAGCGGCCTGCTGACGCTGGTCCTGGCCTTGGTCACTGCCGTCGGCATCCTCGCGGCGCCCTGGGTGGTCTGGGCCACCGCTCCTGGTTTCGTCGACAGCGCCGAGAAATACGAACTGACCACCGCCCTGCTGCGGGTGACATTTCCTTATATATTGCTGATCTCGCTGTCGTCCCTGGCCGGCGCCATCCTCAATACCTGGAACCGCTTCTCGGTGCCGGCCTTCACGCCGACCTTGCTGAACGTGGCGATGATCGCGTTTGCCGTGCTGCTCACACCCTATTTCAACCCGCCGATCATGGCCTTGGCCTGGGGTGTGCTGGCCGGCGGCCTGGCCCAGCTGCTGTACCAGCTGCCGGCGCTGAAGAAGATCGGCATGCTCGTGCTGCCACGCCTGAACCTGCGCGACACGGGCGTATGGCGGGTGCTCAAGCAGATGCTGCCGGCGATTCTCGGGGTGTCGGTCAGCCAGATCTCGCTGATCATCAACACCATCTTCGCCTCCTTCCTGGTGGCCGGCTCGGTATCGTGGATGTACTACGCCGACCGCTTGATGGAATTGCCCTCGGGCGTGCTCGGCGTGGCGCTGGGCACCATCCTCCTGCCCACCCTGGCCAAGACCTACGCCAACAAGGACCGCGAGGAATACTCGCGGATCATGGACTGGGGCCTGCGCCTGTGCTTCCTGCTGGTGTTGCCCTGCACCCTGGCCCTGGGCATCCTCGCCGAGCCGCTGACCGTGGCATTGTTCCAGTACGGCAAGTTCAGCGCCTACGATGCGGCCATGACCCAGCGCGCGCTGATCGCCTATTCGGTCGGTTTGCTGGCGATCATTCTGGTCAAGGTACTGGCACCGGGCTTCTATGCGCAGCAGAATATCCGCACGCCGGTGAAGATCGCGATCTTCACCCTGGTCTGCACCCAGCTGTTCAACCTGGCACTGATCGGCCCGCTCAAGCACGCAGGCCTGGCCCTGGCAATCAGCCTCGGTGCCTGCCTGAACGCCAGCCTGCTGTTCTGGAAGCTGCGCAGCCAGCAGTTGTTCCAGCCGCAACCGGGCTGGGCGATGTTCCTGCTCAAGCTGGTGCTGGCGGTGACGCTGATGTCTGCGGTGCTGCTGCTGGGCATGCACTATCTGCCAGCCTGGGAACAGGGCAACATGTTCGAGCGCTTCGTGCGCCTGGGTGCGTTGATCGGGGCAGGCGTGGTGACCTATTTCGGTTGCCTCTACCTGTGTGGCTTCAGGCCCCGGCATTTCGCCCGCAAGGCGCTGCACTGAGGCACGCGGCGGGTCAGACGTCGGTTTTTCGTATTCCACACTGCCCCCGGGCGCTGCTGCCTGTCACCAGCGCCCGGGTGTGGTTATAATCGGCCACTTTATGAGCAAGAAGCGCGTTATGCAGCTGGTTCGAGGTCTTCACAACCTGCGTCCCGAGCACCGGGGCTGTGTCGCCACCATTGGCAACTTCGACGGGGTTCACCGTGGCCACCAGGCTATCCTGGCGCGCCTGCGCGAGCGCGGCCAGGCCTTGGGCCTGCCGACCTGCGTGGTGATCTTCGAGCCGCAGCCGCGAGAGTACTTCGCCCCCGATACGGCACCGGCGCGCCTGGCTCGCCTGCGCGACAAGGTCGAGCTGCTGGCCGCCGAGGGTATCGACCGGGTCTTGTGCCTGGCCTTCAACCAGCGCCTGAGCAAGCTCAGCGCCGATGAATTCGTCAAGGCGATCCTGGTCGACGGCCTGGGCGTGCGCCACCTTGAAGTGGGTGATGACTTCCGCTTCGGTTGCGACCGTGCCGGCGATTTCGCCTTCCTGGTCGATGCCGGCAAGCACTACGGGTTCACCGTCGAGGCCGCCAACACGGTGATCCAGGATGGCCTGCGGGTCAGCAGCACCGAAGTGCGCAAGGCCTTGGCCGAAGGCAACTTCGAGCTGGCCGAGCACCTGCTGGGCCGCCCGTACCGCATCAGCGGGCGCGTATTGCACGGGCAGAAGCTGGCCCGCCAGTTGGGCACGCCTACCGCCAACATCCAGCTCAAGCGCCGCCGCGTACCGCTGTCCGGGGTCTACCTGGCCAGCATCGAGATCGACGGCAAGGCCTGGCCGGGTGTCGGCAACATCGGGGTGCGCCCCACCGTGTCCGGTGACGGCCGCCCGCACCTCGAGATACATCTACTGGATTATGCCGGCGATCTGTATGGCCGGCGCCTGACGGTGGAGTTCCACCACAAGCTGCGTGAAGAGCAGCGATTCGCCTCCCTGGAGGCGCTGAAGTCGGCGATCGATGCGGATATCGCCGCCGCACGTGCACATTGGCACGCTCAACCGCTAACGAAGAGCCTGAAATGACCGACTACAAAGCCACGCTTAACCTTCCGGACACCGCCTTCCCCATGAAGGCCGGCCTGCCTCAGCGCGAACCGCAGATCCTGCAGCGCTGGGACAGCATTGGCCTGTACCGGAAGCTGCGCGAAATTGGCAAGGATCGTCCCAAGTTCGTCCTGCACGACGGCCCGCCCTATGCCAACGGCAAGATTCACATCGGTCATGCGCTGAACAAGATTCTCAAGGACATGATCGTCCGCTCCAAGACCCTGTCGGGCTTCGACGCACCCTACGTGCCGGGCTGGGACTGCCACGGCCTGCCGATCGAGCACAAGGTCGAAGTCACCCATGGCAAGCACCTGACTGCCGACCGTACCCGCGAGCTGTGCCGCGAGTACGCCGCCGAGCAGATCGAAGGGCAGAAGACCGAGTTCATCCGCCTGGGTGTACTGGGCGACTGGGACAACCCGTACAAGACCATGGACTTCGCCAACGAGGCCGGTGAAATCCGCGCCCTGGCCGAGATGGTCAAGCAAGGCTTCGTGTTCAAGGGCCTCAAGCCCGTGAACTGGTGCTTCGACTGCGGTTCGGCCCTGGCCGAGGCCGAGGTCGAGTACGCCGACAAGAAATCCCAGACCATCGACGTGGCCTTCCCGGTTGCCGATGACGCCAAGCTGGCTGCCGCCTTCGGCCTGCCTGCCCTGGCCAAGCCCGCTGCCATCGTGATCTGGACCACCACCCCGTGGACCATCCCGGCCAACCAGGCGCTGAACATCCACCCCGAGTTCAAGTACGCCCTGGTCGACACCGGCGAGCGCCTGCTGGTGCTGGCCGAAGAGCTGGTCGAGTCGTGCCTCAAGCGCTACGACCTCGAAGGCTCGGTCATCGCCACCGCCCAGGGTTCGGCCCTGGAGCTGGTCAACTACCGCCACCCGTTCTATGACCGCCTGTCGCCGATCTACCTGGCCGATTACGTCGAACTGGGCGCAGGTACCGGCGTCGTGCACTCCGCGCCGGCCTACGGTGAAGACGACTTCGTCACCTGCAAGCGCTACGGCATGGTCAACGACGACATCCTCACCCCGGTGCAGAGCAACGGCGTGTACGCGGAGTCGCTGCCGTTCTTTGGCGGCCAGTTCATCTGGAAGGCCAATCCGGCCATCGTCGAGAAGCTGAGCGAAGTCGGTGCGCTGATGCACACCGAAACCATCAGCCACAGCTACATGCACTGCTGGCGCCACAAGACCCCGCTGATCTACCGCGCCACCGCGCAGTGGTTCGTCGGCATGGACAAGCAGCCGAGCACTGGCGAGCCGCTGCGCGAGCGCGCACTCAAGGCCATCGAAGACACCCAGTTCGTGCCGGCCTGGGGCCAGGCGCGCCTGCACTCGATGATCGCCAACCGCCCGGACTGGTGCATCTCGCGTCAGCGCAACTGGGGCGTGCCTATCCCGTTCTTCCTGCACAAGCAGACGGGCGAGCTGCACCCGCGCACCGTCGAACTGATGGAGCAAGTGGCCAAGCGCGTCGAACTGCAAGGCATCGAAGCCTGGTTCAAGCTGGACGCCGCCGAACTGCTCGGTGACGAAGCCGGCCAGTACGACAAGATCACCGACACCCTGGACGTCTGGTTCGACTCCGGTACCACCCACTGGCACGTACTGCGCGGCTCGCACGATATCGGCCACGCCACCGGCCCGCGCGCCGACCTGTACCTGGAAGGCTCCGACCAGCACCGCGGATGGTTCCACTCCTCCTTGCTGACCGGTTGCGCGATCGACGGCCACGCGCCGTACCGCGAGCTGCTGACCCACGGCTTCACCGTGGACGAAAGCGGCCGCAAGATGTCCAAGTCGCTGGGCAACACCATCGAGCCGGAGAAGGTCAATAACACCTTGGGTGCCGACATTCTGCGCCTGTGGGTCTCGGCCACCGACTACTCCGGTGAAATGGCCGTTTCCGAGCAGATCCTGCAGCGTAGCGCCGACGCCTACCGGCGTATCCGCAACACCGCGCGCTTCCTGCTCTCCAACCTGTCCGGCTTCGACCCGGCCCGCGACCTGCTGGCCCCAGAGGACATGCTGGCGCTGGACCGCTGGGCCGTGGACCGTACCCTGCTGCTGCAACGCGAGCTGGAAGAGCACTACGGCGAATACCGTTTCTGGAACGTCTACTCGAAGATCCACAACTTCTGCGTGCAGGAGCTGGGCGGCTTCTACCTCGACATCATCAAGGACCGCCAGTACACCACCGGCGCCAACAGTGTCGCCCGCCGTTCCTGCCAGACCGCGCTGTACCACATCAGCGAGGCGCTGGTGCGCTGGATCGCGCCGATCCTGGCCTTCACCGCCGACGAGATCTGGCAGTACCTGCCGGGCGAGCGCAACGAGTCGGTGATGCTCAACGGCTGGTACCAGGGCCTGACCGAGCTGCCGCAAGGCACCGAGCTGGACCGCGCCTACTGGGACCGCGTGATGGCCGTGAAGGCTGCGGTCAACAAGGAGCTGGAAAACCAGCGTACCGCCAAGGTCATCGGCGGCAACCTGCAGGCCGAAGTCACCCTGTTCGCCGACGAAGGCCTGAGCGCCGACCTGGGCAAGCTGGGCGACGAGTTGCGCTTCGTGCTGATCACCTCCGCTGCCAGCGTGGTGCCGTTCGCCCAGGCCCCGGCCGATGCCGTGGCTACCGAAGTCGAAGGCCTCAAGCTGAAGGTGGTCAAGTCCGGCCACGCCAAGTGCGGCCGTTGCTGGCACTTCCGCGCCGACGTCGGCAGCCACCCGGAGCACCCGGAAATCTGCAGCCGTTGCGTCGACAACCTGAGCGGTTCGGGCGAGGTGCGCCACTATGCCTAACCCTGCAGCGGGGCGCTTCGGGCGCCTTGCCTGGCTCTGGCTCAGCCTGCTGGTCCTGGTCCTCGACCAGGCCACCAAGCTGTATTTCAACAATGCCTTGAGCATGTACCAGCAGATCGTGGTCATCCCTGACTACTTCAGCTGGACCCTGGCCTACAACACCGGTGCGGCGTTCAGTTTCCTGGCCGACAGCTCGGGCTGGCAGCGCTGGCTGTTCGCCCTGATCGCCGTGGTGGTCAGTGGTGTGCTGGTGGTCTGGCTCAAGCGCCTCGGGCGGAATGAGACCTGGCTGGCGGTTGCGCTGGCGCTGGTGCTGGGCGGTGCGCTGGGTAACCTGTACGACCGCATCGTGCTGGGCCACGTGGTCGACTTCATCCTGGTGCACTGGAAGAATACCCACTACTTCCCGGCCTTCAACCTGGCCGACAGCGCCATCACCGTTGGTGCGGTGATGCTGGCGCTGGATATGTTCAAGAGCAAGAAGTCCGAGGATCCGGTCCATGACTGACACCCGTATCGGCCAGAACACCGAAGTCACCCTGCACTTCGCGCTGCACCTGGAAAACGGCGACACCGTCGACAGCACTTTCGAAAAGGCCCCGGCCACCTTCAAGGTCGGCGATGGCAACCTGCTGCCCGGCTTCGAGACCGCGCTGTTCGGCTTCAAGGCCGGTGACAAACGCACCTTGGTGGTGGCCCCGGAGAATGCCTTCGGCCAGCCCAACCCGCAGAACGTGCAGGTCATGCCGCGGTCCAACTTCGAAGGCATGGCGTTGTCCGAAGGGCTGCTGATCATCTTCAACGACGCCGCCAACACCGAGCTGCCGGGTGTGGTCAAAGCGTTCGATGACGACCAGGTGACCATCGACTTCAATCACCCACTGGCTGGCAAGACCCTGACCTTCGAGGTGGAGATCCTCGGGGTGAAGGCCCTGTAAGCCTGGAGCCGAGCATGCAAATCAAACTCGCCAACCCGCGCGGCTTTTGCGCGGGGGTCGACCGGGCAATCGAGATCGTCAACCGTGCGCTGGAAGTCTTCGGCCCGCCGATCTACGTGCGCCATGAAGTGGTGCACAACAAGTTCGTGGTGGAAGACCTGCGCAACCGTGGGGCCATCTTCGTCGAAGAACTGGACCAGGTGCCGGATGACGTCATCGTCATCTTCAGTGCCCATGGTGTGTCCCAGGCTGTGCGCCAGGAAGCTGCCGGCCGTGGCCTGAAGGTGTTCGATGCGACCTGCCCGCTGGTCACCAAGGTGCATATCGAGGTGGCCAAGTACAGCCGTGATGGTCGCGAAACCATCCTGATCGGCCATGAAGGGCACCCGGAAGTCGAAGGCACCATGGGCCAGTACGACGCCAGCAATGGTGGCGCCATCTACCTCGTCGAAGACGAAGATGATGTCGCCAGGCTGCAGGTGAAAAATCCGGATCACCTGGCCTTCGTTACCCAGACCACGCTGTCGATGGATGACACCAGCCGAGTCATCGACGCCTTGCGCGCACGCTTCCCGAACATCGGCGGCCCGCGCAAGGACGACATCTGCTATGCCACCCAGAACCGCCAGGACGCGGTCAAGCAGTTGGCCGACGAGTGCGATGTGGTACTGGTGGTGGGCAGCCCCAACAGCTCCAACTCCAACCGCTTGCGCGAGCTGGCGGAACGCATGGGCACCCCGGCTTACCTGATCGATGGTGCCGAGGACATGCAGCGCGACTGGTTCGACAATGCTGCGCGGATCGGCATCACTGCCGGTGCTTCGGCCCCCGAAGTGCTGGTGCGTGGGGTGATCGACCAGCTCAAGGCCTGGGGCGCCACTGGCGCCGAAGAGCTCGATGGGCGTCCGGAGAACATCACCTTCTCCATGCCTAAAGAGCTGCGGGTTCGCTCGCTGATCTGATCAGGGGCCTGCGCACAGAGGGTCTTTCTTCTTCTCTGTGCGCAGGTCGACTCTGCCACTGCTCGCCAGGACGACTTGAATCTGACTGGTAGCTGAAGTGGGTTCACAAATCTTCAGCGTTGCGCTTGTCCACTGGTTTCCCGTTCTCAGCGGAACCCCCAATGCGCTGAACTTCACGTCACCTCTAGTGTTGCCCACAATTTTCAATGACCGTGAAAGGCGCTGTTCGCGCAGCACCTGCTGATTGCGTTCAAGCAGCACCCGCCAACCTTTCCCCCAATCATTTTCCAAAGGCTGCACCAGCACTGGCTGGCCTTGCAGCAGCGCGTGGCTGCGTGCGCTTCGCAGTGCCTGTGCCAGGTCCCGGGCTGCCGCCGCTCTGTGCAGGTCATCGCTCAAACGGGCGTAGGCAGGCATACCCAGTTGCGTCAGCAATGCGGCCATGCCCAAGGCGAACATCATTTGTATCAGTGTTACTCCCTGTTGCTTCACCGTGCATTTCTCCCTGGAAGTGCTTCGCTTAGCTTCACGCCGGCTGGGCAGGAGGTCCAGTCGGCCACGTTTCAGGCAGTTGCGGGAAAAGTCGCGGGAGGCGCAGGGATGCACAACGATCAACGGGGCATGACGTTTCTGGAAGTACTGTTGGCGATGCTGGTGGTGGCCGTGGGGTTGTTCGCCGCAGCAGCTTTGCAATTGAAAGCACTGCAGGCCACCGACAGTGCTCGCCGCGAAGGGCAGGCTGTGCTGGCGGCGCACAGCGAGCATGAGCAGGGCCAGCCATGAGACGTGACCAGAGCGGTTTCGGTTTGCTCGAAGTGACACTGGCGCTGGCCATCGGGCTGATGGTACTGGCGGCGGCTGGTCAGCTGTTCGCATCTGCCCACCACAGCTGGCGCCTGCAAGGTGCGGCCTTGAGGTTGCAGGATGACGCCCGCCTGGCCTTGCTGCGCATGGCCCAGGATATCCGCATGGCAGGGATGTTCGGTTGCCTGCGTCTGGAACCGGGCAATTTTCCAACCCCAGTGGCAAAGCAGGTCTTCGACCGGCCGCTGGCAATCGGTCCGTCCAGTCTGAGCCTGGTTGTCGCCGAACTGCCAGGACATGCCGGGGCGCCCGACTGGACGCTGTTGACCAACTGCACGGACAAGGTGCAGGTCCATGAACTGCGCCACCCTAATCCTGAAAAGCTCATATCGATTCCTGTCAGTCGGCATCGCTACGAGCTCAACGGTGCAAGGCTGATGTTCGTCCGGCGCGATGGGGCCCAACCTCTGGTCGACCATGTTCGCGAACTGCGTGTGACGCGCGTGCAAGCAGCGCAAGGAGAGCGGATCGACCTGCAACTGACATTGCATGAACCGTCCTTGCAACTCGAACAACGCCACGCGTTGAGCGTGGCGCTGCGCAATCCGGTATCTGGCTCATGAAACGCCAACAGGGTCTGGTCCTGTTGCTGGCGCTGGTGCTCTGCCTGCTCTTGGGCACTCTGGCTGCCTCGGCCCTGCGCGATGCGTTGATCGAAACGCGAATGACCGCCGCCATGCGCGATGGCCTCCAGGCATTCGAACAAGCGGAGGCCGTACTGCTCGACGGCGTCGATGAACTGCAACGAGCCCCACCGGCAAACTGCACCGGATGTTCCCCACCAACGCGCCCGCATGACCTGCAAGGCCAGTGGCAGAGCAGCGTAAATGGTTACTTCCAGCTGCAGAATCTCGGCCTGACCACCCGCGCCGTGCATATGCCGGAAGGCGAGCAGGTCACCTTGTACCGAGTGACGGCCGTCAGCAAGCAGCTGGCAGCCAGGCAGGTGCTGGAGGCCGTCTACGCCGTGCCAACCGCTCAAGCCCAGGAGCCACAGCGCATCCTCTGGCGACAAAGACTGAGGGAAGACTGACATGCAGCAAGGCATGAGCCTGATCGAGTTGTTGATTGTCGTGGCCGTCATCGGCATTCTGGCAGCCATTGCCTACCCCAGTTACAGCGACCCGCTCAGGCGAGCCGCACGCAGCGAAGTGGTCGGTCTGCTGCACGACGCCGCGCTGCGCCTGGAACACCACCGCGTGCGCACCGGCCAGTACGCCGAGGGCGACCTTCGACTGCCTGTCGCCAACCGCCATTACAGCCTGCAGGCCATTCGTGGCAGCGACACCTTCACGCTGCTCGCCCGGCGCTTGCCGCGCGGTCTGATGGCCGATGATCGCTGCGGCGACTTCCAGCTCGACCAGGCACTGGTGCGCAGCAATCCGGGCGGCGTCGAGGCCAGCGAGCGCTGCTGGGGAAGCTGAGGGTTGAATGATGCCCGTGCATCGCGGTTTTACTTCAGGTGTTGGATCGACAGATGAGCAAGCAAGTAGTGGTGGTCGGCGGCGGGGTGATCGGCCTGCTGACGGCATTCAACCTGGCGGCGAAGGTCGGGCAGGTGGTGGTGTGTGACCAGGGCGAGGTCGGTCGCGAGTCGTCCTGGGCCGGTGGCGGTATCGTCTCGCCGCTGTATCCCTGGCGCTACAGCCCGGCCGTGACCGCCCTGGCGCACTGGTCGCAGGACTTTTATCCACAGCTGGGCGAGCGCCTGTTCAGCAGCACCGGCCTCGATCCGGAAGTTCACACAACGGGCCTGTACTGGCTCGACCTGGAAGACGAGGCCGAGGCCCTGGCCTGGGCCGAACGCGAGGGGCGGCCACTGAGCGCAGTGGATATCTCGGCAGTCTACGATGCAGTGCCTGTGCTGGGTCCGGGTTTCAAGCACGCCATCTTCATGGCCGGCGTGGCCAACGTGCGCAATCCGCGGCTGGTCAAGTCGCTCAAGGCCGCGCTGCAGGCGATGCCCAATGTGACCTTGCGCGAACACTGCCAGATCACCGGCTTCGTCCAGGAGGCCGGGCGCGTTACCGGCGTGCAGACCGAAGAGGGCGTGCTGCAGGCCGATGATGTGGTGCTCAGCGCTGGCGCCTGGAGCGGCGACCTGCTGCGCACGCTTGGCCTTGAATTGCCGGTCGAGCCGGTGAAGGGCCAGATGATCCTGTTCAAGTGCGCCGAGGATTTCCTGCCGAGCATGGTGCTGGCCAAGGGGCGCTATGCGATCCCGCGGCGTGATGGGCATGTTCTGGTGGGCAGTACGCTGGAGCATGCCGGGTACGACAAGACCCCGACCGAGGAGGCGTTGGCCAGCCTGAAGGCTTCGGCGGTTGAATTGCTGCCCCAGCTCGAGGGAGCCGAGGTGGTGGGGCACTGGGCCGGACTGCGGCCTGGCTCGCCTGAAGGTATTCCCTATATCGGGCCGGTGCCTGGGCATGAGGGGTTGTGGCTGAACTGCGGCCACTACCGCAATGGGCTGGTGCTGGCGCCGGCTTCGTGTCAATTGTTCACTGACCTGCTGACCGGAGCTGAGCCGATCATCGATCCGGCGCCGTATGCACCGCAAGGGCGTCTGGGCTGAGATCCTCGGGCCCGCTTTGCTGGCCAATCGCTGGCAAGCCGGCTCCTACAGGTACCGCACGGAACTCGAAACCTGCGCTGTACCTGTGGGAGCCGGCTTGCCGGCGATGAAGCCGACAAAGCCTTCAGCCAGTAATCGGTGCCTGCAAATGCCGGCTCGGATAATGCTGCTCGTACACCTTGCACACCCGCAGCACCTGCTCATCGGCAAAACGCCCCGCCACCACCTGCAACCCCACCGGCAACCCCTCGCGGGTAAACCCGCACGGCACCGAAGCCGCCGGCTGCTGGGTCAAGTTGAACGGGTAGCTGAACGGCGTCCACTCCATCCACTGCGCCATCCCCGACCCCGGGGGCACGTTATGCCCTGCCTCGAACGCCACCAGCGGCAGCATCGGTGAGACCAGCACGTCGTAACGCTGGTGGAAGGCATTCATTTTCGCGATCAGGTCAGCCCGCGCCTCCAGTGCCAGGGTGTATTCGCCCAGGCTGATGCGCGCGCCCTGCTCGGCAATCCAGCGCAGCCCAGGGTCGAGCTGTGCCCGTTGTTGCTCGGTAAAACCACTGGCCAGCCGCGCCGCACCCGCGAACCACAAGGTATTGAAGACCTCCAGCGGGTCGTTGAAGCCGGGATCGACTTCTTCCACCTGCGCGCCGAGCCGCGCCAGGCGCTGTACCGCCTGCGCCACCAGCGCCTGGATCTGCGGGTCGACCTGGACGTAGCCGAAGTCGGCACTGTAGGCGATGCGCAGGCCGCTCAGGTCCTGCTCCTGGCCCAGCCAAGGAGTCTGCCTGGGCGCCCCGGCGAGTCCGTCGCGGGCATCTGGGCGAGCCACGCAGTCGAGCATCAATACCGAGTCCTCGACGGTGCGGGTCATCGGCCCCAGGTGCGAAAGCACGGTCATGGCGCTGGTCGGCCATTGCGGCACATAGCCAAAGGTGGGCTTGATGCCGAAAGTACCGGTAAAAGCACAGGGGATGCGAATCGAGCCGCCGGCATCACTGCCCTGGTGCAGCACGCCGAGGTTCAGCGCGGCAGCAGCGGCAGCGCCACCGGACGACCCACCGGCCGTCAGGCGCGTGTCCCAGGGGTTGCGGGTAATACCGTACAGCGGGTTGTCGGTCACGCCTTTCCAGCCGAACTCTGGCGTGGTGGTCTTGCCCACCAGCACCGCACCCGCTTCACGTATGAATGCACTGAATGGCGCATCCACGTCCCACGGGCCGGCAGCCGAAGTGGTGCGTGACCCCTTGCGCGTGGGCATGCCGCGGGTCAGGGTCAGGTCCTTGATCGAGGCCGGTACGCCATCCAGCCGGCCACAGGGCTCACCGCGCTGCCAACGTTGCTCGCTGGCGCGGGCGGCGGCGCGGGCACCTTCGGGGTCCACATGGCAGTAGGCGTTTACCGCCGGGTTGTGCTGGCCGATACGCGCCAGTACATCGTCGACCACCTCGACCGGCGACAGTTGCCGGCGCTGATAGAGGTCGAGCAGTTCGACGGCGGTGAATTCTCCAATGGCAGTCTTGCTGGGCATCTCAATGGGCTCCCTGGTTGGCGGCCTGGAGCATGGCACGCAGCAGCACATCACAGCCATCGGCCAGATCCTGCGGCGCGGCGTTTTCGATTTCGTTGTGGCTGATGCCGCCCTCGCACGGCACGAAGATCATCCCGGCCGGGCCCAGTTCGGCGAGGAAGATGGCGTCGTGGCCGGCGCCGCTGACGATCTCCATGTGGCTCAGGCCCAGCTCGCGCGCGCCCTGGCGCACGGCATCGACGCACTGTTCGGCAAAGTACAGCGGCGGGAAGTCGGCAGTGGGCGTCAGCTCGAACTGCAGGCCATGCTTGGCCGCGCTGCTTTCGATGGCCGCGCGCACCTCGTCGACCATGGCTTGCAGATGGCCGGGGTCGAGGTGGCGCAGGTCGATGGTCATGTTCACCTGGCCGGGGATGACGTTGCGCGAACCCGGGTGCAGGCTCAGGCAACCGACCGTGCCACAGGCATGCGGCTGGTGGGCATGGGCCACGCGGTTGACCGCCGCCACCACTTCGGCGGCGCCGACCAGGGCGTCCTTGCGCAGGTGCATCGGCGTAGGGCCCGCGTGGGCCTCG
The DNA here is from genome assembly GCF_000730665.1 of Pseudomonas plecoglossicida NBRC 103162 = DSM 15088. GTDB lineage: Bacteria > Pseudomonadota > Gammaproteobacteria > Pseudomonadales > Pseudomonadaceae > Aquipseudomonas > Aquipseudomonas plecoglossicida. The sequence goes on from NZ_BBIV01000048.1 coordinate 17,169, forward strand.
ACACCGGTGAGCACCAGGTCGAACCACTTCTGCCCCAGGCACCCCTGGACCACGCCAATGGTGGTGCGCTGGTCTTCCAGCACCGGGCCCTGTTCGATGTGCGCCTCGAAGTAGGCCCCCAGCGGGTGGCCGGTCGGCACGCGCGGGCCGGCATAGCCGATACGCGAAAGCTCGGCGCCGACCGACAGTCCCTGGTCATCGACCTTGTCCAGGGTTTCCTGCAGGCCGAACTTGCCGGCGAACACCCCCGAACCCATCATGCATGGCGGGAAGCGCGAGCCTTCCTCGTTCGTCCACACCACCACTTCCAGCGGTGCCTCGGTGGTCAGTTGCAGGTCGTTGAGGGTGCGCATCACCTCAAGGCCGGCCATCACCCCGTAGCAGCCATCGAACTTGCCGCCGGTGGGCTGGGTGTCGATATGGCTGCCGGTCATCACCGGTGGCAAGGCCGGGTTGCGTCCCGGGCGGCGGGCGAAGATGTTGCCGATGGCGTCGATGCTGACCGTGCAACCGGCTTCGGTGCACCAGCGTACGAACAGGTCGCGGGCCTGGCGATCGAGGTCGGTCAGCGCCAGGCGGCACACGCCACCCTTGGCGGTGGCGCCGAGCCGGGCCAGGTCCATCAGCGACTGCCAGAGGCGCTCACGGTTGACCAGGGCGCCCTGGCCGATACCGACACCACAAGGTCAGGCACTCAGGGCCAGGTATCGGTTCTTGATGCGCGGGTCTTCACGGAACTGGGCAGCGCTGCCCTGGTAGGCCACGCGTCCTTGTTCGAGCACGTAATGCCGGTCGGCAAGGGCGTCGCAGACCATCAGGTTCTGTTCCACCAGCAAGATCGACAGGCCTTCGCCCTTGATCTGCCGCAGAATCTTCACCAGCTCGTCGATGATCACCGGGGCAAGGCCTTCGGTGGGCTCGTCGAGGATCAGCAGCTTGGGGTCGTTGAGCAGGGCGCGGGCAATGGCCAGCATCTGCTGCTCGCCGCCGGAGAGCGCGAAGCCGCCGTTACGCCGGCGCTCTTTGAGGCGCGGGAACAGGGTGTACACATCCTCCAGCTGCCAGCGGCTGTCCTTGCGCACGGCGATCTTCAGGTTCTCCTCGACGCTGAGCTGGCGGAAGATGCCGCGATGCTCCGGCACCAGCGCGATGCCCTGGCGGGCGATGTCGAAGATCTCGCGGCCAACCAGCTGCTGGCCGTTGAAGCTGATCTGCCCCTGGCGCGGCCGGACGATGCCGAGGATGCTGCGCAACGTGGTGGTCTTGCCGGCGCCGTTGCGCCCCAGCAGGGTGACCAGTTCGCCGTCCCCGACCTGCAGCGCGACGCCTTCGAGCACATGGCTCTTGTCGTAGTAGGAGTGGATCGATTCGACGTTGAGCATCAGGCGGCCTCTCCAAGGTAGGCGGTGCGCACGCGCTCGTCGTTGCGCACCTGTTCCGGGGTACCCTCGACCAGGATCTGGCCGTGGCTCATGACAGTGATGCGCTGGCTGATCGACATGACGATGCTCATGTTGTGCTCGATCAGCAGCACGGTGTGGTCGCGCCCCAGGTCGCTGATCAGCTCGGTCATCACCGGAATGTCGTCGATGCCCATGCCCGAAGTGGGCTCGTCGAGCATCAGCAAGGTGGGCTTGGCGCAGATCGACATGCCCACTTCCAGCACCCGTTGCTGGCCGTGGGACAGCTCGCCGGCCAGGGTGTCGGCGCGGGCGGTCAGCTTGAGGCGTTCCAGCACCTGGTCGGCGGTGTTCCAGTGGCTGCGCTTGTGCTCCACGCTACGCCAGAAGTTCAACGCCCCCAGGCCGTCGCGGCCTTGGGCGGCCAGGCGCAGGTTCTCGCGCACCGAGAGGTTCTGGAACAGGCTGGTGAGCTGGAACGAACGGGCCATGCCCAGCGCCACCCGGCCGTGGGACGGCTTGCGGATGATGTTCTGCCGCGGCTTCAGGCCAGGGCGCAACCGGTGTGGTCGACCTCGATGAACGAGCGGCCCGAGCTGATGACTTCAGCCAGGTCGTCCTCGTCGCGGGCCTGTGTGCTGGCCTCTGTACAGGCGGATCAGTGGTTGTGTTCGAACTCCAGGAGGAAGTGGCGGGCGACCTCGCCTTCAAGGGCGGTCATGTGGTGCTCGGCATCGCACATATGTTCGTGCATCAGCCGGCGTACAGCGGGCTCGTCGCTGGCACGCAGGGCCAGCATCAGCTGTTTGTGGTAGTCGATATTGGCTGCGGCGAACTGCTGGCGCTTGGGCAGGTAGGCCTTTTTCAGCACCACCAGATCGCGCAGCAGGTCGTTGAGGAACACCGCCATGAAGCGCAGCAGCGGGTTGGGGCAGCGGTGCGCCAGCAGGGTATGGAACTCGAGCTCCGCCAGGCGCTGCTCGCGTTGGCCCTGTTCGCTGTCTTCCGGGGCACTGCAGAAATCGATGTTGGCCTGCAGGGCGGCGTAGTCCGCCTCGCTCAACTGACCCATGACCGACACTGCCAGCTCGACCTCGATGACCTTGCGCAGCTGGTACACCTGCTCGCCGTCCAGGTGCTGGAAGTGCAGGTAGTTGCGCAGCGCACGGCTGGCCGGTTCAGTGCCGACTTCATTGAGGTAGGCGCCGCCACTGGGGCCGGTGCGGGTGCTGACCAGGCCCTCGACTTCCAGCGCCTTGAGCGCCTCGCGGGCGGTGCCCTTGGAGCATTCGAAGTGCTCCATCAGCTCGCGCTCGGTGGGCAGGCGATCGCCGGGGTGCAGCGCTTCGGTGACGATCGAGCGCTTGACCGATTCGACGATCATGTCGGACAGCTTCTGGCGCTTGCGTTTGGGTTTGAGCATTTTGCTATTTTTCATATTTATGCGGATAAATAGGATTTAGCGAATTTTGCCGGGTTGGGTCAATGGTGGAGGCGGGGGAGGGGTCGTAAATGGTGCGAAAGGGTCGGGGAGGGATATGTGATGTTGATTCAGCTGGCCCTATCGCTGGCCTTACATACCTTGAGACCTGTGCGGTCCCTGTAGGCGCTGGCTTGCCAGCGATAGGGTCAGTGAGGTTTCGGCGGTCAGCCCTTGCGACCAGGCCCCTGCTCCAGGTGCGCGGGGCTGCAATACCACTCGTTACCCCGGTGCAGCGCCCGGTCGTTGGGCAGGTGAACGCCGCAGTGGGCGCAGCGCACCATCTTCAACGGGGCGTCGAGTTTCGGCTCGGAAGGCGATTGCTGGCTGATCTTGAATTTGCGCCACAGCCAGTACGCGGCAGCGATCAGGGCGATCCAGAAAAGTAGACGAACCATGGTGTCCAGCTTGTCGAATGATGAAGGCGACAGTCTAGGACGCCGCCAATGAAAAAGGGAGGCCCTGGGCCTCCCTTTCTATTAGCGCGTGAATCAGTCGAACAGACCGAAGGTCATGTAGCTGAACCACGAACGCTCTTTCTCGGCTTCCTTCGGACCTTCCGGCAGGATCGCGTCGCCGTTCTCGTCCTTGGGCAGCAGCTCTTCCGGCATTTCGGCGCGGGCGTCCTGGAACTGGCGGACCACGTCCTGGTTGGCGCGGGTTTCACCCGGCGGCAGCGGGGCGTCGGTCTCGATCAGGCCCAGGGTCGCCTTGGACAGCCAGCCACGGCCATCGGACTCGGTCTGCTTGGGCTGGAACTGGCCATCGACCAGGCTCGGGTGGTCAGGGTAGTTGAGCTTGAGGGTTTCCAGGCTGGTGGCAGCCAGGTCGTCCAGGTGCATCTTCTGGTAGGACTCGACCATTACCGCCAGGCCATCGCCGACCGACGGCGTTTCCTGGAAGTTCTCCACCACGTAGCGGCCGCGGTTGGCGGCGGCGACATACGCCTGACGGCTCAGGTAGTAGTCGGCCACGTGGATCTCGTAGGAGGCCAGCAGGTTGCGCAGGTAGATCATGCGCTGCTTGGCATCGGGCGAGTAGCGGCTGTTGGGGAAGCGGCTGGTCAGCTGGGCGAACTCGTTGTACGAGTCGCGGGCGGCACCCGGGTCGCGCTTGGTCATGTCCAGCGGCAGGAAGCGCGCCAGCAGGCCACGGTCCTGGTCGAACGAGGTCAGGCCCTTGAGGTAGTAGGCGTAATCGACGTTCGGGTGCTGCGGGTGCAGGCGGATGAAGCGCTCGGCAGCCGACTTGGCAGCCTCGGGCTCGGCATTCTTGTAGTTGGCGTAGATCAGCTCGAGCTGCGCCTGGTCGGCGTAGCGGCCGAACGGATAGCGCGACTCCAGGGCCTTGAGCTTGTTCACCGCGCTGGTGTAGCTGGAGTTGTCCAGATCAGCCTGGGCCTGCTGGTACAGCTCGGCCTCGCTCAGGTTCTCGTCGATGACTTCCTTATTGGAGGAACAGGCCGCGGTGAGCCCGAGGATGGCGATCAGCAGCAGGTGTTTCACTTGCATGGCGGCTTGCGTCCCTTTGACGGCCGCTGTCTTGGGCGGAGCCGTCCTGTTATGATGAGCGCCCCGGCCAACCCCGGGACAAAAGAAGCCGTATTTAACCACAAGCGCGCAGTTGAAACCAAAGGCTGTGCGCCCGCCGAATCGAGCATGTCCGAGATCATTCAACTTAGCGCAGAGGTACCGTCCGAACTGGGCGGTCAACGCCTCGACCAGGTCGCCGCCCAATTGTTCGCCGAGTACTCGCGTTCGCGGCTAACTTCGTGGATCAAAGAGGGCCGCCTGACGGTCGACGGCGCGGTCGTGCGCCCTCGAGATACCGTCCATGGTGGCTCGCTGCTTGTCCTGGAGGCCGAGCAAGAGGCCCAGGGCGAGTGGGTGGCCGAAGACATCGAGCTGGACATCGTCTATGAAGACGACCAGATCCTGGTGATCAACAAGCCGGCCGGTCTGGTCGTGCACCCGGCTGCCGGGCATGCCAGCGGCACCCTGCTGAATGCTTTGCTGCACCATGTGCCGGATATCATCAACGTGCCGCGTGCTGGCATCGTCCACCGCCTGGACAAAGACACCACCGGTCTGATGGTCGTCGCCAAGACCCTGCAAGCGCAGACCAAGCTGGTCGAGCAGCTGCAGAGCCGCACGGTCAGCCGAATCTACGAGTGCATCGTTGTGGGTGTGGTGATCGCCGGGGGCAAGATCGACGCCCCGATCGGCCGTCACGGCGGCGTGCGCCAGCGCATGGCGGTGACTGAAGGCGGCAAGCCTGCGGTCAGCCACTACCGGGTGCTCAAGCGCTTCCGTTCGCACACCCATGTGCGGGTGAAGCTGGAAACCGGCCGTACCCACCAGATTCGTGTGCACATGGCGCATGTGGGTTATCCGCTGGTCGGCGACCAGACGTACGGTGTGCGTTTCCGCATTCCGCCAGCGGCCAGCGTGGCCATGGTCGAGGCGGTCAAGAACTTCCCGCGCCAGGCGTTGCACGCCCGCTTCCTGGCACTGGATCACCCGACCACCGGTGAACGGATGGAATGGGCTTCGCCGCTGCCGGACGACTTCACCTGGCTGTTGTCGCTGCTGAACCAGGACCGCGAGGCCTTTATCGGATGAGTGGCCCGACGCAGTCGCTGCTGCTTCCCGACTGGCCGGCCCCGGCCTCGGTGCGCGCCTGTGTCACCACTCGCCAGGGCGGTATCAGCTTGCCGCCCTACGAGACTTTCAACCTCGGTGACCACGTTGGCGATGACCCGGCCGCAGTCGCCGAGAACCGTCGCCGCCTGAGCGATGAGTTCGCCATCCAGCCCGCCTGGCTCAAGCAGGTGCATGGGTTGGTGGTGGCCGATGCCGACCCGGCCGTGGTGGCCGAAGCCGATGCCAGCTGGACCGACCAGCCCGGCATCGCCTGCACCGTGATGACCGCCGATTGCCTGCCCGCGCTGTTCTGCGACCGCGCCGGTACTCGCGTGGCGGCCGCCCATGCCGGCTGGCGCGGGTTGGCCGGTGGTGTGCTGGAAGCCACCCTCGACCGCCTGGCGCTGCCGCCTGAAGAGGTGCTGGTGTGGCTGGGGCCGGCCATCGGCCCGCAGGCGTTCGAAGTGGGGCTGGAAGTGCGTGATGCCTTCACGGCGGTGCACCCCGAAGCGGCCAGGGCGTTTGTCGATGGCGAGCGGCCGGGCAAGCTGATGGCCGACATCTATGAGCTGGCGCGCATTCGCCTGGCGGCGCGTGGGGTGACTGCCGTTCATGGTGGCGGTTACTGCACGGTTGGTGATGCGCGCTTCTTCTCCTATCGCCGTACCCCGCAGGGGGGGCGCTTCGCCTCACTCGTCTGGCTGGATCCTCGCTAGTCAGTAGCGCCTCATCGCCGGCAAGCCGGCGCCCACAGATATCCCACATACGCGCTTCCTGTGGGAGCCGGCTTGCCGGCGATGAGGCCCCCACTAATCCGTCAGACTGACCCCGGTCAACCCCGCTACGCTTGAATCTTCCAGAATCAGCCTTATCTATAAAGGCATCTCAGGCAGGTTTCTTCATCAAAGGCGCTGTCCATCGCTCCGACCTGCCCTTACAGGAAGGTATCCCCATGCGAATAGACCGTTTGACCAGCAAGCTGCAACTTGCAATATCCGATGCCCAATCCCTCGCCGTTGGCATGGACCACCCTGCCATCGAGCCCGTGCACCTGCTGCAGGCGCTGATCGAGCAACAGGGCGGCTCCATCAAGCCGCTGCTGATGCAGGTCGGTTTCGACATCAACAGCCTGCGCCAGGCGTTGGTCAAGGAACTCGATCAACTGCCGAAAATCCAGAACCCCACCGGCGACGTGAACATGTCGCAGGACCTGGCGCGCCTGCTCAACCAGGCCGACCGCCTGGCCCAGCAGAAGGGCGACCAGTTCATTTCCAGCGAGCTGGTGCTGCTCGCTGCCATGGACGAAAACAGCAAGCTTGGCAAACTGCTGCTGAGCCAGGGCGTGAGCAAGAAGGCCCTGGAAAACGCCATCAACAACTTGCGTGGCGGCGCGGCAGTGAACGACGCCAATGCCGAAGAATCGCGTCAGGCGCTGGACAAGTACACCGTCGACCTGACCAAGCGTGCCGAAGAAGGCAAGCTGGACCCGGTGATTGGCCGTGACGACGAAATCCGCCGCACCGTGCAGGTGCTGCAACGCCGTACCAAGAACAACCCGGTGCTGATCGGTGAGCCTGGCGTGGGCAAGACTGCCATCGCCGAGGGCCTGGCCCAGCGCATCATCAACGGCGAAGTGCCCGACGGCCTCAAAGGCAAGCGCCTGCTGGCGCTGGATATGGGTGCGCTGATCGCCGGTGCCAAGTACCGCGGCGAGTTCGAAGAGCGCCTCAAAGGCCTGCTCAACGAGCTGTCCAAGCAGGAAGGCCAGATCATCCTGTTCATCGACGAGCTGCACACCATGGTTGGCGCTGGCAAAGGCGAAGGCGCCATGGATGCTGGCAACATGCTCAAGCCGGCCCTGGCCCGTGGCGAACTGCACTGCGTTGGTGCCACCACGCTCAACGAATACCGCCAGTTCATCGAGAAGGACGCGGCGCTGGAGCGGCGCTTCCAGAAGGTATTGGTGGAAGAACCGAGCGAGGAAGACACCATCGCCATCCTGCGCGGCCTGAAAGAGCGCTATGAAGTGCATCACAAGGTGGCCATCACCGACGGCGCGATCATCGCCGCGGCCAAGCTCAGCCACCGCTACATCACCGACCGCCAGCTGCCGGACAAGGCCATCGACCTGATCGACGAAGCGGCCAGCCGCATTCGCATGGAGATCGACTCCAAGCCGGAAGTGCTCGACCGTCTCGACCGTCGACTGATCCAGCTGAAGGTCGAGTCCCAGGCGCTGAAGAAGGAAGAAGACGAAGCGGCGAAGAAGCGCCTGGAGAAGCTGACCGAGGAAATCGAGCGGCTGGAACGTGAATATTCCGACCTGGAAGAAATCTGGGCCTCGGAAAAAGCAGAAGTGCAGGGTTCGGCGCAGATCCAGCAAAAGATCGAGCAGGCCCGCCAGGAGCTGGAAGCAGCCCGACGCAAAGGCGACCTCAACCGCATGGCCGAGCTGCAGTACGGGGTGATCCCGGACCTGGAGCGCAGCCTGCAGATGGTCGACCAGCACGGCAAGACCGAGAACCAGCTGCTGCGCAACAAGGTCACCGAGGAGGAAATTGCCGAAGTGGTGTCCAAGTGGACCGGCATTCCGGTAGCCAAGATGCTCGAAGGCGAGCGCGAGAAGCTGCTGAAGATGGAAGAGCTGCTGCACCAGCGGGTGATCGGCCAGGGCGAAGCGGTGACTGCCGTGGCCAACGCCGTGCGCCGTTCGCGTGCCGGCCTGTCGGACCCGAACCGGCCGAGTGGTTCGTTCCTGTTCCTCGGCCCGACCGGTGTGGGCAAGACCGAGCTGTGCAAGGCGCTGGCCGAGTTCCTGTTCGACACCGAAGAGGCCATGGTGCGCATCGACATGTCCGAGTTCATGGAGAAACACTCCGTTGCTCGCCTGATCGGCGCTCCACCAGGGTATGTAGGTTATGAAGAGGGCGGTTACCTGACCGAAGCGGTACGGCGCAAGCCTTACTCGGTGGTGCTGCTGGACGAGGTGGAGAAGGCCCACCCGGATGTGTTCAACGTGCTGTTGCAGGTGCTGGAAGACGGCCGCCTGACCGACAGCCACGGACGCACCGTGGACTTTCGCAACACCGTGATCGTGATGACCTCCAACCTGGGCTCGGCGCAGATCCAGGAGCTGGTGGGTGATCGCGAGGCACAACGTGCGGCGGTGATGGATGCAGTGGGTTCGCACTTCCGTCCGGAGTTCATCAACCGGATCGACGAAGTGGTAGTGTTCGAGCCACTGGGCCGCGAGCAGATCGCCGGTATCACCGAGATCCAGCTGGGCCGTCTGCGCAGCCGCCTGCTGGAACGCGAACTGTCGCTGAGCCTGAGCCCGGAGGCGTTGGACAAGCTGATCGCGGTCGGTTACGACCCGGTGTATGGCGCCCGGCCGCTGAAGCGGGCGATCCAGCGCTGGATCGAGAACCCGCTGGCGCAACTGATCCTGGGCGGCAAGTTCCTGCCAGGTTCGGCGATCACTGCCACGGTGGAAGGCGACGAAATCGTCTTTGCCTGATCGCTGCAATAAAAGAAGCCCCGCACTGCGGGGCTTTTTTTGCCTGAAACCGCGCTGGCCCCATCGCCGGCAAGCGGGCAGGGACCGGTGTGGGAGCCGGCTTGCCGGCGATAGGGCCCGCGCAAACCCCGCAAAATCAGGCCCTCCCAAGCTTTTTTGATAACTTGCTGAAAATTTTGAAATTTTTGCTTGCATCAAAATTCGAGTGCCCCTAATATACGCCGCGTTGTCAGCCACTAAGCGAATCACCAGCAACAACGGTGACCGCAAAACAACTTACAAATCAGTAAGTTGAATGAAAAAAAGGGGTTGACAAGCAAAACGAAGAATGTAGAATAGCCGGCCTCAGCAGCGACAACGCGAAAGCGGAGAAGCCAAAGAGTCCGAAGCGAACACAGTCTTCGGAGTTGTACCGAAGTTCAGTTCCGCGATAGCTCAGTCGGTAGAGCAAATGACTGTTAATCATTGGGTCCCTGGTTCGAGTCCAGGTCGCGGAGCCAATCTCGGGGTGTAGCGCAGTCCGGTAGCGCGCCTGCTTTGGGAGCAGGATGTCAGGAGTTCGAATCCCCTCACCCCGACCATTTTCCGGGTCGTTAGCTCAGTTGGTAGAGCAGTTGGCTTTTAACCAATTGGTCGTAGGTTCGAATCCTACACGACCCACCATGTAAAGAGGGTGTCTCGAAAGAGATGCCCTTTTTCTTTTGCCTCGAATTTATGCCGGGCAGAAAAAAGCACCTTTCGGTGCAGATCTTCTGGCCCTATCGCCGGCTTGCCGGCGATGAGGCCAGTGCAGACACCCTGACCTCAAGCCAAGCCACTTACAAAATCAGTGCAGCTTCAACCGCGGCTCGGTGCCTCGGCCAATCTTGCTCCCCAGCATCATCAGCGCTGTACGGAAGAACCCATAAAGCGCCATCTGGTGCATCCGGTACAGCGACACATAGAACATCCGCGCCAGCCAGCCCTCCAGCTTCACGCTGCCCATCAGGTTACCCATCAGGTTGCCTACCGCCGAGAAGCGCGACAGTGACACCAGCGAACCGTAGTCCTTGTACTCATAAGTCGGCAGCGCCTTGTTCTCCAACCGCGCCTTCAGGCTCTGCGCCAGCATCGAAGCCTGCTGGTGCGCCGCCTGGGCCCGTGGTGGCACGTTGCGGTCGCTACCCGGTTGCGGACAGGCGGCGCAGTCCCCGAAGGCGAAGATATCGTCGTCGCGGGTGGTCTGCAGGGTAGGGCGCACGACCAGCTGGTTGATGCGGTTGGTTTCCAGGCCATCGATGTCCTTGAGGAAGCCCGGCGCACGGATACCTGCCGCCCAGACTTTCAGGCTGGCCTGGATCACTTCACCATCCTTGGTCTTCAGGCCGTCCTCGGTCACTTCGCTGACTGCGGCATTGGTCATCACCTTCACCCCGAGTTTTTCCAGGGTCTTGTGCACCGGCACGCTGATGCGCTCGGGCAGGGCAGGCAGTACCCGCGGCCCGGCCTCGATCAGGGTGATGTGCATGTCCTTGGGCTGGATGCGATCCAGGCCGTAGGCTGCCAGTTCGTGGGCGGCGTGGTGCAGTTCGGCCGCCAGTTCCACACCGGTGGCGCCGGCGCCGACGATGGCCACGCTGATCTTCTCGCTGGCCACATCGCCGGCGTGGGCGCGCAGGTAGTGGTTGAGCAGCTGCTGGTGGAAGCGCTCGGCCTGCTTGCGGGTATCCAGGAACAGGCAGTGCTGTGCCGCGCCCAGGGTGCCGAAGTCGTTGGTGTTGCTGCCCACCGCGATGACCAGGGTGTCGTAGGCCAGGGTGCGCGCAGGCAGCAGCTCGCGGCCCTCTTCGTCGAGGGTAGCGGCCAGCTGGATCTGCTTGCCTTCACGGTCCAGGCCTCTCATGCGCCCCAGCTGGAAATTGAAGTGATTCCACTTGGCCTGGGCCACGTAGTTCAGTTCATCTTCCGAGGAGTTGAGCGAGCCGGCGGCCACTTCGTGCAGCAGCGGCTTCCAGATGTGCGTGAGGTTGGCGTCGACCAGGGTGATCTCGGCCTGCTTGCGCTTGCCCAGGCTTTTACCCAGGCGGGTCGCCAGTTCCAGGCCGCCGGCGCCGCCGCCGACAATCACGATGCGATGAGTCATGGGGATATCTCATAAGGTTTACGGAATTCGTGGCCATGCCGGCCGGCCGCAAACTGCACGAGGGGAGGGCGAGCGCAAGGCAGCTCATAGCACCAGTCCACTCAGCAGGCGGCTGATAAGGCCCAACCCGATGGTCACCGCCAGCACCAGCACAAGGAGCAACCACGGCCGGAAAGGCCTGCGCTCGACTTGGTGCTGGGGGGCTCGCAGGTACTCATCGACACGACGCTGATCTTCGGGATTCAGTCGGCTGGTCATGGCAGGGCCTCGTCAGGTAGACGTTTGAGACTGCATGCACGCTACAGCGTTCATGCAAGCACTTGAAAAGAATGATAATGCTTTCTATCCCTGGCGCCGAGTGTACGCCATCGCAAAGACTCTCGGCACTGGATCAAAGACTGATGCCCACGTCGAACACGATGCTGCGCCCCAGGTTGCCACGCAGGAAGTCTGGCGCGTCAGGGTGGGCGAACAGCACCCGGGCGAAGGTCGGCCCCACCAGCGACAGCGAGCGCCAGCCCTGGCGCAGGTATTCGGTGGGCGGCGGAAAGTGGGTGTTGAGGTCGAGCACTTCACGCTTGAGGCTGGCAAAGGCAATGATGTCCAGCTCGTTCAGGTCGAGCCCGCGTTCGCGGTAGTTGTGCGCCTTCTTGCGCAAGGTCGGCGCCAGGCGCGCCAGCAGTTCGCTGGCGGCGATGCGCCGGGGCCGCGCTTCGCGGCGCACCAGCTGGGCCAGGGAGAAGGCACTGCGCCGACGCTGCAGTTCCTCGCGCCATTCGTCATTGAGGCGACGGCCTTCATCCAGTACGAAAAACACCTCGAACGCCGCGTCGCGGAACAGCACATCCGGCGGTTCCTGGCCGGCCGGGGTGAAGTCCTCGCTGCGATAGGGGATGTTCAGCCCCTGCAGCAGGCGCTGGCATACCCAACGTTCCCGCTCCCACTTGCGTGCATTGGAGAGGAAGGCATTGGCTTGTTCGGCCTGGATGGTGAGCAGGCGCAGGTAGTCTGAGTCATCCATGCCACAAGCTTAGTCGCTAAACCATGACGATAAGATGCTGTTTTCCAATGGGTGTAGACTCAGGCTTATCCACAGCAGCACAAGGGGTATACGCCAGGTGATCAGTGCGCAGGTGTTGTCCGACACCAGCCTCAGTGTTGGCTGGCTCGGTTACGTGCCGTTGTTGCTGTGGGCAGCCAGCCGCACCCGTTGGGTGGAACTGTTCGCCGACAGGCGTCGGCAGCATCTGCTGTTCGGCACGGTGTTCTGCCTGTTCGCCCTTTGGCTGGTGCGGCGCGACTTCGATACCGGCGTGTCGTACCACTTCATTGGCATGACGGCGGTGACCTTGCTGCTGGATTGGCCGCTGGCGATCCTGGGGGGCTTCTTCGCCCAGCTCGGGTTGCTGGCGCTCGGGCGACAAGACCTGGCGGCGCTGGGCGTCAACGGTTTGTTGCTGGTGGGCCTGCCGGTGCTGATCACCGAGGTGTGCGCGATCCTGGTCGAGCGCGTGCAGCCGCGTAACCTGTTCGTCTACATCTTCTGTTCGGGGTTCTTTCCGGCTGCACTGACGGTGCTGGTCTGCCTGCTGGCGGCACTGGGCTTGTTGTGGTTGGACGGGCGCTTCGCCATGCCGGAGTGGCTCAGCGACTTCGTGGGCTACCTGTGGTTGATGATGTTCCCGGAGGCGTTCATCAACGGCATGGTGATCAGTGCGCTGGTGGTGTTTTGCCCGGAATGGCTGGAAACGTTCAATCGCACGCGCTATCTGCAGGCGCCGTGGAAGGATGATGAGCGGTGATCTGTGTGAGGTACCTGTGGGAGCCGGCTTGCCGGCGAAGGCCTGCAAAGCAGGCCCCTGAGCCACTCAACTCAATGCCTAGGCTCCAGATCCCCCGAATACAGCTCATCCTCGGACTCTTCCGCCCCCGGAATCTTGTGCTCCTCGGCCGCCCAGGCCCCCAGATCGATCAACTTGCAACGATCGGAACAGAACGGCCGGAACGCGTTCTTCTCGTTCCACTCCACAGGTGCGCCACAGGTCGGGCAATCGACGGTCAATGGCTTGCTCATGGCTGGCCTCCTCGTAAAGTCAGGTAAAAGTGGTGCAACCGGTCGATCTGCCCATGCAACGCGGCCAGGTCGCTGTCGTTGACCACCACATCATCGGCATGGCGCAGGCGTTCCTCGCGGGCCAGCTGGGCCTTGAGAATCGCCTGCACCTGCTCGGCACTGGTGTTGTCGCGCTGCAAGGTGCGCGACACCTGCAGCGCCTGCGGCGCATCGATCACCAGCACGCGCTGGGTCTTCGAATGCTGGCCAGACTCGATCAGCAGCGGCGACACATACACCGCGTAAGGCGATTCGGCCTTGGCCAGGTAGCTGAAGATCTCCTGGCCGATCAACGGATGCAGCAGCTGTTCCAGCCATTTGCGCTGGGCCGGGTCGGCGAAGATCAGTTGGCGCAGGGCCGCACGGTCAAGCTGGCCATCTTCCAGCAGCACGCCGGGGCCGAAGCGTTCGACGATGCTGGCCAGGGCCGGACGGCCAGGTTCGACGACCCAGCGCGCAGCCTGGTCGGCATCGACCAGGTGCACGCCCAGCTCGACGAAGCGTTCAGCGGCAGCACTCTTGCCGCTGCCAATGCCGCCGGTAAGGCCGAGAATCCAGGGGGTGAAGGCCGCAGTGGTCATCAGAATCCAAGCAATTGAAGGTAGGAAGCGTATATTTCATCACCCCAGAGCACGGCAATCCACCCCGCAATGGCCAGATAGGGCCCAAAGGGTATCGCCAGGCTCACCGGGCGGCGGCGCCAACGCAGCAGGCACAGTCCAATCACCGCGCCCAGCAGCGACGACAGCAGCAGGGTCAAGGGCAGTATCTGCCAGCCCGCCCAGGCACCGATCAGCGCCAGCAGCTTGAAGTCGCCATAGCCCATGCCTTCCTTGCCGGTGACCAGCTTGAACAGCCAGAAGACCGTCCACAGGCAGAGGTAGCCAGCCACCGCGCCCCACAGGGCGTCAGTCAGCGGCACGAAGACGCCGAAGGCATTGACCATCAGCCCCAGCCACAGCGTCGGCAGCACCAGCACATCTGGCAACAGGCCGTGATCGGCATCGATCAGGCTCAGGGCCAGCAGGCACCAGGTCAAGGGCAGCGCCAGCAAGGCCTCGAGCGTGGCACCGAAATGCCAGGCCACTACCAGCGACAACACTGCGCAGGCGGCTTCCACCAGCGGATAACGCGGGCTGATTGCGCCTTTGCACGCCGCGCAACGACCGCGCAGCAGCAGGTAACTCAACACCGGGATGTTTTCCCACGCGCGAATGCGGTGCCCACAGTGCGGGCAGTGGGAAGCGGGCAAGCACAGGTCGAAGCGCTCGTGTTCATTGGGAGCCAGCCCCAGCACCTCCTGGGCCTCACGCTGCCACTGACGTTCCAGCATGATCGGCAGGCGATATACCAGCACGTTGATGAAGCTGCCCACCAGCAGGCCGAGCAAGGTTGCCAGGGTGAGGAAACAGGTTGGCTGCTCAGCCAGGAAAGTCGATAAGGTCATGTTCAAATCAAACTACCCAACTGGAAGATCGGCAAGTACATCGCCACCACCAGGCCGCCCACCAGCACGCCCAGGATCGCCACGATGGCCGGCTCGAGCAGGCTGGTCAACTGGTCCAGCGCCTGGCTGACCTGTTCCTCGTAATGGCTGGCGGCTTTGTCCAGCATCTGGTCCAGCGTGCCGCTGGACTCGCCGATGGCCGTGAGCTGTATCAGCAAGGGTGGAAACATCGGCTCGGCCGTCATCGCCTGGTGCAGCGCCTGCCCATTGGCCATGTCCTGGCGCAGCCGCAGCACGGCCTGTTGCTGCAGGTCGCCCCCACAGGCTCCGGCCACGGTACCGAGCGCATCCAGCAGCGGCACGCCAGCGCCGTACGCCGTCGCCAGGCTGCGCGCGAAACGTGCCAGCGCGGCGTGCCCGAGCAACCTGCCGAACACCGGCAGACGAAGCACCTGTCGAGATATCCACAGCCGCGCGGGCGCATGCTGGCGGTACAGCGTGCGCACGCCCAGGCACAGCGCCACGGCAGTGACCACCAACAGCGGCGCCCAGCGCCCCAGCCCTGTGGACAAGTCGATGACCCATTGGGTAAACGCTGGCAGCGCCGTATCGAAGCCGGCGAACAAGCTCTGGAAACGCGGAATCACTTCCAGCAACAAGATCGCCGATACCCCCACGCCCGTGAGCAACAGCAGCAAGGGATAGAGCATCGCCTTGCGCACCTTCCTGTACAGCGCCTGACGCTGCTCCAGCATGCCCGCCAGCTGTTCCAGCTGCCGGTCCAGCGTGCCGGACTGCTCACCCACCCGCACCAGGTTGCAGTACAAGCCGTCGAACCACCCCGGATGACGCTGCAGTGCATCCGCCAGCCCCAGCCCCGCGCCTACATCCTTTTGCAGGCAGTGCAGCAACGCCGCTTGCCCGCCATCGCAACCGCTGCGGCCCATGACCTCGAATGCCTGCAGCAATGGCACACCCGCCTTGAGCAAGGTCGCCAACTGCCGACTGAAGCCTGCCGGGGCGCGTTTCTCCCGCGCCTTCGGCCAGCGCCAGGTCAGCCCACCGACCGGCCGCAAGCCCGCCACGCGAATGCCCTGGCGCTGCAGACCGGCGCGCACATACGCCGGGCTGCGCCCGCTCATCTGGCCACTGACGGTTGCGCCACTGGCATCGGTGCCATGCCAGGCGTAGTGCTGCGTCGAATGCTTCATGCAAAGGTCCTTTTCTGCCCGGGCGACAAGCCTGGAAACAGCTTGCCGAGTCCTTGGAGGGGCGCACTTCCCTGATGCTCACTAGAGTAGTTCAGCGACGACGACGCCCAAGCGGGCAGGGGTGACAAAAGGTGTCTGATCAGGCCTACTGCGCCGCTGCCAGCTGGGGTCGAGCCTGACCTCAATGTGTAAGCGAATCAAAAAGGAAAAACGTTCATGAAAGGGCAACGCGGTATCACCCTGATCGAACTGATGATCGTCGTGGCGATCATCGGCATTCTGGCGACCATCGCCATCCCGATGTATACCAACCACCAGGCCCGCGCCAAGGCGTCCGCCGGCTTGCTGGAAATCTCCGCACTGAAGACTGCCATGGACCTGCGCCTGAACGAAGGCAAGGACGTGGTCGACGTCGCCGCCCTGGGCGGCCAGGCCGCCACCTCCCACTGCGCCATCACCGCACGCGGCACTGCTGCCACTGGCAGCGCCACTCTCGAATGTACCCTGGCGGACGCACCGGCCGTTGTCCTGGGCAAGACCTTGACGTTGACCCGCTCGGCCACGGGGTGGAGCTGCGCCACCAACATCGAGGAAGACTTGGCGCCGAACGGCTGCAAGGGGGCTTGAAGGCAGGGTAATTAGCCAGGGGAAACAGGGGTTTGCGTAACGGCTGCGGCAGTGGTACGTTGCGCTACACGCCGGTGTAGCTCAGTCGGTAGAGCAGCGCACTCGTAACGCGAAGGTCGCAGGTTCGATTCCTGTCTCCGGCACCATCCAGCTGTTCCGATACGTCTCTCCTTGTACACGGAACCCCCTGAAAAGCCCGCCAAGTTCGGGCTTTCTTGTTTCTACCTGTCTCGCTCTGTCTCTAGGCATATACCGATTTTAGGTATACGTTAGGGTATACGCCGGTTCGACGAGAAAACGTATACCTATGGCACGTACCGTTACGCCCCTCTCAGACCCCAAATGCGAAGCCGCTAAGCCGCGGGACAAGGACTACACCCTGTTCGACGGCCAGGGCCTGTTTCTGCTGGTCAAGAAGAACGGCAGCAAGATCTGGCGCATGAAGTTCAAGCGGCCGGATGGCAGGGAGGGGCTGGCCACCTTCGGCAACTACCCCGCATTGACGCTCAAAGCCGCCCGTGAGCGCCGGGCCGAAGCGCTGGGGTTGCTGGCGCATGGTAAAGATCCGATCGAGAGCGCCAGGCAGGGGAAGGTCGAAGCGGCGAATGCGAGGGCTAATACCTTCGGCGTACTGGCCAAGGATTGGCATGAGGCCTGTTCCAAGAAATGGTCACCAGGTCATGCGGCGACGGTGTGGCGGCGGATCGAAACTTACCTGCTCCCTGCCTTGGGCCAGCGCCCGGTGGCCGGCCTAAAGACCCGCGATCTGCTGGCACCGCTCAAGGCTGTGGAGAAGCGGGAAGTCCTGGATACTGCCGGCCGGCTACGGCAGTACATGACTGGGATCATGCGTATGGCTGTCCAGCACGGGCACATCGAAACCAACCCAGCGGTGGACCTACAGGGTGCCACTGCCACGCGCAAGACAGTCCACCGGCCTGCGCTGGCGCTGGACCGCCTGCCTGAGCTGATGCAAAGGATCGAGAGCGACACGGGTAGGCCCCTGACCCGGCTGGCCACCCAGCTCACGCTGCTGGTATTCATCCGGTCCAGTGAGCTGCGGTTTGCTCGCTGGCCAGAGATAGACGCCGGCCGCTCCATGTGGGAAATCCCCGGCGAGCGCCAACAGATCGAGGGCGTGAAGAACTCGCACCGCGGCTCCAAGATGAGCACGCCCCACCTGGTGCCACTGAGTCGCCAGGCCCTGGCCACGCTTGAGCAGGTGCGTCAGCTCACCGGGCGCTTCGACCTGGTGTTTGCCGGCGACAGCAACCATTGGAAGCCCATGAGCGAGAACACCGTGAACAAGGCACTTCGGCGCATGGGCTACGACACCAAAACCGAGGTTTGCGGGCACGGTTTCAGGGCTATGGCTTGTTCAGCCCTCGTCGAGTCGGGGCTCTGGAGCAAGGACGCGGTAGAGCGGCAGATGAGCCACCAGGAACGTAACAGCGTGCGGGCGGCGTACATCCACAAGGCCGAGTACATCGAGGAGCGCCGGCTGATGGTTCAGTGGTGGGCGGACTACCTCGAGGCGAATCGCGAGAAGCACGTCACCCCATACGACTACGCGCATCGTACTGAGCAGAACGCCAATGTGGTGCCGATCAAGAGGGCCTGATGCGGGCCTTCCATTGTCCACTTAGACAGATATAGACTCAATGCTATTACTGTTTGGATAACCAGTGCTAGAGCGCGCAAGGTTGTTTCCTAGCTTAGCTTTTATGGGGCGCGTGATGCCGCTAGCCGGTTGCCCTGCACAGATTTACTGGAGGGCATATGGCTGAGATCCCTACGTCGGATAGCTTTTACGAATTATCGAAGGTGGCTGATGTATTCGTGAAGCAAGCGGCCGATGCAATAGTTTTCGAGCTGGACAAGGTACCAGCCGCGCTGGACTGTGATCTCACTGAGACGGCCTCTGTGTGCGCGCAATTGCTAGACGAAACATACACCAGCGTTGTAACCGCCCAGTGCTCACGAACGATACAGTGGTTCGAGTCTGAGCCCGCATTTGCCATGGCAATCAAATCGCTGTCCTACCGGAAAGTAGATGATGATCACTGGGAGCCGAGAATTCAGATAGAGCTGGAGCGCTGGGTAGCTGGCTTTCGAGTAGGCAAGTCATCTCATCAGGGGCTCATTGCGCAGAGGATTGCCCGCATTCCCTGTCATTATCTCAATTACATGTCCATGGTTGCGGAAGCATCGTATCGATACGTCAGCGGGATCGGGCACCGAGCTGTAATAGAGGGTCCCAGTGCTATCCGCCGTTTGAAAGATCTAGTTCTTGAGGTCGAAGAGATCCTCAGCGCGGAATGGCTGCCAGATGATCTGCGACGTAGCCTGGGCTACAGCATTCGAACAAAAGCAGCCCTTCGTGACCTTTATGAGCATGATGAGGGAATCCCAACACCAACCCGCAGAAACGATATCGACCTGCCCGCACGGCTGTTCGCGATTGACCTGCTCCGAGTCAACCAAAGGGTATTTCAGTCGTTTCACAAAAAAACAGTATTCCATCTGATGGGCCTGTCTTTCGTGAGTCGCCCACTGGAGATGCGCACCATCGAGCGCTTGGCAAAAAGCGAAATGGACGCCTATCGAGAGGAGGCGGCCAAACGCATTGCCGACAAAAGAGGCCTCGATTTCGAGTATGTTCTGACGACACTAAAGGCAGACAAGAGTCTGACGTTCAGGGGACAGAACGGCGCTTGAAACAACTGCGTTTCGTCGTACTCAGCGAGCCGATCGATTGCGAACCTATATCCCGTTATCTACAACTATCACGGGACACAGGACATGCAAAACACATCGGCTCATGCGCCGCTTTCCACTGCGTCTATCCAGCAGTTTGACGCCTCGATAACTATCATCCGCTTTCCCGAGGTCGAGGCCATCACCGGTCTGGCCCGTGCCACCGTATACAAGCGCCTCAAGGATGACCCGACTTTCCCCAGGCCCGTATCGCTGAGCAACAGCAAATCGCGTGGCTCGCCTGTGGGGTTCGTTCTGGCTGAGATCCAGGCCTGGGTGCGCCAGCGCATCGCATTGCGCGAGGTGGCTTAAATGAAAAAAGCCAGCCCCAAAGTAAGCAGGCCAGCCCGTCGCAAGGCAATGTTACCACCAGCAAGGCGCCGAGCAAGATCGCCCGGGTACTGGCCTACATGCTGAATGACGGCAGCTTGCAACGCTTCGAGGCCGAGCGCTTGGGCGACCACTGCTTGCACTCCACCATCAGCAGCCTGGCCAATGGCTACGGCTTGAAATTTCAGCGCCAGCTTGAGCGCGTACCTAACCATTGGGGCGAGCCTTGCACCGTGACCAGGTACACCCTCCCTGCCAGTGAGCACGGCCGCGGCAGCGAGGTTTTGGAAATGCTGTGCTCGCCCCTGAACCAGCGCCAGCGGGTGGCGGCATGATCGGCTTGGCGCTCAAGAACCGCGATGAGCGGTCGATATTTTTGGTTGCAGGCAATCGTGATGCTCGGTATGGTTCGCCCAAATCCACGGTAAATCCCGTGGTCGGGTTTGGCGACTCGAACTACCTAAGGCGCAACAGCGCCCCCATTACGATTGCAGGCGCTTTTTTTATGCCCGCAGCCTCGTGTTATGGCGGCTGTGCGTGGGAGACCTTCGTGTCTGCCGGTTTCCTTGGGTACCGGTTCGCCAACCTGCGTACAGCTGCCACCCATAATCGTTTGGCGACGGTTCGTGGCAGCTCCAATACCCAAGGAGCTCGACCCATGCACGCCCTCAATCCGTCCGAAATATCCCGCGAGCACCAGAACGCATACTGCTCGAAACTGTTGAAGACACTTCTGCGCTACTCCACTCCATCTGAGCTTTCCCGCATCACCGCCAACCTGGAAGGGGAGGTGGCGAAGACCTTGGCGACTCGCTTCGTCCCTGGCCTCAATGATGCGAGCTATGAGGTCTACCGCAGCTTCTGGCTGAAGGGTGGTGCCCAGTGATGAAGAACTTCAGCCTTCGCGCATATGCCCACCGGCGCATGGCTCTGGCCGCACTTCGCGCTGACTCCAGCCTTGCCACGCGCCTCAAGCGCTACAACGCCGCTATGGCGAATGCCCGCGCCCTAGAAGTGCAAGGCGGTGTCCAATGAACAACTTCCCAAGCGTTGCGACCCTTGAAGGCGAGGTACTGTCTGACGCGGTACTCGACGCCCGCGCCATGTGCTCGATGAACTTTGCCAGGGATGAATTCAACAAGCTTTACGAACTGCTCTACCCCATGTGTTCGAGCCATACGGAAGGGCCGATGTGCGACATTGCACGGCATCTAGAGCAGGTCCGAATTTTCAGCCGTAATTTCTGCTGGGCTCATCGCCACCTGGGAGCCTCGTATGGCGTTGTAGGCGAGCGCGCAGGCATGGATGACGAGGTGATCGTATGACGTCCATCATCCGTATGCCTGACGACACCCAAGACGATCTGCGCGACGTACAAAGCGTGCTGGTGCTTCTGAGCATGGCCCTGGCGGTGATCGCCGCACCGACCACGCCCCTCATCGTCGCCCGCGTCACCGCCGTGATCGCGCAGCACACAGCTATGGCCTGGGCTGAAATGCTGGACGGCGTGATTGCTGAGCAAGGGGGTGAGCTATGAGTGCCGTAAACAAAGCGCCCATTACTTGCCGGGACGATCTCACTTTCACTAGCCGCGACGATTGTGGGCGGATGGTCAACTGGCCACGCAATAACCCTGGCGTGGCGGCTGACTGGGGAAAGGGCATCGCCTTTTTCGATAGTGAGATTGCCGAACTGTCGGCCAATGATGAAACCGCGGCGTATGAGGCCATCAGGTTCGCCATCACCGACATGGGCGGTCGTACCACCAATCTAGAGCTGGGCTTTGCAGACGCCGTGGCCAAGGCCGCCGCCCTAGGCCTGCGAGCAATGCGCAGCGGCACCGAGCGCTTCGCGCCTATCGACTTCGACGGGGAGTAACCCATGCAAAATCAAAACAGTGCGCAAGCGCTGACGGGATCGGCTTGCCCAAAGAAAGCCACCGAGCTGTTTTACGTGAGCCATCCGAAGGCCGATCGGGCCTTGTTGGGGCCGTTCCTGAGCCAGGCCGACGCCGAATGCGGGCGCGTAGTTTTGCGTAGTGCTGAGGCCGTGGTGACGGCTTGTCTCGTCGACTCACTGGACGAGCTGAACTGGCACGCGGTGAACAACGGCCAGGTCTGCCGGGCCTTCGCTGGCGCCGAGGGGGTGAGCCATGGGTAAGGTCATGCCGATTCGCCGCAAGGGTACCGGTGGCCCGCCGACTGCTGGCGCCCACATCCACAGCGCCAGCTATGCGCTGCTGGTGGAAACGCTAGTGGGCTTCCTGGAACTGCGCATTGCCGAGGGTGACGCAGGCCGTCACCGTCCCGAGCTGGAGCGTCTGACCGATCAACTCGAGCGGCTGGCCAAGCGTTTCACACCACCACAGGGGGCCACATGACTGATCCTGTGATCTTGTTCCGTGATGTGCTCCAGTTGGCCTATGGGCCGCTCGACTGGCTGCCCCTAGACGATGGCGATATCCACCGCTTCCACGTCGCCGGCGACAAGCCCGGCACGCTCAACGGTTGGTACTGCCTGTTTACCGATGGCATTGCCTCGGGCGCGTTCGGGAGCTGGAAGACGGGCGGCACCAGCACCTGGTGTAGCCGTGAGCCGGTGGACGCCCGCGAAGCCGAGCAGGTGCGCCAGCGCATCGAGCAGGCCCGGCGCCAGCGGGATGCCGAACGGCAGCGGCGCCAGCTCAAAGCGGCGTCCCTGGCACAACGCTGGTGGCGTGACGCTCGCCGTGCTGACCCGGCCCACCCCTACCTGGTCGCCAAGGGCATTCGTGCCCACGGCTTGCGCCAGCGTGGTGAAGACCTGCTGATCCCACTGTATGCCGGTGGTGTGCTGGTGAACCTGCAACGGATCGCCCCGGACGGCGCCAAGCGCTTTCTGTATGGCGGCCGGATCAAAGGCGCCTATTCGCCACTGGGGCGCATTACGCCGGGCAGGCCGCTGTGTATCTGCGAAGGCTGGGCGACGGGCGCAACGCTTCACGAAAGCGGCTACACGGTCGCCTGCGCGATGAATGCCGGGAACTTGAAACCGGTGGCGCTGGCGCTACGGGCCGACCACCCCGGCACCGAAATCATCATCGCCGGCGACGACGACCGCGAAACTGAGGCCGCAGGCAAGGGCAACCCGGGGCGCACAGCCGCTCATGACGCCGCAGCCGCATGTGGCGGCCTGGTGACCTTCCCTGAGTGGCCAGCCGACGCACCGCTGACCCTTTCCGACTTCAACGACCTCGCCGCCTGGAGGTGCCGCCATGCGCCCGCCTGATACCAACGTCATCAACCTGCGCCCCGAAGCGCCCAAGGTCGAGCCTGATCGCCCGTGCTGGGGCGTGTACGAGCACTGGGTAACCAATGAGAAGGGCCGCAGGCTCAAGCCCGGCGTGTACTGGCACGGCTTCAAGCGCAGCGCCGGCGATGATGAGAGCGACGACGACAAGGCCGACCGCCCGATCACTGACGAGTGGATCGCCACGCCCGTGACCGTCGCCGCTCGCACCACCAACAGCGATGACGGCAGCGAAGGCCGGTTTCTGCGCCTGCTCACCGACAGCGGCCCCAAGGAATGGATCATTCCCATGGAGGTGTTCGGCGGGAGCGGCGAGGACGCCAGGCGGACGCTGTTCGGCATGGGCGTCATCATCGCCTTGAAGAAGCGCGGCCAGTTCATGGAGTACCTGCTGGACCAGCGCCCTGCAGAGGTGTTTGCCACCACCTGCCGCCCTGGCTGGCATGAGTCGGGCGCCTTTGTGCTGCCTGGGCGCACCATCGGCAGCGACAAGGTGCGCTATCAGGCCAGCGCCAAAGGGCAGAACCTGTTCAGCGTGCGGGGAAACCTGGACGGCTGGAAGGCCGAGGTAGCGGCCAAGTCCGAGGGCAACCCGGTGCTCACCCTGGCCATCGGCTGCGCCCTCGCTGGATCGCTGCTGAGTTTGGTGGGCGTGCTGGGTGGCGGTGTTCACCTGGTGGGCGACAGCTCCAGCGGCAAGTCGCTGGCGCAACTGATCGGTTCGTCTGTGTGGGGCGATCCGGGCATCTTCGCCGCATCGTGGGACATGACCAAGGGCGGCTTGGAGATCGAGGCATCGAGCCGCAACGACACCATGCTACCCCTGGACGAGATCAAGCGGGCCGACCCCAAGCGCGTACAGGAAATGGCCTACTCGCTGGCCAACGGCCAGGGCAAAGGCACCATGACCCGCGACCGGGAGGCCCGCGGGAAACTGAGCTGGCGCCTGCTGGCGCTTTCCAGCGGAGAGCGCTCCCTGTCCGAGCACGCGGCCATCAGCGGTAACGCCGCCCACGCTGGCGCAGAGCTGCGCATGGTCGACGTGAACGCCGGTACCCGCACCCACCGCGCCTTCGATGAGTTGCACGGCCTGGAGGGCGCCGACTTCCACCGCCAGCTCACAGTGGCCGTGGGAGCGAACCACGGGCACATCGGGCCGGCATTCGTGGAGAAGCTGTTGACCAGCGACGATCGCCCCGGCCTGCTCGAGGACTTCGCCGGTATCCGTGCCCAGTTCGCCGAGGACAACGCCCAAGCCGGGCGGGTGGCCGATCGCTTCGCAGTGATCGCGCTGGCGGGCGAGATGGCCATTGCCTACGGCCTACTGCCTTGGGCGCCGGGCACCGCTCTGGCCGACTGCCAGTTGCTGTACGGCGAATGGCTGAGCCGCGTGGGCGGTGGCAACGCCGAGGACCGCCAGATCCTGGCCGGCATCCTCGATTTCATCGACAAGCACGGCAGCAGCCGGTTTTCGGACGTGGAAGACCAGACGCCGGATACCAAGGTGTTCAACCGCGCTGGGTACTGGGAGGTGGTCGGCGCCAAGCGACTGTACCTGTTCAACAAGTCCGCACTAACCGAGGCCGCCCATGGGCATGGTTTGGCGCGTGTCGTAAAGGCGCTGGAAGGCGCTGGCGCTCTTGCCAAGCACGATACCGACCGGGATAGCCGCAAGACGAAGAAGTACCGCCTGCCTGCTGGGGGATCTGCCCGCCTGTATGTGATCGACCCCGAAGCCATGGACAGTGAAGGCGGTGGCCTATGACCACCATCACCACCAAGCGCCAATGCCCCAATCCACAGGAATCTAAAAACGTGGGGAACAGGGGGAACGGGGGAACAGCCAGTAAATACGCGGCTTGTAGCCGTTCCCCCTTATTGAAGTGTTGGGGAACAGGGGGAACACAAGCATGTTTTTGAATATAAGCGCCTGTGCATTCCCTGCTGCCTGGTTATCACTGTTCCCCAGTTTTTCGGGCGGGGAACACGTACCCCCGCTGGAGGCCCCGGAAACTCTGGGTCTTCCCCGCGTTCCCCCGTTCCCCCGATTTTTTTTCACAGACACATTTGGGCGTTATGGAAATCCGGGTGAGGTGACGCCATGAGCCTCCTTGCCGACCTGCTCAATCACATGCCGCCAAACGTGACTGGCGCTGGCAAACCATCCATGGCGAAACGCGCCCCGGATCGTCCGCGCCTGGTACTGGTCGAGCCTGTGCAATTGCCATCCGGTCCCTACGCCAACGCCGCCAATGCCACGCCTGAATGGCGCCAAGCCCGCGACCAGTACATCAGCCATGTGATGACCTGCCGGGGCTGCTATGCGCCTGCCGGCCGTCATTGCCTGGTCGGTACCGAGCTGCGCGCTACCTACGACAACACGCTTATGGAGGCCCACCCATGACGCTCACACCGACCATGCGCCTGTGCGATATCGCCTCAAAACCGGGTATCAGCGCCAGCACGCAACTCATCACCACCCGGCGCATCTGCCGCAACATCAGCAGCAACCTCGATTCGATCCACGCCGAGCGACGTGCCATGCGCCGTCAGGCGGGCAAGCTGAAAGCGTTCTTGCCGTTCACCCGACAGGCCATTTCCGATCTGGAGGACCAGGCGCAGACGCACCGATCGGTTGAGCGCGCCCAGGCGCTGGTGGCGCTTTCGGGCTTCGGTCAATCGCTGTTGTTCGACCGTGACGGCCTGGCCAGCGCCCTGGGGTTCGACCGAATGTGCGACCTGCTGAGCGTGAACAACGTGGAGCGCGAACAAGCCAGGCGGGATGGCTCCACCAGCTTGGAATCCCTGGTGTTCACCCATGCGCTGGAGGACAGCGCAGAGCGCCGAGGGCAGGAGTGGAATGACGCGCCGCTGTTCAACGCTTGCCACACGGCCATGGCGGACTTCATCAGGGATTGCCCGGGTGGTGTGTTGCCTGACCCCTTCGCACCTGGGGCGCCATTCCGGCCGAAGCTGCCACCCAAGCTGAGCGTGGTGTAAGCCATGACCAAACTAGAAGCGAAACAGCCTGATTCATCCGTGAAGGCGAAAAAGCGGGTTTCAGACGATCAGCGTCGTTTGGTGCTGGACCTGCGCCGCCGTCACTCGCTCCGTGAGGTGGCCGAGATCACCGGCCTGCCGCTGGGAACGGTGAAGACCCTGGTTTCACGATCCGGGGCGTTCCGCGACAACGAGCAGCACCGCGTCCTGTTCACCCTGCCGCCGATCAGCGCCAGCACCGAGACCCTGCCGAGCGTGCCCGAGCTGCCGCCGCAGGAAGTGGTCACCGGCGACAAGGAGGTGGATGCGGTGCTCTGGTTGCGCTCGATCATCAGCACCGGCCAGGCCGTGTTGATCGACCGCGCCTTGGAAGGCGCCAAGAAGATCAGGACACCGCTCGATGTGCTGGAAAAGCGGTACCGGGATCACCTGGTGGCCACCAACCCCGGCCATCTGTTCGCTGCTATGTCGTCGTTCGGCTTCGCTGACCTGGATGCGCTGGCCACTCGGGCCATCGAGCAGCATCGACTGAGGCTGGAGGGCACCGCTCGCTTTGGTGATGCCCTGCTGGCCGACACCGAGGCGGAATCGTTCTGTATCGAGGTGCTGAGAGGCTTGGAGCGAAGCGGCCCCCTGCTCGACTTCGACAAGGCGGAAGTAGCCGACCGGTTCAACGCCCGCCCCGAATTGCTACCGCACACCCTGGCGGACTGCTTATACGAGCTGGGCTACTGGGACCAGCTTTACCGGCTGCGCAACGCCGTGGACCGAGACGCCAGCGACGGACCGGCCGAGGCGACGGCGCGGGAGTGGTTCGTGTTCGGCCTGCTGGCGCAGATCCGGCCCCGCGACAAGGCCGAGGCCCTGGCCGTATTCCGCTATTTGATCGCCAGCCAACGCGACGACATGGCCGAGTCAGATGCAATTCTTTGCAACCTGATTGGGTGACCGGCCCGATCAATCACACCATCGGGCACCAGCCCACACAAAGCGCCAACGGCGCATCAAGGAGTAAATCCATGGCAGCTACAGCAGCACATTACACCCCACGGACGAAGGTACGCCTCGGCGGCTTCCTTCGTAAAAAATACTTCAAGGTACAGAGCTTCCTGCTGGACAGGGGCGACCCTAGGGAGGCGGTCAAAGCGATCGATGTGAACTATCCAGGCTTTGCTCAGGATGTTGCCGATGCTGAAAGCAGAGGGCTACGTTTCGCGGTTTTCAAAAATGGCAAAAACATCGGGGAGGAGGAACTTGGCATGGGAGGCGCTCGAGAGCTGCGGTTCGTGCCTGTGGTCCATGGGAGCAAGCGCGCAGGTCTTCTTCAGACAGTGATAGGCGTAGCGTTGATCGTCGTAGCTTCGTTCATGACTGCGGGGGCAGCCGCAACGGCAGTTATGGGAGCCGGCATTGCAAATACCGCTGGAGGCGTAATTCAGATGCTTAGCCCGCAGGCTGGTGGCCTCTCACAGAGCGGGGCGCCGGAGAACCTTCCTAGTTACGCGTTCGGCGGCGCCAAGAATACTGTGGCGAGTGGAAACCCCGTGCCAATCTGCATCGGCCATCGACGTTGGGGCGGAGCGATCATTTCCGCCTCAATTGTTGCGGAGGATAAGGTGTGAAGGTGCGAGAAAGGATCAGTCTCACAATCAAGGCCATCGCCCAGAAAGATTACGCCCAGGTCCGCCAATTGGTAGACAGCTGCCCCACTGAGCATGTGGAGGTTGCGAGCCTGGAGTTTCTCAATACGACAAGGATGCTGTGTCGTGTAGCCCAGCTGTTCGAATGCGAAATGCGCGGGCTAGCCCTGAACTTCGCAAGTACCGCTACGGGGAATGACGCTGGAGGGATCACGGATTGCCTTGACCAGGTGGCCGCGGCGAATCAAGGCTTTGCGGAATTCTGCGATGATTTCAATGTGTGTGCAGACGACCTGCTCGGAACCATGGGTGGCCATCATCCTGCCGTGGCCTATCTGACCGGTATGACTCCAAAACCAAAAGGAGACTTGGTGGAATACTGGCGGCAAGCGTTCGCCATAGCGGCCAATGGAGAGGTGCTAGGCGAACGACGCCACTGATTGGGCTTTACT
>NZ_BBIV01000047.1 GCF_000730665.1 Pseudomonas plecoglossicida NBRC 103162 = DSM 15088
GCTCGCGATGCGCCGCGCGGGCGGCGCTCGATCTCATGAGCGCCAGAACTCCCCCGCCAGGCACCCCGCACCTACACCGCCTCAACCCCCCGCGGGGCCATGAAGTACAACCACACCAGGGCAATGAAATACACCGCCGGAATCAAGGTGAACAGCACCGCATAGTTGTTGTGGGTGAAGGTCAGCACACTGCCGACGATCTGGGTCATGAACATCCCGCCAATGGCCGCGCACATGCTACCGAAGCCGAACACGGTACTGACCAGGTGCTTGGGCGTGTAGTCCATCAGCAGGCTCCAGATGTTCGCGGTCCAGGCCTGGTGCGCACCCACCGCCACGGCAATGGCCAGCACGGCGAGCCACAAGCCGCTGGCGTTGGCGGCGAAGGTCACGCTGACGATGGTGCAGGCGAACAGCAGCATCGACACCAGCCGTGCCCGGGTGGCGCGCATGCCGCGACCGATCAGCCACGACGAAAGTATGCCACCGCCGATGCTGCCCACATCCGCGGTCAGCCAGATCAGGATCAGCGGGATGCCCATCTGGGTCACGCTGATGCCCAGATCGTACTGCTGGTTGAGAAACGGCGGCAGCCAGTACAGGTAGAACCAGAACACCGGTGCGGTGATCGCGAAGGCCACGGCAAAAGCCCAGGTGCCGCGCATGCGCAGGATGCGGCGGAACGGCACGCGCACCGCCTCGGGCTCGGCTTCCTGCTGGATGTAGTCGAGCTCGCTCTGGCGCACGTGGGGGTGCTCTTCGGGGTTGAAGTATTTCAGGCCCCACAGCACCACCCAGGCCAGGCCCAGGCAGCCCATGGCGATGAAGGCGGCCTGCCAGCCCCAGGCGGCGAGGATCACCGGCAGCAGCGCCGGGGTGATCATGGCGCCGACGTTGGTCCCGGCGTTGAACAGCCCGGTGGCGATGGCCCGCTCGCCGGCCGGGAACCACAGCCGCGTGGTCTTCACGCAGGCGGGGTAGTTGGCCGCCTCGGTCAGGCCGAGGATGAAGCGGCAGACCATGAAGCCGGCAGCGGACGTTGCCAGGCCATGGGCCCCGGTGGCCAGGCTCCAGAGCAGCACGGCGACGAAGAACGCGCGCTTCACGCCGACCTTGTCGATCAGCCGGCCCTGCAGCAGGAAGCCGATGGCATAGCCCACCTGGAACCAGAAGTTGATGTTGGCGTAGTCCATCGCCGTCCAGCTCATGTCCTTGGCCAGGATCGGCTGCATGATGCCGAGGGCGGCGCGGTCGATGTAGTTCAGGGTAGTGGCGAAGAACACCAGGGCGAGCATGCCCCAGCGCGTCTTGCCGACGGCGAAGGCGCCGCGAATCTTGCTGCCGATGGAGCCCTGGGGCAGGGGCGCCAGGGTGGTGTCGATCTTCGAAGGCGTCATGAGCTTGTTTCTTGAAATTGTAGGGAACTGCCGATTGCACTGTGCTTGCGGCCGGGATCGGGGCAGAGGGGCCTGCAAGACAAGGAAATGGTGAGCAGTGCAGGCGAGGCCGTCAATGCAAGGTTGTGGGCTATCGTTCGATTATCGAACGCATATGGGGTCGAATGATTTGGGGATCCGGGCAGCCAGCCGATCGTCGCCGAGCTAGCCTGTAGAGCGTGACCTCGGCGACCGATTCGGACTATCAAATGAAGCGTATCTGGCCTCTGTTGCTCGATCTGCGCGCACTCGTGCTGCTGTTCGTGCTGTTGTCGGTGCTCGCCACCGTGTGCAACAGCCTCATCGTCGCCTATCGCATCCAGCGCGATGCCCTCGTCGATTCCACGCTCGAAGCCAACCGTGCCTACGCCGCGAAACTGGCGTCGAGCATCGAGGCCTTTCTTCATTCGGCTCAGCGGCGCATGAAGTACAGTGCCCTGATCCTGGCGGACCACTGGGATGATCCGGCGGTGCTGTCGGCAGAAGCCAACCGCCTGCGGGACCAGGACCTGGACCTCAATGCGGTCGCCATCGTCGCTGCCGACGGCAGGGTGTTGCAGACGGCGCCGAAGGTGCTGCGCAGCGGCCACGATGCGACGCTGGACTCGGCGCTCATGGAGCAGACCCTGCATGCACGCAAGCCCATGGTCAGCTCGGCCTATACCTCCCGTTCCGGGCATCTGGTGCTGTTCATCTCGCAACCTGTCACCCGCGCCACGGGTGAATTTCTCGGGGTGATCGGCAGTTCCGTCTATCTCAGGCAGCAAAGCGCCTTGCATACGCTGATCAGCAGCCACTTCCATCACGAAGGCACCCTGGTGTTCGTCGTCGATGATAACCGGCGGGTGCTGTATCACCCCGATCAACGACGGATCGGCGAGATCTTCTCGGCGAGCCCGGCGGTGGACCTGGCGCTTCGCGGCGAGTATGGCGCCATGCAGGTGTCGGACCGCGACCAGGCGCAGATGCTGGCCGGTTACGCGCCCGTGGTGGGCACCGGGCTTGCCATCATCGCCGAGCAGCCACGGCAGCGCACCTTGGCGCCGTTGTCCGAGCTGATGGGCCAGACGCTGATCGGCATGCTGCCGGCCAGCATCATCGGCTTGGGGCTGATCCTGGCGGGCACCAACCTGATCGTGCGACCCCTGCGTCAGCTGTCGATCACCGCCACGCAGTTGACCGCGCCCCAGGCCGAATCGCAGTTGCTCAACGTGCAGGCCTGGTACCGCGATGCGGCGGCGATACGCCGCGCGCTGCTCAGCGGTGTCAGGCTGCTGCAACAAACCCTTGGCCGCCTGAACCAGGAAGCGCAGAGCGACGTCCTGACCGGCCTGGCCAATCGCCGGGCGATGAGCACCTTTCTCGAGCTGCTGACCCAGACCGAACAGCCCTATGCCGTGCTGGCCCTGGACATCGATCACTTCAAGCGGGTGAACGATGTGTTCGGCCATGACGTCGGCGACCTGGTGCTCAGGCACGTCGCCGATATCCTCAAGATCAATTCACGGGCCAGCGACCTGGCCTGCCGCAGCGGGGGAGAGGAGTTCATCCTCATCATGCCCGACACCCCCCTGGCGGCAGCCGAAACCATCGCGCAGCGGATCCGTGAGAATGTGGCGACCAGCCAGACGCCGGCGGTGGGCCGGCTGACGCTTTCGGTGGGCGTGGCCTGCAGGGACGAACAGGCGCCGACCGCCGAGGCGGTGTTGAAGCTGTCGGATGAGCGCCTGTACAAGGCCAAGCAGCAGGGGCGCAACAAGGTGGTATCCGGCTGATCCTTCGATCCGGTTCTCCACGTTGACATTGAACCCTTGTGAAAGCCATCGGTCGCGCCACCTGCACCGTGGGTCAAGTTGATCTAACCTTCAGGCAAGTCTGCCTGGAGGTCGATCCATGCCCCCTGACCCAGCGCGCAAAAGCGAGCGTGGCAAGGAAACCCGCCTTTTCCTGTTCCTTGTCGCCTGCCTCTTTCCCTTGCTGTCTGTAGCCATCGTCGGTGGCTACGGGTTCATCATCTGGATTTCGCAGATGTTGCTTGGCCCTCCCGGGCCACCCAACTGATGACACCTGACCGACATCCCTTGGAGCCTGCGCATGGATGAGCCCCTGCACATCGCCAGCCTTCTGGTTCACGCCCGCCCCGAGCTGTTCGCCGCCGTGAAGGCCAACCTGCGCCTGTTGCCAGGCCTGGAACTGCATCAGGAAAGCCCCGCTGGAAAGCTGGTGGTGGTGCTCGAGGCCGAGCACGAAAGCCAGATCCTCAAAAGCATCGAGCAGATCAGCAACATTCCGGGCGTGCTCAATGCCGCGCTGGTCTATCACGAACTCCTCGACCCTGCAGGAGACATCGAATGAGCATGACTCGTCGGGAATTCGCCAAGGCCCACGCCGCTGCCATTGCCGCCGCGGCTGCCGGCCTGCCGATCTTCAGCAGTGCCAGCAACCTGGTGACCGAAGCGGACATGGTCACCCTGGAATGGAACAAGGCGCCCTGTCGTTTCTGTGGCACCGGCTGCAGCGTCATGGTCGCCACCCGGGACAACCGCGTGGTCGCTACCCACGGCGATATCAAGGCCGAGGTCAACCGTGGCCTGAATTGCGTCAAGGGTTACTTCCTGTCGAAGATCATGTACGGCAACGACCGCCTGACCCAGCCGCTGCTGCGCATGAAGAACGGCCAGTTCGACAAGCAGGGCGAGTTCCAGGCCATCAGCTGGGAACAGGCCTTCGACATCATGGCGCAGAAGTACAAGGAGGCCTTGAAGAACAAGGGGCCCGAATCCATCGGCATGTTTGGTTCGGGGCAGTGGACGGTGTGGGAAGGCTACGCCGCCAATAAGCTGATGAAGGCCGGTTTTCGCAGCAACAACATCGACCCCAACGCACGCCACTGCATGGCATCGGCGGTGATGGGCTTCATGCGCACCTTCGGCGCGGACGAGCCGATGGGCTGCTACGACGACATCGAAGCCACCGATGCCTTCGTGCTCTGGGGCTCGAACATGGCCGAGATGCACCCGATCCTCTGGACCCGGGTCACCGACCGGCGCCTGAGCCAGCCACACGTCAAGGTGGCGGTACTGTCCACCTTCGAGCATCGCAGCTTCGAGCTCGCCGACATCCCCATGGTGTTCAAGCCGCAGACCGACCTGCTGATCCTCAACTACATCGCCAACCACATCATCGAAAGCGGCGCGGTGAACAAGGACTTCATTGGCAAGCACACGCGCTTCGCCCAGGGCGCCGATGACATCGGCTACGGGCTACGTCCGGACAACCCTCTGGAAACCCGGGCCAAGAACGCCGACAAGGCCAACACCTGGTCTGATATTTCCTACGAGCAGTTCGCGGCCTTCGTCAAACCCTACACCCTGGAACGCGCCGCGAAGGAAAGTGGCGTGCCAGCCGAGCGGCTCAAGGCCCTGGCCGAACTGTATGCCGACCCCAAGCGCAAGGTCGTGTCGTTCTGGACCATGGGCTTCAACCAGCACACCCGGGGCGTGTGGGCCAACAACCTGATCTACAACATCCACCTGCTCACCGGCAAGATCAGCGAACCGGGCAACAGCCCCTTCTCGCTGACCGGGCAGCCCTCGGCCTGCGGTACCGCCCGTGAGGTCGGGACCTTCTCCCACCGCCTGCCCGCCGACATGGTCGTGGCCAACCCCAAGCACCGTGCCACCGCGGAAAACATCTGGAAGCTGCCGGCCGGTACCATCCAGGAGAAGGTCGGTTTCCATGCGGTGCAGCAGAGCCGCATGCTCAAGGACGGTGTCCTCAACGTCTACTGGACCCAGGCCAGCAACAACATGCATGCCGGCCCCAACATCATGCAAGAGGTGCTGCCGGGCTGGCGCAAGCCCGAGAACTTCGTGATCGTTTCCGACGTGTACCCCACCGTTTCCGCCCAGGCGGCCGACCTCATACTGCCAAGCGCCATGTGGGTGGAGAAGGAGGGCGCCTACGGCAATGCCGAGCGCCGTACCCAGTTCTGGCATCAGCTGGTGAGCGCGCCCGGGGACGCCCGCTCGGACCTGTGGCAGTTGATGGAGTTCTCCAAGCGATTCACCACCGAAGAGGTCTGGCCGGCCGAGCTGGTGACCGAGGATTACAAAGGCAAGACCCTGTACGAGGTGTTGTTCAGGAACGGTCAGGTCGACCAGTTCCCCGTCGAGCAGATGGAGACCGGCTACAAGAACGACGAGGCCAAGGCCTTCGGCTTCTACGTGCAGAAAGGCCTGTTCGAGGAGTACGCCCGCTTTGGTCGTGGCCACGGCCATGACCTGGCCAATTTCGACCAGTATCACAGCGAGCGCGGGTTGCGCTGGCCCGTGGTCGATGGCAAGGAAACCCGCTGGCGCTACCGCGAAGGGCTCGACCCCTATGTGGAAAAAGGCACGGATGTGCAGTTCTACGGCTACCCCGACAAGAAGGCGATCGTCTTCGCCTTGCCCTATGAGCCGCCGGCCGAAGCACCGGATGACCAATACCCATTCTGGTTGTGCACCGGCCGGGTGCTGGAGCACTGGCACACCGGCTCCATGACCCAGCGGGTGGAGGAGCTGTACAAGGCTGTGCCCGATGCCCTGGTGTACATGCACCCCGAGGATGCCAAGGCCTTGAACGCACGCCGTGGCAGTGAGGTGAAGCTGGTCAGCCGGCGCGGCGAGATCCGTGCGCGCATCGAGACCCGAGGCCGCAACAAGCCGCCACGCGGCCTGGTGTTCGTGCCGTTCTTCGACGCCAACAAGCTGATCAACAAGGTCACGCTCGACGCCACCGACCCGATCTCCAAGCAGACCGACTACAAGAAGTGCGCGATCCGGATCGAATTGATCAGCATGGCTTGAGGAGAACCGTCATGCCCATTCGAATGCTGCCCCTGTTTCTTCTGGCTGCAATAGGCCTGGCGCTGGCTGCCGAGGTCAATTATCCCCTCGATGCCCCGGGGCCCGACGGACGCCGCCCGGGCGGCACCCTGACCCAGACCATGCCGGCCCCGCCGATCGCCAACGACGAGAACCGCGACATCAAGCGCGAGCGCAACTACCCCGACCAGCCGCCGACCATTCCCCATGCCATTCGCGGCTACCAGATCGACATGAACGGCAACAAGTGCCTGGCGTGCCACAGCCGGGCCAACAGCGCGAAGAGCCAGGCCACGGCGATCAGCATCACCCACTACATGGACCGCGACGGCCAGGCCCTGGCAGCGGTGTCGCCGCGGCGTTATTTCTGCAACCAGTGCCATGTGGTGCAAAAGGAGGTACAGCCGCTGGTGGGCAATGGCTTCGAGACCATCGACAAGCTCTTGCAAGACGACGCCAACGCCGCGCAGAAACGTTGAGGAGGCGCCATGAAATCACTGCTCGCCTTGCTCAAGGAATACTGGGGCATCCTGCGTCGCCCCAGTGTGTATTTCAGCCTGGGCTTCCTGACCCTGGGCGGCTTCATCGCCGGGATCATTTTCTGGGGCGGCTTCAACACGGCACTGGAGTTGACCAACACGGAGAAGTTCTGCACCTCGTGCCACGAGATGCGCGACAACGTGTTCGTCGAACTGCAGGACACCATCCACTACACCAACCGTTCCGGTGTGCGTGCCAGTTGCCCGGACTGCCACGTGCCCCATGAGTGGACGCACAAGATTGCGCGCAAGATGCAGGCCTCCAAGGAGGTCTGGGGCAAGCTCTTCGGCACCATCGATACCCGCGAGAAATTCCTCGACCACCGCCGTGAACTGGCCGAACACGAGTGGGCGCGGCTCAAGGCCAACGACTCGCGCGAGTGCCGCAATTGCCACAACTTCCAGTTCATGGATTTCACCCGCCAGAGCAAACGCGCCGCCGCCATGCATTCCACCTCACTGGCCAACGGCGAGGCCACCTGCATCGATTGCCACAAAGGCATTGCCCACAAATTGCCGGACATGAGTGGAGTGAAGGGCTGGTGACCTGTCTCGTAGCCCAAGCCCTTTGCGAAACCCATCATGTAGGAGCCGGCTTGCCGGCGATGAGCCCGGGCCAGGCAAAGTTGGACTGCCTGTCAGGGCCCTATCGCCGGCAAGCCGGCTCCCACAGTCGGGGGGATTCCCATATTTTTTTATGCATGAGTTTTCCCATTGTGTGGGAATCCAGTTTCACCCTTTGAGAAAACCGTGTGCACCATGTCGGCAAGGAGCACACATGAACTACACCAGCCCCACCGATCGCCTGCTGCAGATCCTCGTCGCCCTCGGTCAGGCCGATGATGCGGTGGCGGCCAAGGAGTTGAGCCTGCAGCTGGAGCAACCCTTGAGCAGCACCTACCGGCACCTGAAGACCCTGCTGCGCTGGGGGCTTGCCGAAGACAACGGCTACGGCCGCTACCTGCCGGGGCCTGCCTGCTTGCAGCTGGCGAAGAAATTCGACCGCCAGGCGCTGCTGGTATCCCAGGCGCTGCCGGAGCTCAAGCGCCTATGAAGGCGTAAGCCGCAACCAGGGCCGCACGGGCGCACGCCTCGGTCCGTCGGCCCTGCGCAAGGCGCTGGCCAACCTGGCCTGGCGCGGTGAGCGGCCGGTCTATGACAGCGGCGATATCGCCTGCCAGGGCACTGACCTCGAAGGCGCGCAATGGGCCTACGCCGAGCGTGTCACGCTGCTGCTGGAGCAGGGGCACTTGCCCCTGGGCCTGGGTGGCGGGCATGAAATCGCCTACGCAAGCTTCATGGGCCTGGCCGAACACTTGCGCCGTGTGGAGGCTCGTCCACGCATCGGTATTGTCAATTTCGATGGGCATTTTGACCTTCGCCACGCCGAGCAGAGCAGTTCCGGCACGCCGTTCCGGCAAATCGCCGAGTACTGCGAGCAGACAAGATCCTGTTCGTCTACCTGGGCGCTTGCTGGGGCCTGGCACTGCTGCAGAACCTGGTGGGCGTCGGCATGGCCAAGGTACTGGGGATCGACCCGCTGCTGGGGATCATGGCCGGTGCGGTGTCGCTTGAAGATTCCGGACAACGCGGTCAGCACCTTGGGTGACATCAGCCTGCGCATGTTCCTGACCATGGCCATGATGAGCCTGAAGTTCTGGGAGCTGGAGCAGCTGGGCCTGCCGTTGCTGGTGATCCTGGTGGTGCAGGTGCTGATCATGATCGCGCTGTGCGTGTTCGTGCTGTTCCGCCTGTTCGGCGGCAACTACGATGCCGCGGTACTGTGCGCAGGCTACATGGGCCACGGCCTGGGCGCCACGCCCAATGCGGTGGCCAACATGGGCGCCATCTGCGATCACTACAAGGTGTTCTCGTACAAGGCTTTCATCATCGTGCCGCTGTGTGGTGCGGTGCTGATCGACATCGTCGCCTTGCCGGTGATCACCTGGTTCATCAACGCGTTCAGTTGATCGACAGCGTGCAGCGCCTGGTCGAGCAGGCGCTGCACGCAGGGGCGGTCATGGCGAGGACATCGCCTTCATTTCAGCGATGTCCCGCACCACCTGGTCTGCCGAGTGGTCGAACATCGCCTGCTCCTTGGCATCGAGCTGCATCTCGATGACCCGCACCAGGCCATCGTCCGCCAGCACGCAGGGCACCCCCATGGCAATGTCGGTGCGCCCGTACTCGCCGTCCAGAATCGCCACCGTCGGCAAGATGCGGTTTCGCCCATTGGCGATGGCATCGACCATCTGCGCAATGGCCACGCCCGGCGCATCGCAGGCGCTCCCCACCTTCTTCAAGCCGAGAATCTCGCCGCCTCCCTGACGGGTACGCTCGACGATCCGCTCGATCTGCTCATCCGACAGAAAGTGCGACAGCGGCACCGAACCCACCGCGCAGTAGCGCATCAGCGGCACCATGCTGTCGCCATGCCCGCCCAGCACCAGCGCCGTGATGTCGCGCGCGGAAAACCCGGTTTGCTCGGCGATGAAGCACTTCATGCGGGCGGTATCCAGCACGCCCGCCTGGCCGAACACCTTGTCGCGCCCCAGCCCACTGATGCTCCAGGCCCGATAGGTCAGCACGTCGACCGGGTTCGACACCACCAGCACCGTCGCCGACGGCGCATGGCGCTTGATATCCCCCATGATGCCGTCGAGGATCGGCAGGTTGATGCTCAAGACGTCCTGGCGCGACTGGCCAGGCTTGCGCGGCACGCCGGCGGTGATCACCACCAGCTCGGAATCCTCCAGCAGTTGGGCATCGGACCCGCCATGAACCCGGGTGTCGGAGCCGGACTCGACAGCCGCTTGCCAGATATCCAGCGCCTTGCCCTGCGCCAGGCTGCCCTGGACATCGATCAAGGTCATCTCGCGACAGTATTCTTCCCGGGCGATGATCTGCGCCGCCGCCTCACCCACGATTCCCGCACCCACGATTGATAGCTTGTTCAACGTGCACCTCCCTGCGGCTCGCGCCATCAGGGCGCGCCCGCGTATAGCAAGAAGTATCGCCTGCGCACAGCAAAAGGCCACCCGAAGGTGGCCTATAGTTGCCTCGACAGGGGGCAGCTTCACCGCTCCATGACATAGGTGCCAGGTGCAGGGCAGAGCGGCGGGTACTTGCGCGAGCCGAGTCTCTTCGGCGCCGGCAGGCTCTCGCCCGAGCGCTGCCCGATCCATTCACGCCAGTGCGGCCACCAGCTGCCTTGCTGGCGCTCCCCGGCGTTCTCCAGCCAGGTTTCCGGGGCCTCGGCGTTGGCAGGCGCTGCGTAGTAGAACGACTTGGGGTTGCCCGGCGGGTTCACCAGACTCTGCAGGTGGCCGGCATTGGACAGCACGTAGGTGGTGTCCTCGCCGAATAGCCGGGCGGTGCCGTAGCAGCCTTGCCAAGGGGTGATGTGGTCGGTGGTGCCGCCCACTACATAGGCGCCCACCTGCACCTGGGTCATGTCGATCGACTCGCCGGCGATCTCCAGGGTGCCCGGGTTGCTGTAGGGGTTCTGCTGGATCAGGTCGAGGTAGTCCGCGTGCAGCTGCGCGGGCAGCCGCGTGGTGTCGTTGTTCCAGGCCAGGATATCGAAGGCCGGCGGCTTGTTGCCCAGCAGGTAGTTGTTGACCCAGTAGTTCCAGATCAGGTCGTTCGGACGCATCCAGGCGAACATGCGGGCCATGCCCTGGCCGCTGAGCACGCCCTTGCGCCGGGAGCTGGCCTTGGTCGCGCGCAGGGCGGAGGGGGTGGTGAACAGCCCCAGGGTGGTGTCGTCCAGTGCCGAGGGCATGTCGAGCACGCACACGGCCCAGCTGGTGTTGGCTACCTTGTGGCCTTCGCCACGCGCCGCCAGCCAGCCCAGGTAGGCCGCCAGGGTGATGCCACCCGAGCAGGAGCCCCACATGTTCACATCCGGGCTGCTGGTGATCCTGCGTGCCACGTCGACCGCCTGGTCCAGGCACAGCGCGTAATCGGACAAGCCCCAATCGCGGTGCTCGCGGGTGGGGTTGCGCCAACTGATGACGAACAGGGTCACGCCGCTGTCCTGAATCCACTTGATCAGGCTTTTTTCCGGCGCCAGGTCGATGGCGTAGTACTTGTTGATTTGCGGTGGCGACATCACCAGAGGGCGGGAGAAGACGTTCTCGGTGGTGGGTGCGAACTGCAGCAGTTCGAACATCTCACAGCGGAACACCACCTGGCCCTTGGCCGTGGCGATGTTTTCGCCAACCTTGAACGGGGTGCTGTCGACCTGCCTCGGCAGGCCGCGGTTGTTCAGCACGTCCTGGCCAAACTGGCGCAAGCCTCTGGCCAGGCTCATGCCGCCGGTGTCCACCAGCTTGCGCAGCGCCGCCGGATTGGTCAGCGGCGAGTTGCTCGGTGCCACGGCGTCGGCCAGCAGCGCCGCGACGAAGCGGGCGCGGCTCTTTTCCAGCGGGGCCAGGTCGGTGGACTCGATGAAGCGGGTCAGCTCACTCTGGCCGGCCAGGTAGCTCTGCAGCAGTGCACGCAGGAAGGCGTTGGACTGCCACGCCGGGTCGGCGAAGCGCTTGTCCTTGGGGTCCGGCGCGATGCCGGAGTTGCCACCGACGATGCCGCGCAGCGCCTTCAGGTAGCCACCCACATGGGCGCCAGCCTTGAGCGGCGACTTGCCCACGGCCTTGAGCAGATAGCCGGCGGAGCTTGCCAGGTCGGCCGGGCGCACGCTGACCAACGGGTTGCCCGCCAGGGTCTGGTTGGCAGCGGTGCCGATCAGTTCCTGATGCTGAGCGTTGTCAGGGAGGTTGACCACCTTGCGTGCGCGCCGCTTTCGGGCGGTAGCAGGGGGACGCTGGGTGGGCGTTTCAGTCTCGCGTGTACGGGTGGTTCTGCTCATGACGGCTCTCGTGTCTCCGGGCTCGGTTTTGTTGTGCTTCGACTCTAGTTCAGCGATGGCCGGGGGGACTTCTCATCCCACGACAGCGGATTTTCATTTCATGACGGCAGGGCGGGTGGGGCGACGAGTTGACGGGACGGGACGGTACTGGGGCCGCTTCGCGGCCCATCGCCGGCAAGCCAGGCTCGCACATGTGCAGCGCAGACCTGGCAGCGGGTGATACTCCTGTGGGAGCCGGCTTGCCGGCGATGCGGCCGGGGCTGATACCGAATGAAGCGTTGACATTGCGTACACTGAAGAACATGCATGTCCCTGCAGGCATTCGTTCTTGAGGTGAGATCATGGCGCACTCCGACGTTCTCATTGTTGGCGCTGGCCCGACCGGGCTGGTGCTTGCGCTTTGGCTCACCAGACAAGGCGTCGCTGTAAGGATCGTCGACAAGAGCAGTGGGCCAGGCGAAGCTTCTCGCGCCATGGCTGTACAGGCCCGCACGCTGGAGCTCTATCGTCAGCTCGATCTGGCCGAGGCAGTGATAGATGCCGGCTATAAAACCCCTGCCATGAACCAAGGCAAGGCGCCCGATGCATTGCTCGACAGCTACCAGATCGAACGCCAGGCCTTTGCCCGCACGCTGGTGGAGACCACTGACAGACTGTTCACGTTGGTTACCGCCCAGGGCGGATTTGCCGACTTTGTGCGCACGCGCATCGCGCCGATCTTCGCCAGCGTTGCGTACAAGCGTGAAAGCGTCCGTGAGTATCTGTTCCGGGTGATTTCGCAAACCACCCTTGATTACCGCGGCAGCCCGTTGAGTCAGGGCAAGGCCGGTGGCGTTCAGGGCGGTGATCGCCTGCCTTGGCTGACTGGGGGCGCAGCGGACAACTACGCATCACTGGCAGCCATCGAGTGGCAAGTGCATGTTTACGGCCAAGCCAAGGCAGACCTGTCCCAATGGTGTGCAAAGCACGGCATTGCACTGCATGTGTTCGCTTGGGAGCAGGCTTGCGAGAAAGCCGGCTTTGGCAGAAATGCTGCCTATCTGTTGCGGCCCGATAGCTATGTCGCGCTGGCTGATCCTGAGGGGGAAGCTTCCACCTTGAGCCGGTATTTCGAGGCGCGCGGCGTTGTGCTGCCCTCTTGAAGAAAATCGTCCTCGCAAGTGTCCAATGCTGGCCTCATCGCCGGCAAGCCGGCTCCCACAGGGACATCAGCGGCCTTCAGGTCTGTGCTTTAGCACCTACTTGCTGGCCAGCGCATGATCAGCCAGCGAACAGCTCTGGGCGTTGAGGTAGCGCGACTTCTTCAGCCAGTCCTGCTGCGGGTAATAGGCGAACACATAGCTGCCGCGTCGCAGCGTATCGATCAGCTTGCCGGCAATGGCCGGGCGAACGGCAGGGCAGCCCTGGCTGCGCCCCAGGCGACCGAGGCCGGGCACGACCTTGGGGTCGGCATACGCGGCGGCATGCATGACGATCGCCCGCGACATGCTGTTGTCGTTGAACCCAGGCTCCAGGCCCTGCAGGCGCAGCGAGCGGCCGTGCTTGCCGCTGTAGGTCTGGCCGGTTTGGTACAGGCCGATGGAGGATTGGTAGCTGTTGGGGGCGTTGGAGAACGTGGTCGGCACATCGGCGCCACTGTTCTTGCCGTGGGCAACCCACTCCTCGAACAGCAGTTTGCGGGCGCGCAAGTCGAACACCCACAAACGTTTGTCACGCGAGGCCTTGGAATAGTCGATCACCGTCAGCAACTTGTCCTCGTCGTCGTGACTGGCGCAGGCGTAGGCGGTGAGTGCCAGCTCCAGGGTCGAAAGGCTGGCGTTCGGTGCAAGCTGCTGCAACTCGGCGGCGCTGGGCAGCGATTGCGCGCAGGCGGTATGCCAGGCGCCAAGGAAAAACAGGCCAATACCGGCCAAGGAGAGCCGCACGGCTCCCCGCAAGGGTTCGAACATCGACATGGATAATCCTGTTGAAAAACCGGTCTGCAAACGTAGACAGGTGCTAAGTCCTGATGGTCGGTTCTGCTGTGTTTCTGCGTTGTTACGAGCGATACATCAGCTGGCTTGAAGCCAAAAGCCACTACTTTGCTTGATTTCTACAGGATTGCCGATCATTTCTTGACCAATGGTTTAGCTTCTTCACCGTCGTCGGTTGTGATCACCGTGAATTTTCCATCGCTGCGGGTCTCTCGGGTGGACGCCCAATCGGTGATCACCAGCATCGTGCCGACGTCCATCGCCGTGCGTAGATGACGGCGGAATTCCGGGTTCATGCTCAACTGCCCCAATTGATCATAAGGGGTATCCCCGTACTCCGGGTTGCTCATGCCCACCACCGACCAATGCAAGGGTAGCGCAGCATCGAGTGCCAGGGCGGATGGCTTTTGCAACAGGGAATACACCGCCATGCCACTGCGATGCTTGCCGCTCTCCAGCGACACTGGCGCCGAGCCGATCAACTGGCCGCCGCGATAAACGTAGGCGCGCAGGTCGGCGCGACTGATCAGAATCGACAGTGGCCCCGACGTCGGGTCAGGATCGTTCCAGAACTGCTGGTTGCTCAGGACCAGCGGGCCCTGGGCTTTGCCTTCGCTGACGGTGGGCGCCAGCACACCGGGGTGGTAGACCTCCACCGGGGCACTGTGGGTGTCGGAAACGATGACGGTGGTCGAACTGAAACCGGTGACTTCATACAGCTTCTTGGCAAAATCCATCGGCAGGCGCACGCAACCATGCGAGGCGGGGTACCCCGGCAGATGGCCAGCGTGCAGGGCGATGCCGTCCCATGTCAGCCGTTCCATGTAGGGCATCGGTGCGCTGTTGTAGAGGCTGGATTTGTGCTCGACCTTTTTCTGCAGAATGCTGAATACCCCGGTGGGGGTTTCCCGGCCTGGCTTGCCGCTGCTCACGGTACTGACGCCGATGGCGATGCCATTGCGATAGACGT
This sequence comes from Pseudomonas plecoglossicida NBRC 103162 = DSM 15088, assembly GCF_000730665.1. GTDB lineage: Bacteria > Pseudomonadota > Gammaproteobacteria > Pseudomonadales > Pseudomonadaceae > Aquipseudomonas > Aquipseudomonas plecoglossicida. The sequence goes on from NZ_BBIV01000047.1 coordinate 14,657, forward strand.
AGGCACGTTGCTCGGTGAGGCTGACCACGACGGTCACCGGCCCCACCGGCGAGACCTGCGGGTACCAGAGAAACTGGCCAGGCTTGAGACTGTCGAGCTGGTGCCTGAGTTCGGCCGGGGAGGGCACCTGCAGCGGGGCCGCTTCGACCCATGCGGCGGCAAGCAACAGGCCCAGTCCGAGCGGTATATGCAACATCGAATCCTTCCTCATGGATGCATGGCGCCAGCTTAATCTGAACATTCACCGTCCGGCAAATGCGTGGAAGTGCTGCCATGCGCTACAACATACATACCGCTGCGTAACCGCCAGGAGGCGCGTGAATGTGCATGCCACACGAACCCTGCGCCAACTGGCTTGCCCGGGCCGCGGCCGCTTCGCTTGTGCTGCTGGCCGGCGCGGCCGCTGCCGAAGACCTGGAGCCCAGGTCATACAGCAATACGCCTGTCGGCATCAATTTCCTGCTCATGGGCTACAGCGACCTTGATGGCAGTGTCACGGCCAACCCTTCAGTGCCGCTGCAGGACGGCAAGATCAGGATCAAGGCGGCGGTCTTTGCCTTTGCCAGGTCTGTGGACGTATGGGGGCGATCGGGAAAGTTCGACGTCGTCCTGCCCAGGGCGCATCTGAAGGGGTCTGCACTGTTCGCCGGTGAGCCCAGGGAACGTGATGTGACCGGGCTGATCGATCCAAGATTTCGCTTCTCGGTCAACCTGTATGGCGCGCCAGCGCTGTCCCTGGCCGAGTTCGCCGACTATCAGCAGGACGTGATCATCGGTGCCAGCCTGGCGGTCACCGCACCCCTTGGCCAATATGACCCCGGCAGGCTGGTCAACCTAGGCAACAATCGCTGGTCATTCAAGCCGGAACTCGGGATTTCCAAGCGGCTGGGAGCGGTGACCCTGGAGCTGGCAGCAGCGACGACCTTCTTCACCGACAATGACGATTACTTTGGCCGCCGCACGGCGTCCCAAGACCCGCTCAATCAGCTGCAGGGGCATCTTATCTATGCCTTCGACAACGGTGTGTGGGTCTCGCTGGATGCGACTTACCTGGCCGGCGGCAGCACCTCGATCGATGGCGTCGGCAACCACGATTATCAAGAGAACACGCGCTACGGGGCCACCCTGACCCTGCCGATCAACCGCAACCATTCGCTGAAGCTGTCGGCGAGTCATGGTGCATATACCCGTACCGGCAGCGAGTACGACGGTTATGCGGTGGTCTGGCAGTACCGCTTCGGCGGAGGGCTTTGACAGGTCAAGGGCCACTTCGCGGCCCATCGCCGGCAAGCCGGCGATGAGGCCCGTACGAACACCTGTACTTTCTGGATCACTCCTTGACGCCGATCATGTCTGGCAAGACTGGATTTGGCACGATGGGGTAGCCGCCGGAGGATGCAATCATGCAGATTCTCGACAAACGCAAGGCCATGAACACCCCCCCGCTGCTGCGCCTCGGCTTCAGGCCCTTCTTCCTGCTGGGCAGCCTGCTCGCGGCGCTGGCGATTCCACTCTGGATCACCGCGTTCCAGGGGCTGCACGCACTGCAACAACCCATGGGCGGATGGCTCGCCTGGCATCGTCACGAACTGGTGTTCGGCTTTGCCGGCGCCATCATCGTCGGCTTCCTGCTCACCGCCGTACAGACTTGGACGGGCCGGCCCAGCCTGTCCGGCAAGCCTCTCGCTCTGCTGGTGGCGATGTGGGTGCTGTCCCGGCTGGCCTGGTGGCTGGGTTCGCCGGCGTTGCTGGTCGTGGCCAACCTGGCGTTCCTGGTCGCGGCGACACTGGTCATGGCGCGCTTGCTCTGGGCCGTGCGCCAGCGCCGCAACTACCCGGTTGTCGCCGTGCTGGCGCTGTTCACCTTGGCCGACCTGCTGGCGCTGGTCGGGGTCGCCCACGGGCAAGATGGCTGGCAGCGGCAGGGCGTCTGGGCTGCCGTGTGGCTGGTGGCGGCGATGATGGGGTTGATCGGTGGGCGAGTGATTCCCTTCTTCACCCAGCGCGGCCTGGGGCGCACGGCCATGGTCCAGCCCTGGCCTTGGCTGGACTGGGCGCTGCTGGGGCTCACTGCACTGCTGGCTGTCCTGCATGCCGCCGGCGTCGGGCTGGTGGCGCAGGCATGGCTCGCCTTGCCATTCGCCGCGCTGGCGCTCGGTCACGGCATCCGCCTGGTGCGCTGGTTCGACGCCGGGTTGTTGCGCGTGCCGCTGCTGTGGTCGCTGCACCTGGCCTACGCCTGGATGGTCGTCGCCTGCGCGGGCATGGCGCTCTGGCATGGCGGGCTGATCGCCGGCCCCAGCCAGGCGCTGCATGCGCTGACGGTCGGCGCCACCGGCGGGATGATTCTGGCGATGCTGGCGCGGGTGTCGCTGGGGCATACCGGCAGGCCGTTGGCGCTGCCTGGCGGGCTGACGCTGGCCTTCGTGCTGCTCAACCTGGGGGGGCTGCTGCGTGTCTTCGGCGTCGGCTTCCTGTATTTGCCGTCGCTGTGGCTGTCGGCTGCCTGCTGGGCCTGCGCCTTTGGCCTGTACCTCTATCGCTACGCCCCCATGCTCTGTCGCACCCGCGCCGACGGGCATCCCGGATGAGGAGCTGACATGGTCTACCTGCTGCTGAAATTCGCCCACCTGGCCGCTGCCGCCTTCTTCGTCGGCGGCGTGTTCTTCGAAGTGATGATCCTCAGCCGGGCCGCCCGCAGCCTGGAACCCGGGCCGCGCGAGCAGCTGTCCAGGGCGCTGGGGCAGCGGGCGCGCAAGGTCATGCACTGGGTGGTGCTGGTACTGTTCGGTGCCGGCCTTGGGTTGGCCTGGCATTACCGCGGCGCGCTGGCCGATCCTTTCGCCAGCAGCTTCGGGACGCTGCTGACGGTGAAGATCTGCGTGGCCCTGAGCATCTTCGGGCATTTTGTCGGCGTGGTCTTGCTGATGCGCACGGGGCGCATGACGCCGGCGCGTTCACGGCTGATCCACCTCAGCGTGCTGGTGCAGATGGTCGTCATCCTGTTCCTGGCCAAGGCGATGTTTCTGTTGAGTTGGTAGTGTTCGCCATGGCGGTTTTAGCGACCATGAGACCGAGCGCCGCCCGCGCGGCGCATCGCGAGCTGCGCTCGCTCCTACGTTTGTTTTTGGCCAGTAACGCCTGTCACAGGCACGCGCGACCGCCCTGGTGGCAGGACGCGATATCGAGCCAAGCGCCAAGGCGTTCGCGCACAAACCCCACAGGCATAATTGGCCAAAAATAAACGTAGGAGCGAGCGCAGCTCGCGATGCGCCGCGCGGGCGGCGCTCGGTCTCATGGTCGCTGAAAACGTCATGGCGAGCAAATCACAGCGCTCGATACCCTCTCAAGAATCTTCTGCCTCCGGCGCCCTGAAGGCCTTGCTGTAATAACCGGACGGGTCGAAACAGCAAACGTGCTTCTTGCCGGAGGCAAGCATGTCGCAGGCATCAGCAATGCGTTTCGCGCGCGTCTTGAGCTGCTTGGCCGAAGTAACCCAGTGTATCCAGTCTATTCGTGCGAGGGTCGTCGTCTTGTTCCAGACTGAACGCGCCTCGGGCTTGGCCTGCAATGCCTCCTGAAGATCTGCCGGGATGTCGGGCTCGGGCTCCTTCGCTACCGGGGCCAACTCGAGTGTGACGATATCCCCGACTGCCACACCTGCGGCTTCGAGTAACCCTGCATTCACCCGCAGCCAATGGCTCAGCTGTCCATCCGGCTCGAGGGTCGCCTGGAAAGCGTGCCCATTGAGGGTGCCTGCAACGGTCGTCCTTCCTCGCCTCGGAAGCGCTTCACTTGCGTCTCTGGGCAGAACCACGAACGCCCACGACGTGTCATTTCCAGGTTTTGCCGGACGAAGAAGCTTTGCTTCGAATCGGGATTTCACATCGACTGTTGTCATTGCAACGCCTGGCTCAGGCTCCTTCGGCAGATTCAGCAGGTTTTGGCGGCAGCGGACCAATGAACATCATTTTCAGTCGATCACGACCTATGACGCGTGCCAGTTCCGCGATGACGCAGTACATGAAAATCAGGGTAATGAGCAGGATCTGTATGGCCCAGAAGCGCGGCCAATTCATCGAGGACCACAGCAGGGAATTCGCGTCCATGAAACTCGGAGCCTCTTTCCAGTAGTCGTAAAGCCGCTCCAGGTAATGCACCACGAGCGCGACCAGGGCATACATGAGTGTCTTCCAACTGACATTCCATATCAGCGGCTTGTCAGGGAAACGGTTGATGAAGGGCAACATGTCTGCCACCAGAACAGACTTTCCAAGCACCAGGGATGCAATCAGCACGGATGCTGAAACGGGAAGGTCCACCCCCGACCCCTTGATCATGAGTGAACGGATAAGGGCCACGATGTGCAGAATGATAAAAAAGAATATGGTCGGGGGAAGCGCTTTCATGAATTCATGTTTGATCTTCAGTAGCACGTTATTCATTGCCGCTCCTTCAGTAACTGAATCGTTTCGGCAGACTGCGGATATCAATCAATGGGGAAACAGTAACGTCACCGCTGCGCGGAACCCCCAGCCTTGAGGCCCATCTCCAGATCTATCCAGCCAATACCTCGGGCCAGCCTGGATTGTCAGGGGCTGGCCACTGATTTTCAGCAGTTGGGTGACGGTCAGGTTGACGGGTACGGACCACTCGCGTGCTTGCCAATCATAGGTTGATTCGGAGTTGATACCGTACGTGGTGTGCGTCTTGGTGGTATAGGACAGGAAGGGTTGCAGGAAAGTCTGGTTGACCTTTTCCTTCTCATCCGGCGGGGCACCATCAAGGCCCCAGATGTGGTTGGCGAGTATGCCGCGGGTCCAGCCATTTGATTGCTTGAGCGCCACTGCGGTAGGGCCCAGGCCCCATTGCTCGTTGCCAAGCAATTCATCACTGCCGGTTGGAATCAGCAATGCCGGACCCGCGCCAAGAATCCAACCACTGTCGGTGGGTTTGCTGGGGGAGAAGAAAAAGCTTTGCGTGATATCCCCGGCACCCGATTTGTCCGCCGCGCCATTGGGGGCCAAGCCATGCTGGTCGACAAGAGGGAGGATGGTACGTGAAATGAGGTTCCAGTCCTCGTTCAACTGGAACGGCAGCACTGGCTGAATGTTGGTTACGCTGTGCATGCCCTCACCGGTGGGCCCCATCTTCTGATCCCAGTTGTACTGCACGGGCAGGCTGTACATGGCCGCCACAGGGTTGAGCGCTGCCTTGGCCAATTCCGCCGAATCTTCGGCATGTGCACTACTAGACTCTAGGACAACCATCATAACGAACAACCACGTGAGATGAATTCGTTGCATCTGCTCTCCCTGCTGGTAGGTACTGCGTGCGGGCCCGCAGCACTCGAGGTCAACGTCTCTCCCCGGTTGGTTAGAAAGGCATTGGCGTCATGTACTTCAAGGTGCCGTTTGATTGATGTTCCCGCAGAAAATATCGATGCTGCCGTCGGCCGGTGTTGTTCGGACAACGATAGAGTGCGTGTGGGCATACAACGCCGACATCGTGATATTGGCAGTTCTTGAGTACCTCCATGTACGTACTCTTGCCATGCGTTCGGTGTCGACGCGGTCATTCAGTGCGTATGCCATTGGCCCGGGTTGCTGGCAGCTACCTTTGTTTATGAACGTGTAGAGGCGCAAGGGCAGGGTGGTTCCGTTCGGAACGCCGCCTATGAAGAAAGTGAGGCCGGTCTGTGTGCCTTGGCTGGACAGCGTGACGTTGGCTATCTGGCCTGCGTTTTGCCGAGTCGCTTCAAGGTCAACGGTGACTGCATGATTGGCCGAGGTAGCGCAGCCCAAGGTGCTTGCCATTACCAAGACGATGGGTAATTCATGTTTGAAGTTCATTGTCGACCTCCTGTGAGGGAGTAGATCAATGATCAATCAAGTGTAGCTCATGAACTGAATCGACCTGGGTTCACAGGCAAGGCTTGCACACGTGCAGCGCAGGCAGGCTGTTGCTGCTCCTGTGGGAGCCGGCTTGCCGGCGATGACGTCGGCACTGACTAAAGCGCTGCTTGCTCTGCTGCCGGAACTGCTTGAGCAAATCGGACTTCCCGTCCATGGTGTTCAAACCTCATCAGCACTCAAGAGGTGTCCGTCATGCCCTTAGTCGATCGCCTCAGGTACCTGCGCGTCGCGCTGGTCTTGGCCGGCCTCGCGTGCCTTGCGCTCTACCCACTGATGGTGTTCTGGCCGTCCGGCTGGGCCTGGCACGTCGGTCACTCGGACTACCCGATGATGATCGTCGGCCTCTACGCCACACTTGGCGTGTTCCTGATCCTGGCTGCACGTGATCCTTTGGCCAATCTGAGTCTGATCGGGTTCACCGTGTGGTCCAGCGCCGTACACGGAGCAGTCATGGCCGTCCAGGCGGTCAGCCAGCCAGGGCAGATGGGGCACTTGGCAGGTGATGTGCCAGCGCTCTTCATCGTGGCGGTTGCCTTGGCCATCCTGACGCCCCGCTCGCGATAAGCCGCGTTCGATCACATGACGTGCAGCCCGCCCTTGGTCACGCGCCGTCAAGGTCATCCGTGTTTCGAGCCACGCGCCTTGGCTTTGGACATCGCCGCAGCCTGGTTTAATCTGCGCCGTCTACATCAGGTTTTACAAGGACGTCCATGATACCTGTCTCGATGCCGGAACCCTTCGACTTCGGTCCCGTTCATTATCCTGCCGACATCCAGGTCAGCCGCTATCAAGGCCAGATGCTGTTCAGCCTGCCACCGGGGGCGCAAGCTCAGGATCGAGGTACTGGAGCACCCATTGAGGGTGGGCAGACGGTGGTGCAGAGCATGGAAGGGGAGGTGCTGGGGGTGCGAAACAACCGTTCGATGGGGGTCTTTTTTCCTGACGAAATCATAGTGCGATGAAGTTCGATGAGCGGGTGGGAGCGCAAAGCGGCCCCGACAACACGGGCGCGAGATGGCATACAACCCGCACCGATCAGTTGGCAGGCTGCGCCGCCAGGCTATTGCTGACGCTGCGGCCCAGCACCAGCACGGTGACGAAGCCGCAGCCCACCAGGGCGGTGGCCAGGCTCAACAGCACCGCAGTGCCCAGCTGGTCGACGATCTGCCCGCCGAAGAACGAGCCCAGCGCGATGATCACCTGGAACATGGCGACGAACAGCGGCATGCCGCGTTCGACATCCTTGGGCGCCACGACGAACATCCAGATGCTGGCACAGGCCGGGAACGCGCCGAAGGCAAACCCCCACAGCGCGATCAGCATGGCAGCGCCGGTCATGCCGGTGGCGAAGTGTGGGAACAGGGCGGTGCTGGTGGCGATCATCAGCGCGACCAGCAACAGGGTATGACGCACGCTTCGATTGGCGGCGAAGCCGGCAAAGATGTTGCCGGCCACCCCGGCCACGCCATACAGCAACAGCAGCGAGCCGATGGTCGGCCCGTCGAAACCGGCGCTTTGCTTGAAGAACGGGGCGACATAGGTGTAGGCGGCAAAGTGCGCCAGGCCGATCAGCAATACCGCGATCAAGCCAACCCGGGCTTGCGGGTTGATGAACAGCGCCGGCAGGTCACTGATGCGAATGGCCTTGTCCGGGTTGAGCCGCGGCAGCAGGAAGAGCTGCGCCAGCAGCACCGGCACGCCCACCAGTGCGGTGACCAGGAAGGTCATGCGCCAGCCCATCAGGCCGCTGAGCCAGGTGCCCACCGGCACACCCAGCACGGTGGCCAAGGTCACGCCGACCATGATGATCGAGGTCGCCTGGGCGACGCCCACACCCTTGGGCGCCAGCCGGCCGCTCAGAGCAATGGCGGTAGCCCAGAAGCCGCCGATGCTGATGCCCAGCAGCACACGGCCGAACAGCAGCAGGTTGAAGTCGCTGGCGCAGGCCACGACCGCGTTGGCGATGATCATGATCAGCGTCAGGCCGATCAGCAGGTAGCGACGGTCCAGGGCGCCAATGCCGACCGACAGCAGCGGGGCGGCGAGGGCGGCCATGATGCCGGGCAGGGTCACCATCAGGCCGGCGTGGCCTGCACTGATGCCGAGGTCGCTGGCGACATCGTTGAGAACGCCCACCGGGAGGAATTCACTGGTCACCAGGGCGAAGGCGCCCACGGCGACCGAGAGAATCGCCAGCCACTGTTGCTTGACGCTTTGTTGACGATGTTCCAGGGGGCCGTCAGGGGCCTGGCGGGTGCTTGGCATGGTGCTTGGGTTCCAGAGGGGTAGGTCGCCTGAAAAGGGCGAGCGAGCGGGGTAAGACTGCAGGCGATTATAAAGTTCGATTTTGCCAACCCGACAAGCAGGCATTTCGATAGTAATCATCACTGTGATCGATGAAAGGTGCCGGGCAGAGCGTTTGCGCAGGCCGTCGGCGCGGCCGCTCCACAGTGCCGTTGGTCACCTGCAATGCTGCTTGTCGAACAGGGGTTCAAACTGCGAGGTGCGACTCTGAACGGAGGCGTACGACAATGAGCACTGCCACACTGAGTGCGATGAGCGCAGCGCTGCTGGGCGCAGCCTGCCTGACAGCGCTTGCTGACACCAACGACACTGCTGACGGCACATCTGGATTTATCCAGGCAGTCGAGAGAAATGGTTCACACTCGATGCATCCCAATGCGCCTTTGGCAGTCGGACGATTCGTTGACGATGATGCATCTGGCTACCTGCAGACGGTCGGGAGAAATGGGTCACACTCCATGCACCCCAATGCGCCTGTACCGACCGAGCAATTCGCTGACGATGATGGGCAGGCGTTACCACAGACCGGAGAACATTAGCGCGCTGTAATCAAGGATCAACCGCAAGCATCGCATGAATGCCCGAAGCCCGCAGCCAGCAAACGGCCGTGGCTGGAAGTGACAGCCCTCCAGCACGGCACCCACAAACCGGCCTTCGCGGGCTTAGGGCAGCAACCCCATCTTCCGTTAGCTACGCTTCCTGCAACAAAGCGGCTCCGCTTCGGCCTCTCTTGATAGATGGAAGAGCTGAGATCAATGGACAGCGTGCCCAGCCCCCCGGTTCTACCGACCATCCTGGTGGTCGACGACTCCCCTGACAACCTCATGCTGATGGTTGATCTGCTCAAGGACCGTTATCGGGTCAAGATCGCCAACAGCGGCGAGAAGGCCTTGCGCATCCTCGAAGGCGACCCGCTGCCCGACCTGGTGCTGCTGGACGTCATGATGCCGGGCCTGTCTGGCTACGCCGTGGCCGAGGCGCTCAAGCAGGACGCCCGCACCCGGGACCTGCCGATCATCTTCCTCACGGCCATGGCAGCGGCCGAAGACCAGGTCCGCGGCCTGGAGCTGGGCGCAGCCGACTACATCACCAAGCCGATCAGCCCGCCGATCGTCCTGACCCGGGTCCAGGCCCAGCTCAAGGTCAAGGCCGCAGCGGACTTCCTGCGCGACCAGAACGACTACCTCGAGCAGGAAGTGCAGCGGCGCACATGCGAAATCATGGCGATCCAGGATGTCACCATCCAGGCCATGGCATCGCTGGCCGAAACGCGAGACAACGAAACCGGCAACCATATCCGGCGCACCCAGAACTACGTCAAGCTCCTGGCCGAACTGTTGTCCCAGCATCCTCGCTTTCGTCATTTCCTCAACGAGGCGACCATCAACCTGTTGTTCAAGTCAGCCCCTTTGCACGATATCGGCAAGATCGGGATTCCCGATCACATCCTGCTCAAGCCCGGACGCTTCACACCCGAAGAGTTCGAAATCATGAAGACCCACACCACCCTCGGCCGCGATGCCATCCAGCGTGCCGAGGATCAACTGGGAATGCGGGTCGAGTTCCTTCACCTGGCCAAGGAGATCGCCTACAGCCACCAGGAAAAATGGGACGGCAGCGGTTACCCGCAGGGGCTTGCCGGGGACGACATACCGATCAGCGCCCGGCTGATGGCCGTGGCGGACGTGTATGACGCGCTCATCAGTCGCCGTGTCTACAAACCGCAGATGCCCCATGACAAAGCGGTGGCGCTGATCCGCGACGGCCGCGGCTCGCACTTCGACCCCGACATTTGCGATGCCTTCCTGAACAACGCCGAGCGTTTCCGGGAAATTGCCGAACGTTTCGCCGACACCGAGCAAGAAATCGAACAACTGGCCGTTTCGGGGCAACCTGTCGGAAAACCCTGAATGGCAAAGGCCGATAGGTGAACGTCAAGGAGTGCTTGTCTATGAATCCACTCGCTCTGCTCGAGCGCCTGCCACTGCGCCGCAAGCTGATTCTCGGCCCTGCTGTCCTGCTGGTGCTGTTTCTCGTGCTCGGCGTATTGAGCCTGCGCATCCAGTCGGAGCTCAAGCGCGAACTGCAGCAGCTCTACCGCGAGGACCTGGTCGGTGCCAATCACCTGCATGACGTGCGAGTCCAGCTGCCGCACATCATCGAGGCGCTGCAGCAGGCAGTCGCCGCGCGCAGTGCGGACAAGCGCATTGGCGCCTTGCGGCAGCTGGAAACCGACAAGCAGAAACTGCAGGAATCCCTGGCGCTCGCCAGGCCAACGGTCTTTCGCGCCGTGAACCTTGAGCGGCTTGCCGAGTTCGAGTCGCTGTTCGAGCGCATTCTCGATACCAGCGACCAGGCGCTGGAACTGGCCGAAAACGGACGCCAGAGCGAGGCGGTGCAACGTTTGGACAGCGATGAATTCCAGCAATTGGATGACCGCGCCGACGCAGTGCTTGAAGGGATTGCCAAGGCCAAGCAGGCCGCGCTGCGAGATCTGGTCAACGAGATCGCCGACTTTGCCGAGCGGGGCACCGTGCTGACCTATGTGCTGTTGCTCGGTGGCCTGGTGTTGGCCCTGATGCTGACGTCGCTGGTCAGCCTGTCCATCCGCAAGCCGCTGGAGCGGGTACGCAGCGCAGTCGATCAGCTCACTGCCGGCCAGCTGGACCACCCGATTCCGCATACCGACCTGAGTAACGAGACCGGTGATCTGGCCCGGGCGATTGCCAAGCTGCAGGTCGAATCGCGCCAGCTCGAACGCCAGCGCTGGCTGAAGGCGCAGGTATCGCTGGTACAGAACGACATCCAGGCGGCTGAGACGCCAGAGCAGCTTGGGCGTTTGTTCCTGCAGCGCATCGCACCGCTGCTGGGGGCCTGTCAGGGGGTGCTCTACGCCTTGTTCGAAGGTGGCAGCCAGCTGCAGCTCCTGGGGGGCTATGCAGTGGATGGTGAATTGCCCCCGGCAGAACGCGTAGCGCTGGGCGAGGGCCTGCTGGGGCAGTGTGCGCTCGATCACCAGCCGCGTCGGTTGTCGGATGTGCCAGGCGCATTCTGGCGCATACGCTCGCAGCTCGGTGAACTGCCAGCTACCCAGCTGCTGGTCCAGCCCGTCATGCGCGGTGAGCGCGTGCTCGGCGTGCTGGAGCTGGCCGGCTTTCGCGAACCTGCAGAACTGGAGAGTACGTTGCTGCAGGAGGTGCTGCCCAGGTTGGCCGCCGCCATGGCCATCATGGAGCGCAGCGAGGCGGCCCGGGTGCTTCTGGCAGAAACCCGCCGGCAGGCCGATGCGATGGCGGCGCAGACGCTCCTGCTGGAGCGCCAGGCGACCGAGCTGGAACAGCAGCAGACGGCGTTGCGGGCGACCGAAGCCTGGTACCGCGGCATCATCGAAGCCTCACCGGACGGCATGCTGGTACTGGGGGGCGACGGGCGCATCCTGATGACCAACCCGAAGCTGGACGCACTGTTTGGCTTCGAACGGGGCGAGCTGATCGGTTCGGGCGTCGAGCGCCTGGTGCCCCAGGAGGCGCGCCAACGGCATGCGGGTTTGCGCAATGGCTTCATCAGCAGCGGCACCAGCCGGCAGATGGGCGCCAACCTGGACGACCTGCGCGGTGTGCGCAAGGACGGCTCGCAGTTCTCTGTCGAAATAGGCCTGTCCCACCTGCCCAGCCTGGAAGGGCGTGGCGTCTGCGTCTGCGCCTCCGTGCGCGATGTGAGCGAGCGCCGTGCGATGGAGAACAGGCTGCGAACGGCCACCGCAGTGGCGGAGGAAGCGACCCTGGCCAAGAGCGAATTCCTGGCCAACATGAGCCACGAGATCCGCACGCCGATGAATGCCATCATCGGCATGAGCCACCTGGCCTTGCGCACGGGCCTGGACAACAAGCAGCGCAACTACATCGAGAAAGTGCACCGCAGCGCCGAGAACCTGTTGGGCATCATCAACGACATTCTCGACTACTCCAAGATCGAGGCCGGGAAAATGGGTCTGGAGCACATCCCGTTCCGCCTGGAGGACGTGCTCGACAGCTTTGCCAGCCTGATCGGCCTGAAAGCCGAGCAAAAGAGCCTGGAATTGCTCTTCCAGACCCAGCCCGATCTGCCGACTGCGCTGGTGGGGGACCCGCTGCGCCTGGGGCAGGTACTGCTCAACCTGGGCAACAACGCGGTCAAGTTCACCGAAACCGGCGAGGTCGTGGCCGGGGTGGAGGCGTTGAGTGCCACCGAGGAGCAGGTGTCGCTGCACTTCTGGGTGCGCGACACCGGCATCGGCATGACGGTCGAGCAGTGCGAGCACCTGTTTCAGTCGTTCAGCCAGGCCGACAGTTCGATCACTCGCAAGTACGGAGGGACCGGGCTGGGCCTGTCCATATCCAGGAAGCTGGTGGAAATGATGGGTGGGCGGATCTGGGTAGAGAGCAGGCCGGGCCATGGCTCCACGTTCCACTTCCAGGTGGGCCTGGGGTTGCAGCCAGAGGCTGCGCCCAGGCGCATGTTCGCGGCCGACGAACTGCAAGGCTTGCGTGTACTGGTGGTGGACGACAATGCCAGTGCCCGCGAGATCCTCAGCACCATGGCGCGCAGCTTCGGCCTGGAAGCCGATGTGGCGCAGGGCGGTGCTGCGGCGCTGCGGCTGCTGGCCGACGCGGAGTCCAGGGCGCTGCCTTATGACCTCGTGCTCATGGACTGGCGGATGCCCGGCATGGACGGCGTGGAGACCGTCAGCCGGATGAACGCCGGCAACCTGCGCCAGACGCCTTCGGTGATCATGGTGACCGCGTTTGGTCGAGACGAGGCCCAGGAAGAGGCCGAGCGTCAGGGTATCCCGATTCCGGTGGTGCTGACCAAACCGGTGACCCCCTCAGCGCTGCTCGAGGCTATCGCCACGGTCATGGGGCACATCCAGAAAAGCGAAAGCCGCGCCGCCGAACGTTCAGGACACAGCGCCAGCCACCAGGCCGGGCTGCGTGGCGCGAGGCTGCTGCTGGTGGAAGACAACGAACTGAACCAGGAACTTGCCCGCGAACTGCTGGAGAGCGCCGGCATTGAGTTGCGCGTGGCCGTGCATGGCCAGCAGGCGCTGGACATCCTGGCAGTCGACAGCCGCTTCGACGGTGTGCTGATGGACTGCCAGATGCCGGTGATGGACGGCTATACCGCCACCCGCAAGATTCGTGAACAGCCTCGCCTTGCGCATTTGCCGGTGATCGCCATGACCGCCAACGCCATGCAAGGGGATCGCGAACAGGCGTTGGCCAGCGGCATGAACGACCACATCCCCAAGCCCCTGAATGTCGATGCCATGTTTGCCACGCTGGCGCGATGGATACGGCCGCAAGCTGGCCTGCCAGCGCCCATTGATCTGCCTGCCAGCCTTGAGGGCATCGACATCGATGAGGGCCTGTCGACGTGCATGGGGCGGCGCGATCTCTACTTGCGGCTGCTAATCAAGTTTCGCGATGGCCAGGGCAGTTTCGTCGAGCAGTTGCGCAGCGCATTGGCCGGCCCGGATGGTACCGCCGCCCAACGCATTGCCCACACCTTGCGAGGCACGGCCGGCAACATCGGCGCCAAGGCCATCGCCCAGGCGGCCGCCGCGCTTGAGCAAGCGTGTCAGGCGGGGGAGGAAGACGCGGTTATCCAGCGCCTGCTGGCGCAGACACAGGACTGCCTGGCCCCGACGCTGGAAGCCCTGGCGGGGCTAGCTGCGGGTACGGCCATCGATACCAACGACAGGCCAGCAAACGAAGGTGAACTGGAGCCGCGGCTGATACACCTCAAGGCACTGTTGAGCGCCAGCGATGCGGGTGCGCTGAGCGCGCTCGAGCAGTTGCGCGCACTGCCCCTGCAGCCAGGCCTGGCCGAGCGCCTGGCTGAGGTTGCCGAGCAGGTTGCGCTGTTCGATTTCGACCGGGCCCTGGCGCTGTTGCAGGACACCCATTGATGCGTGTGCCGTGAATGGATCAGCTGCGCAGGCAAGCGGTGATGGCGCCGTACGCAGAGGCCACTACACTTGTTGCTGCTCCAGGGAACACCCCCAGGCACTGGCTCACTTGCCCTTGGTGGATGTGAAGCCAGTCGCCCGGTCCAACGGTGGCAGCCGTCGATAGCGCAGTGGAACATGTGCTTGCCACACAACCCGCGAAGTCTTCAGCAAAGGGAGTACTTTCATGAGTGGCTATAACGCTGTATTGGCGAGAAACACCGGCAATGCTCCAAAGAGCACAGGCCCCTGCTCACAAACGGTAGCGTTCTCTCACTACAATAATCTTTCGGCTCAACTGCCGATCGATCCCGCCTCGGGTGTCTTGGTGGCGGGGGGTGTAAAGGCGCAGGCTGAACAGTGTTTCAAGAATATCAAGGCGGTTGTCGAAAGCATCGACCATACGCTGCAAGATGTCGTGCGGATTACTGTATTCCTCAAACATATCGGCGACATCGATACCGTCAACAGCGTGTACTCGGCGTTCTTCCCCGGTTATGTTCCTGTGCTGACCACCGTCGCCGTTGCAGCACTGCCCCTGGATGCGCTGGTGCAAGTGGAAGCGTTGATCTCGAACGGCGTAGGTACGATTCCCAACGCCCCACAGGCAGGCGACCTGATAAAGACGGTAAGCAACACGGAGAATGCACCTGTCAGCGCATTGTCTGCGCAGTCGGTGGCGTTCTCTCATTACAATAACCTGTCGGCTCAACTGCCAATCGATCCGCGAACCGGCAAGTTGGTAGCGGGCGGTGCAAAAGAGCAAGCTGTACAGTGTTTGAAAAATATCAAGGCCATCCTGGAAAGTATTGACGTTCCCTTCGATGACATCGTGAAAACCACGATCTTCGTTAAAAATCTTTCGGATATCGAGCGTGTCAACGAAGTGTACACCACCTTTTTCCCGGATTCGGCCATTGCCCGGGCGGTGGGCTATTTCCCCGCACGGACTGTCGTGGCGGCCTCCGCCTTGCCCCTGGATGCTCTGGTCCAGATAGAAGCCGTTGTATCCCACGGGGATGGCACGCCACCGCAATTGGTTGAAGACAGGCACGGGATTGTCATCAAGGCAAGCAATACCGCGAGCGCCCCCCGGCAGGCGCTGTCTGCACAAACGGTAGCCTTTTCTCATTACAACCACCTTTCTGCACAATTGCCTTACGACCCGAACACCGGGAAAGTGGTGGGCAGCGGGGTAAGTGCGCAGACAGAGCAATGCTTGAAAAACATCAAGGCCATTGTCGAAAGTATCAATCACACCCTGAGTGATGTGGTGAAGGTCAATGTCTTCCTTAAAGATATTGAACAGATGGCAGCAATGGATGAGGTGTACACGGCATTTTTCCCAGGCGGCGTGCCGGCACGCAGGGTAGTGGGGGTGTCAGCGCTTCCTGACGATGCCCTGGTACAAATCGATGTGGTCGTGGCAAACGCTGAAGGCACACCGCCAGGGAAGTAGCGGGTCATTTGACACGCTGGCAGGCAGACGCATAGCTCAATCGATTGTTTGCAGGTATCTATCGGCTGGGCCGATAAGGTGCCTGCGTTGGCCCTATCGCCGGCTTGCCGGCGATAGGGCCCAACCAGACGCTGGCGTATACAGCTGACTCGGGCATGTTTTTAGCGGGAGTTCGTGCGGGGAGGGCGCTACATTGGCGGCGGCAGCTACGGTGTACTAGCGTTATCCAATCAAGCACTCATGGTCCGCTCGGGGTTAACGGGAGGAATAGGATGAAAATCGTATTGTTCGCCTCCAGTGAATGAATCGA
Organism: Pseudomonas plecoglossicida NBRC 103162 = DSM 15088; assembly: GCF_000730665.1. Taxonomy (GTDB): domain Bacteria; phylum Pseudomonadota; class Gammaproteobacteria; order Pseudomonadales; family Pseudomonadaceae; genus Aquipseudomonas; species Aquipseudomonas plecoglossicida. Next base: position 30,631 of record NZ_BBIV01000047.1, read on the forward strand.
TGCCTCCGGGGCACTCTGCCGTGTGTGAATTGGCCACTCATCTTTCGATAGGGGTGCTGGATCACCTGGTGTATCTGCCACTCGTGGCCTACGCGATGCTGTGCGTCATGACCCCGTCGAGACAGAAACGGCAAATTCCGGAGCGACGCCACGCTATTCTTGATGCAAGAATGTCTGGAAACTTGAATCTTTTAGGTATTTCCTTTGCTGTGGTCAGCCTCTTGGTCAGCCTTTCGAAAGATGACATCCACCTTGCGAGTGCGCCTATTTTCAAGTTCTCTCTCAGCGCGGCTTGTTTTTTCGCCTCCTATATAATTTTGCATTTCAGGCGAATCCGGCTATTTGATACGGCCAGTGATGGGCTGTCTAATAGCGGCATATTTGCTGTGCTATTCGGCCTTAAAGATCTATTTGACAGTTATAAGCTGGATGATTCATCGGTCTTGTTTTCTGCCGTGTTGACTCTTTCTTTGCTGTACATCGCCCTGGACGTGACCCTCAAGTGGAAAAATCGAAAGGAGATCAATTAAATGTCAGCCTGTACTTGCCCTCGTTGCGGCTTCACGAATGAAGTATCCAGTGCGTCTGCCAGTGAAGATCACGGTGAGTTTAGATGCTCCAGATGTGGAAACTACTGGTGTTACTGTGAGACCCATGGAGATTATGAGGCACCGTCCCCATGCCCGAAGTGCAAAGCTGAGACCTTGTCTTCTTCTGAACCTTCCGGGAATGAGTTCGACCAAGAATAAATGATCGGGGTTTCACACTCGCTTGTGCTTTGACCTCACTGACTGATAGGGATGTCCCCGTGTCGTCGAGGTTGTCCAAAAAGTCCTGAAGCTGTCGCTTGCCGCGCGGATGCACCGTCCGCACATCCGGCCCAACGGTCAGCCGTATGCCTTCAAGCATCGGCCGGGTGACCTTGTCGTACCGCCAGACAAACTTCAGGAACTCAGAAAACGCACTGTCCAGCCGTTCCTTGCACCCTGATGGCCGATCGGGCAGGGGCCTGTCCAGCACGCTGCGCACAGACCTGCAACGCGCTGGCCCAGGCAAACCGATAGACGCGATCCGGCGCCGCAGGCTGGCAGCGGCCGTTGTCGGCCTCGGCGCCCACCACATACCATGTGGCCCGCGAGGTATCGCCCAGCTTGCGTGCCTTGCTCGGACTGAAGCAGTGCCCCAGTTCGGCCGCCGGCACCAAGGCGAAGGCCGCTGGGTGCTGGCGCAGCCAGTAGGCGGCGGCCTCGGCGTTGGAGCTACCGCTGAACCCGAAATGGACGATCGGCTGGCGGGCGAACAGCCAGTGGCCCTCGCGCCAGTTGACCAGCACCAGTTCCGCGCCGTCGGTGGCACGTGCGGCCTCGGCCATCAGTGTCTCGTGGGGGTTGCGACCTTCCTTGACCGGCTCGATGAACCCCCTGGCGAACCACAGGCAGAACCACGCCAGCACCACGGCCGTGAACGCCTTGCGCCAGCCTGGCCGACCCTTCCACCAGCGTTGCAGCAGCCACGGCAGCAGCGGCGCGATGGCCAGCACCAGGCCGGGCAGGGCCGGGAAGATATACAGCTTGCGCTTGCCGCTGCTGAGGCTGAAGAACAGCAGCACCAGCGCCACCCAGCCCAGCAGCACGAGAAAGCGCCCGTCGCGTTTTTGCAGTTGCCGGCGCCAGGCCGGCACCAGCCAGGGCAAGGCCAGTACCAGCGGCAGCCAGTACTTGGGAATGACCTCGACGAAGAAGTACCAGAACGGCTCGCGGTGGTCCCAGGCATTGGCATAGCGGCTGGCAGTCTGGCGCAGGAGGATTTCCTTCAGGTAGGCCAGCTCCGCCGCGCCACCACCGTCGGCGATCGACACCAGCAGCGGCAGCAGCCACACCGCGCAACCTGCCAGCAGCCACAGCAGGCCCAGGCTCCAGCGCCACCCCTGGCCCGGCATGGCCACCACCCCGCGCCATTGCTTGTGCACCGCCCAGGCATAGGGGAGCAGCAGCAGCGCCGGCAGAAAGCCCACGCCTTTGCTGATGATGCCCAGGCCCATGGCCGCGCAGGCCAGGTAGAACCAGGCCCACGCCGGCCCCAGCAGCAGGTGGCGCAACAACCCGTAGACGCCCAGCGCCACCCACAGGCACAGAAAACTGTCGATCTGCCCGGTGCGCAGGATGCTGTAGCTCTGGTAGGTCGCCAGGAACAGCAGTGCGGCGATCACCCCGACACGCCGGCACCACAGGCGCCGCCCAAGGTCGTGCAGCACCAGCACGAGGGTGGCCGTGGACAGCAGCCCCGGCAGGTACAGCGCGACCTTGGGCGAGTCGGTCAGGTAGCTGAACAGGGCCACCGTCCACATGAACAACGGCGGCTTGTCGCCATAGATTTCCGCTGCGCGGTGGGGAATGAACCAGTTGCCGCTCTGCAGCATCTCCAGGGCCACGCCGAGAAAACGCTCTTCATCGACATTCATCGGCTGGCGCCAGCCGATGCCGGCGCCCACCAGCATCAGCGCCAGCGCAACCAGCACCAGGCGTTCGACGCCCAAAGACTTGAACCTTGGCAAAGGCTATTCCTTCTGCACGGGGTGACGCGCGATCAGTTGCAGGTTGCGCAGGTACACCAGCATCCCGAACGACTGACCGATGATGAACACCGGGTCCTGGCGGTAGATGGCATAGACCAGCAGCAGCGCGCTGCCGAGCATGCTCAGGTACCAGAACCCCACCGGGATGACGCTGCGGCGCTTGAGCTCGCTGTACAGCCACTGCAGCACGAAGCGCCCGGTGAACACGGCCTGGCCGGCGAACCCGACGATCAGCCAGAGGGTCTCGCGGGTCATCCTTCGAGCTCCTGCGGGGGGCTGTCCAGGCGGGTGCGGCGCAGCAGCCAGCAGACCCCGACCAGGTCGAGGATGCCGACCAGGGCGCGGTCCAGGTTGCCGTACTTGGACACCCCGGCCTGGCGCGGGCGGTGGTTGACCGGGTGTACCCGCAGGCGGCCGTTGTGGCGCAGGATCAGCGCCGGGATGTAACGGTGCATGTGGTCGAAGTAGGGCAGGCGCAGGAAGGCTGCCCGCTCGATCAGTTTCAAGCCGCAGCCGGTATCGGGGGTGGCGTCCTTGAGCAGGCGCCGGCGCAGGCCGTTGGCCAGGCGCGAGGCCCAACGCTTGCTGGCGCTGTCGCGGCGGTCGACGCGGTGGCCGGCGACCAGCGTGATGTCGTCCTGGCCACGCACCAGGGCCAGCATCCCCGGGATATCCGCCGGGTCGTTCTGGCCGTCACCATCGAGGGTGGCCAGCCAGCGTCCGCGGGCCGCGTGCGCGGCATGCCAGATCGACGTGCTCTGGCCCAGCGAGCGCTCATGACGGAGGATGCGCAGCTGCGCGAAACCTTGGTTTTTCAGCTGCTGCAGCATGTCCAGGGTGCGATCGCTGCTGCCGTCGTCGACCACCAGTACTTCATAGTCTTCAGCGGCCAGTGCGCTGCGGATTTCCAGCAGCAATGCCGGCAGGTTTTGGGCTTCGTTCTTGGCGGGTATCAGAACCGAAAGGTCAAGCGGGTCTGTCATTCGGGCTACCTGTGTCCTTGTGGTGATGGCGCGGTTCAGGTCCGGTAGAAGTCCCGGTACCAGCCGACGAAGTCCTGCACACCCTGTTGCAGGGGCGTGCTCGGGGTGTAGTCGATCCAGCGCGTCAACGCGCGGGTATCGGCCCAGGTCTGCAGCACGTCGCCGGCCTGCAGGGGCAGGTACTCGCGCCGCGCTTCGATGCCCAGGGCCTGCTCCAGGCAGTCGACGAACTGCAACAGCCGAACCGGCTGGCCAAGGCCGACGTTGAACAGCTGGCTGGGCGCTTGCCCACGGGCTGGCTGGGGTGGTTTGAGGCGCAGGCGCACGAGGCTTTCGACGATGTCGTCGATATAGGTGAAATCGCGTGCCATCAGGCCATGGTTGTAGATATCGATGGGCCGGCCTTCGAGCATTGCCTGGGTGAACTTGAACAGCGCCATGTCAGGTCGACCCCACGGGCCGTAAACGGTGAAAAAGCGCAGTCCGGTGCAGGGCACCTGGTACAGGTGGGCGTAGCTGTGGGCCATCAGCTCATTGGCGCGCTTGCTCGCGGCATACAGCGAGACCGGCTGCTCGACCGGGTCGTCGACACTGAACGGCTGCTTGGCATTGGCGCCGTACACCGAGCTGCTGGAGGCATAGATCAGGTGGCGCGGTGGCTGCTGGCGGCAGGCTTCGAGAATGTTGAGAAAGCCGACCAGGTTGGCCTGGCCGTAGGCCGCCGGGTTGTCCAGGGAGTAACGCACGCCGGCCTGGGCAGCCAGGTGGATCACTTCGCTGAAAGCTTGACCGGCAAACACGCCCTGCAGCGCGGCCGGCTCGGCGATGTCCACCGCCTGGAAGCGGAAATTGGCCCACTGCGCCAGCTGTTGCAGGCGCGCCTGCTTGAGCTCGACGCTGTAGTACGTGTTGAGGTTGTCGATACCGACCACTTCCAGCCCTGCCTGGCACAGGCGCCGGGCCAGGTGGAAGCCGATGAAGCCGGCGACCCCGGTGATCAGTACGGGCATGCGGGCTGCACCTGGCCACGGCCGATACCGTAGTACGCAAGGCCGGCGGCAGTCATGTGCTCGGGCTCGAACAGGTTGCGACCGTCGAACACCACCCGGTCGGCCAGTTGCTGCGGCACCTGCGCCAGGTTCAGTACCCGGTAGTCCTGCCATTCGGTGACGATCACCAGCGCGTCGGCACCTTCCAGTGCATCGTCCTTGCATGGCACCAGTTGCAGGTCTGGGCGCGGGCCGTAATGCCGCTGGATTTCTTCCATGGCCTGCGGGTCGTGTGCCTGCACGCGCGCGCCAGCGGCCCACAAGGCTTCCAGCAGCACCCGACTGGATGCCTCGCGGATATCGTTGGTGTTGGGCTTGAACGACAGGCCCCAGAGGGCGAACACCTTGCCGCGCAGCCCGCCGGGGTAGTGCCGGCGGATCTTGTCGAACAGCCGGTGCTTCTGCCGCTGGTTGACCGACTCGACCGCGTGCAGCAATTGCGGCTCGAAGCCCTCGGCTTCGGCACTGCGGCGCAGGGCTTGCAGGTCCTTGGGGAAGCACGAGCCGCCAAAGCCACAACCGGCGTAGATGAAGTCGTAGCCGATGCGCGGATCCGAGCCGATACCGCGGCGCACCATCTCGATGTCGGCGCCCAGGTGCTCGGCCAGGTTGGCCATTTCGTTGATGAAGGAGATCTTCGTCGCCAGCATGCAGTTTGCCGCGTACTTGGTCAGTTCGGCGCTGCGGGCGTCCATCACCATGAGCTTTTCCCGGTTGCGGCTGAACGGCAGGTACAGCTCGCGCAGCAGCTCCACCTCGGCCGGCTCGGCGCCACCGATGATGATGCGCTCAGGGCGCATGCAGTCATCCAGGGCCGTGCCTTCCTTGAGGAACTCCGGGTTGCTGATGACCTGGAAACGCCCGGTGTCGCCTACGGCCTGGGCGATACGCGCCTTGATCCGATCCACCGTGCCAACCGGCGAGGTGGACTTGTTGACGATCACCTTGGCATCCGTGGCGTGTTCGAGGATGTTGTCCACCACCGCGAACACCTGGCTCAGGTCGGCGCTGCCATCGGCCTGCGGCGGGGTGCCGACGGCGATGAACAGCAGGCGGGCATGGTGGCTGGCAAGGCTTGCGTCGGTGGTAAAGCGCAGGCGACCACACGCCAGGTTCTTTTGCAGCAGGGGCGCCAGGCCCGGCTCGAAGATCGGGCAATGGCCTTGTTCGAGGGCTTTGACCCGTTCAGCATCGACATCCATGCACAGTACCGAGTGCCCCACCTGGGCCAGGCACACTGCCTGGGTCAGGCCAACATAGCCGGTACCAAAAACCGTAACCTTCATTTGACAGCTCCGTCGTCGTCTCTAGGCAGATCGCGGCAAGCTGAAAAAAAATGTCACGTTTGTATTGAGGATTTGTGACCAGGGTGACCTGAAATCAGCCGCGTACCCGCCGCCAGACCGTACTGCGGCTGACCCCGAGGCGCCGTGCGGCTTCGGCCATGTCGCCGGCGCACTGGTCCAGGACCTGGCGTGCATGGGCCGCTTCCGTGGCCTTGCCCAGGCTGCGCAGGTTGTCGCTGGGGGCAGGGGACGGGCTCGGCGCTTCGGCAGCACCGGCCTGGAAGAACTCCGGGAACAGCGTGGTCAGGTTGATGCCATCATCCTGGCCCAGTGCACCCAGGCACAGGGCCGCGCGCTCGGCGATATTGTCCAGCTCGCGGATGTTGCCTGGCCAGCCATGGCGCAGCAGCAGTGGTAGCAGGCGCTCGACCTGCGCCTGGCGTGGCCTGTCGCTCGCCCGGCTGTGGCGCGCAAGCAGGGCGTTGAACAGCGGCACGATGTCCGCCACCCGCTCACGCAATGGCGGCACGGCCAGGCGCAGAATGTTCAGGCGGTAGTACAGGTCCTGGCGAAAGCGCTGCTCGGCGATATGCGCAGGCAAGTCGCAATGGGTGGCGGCAATCACCCGGATGTCCACCGGGGTCGGCTCGCAGGCGCCCAGGCGCAGCACCTCGCGCTCCTGCAAGACACGCAGCAGGCGGGTTTGCAGGGCCACTGGCATGTCGCCGATTTCGTCGAGGAACAGGGTGCCGCTGTCGGCCAGCTCGATCAGGCCGGGCTTGCCGCCCTTGCGTGAGCCGGTGAAGGCGCCGTCCTCGTAGCCGAACAGTTCGCTTTCCAGCAGTGATTCGGGCAAGGCTGCGCAATTGATGGCCACGAATGGCGCCTGCTGGCGCGGGCTGGCGTTGTGCATGCTTTGCGCCAGCAACTCCTTGCCAGTGCCGCTTTCGCCGGTGATCAGCACCGTGGCGTCGCTCTGCGCGTAACGCTGCGCCAGGCTCAGGGTGGCGCGAAAGGCCGGGGCCTCGCCGAGCATCTGCTCGAAGCGGTGGCGGGCGGTGAAGGGGCGCGTGGCGGTGTGCTCGCGGCTGCGACGCGGCAGGCGCCGTACGGGTGTTTCATCCGGCCTGGCCGCCAGGGTCACCAGGCTGTCGAAGGTGTGGCGCAGGCTTTCGGCATCCAGCGCCAGCACCCCCTGGGCGCCTGCCGCATCGGCCAGCTGGCACACCGTCGGCGAGCCGATGATGACCTCGAAGCCATCCTCGACCAGGCGCTCGACCTGTTCCCGGGCCTGCTCCAGGCTGGTGTAGGTGTGTTCGCGGATCTGCAGGGTGAACAGCGCCTGCATCGCGGCCAGCTCCGGGTAGGGCTGGGCAAAACTGAGGATGCCCACCCGGCTGGCCCGGTCGCGGGCCAGGACCAGCGCCCGGATCAGGTCGAATTCGCCCAGGTGCAGGGCCCTGACCGTGGTCGAGAGGTGCTGGCGCAGGTAGTCGGCGGCAGCACCGGAACACAGGATGACGTCCGCCTGCTGGCGGCTTTCCAGCTCGCGCGCCAGCGGCAGCAGATCGGCAAGGGTGGTCTCGATGACCTCGATGCGCGCCTGCTGCCGGTAGTCGGCGCCGACCTGCTCGATCAACTGCGCCATGCGGCTGGGTGCAGCGGGGCGATGCAAGTGGGTGACCAGCGCGACCACGCGCGGCAGGTAGGCGGCAACAGGCATACAGGCTCCTTGTTGGGTTACAGCGGGTTGACCAGGTGCCCGCCATCCACGGCCAGGACGCTGCCGGTCATGTAGGCACCGGCGTCGCTGGCCAGCAGCAGCAAGGGCCCGTCCAGCTCGTGCAATTGCCCCAGGCGGCGCATCGGCACCTGGCCCTTGATGTAGCTTTGGCCAGCCTCGCCGTCGAAGTAGTCTTCGTTCATCTCGGTCTTGAAGTAGCCCGGTGCGATGGCGTTGACACGGATCCGGTAGCGGGCCAGTTCCAGCGCCATGGCCTTGGTCAGCTGCACCACGGCGGCCTTGGCCGTGCAGTAGTGGCTCAGGCCACTGCCCACGCGCAGGCCGAGGATCGAGGCGATGTTGATGATGCTGCCCGGGCGCTCGGCCTTGACCAGGCGCTGGCTGGCGCACTGGGCGACGTGGAACACGCCGTCGAGGTTGGTCGAGAGCATGCGCTGCCAGTCCTGCTCGCTCAGGTCGAGGAAGCGCCCGGGGTCGCCGATACCGGCGTTGTTGACTACCACATCGACCACGCCGAAGCGTGCCTCGGCCTGGTCGAAGGCCAGTTCGACGCTGTCGCGCCGGGTCACGTCCAGCGCTACCGCCAAGGCCTCGCCGCCATTGGCCTCAAGCGCTTGTGCCAGCGCCTGCAGGCGCTCGACCCGGCGGGCGGCCAGCACCACGCGGGCACCGGCGGCCTGGGCCAGGCGCGCGAAGTGCTCGCCCAGGCCGCTGGAGGCACCGGTCACCAGCACGGTCTTGCCGGCCAGGGAGAATGTGTTTGCAAGCATGTCGTTGGTCCTTGATCTCAAAGTACTTCGAACAGGCCGGCGGCACCCATGCCACCGCCCACGCACATGGTCACCACCACGTAGCGTACCCCGCGACGTTTGCCTTCGAGCAGGGCATGCCCGACCATCCGTGCGCCGCTCATGCCATAGGGGTGGCCGATGGCGATGGCGCCGCCGTTGACGTTCAGGCGCATCGGGTCGATGCCCAGCTTGTCGCGGCAGTACAGCACCTGGCAGGCAAAGGCTTCGTTGAGTTCCCACAGGCCGATGTCATCGACCTTCAGCCCATGCTGCTTGAGCAGGCGCGGCACCGCGTACACAGGGCCGATGCCCATCTCTTCCGGGGCCAGGCCGGCCACCGCGATGCCGCGGTACAGGCCCAGCGGGCGCAGGTTGCGCTGTTCGGCCAGGCGCGCGTCCATCAGCACGCAGGCGCTGGCACCGTCGGACAGCTGGCTGGCGTTGCCGGCGGTGATGCAACCGCCGTCGAGCACCGGCTGCAGGCGCGTCAGGTCGTCGAGGACGGTTTGCGGGCGGTTGCCCTCGTCCTGCGACAGCGTGACCTGGCGGTAGCTGACCTCGCCGGTCTGCTTGTCCACGACCCGCTGCTGGGCCGTCACCGGCACGATCTCGGCCTCGAACAGCCCGTCGCGCTGGGCGGCGGCGGTGCGCAGCTGCGACTGCAAGGCGTAGGCGTCCTGCGCTTCGCGGCTGATGCCGTAGCGGCTGGCCACGTGTTCGGCGGTCTGCAGCATCGGCATGTAGGCATGCGGGACACGCTCGATCACCGTGCTGTCCTGTTCGCCCAGCGCCCATTCGAGGTTGCGTGTTTGCACCGCGCTGATGTTTTCCTGGCCGGCGCCGACGGTCACTTGCATGCCATCGACGATGATCTGCTTCGCCGCGGTGGCGATCGCCATCAAGCCGGAGGCGCACTGACGGTCCAGGGTCTGGCCGCTGACCGACACCGGCAGGCCGGCGGCCAGCGCGCTCATGCGGCCAAGGTTCCAGCCGGCGGTGCCGGAGGGCATCGCGGTGCCCATGACCAGGTCTTCGATTTCGTCAGCGGCGATGCCGGCGCGTGCGACCGCTGCCTGAATGGCGTGTGCTGCCAGGCTCGGCGAGCGGACGTTGTTCAGTGCACCGCGAAAGGCCTTGCCGATAGGGGTGCGGGCGGTGGAGAGGATGACGGCTTCTTTCATGTTCGGGGTTCCTAAAGACCAGGGGAGAACGACTCAGAGGCTTGGTTCACGCAGCTTCGCGCTGGAAGCCAGGCGGTGCAGCAACGGGGCAGGTTCCAGCCACATGCGGCCGTAGGCGCCGAGCTGTTCGCGCAGCTGTTCGATGCCTGCCAGCACGTTGTCCAGGCCCAGGTCGCGGGCGTAGTGCAGCGGCCCGCCGCGCCAGGCCGGGAAGCCGTAGCCGTTGGTCCACACCAGGTCGATGTCGCCACTGCGCAGGGCGATGCCTTCGTCGAGCAGCTGCAGGCCTTCGTTGATCAGCATGAACAGGCAGCGGTCGTGGATTTCCGCGTCGCTGATGGTGCGTCGGGTAATGCCCAGCTTGGCTGCCAGTTGCGCCGCGATCTGCTCCACTTCCGGGTCTTCGATGCGCTCGCGGCCTTCGTAGCGGTAGAACCCGCGCCCGCTCTTCTGGCCGAGGCGGCCGAGGGTGTAGAGCTCGTCGGCCAGGCGGAAGTAGCTCGGGTCGTGGGCGATCTCGCTCTGCCGTGACTGGCGCACCAGGTAACCGACGTCGATGCCGGCCAGGTCGTACATGGCGAACACCCCCATGGCCAGGCCCAGGTCGGTCAGCACCTTGTCCACCTGTGCGGGCGAGGCACCCTCGAGCACCAGGCGGTGGGCTTCGCGGGCATAGGGTTCGAGCATGCGGTTGCCGATGAAGCCAAAGCACACGCCGGACACCACTGGCAGCTTGCCGATGCGCTTGGCGATCTTCAGCGTGGTAGCCAGCACGTCCGGCGCCGTGGCCCGGCCACGCACCACTTCCAGCAGGCGCATGACATTGGCCGGGCTGAAGAAGTGCAGGCCAACCACATCCTGCGGGCGCTGGGTGCAGGCGGCGATGCGGTCGACATCCAGGGTCGAGGTGTTGCTGGCCAGGATCGCGCCGGGCTTGCACACCCGGTCGAGGGTGCGGAACACCTGCTGCTTGATCGACAGGTCCTCGAATACCGCTTCGATCACCAGGTCCGCGTCGGCCAGGTCGGCATAGTCGAGGGTGCCTTGCAGCAGGCTCATGCGCTGTTCGAGTTGCTCGGCGCTGAGCTTGCCGCGCTTGATGCTGCTTTCGTAGTTCTTGCGGATCTGCGCCAGGCCACGGTCCAGGGCTTCGGGCTTGAGCTCCAGCAAGCGCACCGGGATGCCGGCGTTGATGAAGTTCATGGCGATACCGGCGCCCATGGTGCCGGCGCCGATCACCGCCACCTTGGCGATGTCGCGCAGCGTGGTGCTGGCGTCGATACCCGGCACCCGCAGCGCTTCGCGCTCGGCGAAGAACTGGTGGCGCAGGGCCGTGGCCTGCGGGTCTTGCAAGGCTTCGCGGAACAGCGCCTGTTCACGTGCCAGGCCTTCGCCCAGGGGCAGCTCGCAGGCGGCACGGACGGCGGCCAACACCCGCAACGGCGCCCGTTGGCCGGGCTTGCGCGCAACCAGCTGGGCCTCGCGGGTGGCGAAGAAGTCGTTGGCCTGGTCGTGCACCAAGTGGGCTTGCTCGGCTTTGACTGCGGCGGGTTGGGTCAGCAGGTCCCGGGCGAAGACGCAGGTCAGTTGCAGCAGGTCCTGGCCGCGTTCGGCCAGGCGGTCGACCAGGCCCAGGGCGTGGCCCTGGCGACCATCGATCGGGTCACCGCTGAGCATCATGTCCAACGCCGGTGCCACGCCGATCAGGTGCGGCAGGCGCTGGGTGCCACCGGCGCCGGGCAGCAGGCCCAGGCGCACTTCAGGCAGGCCCAGGCGGGCGTTGGCCGTGGCCAGGCGGTGGCTGCAGGCCAGCGCCAGCTCCAGGCCGCCGCCCAGGGCCACGCCGTCGATGGCGGCGATCACCGGTTTGTCGATGCGGGTCAGGGCGTCGAGCAGATCGCCCAGCGCTGGCGCCTCCCAGGTCAGTGGACTGCCGAACTCGCTGATGTCGGCGCCGGCGCTGAAGGGCAGCTGCTGCCCGTGCAGGATGATGGCCTGCACCTCAGGGTCGGCGGCGGCCTGGCTGCAGGCCTGCAACAACGCTTGGCGCAGGCCGTGGCCAAGGGCGTTGACCGGCGCATGGCTCAGGCCGATCAGGGCCAGTTGGTTGTCGCGACGATAGTCGATGAGCTGCATGGGAGGAAGCCTTATGTTTTCTTTGCCGGACGAAGCTTTGTGGGCCTCGCCTTGGGCTGGGACGATTGAATAAAAAAACCAGGTGGCGGCCCGTAGCGCGGGCCGCCACCCGCAAAAACCGCTGCCCGGAGGGGACAGGCAGCGCAAACCAGCTCGGCGCAAATCAGCGGGCGAAAGCGGCCTCGCTGATGTCCATCAGGTTGTTGCTGCCACTGCGAATCAGCGTTTCATGCAGGCTGGCGCGTGGCAGCAGGCGCTGCAGGTAGAAGCGGGCGGTTTCGCGCTTGCCCTGGTAGAACGCCACCTCATCGCTGCCAGCGGCCAGAGCCCGTTCGGCCGCGCACGCAGCGCGCAGCCAGAGGTAGCCGAGCAGGGTGTAGCCGCTGAGCATCAGGTAGTCGAAGGCGCTGGCGCCGATCAGGTTGGCGTCGGTAGCGCTGGCGTCGCGCAGCCAGTCGCTGATTTCACGCCAGGCCGTCACTTGCTTGAGCAGGGCCTGGGCCAGGTGGGCCGGGGCGGTGCTGCCCTGGATGAAATCTTCGATTTCGCCCAGCAGTTCGCCCAGGGCTTCACCCCCATCGGCCAAAACCTTGCGAGTCAGCAGGTCGAGGCCCTGGATGGTGTTGGTGCCTTCATAGATCGCGGTAATGCGCACATCGCGGGCGATCTGCTCCATGCCCCATTCACGGATGTAGCCGTGGCCGCCGAACACCTGGATGCCCAGCTGCGCCGCTTCGTTGCCGGTTTCGGTGAGGAAGCCCTTGGCAATCGGCGTGAGCAGTGCCAGGCGGCGTGCCGCAGCCTGGCGTACAGCGGCGCTGGCACCGTGGTGCAGCTGGTCGACGCCCTTGGCGCAGGTGTAGGCGAGCATGCGGCCGCCTTCGGCGTAGGCTTTCTGGGTCAGCAGCATGCGCCGCACATCGGCATGGCCGATGATCGGGTCGGCCGGCTGCTCAACGCGCAGGCGCGGCGTGGCGCGCATCTGCACGCGTTCGCGGGCATAGGCCAGGGCCCCCTGGAACGACGCCTCGGCATGGGCCTGGGCCTGTTGGGACACGGCCAGGCGCGACTCGTTGATGTAGGTGAACATGGCGTTCAGGCCACGGTTGGCCTCACCCAGCAGGTAGCCGTTGGCGCCGTCGAAGTTGAGTACGCAGGTGGCGTTGCCGTGGATGCCCATCTTGTGTTCGATGGAGCCGCAGCTCACGCCGTTGGGCGCGCCCAGCTGGCCCTGGGCATCGACCTGGATCTTCGGCACGGCGAACAGCGAGATGCCCTTGACCCCCGCCGGCGCACCTTCGATGCGCGCCAGCACCAGGTGGATGATGTTTTCGGTCATGTCATGTTCACCGGCGGAGATGAACATCTTGCTGCCGCTGATCCGGTAGCTGCCATCGGCCTCGAGCCTGGCGCTGGTGCGCAGCAGGCCGAGGTCCGAGCCGCAGTGGGCTTCGGTCAGGCACATGGTGCCGCCCCAGCGGCCTTCGATCATCGCCGGCAGAAAGCGCTGCTTCAGGGTTTCGTCGGCGTGCTCGCTGAGGGTGCTGATGGCACCGCCGGCGAGGTTGCCGTACATGCCCCAGGCATGGTTGGCGCTGCAGACCATTTCGTAGTTGACGAAGCCCAGCGACGGCGGCAGGCCCTGGCCACCGAAGGCCGGGTCCTTGTCCAGGCCCAGCCAGCCGTTGTCGGCAAAGCGTTTGTAGGCATCGGCGAAGCCTGGCGGCGTGATGACCTTGCCGTCCTGCCACTGGCAACCGTGCTGGTCGCCCACAGCATTGAGCGGGGCGAGCTCCTGCTCGGCGAACTTGGCGCCTTCCTCGACGATGGCGGCGAAGGTGGCTTCATCCGGGATTTCACAGCCAGTCAGTTGCTGGTAGTGGCTGCACAGGTCGAGCAGTTCCTGGGCCACGAAGGTGATATCGCGCAATGGGGCGGTGTAGCTGGGCATGCCTGACTCCTGGCTGGGTGGACTCGGCATGTTGTAACAGGCAGGGCCCGGGCGCCGCGTCCACCCCCCAGGTGGATTGGCGGGTGGAATCGGCGCTGGGCCCAGGTGGAGGTCAGTTCAAAAGCTGCAGTTCGCGCGCCGAACACAGGGCGCTGTCGCGGTCGGCCACATCCAGCTTGCGGAACAGGTTGTTGATATGGGTCTTGACCGTGCTCAGGCTGATGAACATGGCCTCGGCGATCTGCCCGTTGCTCTGGCCGCGGGCCATGCGCTGCAGCACTTCCAGTTCGCGGCGCGACAGCGGCACGATCAGCGCGCTCTCGGCACTGTCCTTGCCCGCCAGCAGCGGGCGGAACAGCGCATTGAGGTGCTCGCGAGGCGGCGCCGGCGCTGTCAGCCCCAGGCGTTCGCGAACCTGCGGCAGCAACAGTTGGCGCAGGGCCTCCAGGCTGGTGTCGCCTTCGTACTGCAGCAACTGGCCGAAACCGTGCGCGCAGGCCAGTTGCAAGGCCTGTTCGAGGCTCAGCAGGGCCTCGTCACGCTCACCGCGGTCCTGCAGCAGCGCCGCGTCGAGCAACTGGGCATCGAGCAACAGGCGGTGGTTGGCCTGTGCCTGGGCCCTGGCCTGCAGCATCTGCTGGATCTGTCGCGCCTTGTCGCGCTGGCCCAGGTGGCGTTGCACCCAGGCGTAGGCGAGCCACTCCTCGGGCAGCAGTTGCTCGCCATATTGGCGGTTGCACCAGTGCCACTGGCCGAGCCAGTCGGGCAGGTAGTCCTGGTCGTTGTCGTGCAGGGCCAGGCGCGCCTGCCATGCCCCGGCCTGGCGGTAGAGGGTGAACAGGCGGAACTGTCGGGCCAGTCGGCGCACCTCCACCCAGCGGGCCTTGGCCTGGGCCGTTTCACCCAGTGCCCAGTGCAGGCACGCCTGGTGGTGGAACACCCAGGGCAGCGCGGCACTGTGGGGAAAGCCCAGCGCCAGCACTTCGGCCTGGGCCATTTCCTGGCGCGCCTGGGCCAGGCGGTTGGCCTGCAGCAGCGCCAGGCCCTTGCCCAGGTGGTGGAACAGTTCATAGAAGCGCCCGGAGCTGCCGGTAGCGGGTGTTTCGGCCATGCCTTGCAGGCGCGCCCAGGCTGCCTCGTTGGCGCCTTGGGCCAGCTCGATCTGGGCCAAAAGCAGTTGCAGCAGGTTGGTGTAACCGCTCAGGCCAAAGCCCTGCAGCTGACGCAGGGCGCGGCTGCCTTCGGCATGGGCCTGGGGCAGGTGGCCGAGCGCGGCCAGGCAGTTGGCACGGTCGAAATACAGCACCGAGCGCGCGGCATTGTCCTGGGGGAACTGCTGCAAGGCCCGCGCCGCCAGGGCCAGGCCGTGCCCCAGGTTGCCGCCCAGGTAGGCCAGGCGGCTGCGCAGGAACATCACTGTCTGCTGCACCCGCTCGGGGTGGCGCGGCACCGTCTGACGGCGCTGCAGGGCGTAGAGCTGGTGCAGGCAGTGACAGGCCTGGGCGATGTCGTTGGTGACCATCACCGTGGACGCTTCGGTCACCGCCAGGGTGAAGCTGTCGTTGCCTTTGTTGCCGGCGACTTCGTCGAGCACATCGACCAGGGTATTGACCTTGCCCTCGCGCAGCAGTTCGAAACCGTGGCGGTCAACGATGCTGAGCACGGCGTCCAGGTCGCGGGCGCGCCCCAGTTGGTAGATCGCTTCGGTGAAGCGGCGCTGCGCCAGCAACCAGTTGGCGGCCTGACGATGCAGTTGACGCAGGTGTTGCGGGTCGCGCTGTTCCAGGCGCTGGTAGAGGCTGTTGCGCAGGGCAGGGTGGTAGCGGTATTCGGTGTGCTCGCCCTGGGGCACCTCGATGATCAGGGCCATGCGCTGCAACTGGCGCAGCGCGCTTGGCACATCGGCCGGGGCGGCGAGTTCACCGGCAAGGCCTGCATCGAACACCTGGGCCACGGCGGTCTGCTCGAGAAACCCGCGCAAGCCCACGGGCAGGCGTTGCAGGCATTCTTCTTCGAGAAACTGCCGGGCCTGAGCGTAGGCCTGGCGAGTGATCGGGCGCAGGTCGCCGGGTGCCTGGCCGGTGCTGTGCAATGCCGCGCGGTAGGCCTGCAGCCAGAACAGCACGCCAGTGGGCCAGCCTTCGCTGCCGGCGCGCAGCTGATAGAGCGCATCGCTGCCCAGCTTGACCTCGCGGGCGATCGCCAACTGCTGGGTCTCGTCGCTGTCCAGGGCCAGATCGCAGGCGCCGAGCTGGGTCAGCCGGTCGTCACGGCGCAGGTGGGCCAGGGGCAGGAACGGCGGGCCTTCGCTGGCCGCCAGCAGGCGCAGCGCGGGCGGCGGGTAGCGCAGCAGGGTGTCCAGGTAGTGCCAGGCGGGCGCTGCGTTGAGCAGGTGCAGGTCGTCGAGCAGCAGGGTGACAGGTGCCTGGCGCGCCTCCAGGTCAGCCAGGATCAGGCTCCACAGCTGTTCGGCCTGTGGCGTCTCGCGTTGCTGCTCAGGCAGTTGCAGCGCCGCGTGCAGGTGCAGCAGCAGGGCCAATGGCTGGTTTTCGGCGCGGGTCAGCCGCAGCCATCCCCAGGCCCCTGGCAGGCTGCGGGCGAACTGGCCGAGCAGGGTGCTCTTGCCATAGCCCAGCGGTGCTTGCAGGAGCACGAAGGTGTTCGCCTCCAGCGCGTTGGCCAGCTGTTCGAGCAGCCGCGTGCGCACCACGCCTTTGGACGGCTCGGCGGGTGGGCGCAGCTGGTTCGGTTTGAGCGCGGGAAGATGCATGGTGAGCAGGTTCCGTCGGTTCGGCCAGACATCCTAGCGGAGCGCGGCAGCGCGGCGGGTAAATTTTTGGTGTGGATGTCGTGGGAGTTGCGTGGGGGCGAACATCGAGCGCCGCCCGCGCGGCGCATCGCGAGC
>NZ_BBIV01000046.1 GCF_000730665.1 Pseudomonas plecoglossicida NBRC 103162 = DSM 15088
GCTCGCGATGCGCCGCGCGGGCGGCGCTCGATCTCAACCGCCCCGCAAAACCAAGGCGAACACCCAAAAGGCCCACAAATGCTGGTCGTCGAAAACCTCCACAAGTCGTTCACCACCGCCCAGGGCACCCTGCACGTGCTGCGCGGCATCGACCTGTCCCTCCCTCGCGGCAGCAGCCTGGCGCTGATGGGCGAGTCCGGCAGCGGCAAGAGCACCTTGCTGCATCTGCTGGCCGGCCTCGACCGCGCCGACAGCGGCCGCATCCTCATCGACGGCCACCCCCTGGACCACCACGACGAATCCGCCCTGGCCCGCTGGCGCCGCGAGGGCATCGGCCTGGTGTTCCAGCAGTACAACCTCATCAGCAGTCTGGACGTGGCCGCCAACCTGGCCTTCCAGGCACGCCTGGCAAACCGCCACGACCCCGCCTGGATCGCACACCTGGCCGCAAGGCTGGGGCTGACGCCGTTGCTTCAGCGCTACCCGGAGCAGTTGTCCGGCGGCCAGCAGCAACGCCTGGCAATCGGTCGCGCCTTGGCCAGCCGGCCCGCGCTGCTGCTGGCCGACGAACCCACCGGCAGCCTCGATGAACACAACGGCGACGAGGTACTGGCCCTGCTCCTGCAACTGGTGGACGAAGCCGTCAGCAGCTTGCTGATGGTTACCCACAGCCAACGCCTCGCCGCACGCCTTGCCCAGCGCTGCGTATTGCACCAGGGCCAGGTGCAAGCCGCATGAACACCCTTGTGCTGGCCTTGCAGGCACTCTGCAGCCATTGGTGGCGGCACCGTCTGCAGGGCATCAGCATCTTCACTGGCATCTGCCTTGCCACTGCCTTGTGGGCGGGCGTGCAGGCACTCAACAGCCAGGCACGCAGCGACTACGCCCAGGCCAGCGCGGTACTGGCCGGGCCGGCCTACCCGCAGTTGGTGGCGCGCAGCGGGCAACGGTTCGACCAGGCGCTGTATGTGCAATTGCGCAGGCAAGGCTGGCAAGTCACGCCGGTGCTGGAGGGGCGTTTGCAGCTGGCAGGCGAGCCTGCGCAGACAGTGAGGATGGTGGGCATCGAGCCGCTCAGCCTGTTGCCGGGCATGGCCGTGGCAGGCGCCGACCCGCAAGGGTTCGACCTGCAGGCATTCGTCGTTGCCCCCGGGCAGACCTGGATCGGGCCGGACACGTTGCGCCAACTGGGCCGCAAGGTCGGGGAGCAGGTCCGCACGGTGGAGGGCCAGTTGCTGCCACCCTTGACCCTGAGCGCTCACCTCGCACCGGGTGTGGTGGTGGTCGATATCGGCCAGGCCCAGGCCTTGCTCAAGGCCCCGGGGCAGTTGTCGCGGTTGATCAGCGGCAACGACCAGCCCTTGCCGGTGGCGCTTGCTGCCACGCTCAAGGTGCAGCCGGCCGGCGACGACACCGACCTGCAGCGCCTGACCGAAAGCTTCCACCTCAACCTCACCGCCCTGGGCCTGCTGGCCTTCGTGGTCGGCCTGTTTATCGCCCACGCGGCCATTGGCCTGGCGCTGGAGCAACGGCGCGGCCTGATGCGTACCTTGCGCGCCTGTGGCGTCAGCCTGTGCACGCTGCTCGCGGCCCTGGCCCTGGAGCTGGGCCTGTTCGCGCTGCTGGGTGGCCTGGTGGGCATGCTTGCCGGCTACCTGCTCGCGGCAGCCTTGCTGCCGGACTTCGCCTCCAGTCTGCGGGGCCTGTACGGCGCCGAGGTGGCGGGGCAGCTGCATCTGCCCTGGCAATGGTGGCTGACAGGCCTGGCGGTCAGCCTGCTGGGGGCGTTGCTCGCCGGGTTCGACAGCCTGCTGCGCGCGGCGCGCCTGCCGCTGCTGGGGCTGGCCCAGCCACAAGCCTGGCGCCTGGCCCAGGTGCCCTGGTTGCGGCGCCAGGCGCTGGCGGCCGCGACCTTGATCCTGGTGGCTCTGGCCTGCGGTTACCTGGGCAATGGCCTGCCCAGCGCGTTCGGCCTGCTCGCCGCGTTGCTGTTGGCCGCGGCGTTGTTGCTGCCTGGGCTGCTGGCCTTGCTGCTGGGCGGGCTGGCGCGATATGCACGACCACCGCTGGCGCAGTGGTTCGTCGCCGACAGCCGGCAACAGTTGCCGGCCCTGAGCCTTGCCTTGATGGCGCTGCTGCTGGCGTTGGCCGCCAGTGTCGGGGTCGGCGGGATGACCGAAGGCTTTCGCCGCACCTTCATCGGCTGGCTGGATCAGCGTCTGGCGGCCGACCTGTACGTCTCGCCTCGCGACAGCGTCCAGGCACAACAGCTCTACGACCACTTGCTGCACGCGCCTGCCGTCAGCGCCGTGCTGCCGAGCTGGCGGGTGGAGTGGCGCCTGCAGCACTGGCCGGTGCAGGTGCAAGGGGTGGTGGATCATCCGTTCTACCGCAGCCACTGGCCATTGCTGGCACAAACGGCGGATGCATGGGCGCAGCTGGCGGCTGGCCAGGGCGTCATGCTCAGTGAACAGCTGGCCCGGCGCCTGGGCCAGGCACTGGGCGACAGCGTGTCACTGCCTGGCGAATCGCCGCAGGCGATGACGGTGGTCGGCATCCATGCCGACTACGGCAACCCCAAAGGCCATATGCTGGTCAACGCCGACTGGCTGCGCGCCCATGCACCGGCTGCCAGCCTGACCGGCCTCAGCGCGCTGGTGCAGCCAGGCCAGGTGGACGCGCTGAAGCAGCAGTTGCAGCAGCGCTTCGACCTGAATGACGACCAGCTGGTCGAGCAGTCGCGCCTGAAACAATGGTCGACGGCGGTGTTCAACCGCACCTTCGCCGTGACCGCGGCCCTGAACAGCCTGACCCTCGGTGTGGCCGGCGTGGCCTTGTTCATCAGCCAGCTGACCCTCGGCCAGCGCCGGCTCGGCCAACTGGCGCCGCTGTGGGCGCTGGGTGTACCGCGCCGCCGGCTGGGCTGGCTGTGCTTGGGGCAGGCGCTGATGCTCTGCGGCTTCACCGTGCTCCTGGCGATCCCTCTGGGCCTGCTGCTGGCCTGGTGCCTGGTGGCGGTGGTGAACGTCCAGGCGTTTGGCTGGCGCTTGCCCTGGCAGGTGTTTCCGGCGCAGTTGCTGCAACTGGCGGCGCTGGGTGTGCTGACCAGCCTGCTGGCCAGCGCCTGGCCGCTGTGCAAGCTGGCGCGCAGTCAGCCGGGCGTATTGCTGCGGCGGTTCGCCGATGAAGGCTGAAGCCTGGCTGCTGCTGGCCGGCCTGTTGCTGGCCGGCTGCGATGCGCCTGCGCCGCCGGCCAAGGGCTTCGCCGGCCTTGGCAACGAGGCGGGGGCGTTCAGGCAGGTCACGCCCGGCATGGCGCTGGCGTTCCCTCGCGATCACGGCGCCCATGACGGCTATCGCATCGAGTGGTGGTACATCACCGCCAACTTGCAAGATGCCCGGGGCCGCGCCTGGGGCGCTCAGTGGACGCTGTTCCGCTCGGCGCTGCGCCCAGGCCCGGAGACCCACGACTGGAACAGCCCGAACCTGTGGATGGGCCATGCCGCGCTGACCGGGCCGGGTGGCCACCAGGTGAGCGAAACCCTGGCACGCGGTGGCGTGGGGCAGGCGGGGGTGGTCGCCGCACCGTTCCAGGCCTGGATCGATGACTGGTCGCTGCAAGGCGATGGCGATATCCAGCGCTTGCGCATGCGTGCCGGTGGCCAGGGTTTTCGCTACGACCTGCAGCTGACCACCGACAAAGCGCCAGTGCTGCATGGCCTGCAGGGTTACAGCGAAAAGTCCGGCAAGGGCCAGGCGTCGTACTACTACAGCCAGCCGTTCTACCAGGTGACCGGCGAGGTCGAGCGCGCCGGGCAATGCATCGCCGTGAAGGGCCAGGCCTGGCTGGACCGGGAGTGGAGCAGCCAGCCCCTGGCGGCCGGGCAGCGGGGCTGGGACTGGTTCTCGCTGCACCTTGAAGGCGGCGCCAAGCTGATGCTGTTCCAGGTCCGCGAGGAGCAGGGCGCGCCTTACCGGGCGGGCACCTGGGTCGACGCCCAGGGGCGGACGCGGGCGTTGCAGGGCGAGGAAATCGTGCTGACCCCGCTGGCGTGGTCGCGGCAGGACAATGGCAAGACGCTGCCAACCCGCTGGCGGGTGCAGGTGCCAGCGGTGCAGGTGGATGTGCAGGTCGAGGCACTGGAACCGAAGGCGTGGATGAGCACGCGCTTCGCCTATTGGGAAGGGCCGGTGCGGGTGACCGGCAATGGCACTGGAAGGGGCTATCTGGAAATGACCGGATATTGAGGGGAGGGCTTGGTGCGCAGGGTTTGAGGTTCGCGGTGCGGCGCAGATCGAGCGCCGCCCGCGCGGCGCATCGCGAGCTGCGCTCGCTCCTACGTTTGTTGCAACGTGCCGCGGTCTGTCAGACCATGGTTGTCCGCCTTTGACACCCACCAAAAAATCGGGGTGGGGCCGGCGCCAACGCAAAAATCCCGTGATGCAACCAAGGCAGGCAACCATGGCCTATCAGACATAGGTACGTTGCAACAAACGTAGGAGCGAGCGCAGCTCGCGATGTGCCGCGCGGGTGGCGTTCGATCTCACCCCCCCATAAAAACCAAGCCATGCGCCCCCGACGCCCTACCTCAATCTCCGCCCTGCATCCGCCGCGCCACCAGGTAGATCCCCAACCCCACCAACGCCGCAGCCGCACCGATGTACCCCGTACTGGTCCATCCCAGCCCGGCACTGATGGCCATCCCACCCAACCAGGGCCCCAGCGCATTGGCCAGGTTGAACGCGGCATGGTTGGACGCCGCCGCGAGGCTCGGTGCCTCGTGGGCGATGTCCATCAAGCGGATCTGCAACGGCGCGGCCAGGGCGATCATGGTGCCCACCAGGCCGATGCCCAGCAGCAGGCTCCACAGCGCCTGGGCGGCGAAGGTGAAGAACAGCAGCACCGCCATCGACCACACCAGCACCAGGCCCACCGCACGGAACTGCAGGCGGTCGAACAGCTTGCCCCCGGCAATGTTGCCGATGATGCCGCCAAGCCCGAACGCTGCCAGGCCAAAGGGGATCCACTGCGGCGCCACCTGGGTCACCTGCAGCATGGTCGGCGCCAGGTAGCTGAACACGCAGAACATGCCGGCAAAGCCGATCGCGGCGATGCCCAGCGCCATCCACACCTGCGACAGGCGGAAGGCCTGCAGCTCCTTGCGTGGGTCGCTGCGTGCCTCATCCCGGGGTTGCGGTACATAGCGCCCGACCAGCGCAAGGGTGCACAAGGCGATCGCACCGACCAGCACGAAGGCCGAACGCCAGCCGAAGAACTGGCCGAGGAAGGTTGCGATCGGGTTGCCCAGCAGCATCGCCAGGGTCAGGCCCATCATCACCCGCGCTACCGCGCCTGCCCGCTGGTTGCTCGGCACCATGCTCGACGCCACCACCGCCGCGATGCCGAAGTACGCACCATGGGGCAGGCCGCTGATGAAGCGAAAGGCGACAAGGCCGGCGAAGGACGGGGCGAAAGCGGTGGCAAGGTTGCCGATGGCGTACAGTGCCATCAGCAGCAACAGCAGGTGTTTGCGCAGTAGCCTGGCGCCGAGTATCGCCAGCGCCGGCGCGCCTACCACCACGCCCAGGGCGTAGGCACTGATGGCATGCCCCACTTGCGGTTCGCTCAATTGCAGGTTGCTGGCGATATCGGGCATCAGCCCCATGATCGCGAACTCGCCGGTGCCAATGGCAAAGCTGCCCAAGGCCATGGCCGCTTCCATCTTGCCCACTGCGCCTTTGCTGATGGCGAGCGGGGGTAATTCCTGAACAGACATCGGGATCCTTACTGAAACTGGCTGAAACGTTCAACGCGCGATGATAGACGACATCCTCGCGCGCTGTAACATTTTGCATCAGTTGTCCGGTGTCTTGGGGCGCAAGCCTTGGGCCTTGGGGGGCGGCGCTCGATTTCATGACCACCACAATCATCAAGGCGGGCGGCGCTCGATCTTGACTGCACCACAATTATCCGGCTGGTCCCATTCACTCCGCCATTTGCAACTCAGGCAGCCTCACCCTAAACGCCTTGGTCAGCCCCAGCAGGCAAAGGAACCCGCCCGCCATCCAGCACAAGCCGATGGTGAACGACATGCTCGACAGGCTGGTCCACAACCACAGTGTGCTCAGGAACCCCAGGCCGGGGATCGCCCCGTACAGCAGATAGTTGCGCACCCCGCGACGCTTCTCGTTGCCCAGGTAATGTTTCACCACCGCCAGGTTGACCACGGAAAACGCGAACAGCGCGCCAAAGCTGATCATGTTGGCGACGGTGTCCAGGGTGATGAGCAAGGCAATCAGCGACAAGGTGCTGACCAGCATGATTGCCGTGGCCGGCACGCGCTTGTTCGTCACCAGGCGGCCGAACACCCGCGGCAAGGCCCCATCGCGCCCCATGGCGAACAGCACCCGCGACACGCTGGCCTGGGACACCATCGCCGAGGCAAAACAGCCGGCCACGTAGGTGGCGGTGAAGGCGGTCACCATCAGCTCGCCGCCGACCCGCCGCATCACGTCCACCGAGGCCGAATCCGGGTCGGCGAAGGTCGACCAGTCGGGGAACACCATCTGCGCGAAGTACGACACCAGCATGAACAGCAGGCCACCGATCACCGACACCGCCATGATCGCCTGGGGAATACGCCGGGTCGGGTTGCTGGTTTCCTCGGCCATGGTCGACACCGCGTCGAAGCCCACGAACGACAGGGACAGCATGGCGGCACCGGTCATGATCAACGGCACGCTGAAGCCTTCGTGATGGAACGGCGCCAGCAACGACACCGGCGCCGCCTGGTCGGTCAGGTTGCGCACCGACAACGCCACGAACACGACGATGAACACCAACTGGGCGACCACCAGGATCCAGTTGACCCGGGTGATCGACTCGATACCGATCAGGTTGAGGAAGGTCACCAGCGCGATCGACCCCAGCACCCACACCCAGGCGTGCACCTCGGGGAAGTATTCGGACATGTAGATGCCGATCAGCAGGTAGCTGAGCAGTGGCAGGAAGATGTAGTCGAGCAGCAAGGTCCAGCCGGCGATGAAGCCCAGGTGGCTGCCGAAGGCCTTGCGGGTGTAGGTGTACACGGAGCCGGAGTAGGGGTGGGCCTGGACCATGCGGCCATAGCTGTAGGCGGTCAGCAGCATGGCGGCGAGGGTCAGCAGGTAGGCGGTGGGCAGGTGGCCCTTGGTCATCTGGGTGGCCAGCCCGTAGGTGGTGAACACGGCCAGGGGCACCATGTACGCAAGACCGAACAGCACCAGCGCGGTCATGCCCATGGATTTTCTGAAGCGGCCGGAAGCCGGGGATTGCGACGCAGGGTGATGGGCAGGGTCTGTATTTGTTGTTGTAAGCATTGCTAACTCCTGGAGTGGAATGCAGGACGCCGCAGTAGGCGAGGGGGCTCGCTACTGGTCTTGGGAGTTGAGTCAGGGACAGGTCAGGGTGGGGCTGGTCGAATGCTCCCACACTCCGGGAACCCTCGAAATCACCCTTTGGGGGGAGTCAGCAGAGGCGCAACGGCAAAGGCATGGAGCGGTTTTACCCGCTCCCGCCGAACATCACTCGAAGCGCGAAGCACCCGGCTTGGCGGCGTCGGCCGGCGCCGTGTGCGTGCGCCGGCGCATCAAGGCGTAATAGGCCAGCGCCGGGAACACCAGGCCCACCGCCCACGCCAGGTCGATGCCGTGCAGGCTGCTGGCCACCGGCCCGACGTACATCGACGTGCTCATGAAGGGGATCTCCAGCACGATCGTCGCCAGGAACACCCCCACGGCAACGCCGTTGACCCGCCCGTAGATACCGCTTGGGTCGAAGATGTCGGCGATCCGGTATTGGCCTTTGCGCAAGGCGTAGTAGTCCACCAGGTTGATCGCTGTCCAGGGGATCAGGAAGTAGCTCATGAAGAAGATGAAGTTGAGGAAGAACTGCAGGAAGTCATCCTGCGCCAGGGTGCACAGGCCGGTGGCCGCCGCGCAGATGACCAGCATGAAGCCGGCCCGCACCCGGGGCGTGACCTTGAGCGCCGCATAAGGCTCGATGACCGTCACCGTGGACATGAACGCGCCATACAGGTTGAACACATTGATGGCGATCTGGCCGTAGAGCACGAAGGCGAACGTCAGCAGCGTGCTGCCACCGAGAAAGCCCACCAGGTTCAGGCCGACATTGTCCGAGAAGCCCGGCAGGCCCTTGGCCAGCAGCGCCCCGAGCACCATCATCCAGCTGCCGCCGATCACCGTGCCCAGGTAGCTGTACCAGAACACCTGGCGGGTGGATGTGCGGGTCGGCAGGTAGCGCGAGTAGTCGGCCACGTAAGGTGCATAGGACAGCTGCCAGGTCACCGCGATGCCGAGCACGACGATGGACGCCAGCGACGGCACCTTCTGGAAGCGGTGGATCAACGCATAGCCGAACAACGCCACCAGGAAGCACGCCAGCCCCAGCAGCACGATGTTGGTGCCGTTGCCGAACGGGCTGGCGCTGGCGACCGCCTGGGCGGCCAGCAGGGTATTGCTGACGAAAAGCCCAGGTAGATGAGCATCACGAACAGCAGCGGCACGATGGCGCCGAACACGCCGAACTGCGCACGGCTCTGGATCATCTGCGGGATGCCCAGGCGCGGGCCTTGCGCCGAATGCGAGGCCATGAAGATCGCGCCGATCATCGAGCCCAGCAATATCGACAGCACGCTCCAGAACAGGTTGAGCCCCAGGCTCACGGGCAGTACGCCGGCCGCGACGGTGGTGATGTTGGCATTGGCCCCGAACCAGACGAAGAACAGTGAGCGCGGCAGGCCGTGACGTTCGTGCTCGGGGATGTAGTCGATGCTTCTGTTTTCAACTTTCATGCGGGCGCTCTCCGATCAGCGTTCGGCGACGAGGCGGTGTTCGAGGCGCGCGATGGCCTCGACGAACGCGTCGGGCTGAAAGGCGAGGTGGTCGGGCGTGGCGCTCGTCAGCGAGGTCGAAGGCTGGTCGTGCAAGCGCTTGAGCAACTGCTCGGTGCTGATGATGTCGAGCCCGTAGACCCAGTTGGCAAGAATCAACAGCGCACTGTAGTGGGCGGCCAGGGTGGTCGCCGTGCAGGCATCGGCCACCAGGGTGAGCCGGAAGTCGTGCTGGTAGGCGTCGAACAGGCTGGTCATGACGCAGACGTCGGTCAGCACCCCCATGACGATCAGGTGCTTGATGCCGCGGCGGTGCAGCATCTTTGTCGATCACCACGTCGCCAGCCTGCGGGGCCAGCGCATCGACAATCTCGACAGCACGGGTGCCGGCGCAGTAGGTGGCGGGCTGGCCATGGGCGTCTACGGGCTCGCCGTGCAGCAGGTCGCGGCCGCCTGCATCGCCGGCAAGCCGGCTCCTACAGGGGAATGTGATACACATGGCATGCGGTATACCATAAGACGCCAATACGCAACGTAACGTGCGTAACACCCGAGACGATGTACTATCCCGCCAGCGAACCCACCGACTCGACTTCAAGGAGACCGCAATGATCAAGACCGGCGATCGACTGCCCGACGTAACCCTCTATCAATACAGCGACGGCCAAGGCGGTTGCCCGCTGGGCCCGCAGGCGTGGACGACATCCTCTGCGTCGCGGTGAACGATGCCTTCGTCATGCACGCCTGGGGCAAGACCTTTGCCGTAGGTCCAAGCGCTGAGAACGATGATGAGGTGCAGGAACCAATTCACGGTGATTTCAGTGACGTCCTGAATTGATTCCTGTACTTCTGGTTCAGTGTGAGAAACCCACTTTATCTTTACGCACCGTTGTCAATCTTCGTTCGAAATAAGCCCCCAAATGTCGGGGCGTTCGCAATGGACTCGCTCAAACCATTCATCCAGTTTTTTATGACAGATCTGACGGGTGCCATGGAACTCAATTGGTGGTCCGATCTTGTCATAGAAAATACCGAGTTTCTCAAGGCGTTCAATTAATCGAGGCTCCATTTCGGCATACCACTGCTGGATATTATTCTGGCGCGCCAATGCCACCAGCACCCTGACCAGCGCGATCAACAGGGCATCTGAAGTGGGATACGAAGAGGCCAATTGCTTGCTCGCCGCCTCTTCCTCGTAATCAAGGATAGTTTTGCGACAACGTTTAGGGATGCAGAATCGGGATATCTCTGCTGTATTCCATAGGGGGGCCAGTTCTGGCAGGCTGATTTTATTGTTTGTACAAAGTACTTGCACGGGGAAGCTGCACCCTGATGATGAAGGGTCATACAGGATTAACCTTACGGTGCCGAAGAATAGCCCCGTCCCTTTATGTAAAAGCAATCCGTGCACCGAATGAACGTCATAGATGTCTTTTTCAATCTTGTCCGGATTGAAGCGGTTTTCGTGAGTGAGCCAGTCATGGTCCTCACAATAGACCATGTAGCGCAGTGCGAAACATTCATGCTTTAGAGCGGCGGTGTCTGCGATGACGGTTTCAAATCGGTTGAATATTTCAGAGGTGCCAGTCCGTTGGGTGTAGCTGCTCTGTGCGTCAGCGGCAGATGACTTCGGGCTTTCCATAATGAACTCCAGGGAGCATCTATCGTAAAAAGCATGTTTCATTTGCTGTTTGAGTGGGATGCCAGTTGAGAGAAGTGACGCTCCGCCAAGGCAATCTTGATGCGTTGGATAATGCCTTTGTTGCCACGGCGGAGCCGTCTA
Organism: Pseudomonas plecoglossicida NBRC 103162 = DSM 15088; assembly: GCF_000730665.1. GTDB lineage: Bacteria > Pseudomonadota > Gammaproteobacteria > Pseudomonadales > Pseudomonadaceae > Aquipseudomonas > Aquipseudomonas plecoglossicida. Next base: position 10,675 of record NZ_BBIV01000046.1, read on the forward strand.
CGCACCCATTGGCAATTGTAAGCATCGAAGTGCTCGTACCAGGGCGCTGCATAAATGGTGCCCCTGCCAAGAAGCAGCTTGGTTACCTGTGCCGCCGCAACGCCTGCACAGAGCTCGCAGGACAAGCCTGTGGAGGGAACGCGTTCGTTGACAATGTCGAAGCATTGCTTGTCCATCAGGTAGGATCGGTGCAGTCCGGCTGGCGCCAACCCCAACAGGAATCGGACCATCTGGGATGTCTTCGTATGGCCCTCCATCTGAAAATATTCTTCAAAGCTCATGCCGTCAGGTTTAAACACTAAAAAGGCGGTTCCCATGCCGGCAGGCGCTGCTGTGATGGCCGGAATTTTCAACTGATGGCATTTTTCAAAAATTTTCCGACGCATGTCGACAACAAAAAAATCCAGGCCATCAATATAGATATCAACGTCTTTGAGGAAGTCGTCTATCGAGTGGGGCTGTACGCCATGTTCGAAAATATTTAGATGTATGTCAGGGTTGATATCGCGCGCCATGGCGGCGAGTGTCTCGGTCTTTGCCTTGCCTAATGACGATAGCTTGGCCCCGGCTTGCCGATTGAAGTTTGGCAGCTCAAAATGATCGAAGTCGGCAATATTGAAGGCGCCGATGCCCAGTCGCGTAAGGGTCATGAGATGTGAACCACCCACTCCTCCCATGCCAGCAATAGCGATACGTGAGTTTCGAAAAATTGTTTGCTCTTCTTTGGTGACCCACCCAAGATTTCGCGCAAAAGCTGCATCATAAGAAAAGGCGGAGGTGCTCATCGTATTTCTCCTGGCGTGGATGGCGCATTCCACTGCAATTCGGTGTTTGCATTTCAGCATGGGTCACAATGCTTGCGTTTGAAACTGGCAAAATTACTAGGCGCTGTACGAGAGATAGTTTGCAAACAGCATCTAGGCGTGCGGAGACGTGGTGCTTCAGGCAGTTCATTGGTTGTGCGCTCTGGCGCTGTGTGGAAGCCCACGCCTGAGTCTCGTTTTTCCGCGTCCATACAGAACCGTCGCTACCCGTGAAACGCGCACGCCTAGTCCGCTTTAACGATGAGTGTGTGCCGGCCAGCGCCGATCATGGGATGCAAGCCGGCAAGGGCCCGGCTACGACGTTGGCGGTCTCTCCTTGACCTTTCGCGCTGGGCAGTTCGCTGGTGTGTTCGCTGCGCCGTTCCTTGATGGACCGTAATGTGCCGGTGTAGCTGAACAGCGATTTTCACGATCTTCTGGTCGAGCAGGGGCGCTGCTGGACGGGGCCTGGTGGGCGCCGACCCTTGCCGTGCCCGGCGAGGAAAAGCCCCACGGTACCTTCGCCGAGCCGGCGTGGCGCAGGGCGGGGAGGTTGGTCATCGGCCTGATCTTGCATCGCCGGCAAGCCGGCTCCCAAAGGTACCCCGCAGGCCTTGAAATCAGCGCAGTTCCCTGTAGGAGCCGGCTTGCCGGCGATGAGGCCAGTACATGCAGCATTACAATTGAACGTTACCCCAGAGAAGGGCTCACACCTCCAAAGGCCACGACCTGTGAGCGAACGCCTCCATGAAAGCGCTGAAGATCGCCACCTTCAACCTCAACGGTATCCGCAGCCGCGTGCCGGCGCTGCTGGCCTGGCTGGACCGCGAGCAACCCGATATCGCCTGCCTCCAGGAACTCAAGGCACCCGACACGCAGTTCCCCCGCGAGGAACTGGAAGCGGCGGGCTATGGTTGCATCTATCAGGGCCAGCCGTCGTGGAACGGCGTGGCGATCCTGGCCCGTGGCAGCGAACCCCTGGAGATCCGCCGTGGCCTGCCTGGCATGGAAGACGACAGCCAGAGCCGCTACCTGGAAGCCGCGGCCCACGGCGTGGTGGTGGCCTGCCTGTACCTGCCCAACGGCAACCCGCAGCCCGGGCCGAAGTTCGACTACAAGCTGCGCTGGTTCGAATGCCTGATCGACCACGCGCGTAGTCTTCATGGCAATGGCCACCCGACGGTGCTGGCGGGGGATTTCAATGTGGTACCCACCGACCTGGACATCTACGATCCCCGTTCGTGGCAGAAGGATGCACTGCTGCAACCTGAATCACGCGACTGCTACCAGCGGCTGTTGGCGCAGGGCTGGACCGATGCCATTCGCCACCTGCACCCGGACGAGCGGGTCTACACCTTCTGGGACTACTTCCGTAACCACTGGGCGCGCAATGCCGGTTTGCGCATCGACCACCTGCTGCTGAACCCGGAGCTTGCGCCCTACCTGAAGCGGGCGGGCGTCGATGCCTGGGTGCGCAACGAGCCCAAGGCCAGCGACCACGCGCCGGTGTGGATCGAGCTGAGCACGCGGCGCTCCTGAAGCAGTCACAGCACCTTGTCGAGGGTGATGGGAAAATCCCTGACGCGCATTCCGGTCGCGTGGTAGATCGCATTTGCGACGGCGGCCGTCACGCCGACCACGCCGATTTCACCCACGCCCTTGGAGCCCAGTTCGTTGACGATATCGTCGTGCTCTTCGACGAAGATCACGTCGATAGCCACGACATCGGCATTCACCGGAATGTGATACTCGGCCAGGTTGTGGTTGAGGATCCGCCCGAGCTGATGATCGGTCTGGGTCTCTTCGTACAGGGCCATGCCCAGGCCCCAGACGACACCGCCGAGTATCTGGCTGCGTGCGGTCTTGGGGTTGACCACGCTGCCTGCCGCCACCGCACTGACCACCCGCGTGACCTTGATCGCGCCGAGGTCTTCATCGACCTCGACTTCCACGAACACGGCCGAGTGGGTGGCGGTGGCGAACGGCTTGCGCTTGGCGCCGGGCTCGGCGTCGATCTGCGCCTGCAGGCATTTATCCGGGGTGGCCGAGAGGATATCCGACACGGCGATACGGTGCTCCCTGGCTTGCAGGTAGCCACCTTGGAAGGTGATTTCCTCGGCGGGTATCGAGGCGATGGCGGGGTGCGAGCGGCGTGCGCTTTGCAGCAGCTTGCCGCGCAGGATCAGGCAAGCCTGGCGCACCGCCGAGCCCACCGAGGAGGCGGTCACCAGCTCGTCGATGGCCAACTGATTGTCGCGCTCGGGCGTGTCCTGGGGCAGGCGGTGGAAGTCAGCGAAGGGAATCCGCCGTTTCCCGATCCGCCCCTGCACATGGACAACAGCCGCCAGCGCCGCCAGCGCCACGCACATGTCCGACGGGTGTGTGGCGACACAGGAGTTCCTGCCCAAGGAAGGCCAGGCCCGCGGCGTGCAGATCGACCTGCAGCCGGACATGCTCAGCCTGCACCTGGGAACAACGGGTAATGGAAGGTGACCCTAAGTTCGAAGCCTCGCAGTCGATCCCCGATGTGCCCTACCACCTGTTCGCGATCTCCATCGGCCTGCAGGGCATTTTCGTCGACCGCGAAGAAGACATCGCCCACGCCTGGGAACGCGCGCTGGCGGCCGATCGGCCGGTCCTGATCGAATTCAAGACCGACCCCGACGTACTGCCCCTGCCGCCGCACATCAAGCTCGAACAGGCGAGGAAATTCGCCGGCACCCTGCTCAAAGGCGACCCCGACCAGGCCGGGGTGATCGTGCAGACGGCCAAGCAGGTGCTTAGCTCCGTATTGCCCAAGAAGAGCTGATCGGCAATGGGGAAGCCGGAGCCGATCATGGCTACCCGATGGAGGTCAACCTGGTCGGCGATGCCGCCGAAAACCTGCGCGCGCTGCTGCCCTTGCTCGAACACAAGACCCGGCGCAGCTGGCGCGACAAGGTCGAAGGGTGGCGCGATAGGGGTCTGGACTTGGCACCTTCGAGGAAAGTTTCAACGGGCTGTGCGTCGATCGGCCGACTGGAACCTTGCGATCCAGCCGGGGTTCACAAGGGAATCCACTGCATGATCAGGACGCCCCCATGTTCGCTACCGAGATGACCAAGCTGCCAGTGCAGACCCTGCACTTTGCCGATGACGGCGCGACGCCGAACAGCCGCTTTCCGGTCTTGCTCTACCGGCTCCAGCCAGACCCCGGCGGCGACAGTGCCGAGGCCTTCGAGGCGGGCGGGGATCTTCGACTATCACCATTACCATCCCAACGCCCACGAGGTGCTGGGTGTCGCCCGTGGGCAGGCGCGGGTCACCCTGGGTGGTGCGGCAGGGCAGACGCTGACGGTGAAAGTGGGCGATGTGCTGGTGCTGCCCGCCGGCACGGGCCATCGCTGCGTCGAGGCCAGCAGCGACTTCCTGGTGGTGGGTGCCTATCCGCGAGGGCAGGAAGACTACGACATCCAGAGGCCCGAAAGGGCGGCGCACAAGCGCGCACTGGCGCGCATCTCGGCAACGACCGGCCCGGAACAGGACCCGGTGAGCGGCGTGCATGGGGCCTTGATGAGCGAATGGCAATGAAGCCTTGCCGCGGCGGCGGCAGGTCGGCTTGAACGCATACGCCGATGCCGCCACGGCGCTTTTGGCCGCACGGTTCCAGTTCGCCTTCACCATCAGCTTTCATATCGTGCTGGCCGCTTTCAGCATCGGCTTGGCGCAATGGCTGATGGCGCTCGAAGCGCTATGGCTGTGGCGACGCGATCACCGGGCCATGGCGATCTACCGCTACTGGCTCAAGGTGTTTGCACTGACGGTGGCGGTGGGCACGGCGTCTGGTCTGGTCATGGAGTATCAGTTCGGCCTGAACTGGTCACGGCTGTCGATCAGCGCGGGCGAAGTGATCGGGCCACTGATGTTCTACGAGGTGCTGGTAGCGTTCTTCCTGGAGGCCGGTTTTCTTGGCGTCATGTTGTTCGGGCTGAACAAGGTCGGGCCGAGGCTACACACGTGTTTGCAGGCAAGGTCCGCGCCCGCCGGTGACTCAAGTCGCCCGCGGCTCTCCCTTGAGCCAAGCGGCGGGTTCAAAGCGGTTGATGGTCGGCGTCGGAAGGGGCCTTAACGCCGGTGGTGGCGATGGCGACGCTGTCAATGGTTGCCGTGTGGGCGGATGGATCAAACTTCCAGGACCTGGTGCGTTCTCCAGAGAACATTCCCTGGAGAGCACCTCATGAACAACCAGCCAGACCAACGCCCGCAGCAGGGCCCGCATTCTGCCGATCAGGCAAGCACCGATCAGGACTTGGGTTTCGATCCGGACTCCCCGGACCTGGAAGACCCGCAAGTGGATCCCCAAGGGCCGGCAAAACCGCCCAGGGACGATGAAAAGAAAGATTGAGGAAGCCGGCCATGCGTAATGTCCTTCTGATCTGCCTGGTATCGAGCCTGGCCTTGTCGGCCGGTTGCTTCGATCGCGACAACAACCACCCCGGCAAGGACAGCGACCCGAGCAAACCGTCGCTGCAGATGCAGCAGCCGGACACGCCGCCCACTCGACCGCCTACCGAGCCGAAGCCGCAAAACCCCTGAACGGCCACCCGGGCCAGCGGCTCAGCAGGGCGTTTCGGACGCAGGCTGTGCCCGCCACCATCCTCGCGGTGCCCAGTAACGCTGGCCAGCAGCATGTGCGTCAGGCGGTAAGGTTCGAATGGGGCGCGCCGCGAGTGTTGAAACGGATCGCGCGTCGGTGCGACCAGCGGTTGCAGGGATCACCCTGGCGGGTCGAGCAGGCCTGCCCGTTGCAGCAAGGCGATGTTGGTCGGCTTGACCGCCACCTGATCCAGTTCATGAGCCCCGAACCAGCGGCATTCGACGATTTCGTCCGAGGCATGCGGTTCCAGCGCTGCAGGTACGGCCATCTGGTACAGGTAGTGTTCTTCAGTGTCGAAGACGTAGTGCTTGAGGAACTGCGCGTCGACCAGGGGGAGGGTGGTTTCTTCCTTCAGTTCCCGCCGCGCGGCTTCAGGGTGGTGTTCCCCAGGGTCGATCTTGCCACCGGGCAAGGACCAGATCGGTGCCTGCTTGCGGACCATCAGGATCTTGCCGCTCCGCAGGCAGATCACCGTGGCATGGCGTTCTCTTGGCTCGTTCATGATCGTTCTCCCATATGCACTGATGGCCTGCACGGCGAGGCGAAGTTCACTCGTGCGGGCGAACGGTGCCCTCCTGTTTTTGCCATCCGCTCGATTGCATAGCTGCAACGCTGGTCTATGGTGGGATGACCAGCACTAATACTAAAGTCGTAGGAGGGCGGCATGCGCATACGGGGTGATGTCTTCTGGGCTTGGGCAGATCCAACGCTTCACCATCGGACTCATGATGAGTCGCTGGACAACGGCATGATCCTGGACGTGCAGGTGCGACTGTCGCGCACGGGCCATACCCAGATGTTCATCGGCGTTTATGCGGGCGGTGGCATGGCGCTTCATGAAGAAGCCTTCGATTCGCGGCCTGGGGAATCGCTGACGCGGGCGTTGGCCTGGGGTGTCGGCCGAGCCCGGTGGCTGGCCAATGGGGTCGGCGGGAGCGGAGTCGTCAGCGGCGCGGCGCGGGCTTGAGCGCTGCGGCTTTGTCGCGCATCGCCAGGGCGATCCTTCGCCCTGGACTGCGCCGCATCAACGGTTGTCGTCGGTCATCCCGCTGTCTTCGTCCTGGATGGCTTGCGATGCATCGTCCCTGTCGCGTTGCTCCGTGTCGGATTTCGGGCCCGAACCATGGCCCCCTTTGGCACCCTGCTGGGCGCCGCCACCGGAACGCTGCGGGTTGTCTTGCCAGTCGTTGCCAGCACCTTGGCCTCCCTGCTGGGTAGAAGTCTTATCCTGCATGTCGGACTGACCTCCCTGGTTCTGTCCACCTTTCTGGCCTGCGTCCCAGTTGCGCTGTGGATCGTTGGAGACGTTCCCACCCGACGACTGGCCTCCCTGCTGGCCGGTTTGCGATGCTTTTTCCCGATCATTGGGGACATTGCCCGGGTTGGTTTGAGGGGCGCCGCCTTGCTGCCCGGTCTTGCCTTGGTCATTAGCCATGATCTTGCACCTCGTGTGTTCACACAGGGAAGGCTGTGTTTACTTCCGATACCCGGCCAGGTAAGAGTGCTCCAACGACTTTTGCCCTGGCAGACGAAGGGCGCGAATGATCTTGCTGCTCAATGTGTTGTGTCGTAAAAGCCTTGGCGACGGACCGGGGAGCGTTGCTTAGTCAACTGCCTGAACCACCGCCGCTTGAACCTGCTCCACTGCCAGAGCCGGTGCCCAGGCCATCTGCGGGTGTACCGGAGCCGGTCGCGCCACCTTGGCCAGTCATGTGCCCGTTGTCGTGAGGCTGGGTGCCCGGGGCGCGTTGACCGTTCAGGTCGGTGGCCGCCAGCACCAGCGGAGCGCCCACGCCCAGGCACAAGGCGAGCAGCAACGAATGCGTCTTCATCGATTTCATGGTGGATCTCCTGTCATGTTCGCCAGGTCTCGGCTGGACCCTGTTCAACCGTCGAACTGTTCCTCCGGCGGCACCTGGCCTTCCGGCCAGTCTGGCGCCTCCTGTTCAGGCTCGGGTTTGGGTATCGGTTCGCCAGGGTTGTGGGGGATCTCATCGACATAGGGGTCTGGATGATTGGGGTCGATCATGGCTTGCGTCCTCTGAAGGTGATTACCTGGGGTTAGGTCCTGCCGCGTCATCGGCTGTTCAATCGAATGTCGCCAGCGGTGCAGCGCTGGAGGCGTATTGACGGTGCCGCTTTTAACTGCCCGATGTTCATTGGCGTCGGCAGGAATGAACTCCCGCGAAAAGTCCTGCGTCCCTCGAATGAGGGCCGCATGTTCCCGGCATTCGTCTACCCATCAGCTTCGAGGGCGTCATCCATGGACAAGACCGATCAAAGTTCAACCGCCCCACCCGGCGAGGCCCAGGACCACCTGCATGCCATCAGCGACGAAGAACAACCCGGTGCCGACCACCCTGACGGTGCTGGGCCTGGCCTGGCTGGGGCTCAACCAGAATCGCCCGTTCAACCCGGGCCCCGCGTCCTACGGCCCGGGTCTGGGCGAGAAGCTGGGAGAGGCGGTAGATACCGGGAAGGGCGCCTTCGCTCAAGCAGGTGACGCGGTCCACGATGCCAGCCAGAAAGTGCGCATGAAAGCCCATGACATGCGCGCCCTGGCCAGTGAACTCGGCCAGGGCGCTCGGGATTCCATGGACCACTCTACCGACGCGCTGCGCACCGTGTAGGTGACCAGGCCACCTCGCTCAAGGGCCAGTTCAATCACCTGCTCGAAGAGCAACCGCTGGTATTGGCGGCGCTGGGCATTGCCTTGGGCGCCGCATTGGGGGCGGCGCTGCCGAGCACCCGCAAGGAAGACCAACTGATGGGCGCCACCAGCGATCGCCTGACCGATGCGCTCAAGGCCAAGGGCGAGGAGGTGAAGGACTCGCTGCAGCAATCGCTGGACCGCACGGAAGTTGAGCAAGCGACGCAGGCTCGGAGTAAAGAGGATGACGCCGACCTGTCGTCGGGGCTTGGCTTCACGCCTTGAGTCGACGCGGTACCCGCCTCCGCGGCCATGGGACGGGTACCGTTCAGGCGTCTGACAGTGCCAGCGGCAATTCCAGTTCCATGTGCCAGGTCGACGCCATCCCCGACTGCGCAGGAATGCTCCGACCGCTGCCATGCAGGACCTGGAGCACATGTTGCAACTCGGCGAACGCCCAGCTGGCTGCCGAGTCGGTCTCGGTCGATTCGTACCAGGGGCTCAGCTCCAGGGAAAGGCACAGCCAGCCGCGGGGCAGGATGCGGGTCATCACGCGAAGGTCCAGTTGCGCAGGTAGCGGCCCTTGGCGAACCTGCTCGAACAGACAGTCCAGCAGTTTTCGGTAATGGTGGGCATCGATCCATGCACGCGCCAACGCGCGCAGGCCGGCGCCCAGGTCGAGCGTACAGTCCAGCAGTGCCAACTGGTGACGGTGGGGCGCCAGGATCTCCTCGGTGAGCGTGCCCAGTTGGTGGGCCTGGGCCTGGGTCTGCAGTTCGTGGCGTTCGACCGAGGCGAGGGCGTTTATCCGGTCCAGACTGCGGCCCATGCGGTCTATCTCGACCACCAGCGCGTCAAGCGCAGGCAGGGTGCTGTCAGCCGTGGCCGGGCGCGCCATGTGAATAGCCTCCTGCATGCGTTCCAGACCAATGCGCAATTCGTTGTTGATGGCGACCAGGCTCGAACTCTTGAGCGTGCTCTGCAACCGCGCCTGTGCGCCTTCATGGCGCAGGCTCACCAGCATCCGGTCGCGTTCGGTCAGGTCGCGCATGCCGCCGAGCATCGCCACCTGGTTGCCGCTTTCATCACGAAAGGGGGTGCACCAGGCGAACATCGACGTCGGTACGCCGGCATGTTCGATGACGGTTTCCATCACGAAGGGCTCTTCGCGCAGGATCGCTTCGCGCAGGCGGTTCTGGGCGCGCTCGCGCATCCCCGCGGGCAGCCAGCGTGCTTCGCTCAGCGTATGGCCCTGAATCTGTTCGAAGGTGGCGCCGGCATGGGCCAGGTAGCGCTGGTTGCACATCAGCAAGCGGCCTTGCAGGTCGCGGACGAACATGGGGTAGGGGGCAGAATCCAGCAGCCCGCGCAACAGCCCGTACTCACGCATCAGCGCCGGGTCCAGGGCCTCTGCCGTGGTACGTCCCGGCTCCTGGCCGGCGAACAGGCCGTGGCCGCGGGCGACCTCCAGCAGCTGGAAATGGCTGTCGACCCCCAGCTTCTGGTAGAGCCGGACCTTGTAGGTGCTGACCGTCTTGTAGCTGAGGCTCAACTGCTCGGCGATTTCCTTGCTGCTCAGCCCCTGGCTGAGCAACTGCAGGACACTCAGTTCCCGCGCCGACAACTGGGCGAGCTCGTCTTTCCCCGCCGGTGCTACCGCAGGCGTCGCCGGGTGGGTCGCAGTGCTTGGAAAGTAGCTTCGCCCATGACTGACCGCATGCAGGGCATTGCGCAGTTCCTCGATGGCTTCGGCCTTGCTGACGTAGGCATCGGCGCCTGCCTGCAATGACCGGGCGGCGTAGATCCCTGGCTCCTGGGCGCTGAACACCAGCAGCCGGACCCCTGCGTGGCTTGCGCGCAGCCTGCGCAGCAGATCCAGCCCACCCAGACGCGGCACCAGCAGCTCGACGATGACCACTTGCGGGCGCAGCAGCCGGCACTGCAACAAGGCGTCCTGGCCGTTGTCCACCTCGGCGAGCAGTTGATGGCCCAAGCGTTCGAGCAGTGCCCGCAGGCCGTCGCGAACGATGGGCTGGTTGTCCACGACCAGCACGCTGCTCATGCAGGTTCCCTCGCATCCATTCCCCGCAGCGAAGCATAGACCAGCCGAAAAGTCGGGAAACATTCCTACAACCGCATTGAAACAGTTCCGACATCGGCCACGAAGCCGCGCGCGCAAGCTGCTGGTATCACTTTTCCAGCATCCGCGAGGTTGCCATGAGCCATCATCACTCCACCCGGCGCAGTTCGCCACGATTCGAACGGACCCGTCTGGCGCAGGCATTGGGTCTGCTGTTCGCCGGCCTTTTCAGCTTGCAGCCCATCGAAGGCTGGGCCGCAGACGCAGGCACCGTTCCCCTGGCGTTTCCCGGCCTGCTGTTGGGCGCGCCGGCGCCGTTGGTGGTCAACACTGCTGACGGCATCGGCATTCTGACGACCGGGGCGCATGACGAGGCCAGCGTATTGCTTGCTGCAGCCCGCGCCACCGGCGTGCTGGCCCAGGCGGGCGGGGTCATCGGCTTCGATCAGGCTAGCGTCGCATCCAGTGCCACGACTTTCGCCAACGGCAATGGCCAGAGTGGCCTGGTGGCACGGGACTTGGGCAGGCTCAGCGGGACGGATGTCACCGTCAGCCTGGTACCCAAGGCTACCAACGGCACTGCCGTGACCGCCAGCAACCTGACCGGCGTGCGTGCCGCCGAAGGCGGCCAGGTGACGTTGCACGACGCCACGGTAACGATGGGCGGCGGCGTCAACGGTCAGACCAACCAGGGCCTGGTGGCCATTGGCAATGGCAGTAACATCGAATTTTCGGGTGGCAGCATCACGACTCAATCCAAGGGCTCGGTGGCGGCGCTTGCTCAGGACGGCGGCAGCCTGCAGCTTGGCCAGGGCACACAGATCAGTGTGACTGGCGCAGGCAGCGCAACCACGGCCAGCCACGCGCTGAAGGCCACAGGCGCCGGTAGCCGGATCGTTGCCAGCGACATCGTGGTGAACAGCAGCGCGGTCTCGGCCAGTGGCGCGCGTGCCGAGGAGGGTGGGCACATTCAGTTGCAGCGGGTCGATTTCACCAGCACCGGTGCCGCCACTGCGACCACCAGTACGTCGGTGCTGCATGCGCTGAACGGCGCGAGCATCCTGGCCGACGCCGTGCAGGCCAAGGCCACCGGCAACTACGTGGGTGGCGTGCGTGCGGATGGCAGCGGCAGCCTGGTACGCCTGAGCGACAGCAGCCTGGACATTGCCGGTGCCGGCAGCGCTGCGGCAAACAATGCCGCTGCTCGCGCCAGCAATGGCGCGGGCCTGGTCATCGAAGGCAGCCGCGTGTCCAGCCAAGGCACCTATGACCATGGCATATCGGTGGAAGGCAGCGGAACACGGGCTGATGTCAGTGGCAGCCAGATAGACGTAGGCGGTGCCCGCGCCCACGGCGTGCAGGTCAACAGCGGTGCCGACGCAGTGGTCAGCCGCAGCCGCATCAGCCTGGCCCCGGCCGGTACCGCGACAGGCCCGTGGGGGTTCGGCGTGGTGGTGGAGGGCAACGGTTCGCACCTGCGGCTCGAAGACAGCGAGGTGCTTACCTCCCAGAAAACCAGTTATGGCGTGCGCGCCCTGGCTGGCGCGCAGGTCGAACTGGAAAGCGGGCTGATCGATACCCGTGGCGATTATTCGGCAGGCCTGAGTGCAGGCAGTGCCACGGTCGTCGCGCGCAACCTCACGGTGCGCACGTCGGGCAACGACAACGCGATGGGCGTGGTCGCCGATGCCGGATCCACTGTCTCGCTGTACGGCGGTACGGTCACCACCAGCGGCAACGGCTCGCCCGTGGCCGGCAACCTCACGTTCCCTCACGCCCTGGTTTCACGCAACGAAGGCGCTCAGCTCAACGCCTTCGGCACCTCGCTGCGCACCACCGGCCAACAGGCCTACGGCGCTGCGGTGGACGACGGCGGCAGCATGCTGTTGGAAAACCTCTCGGTCAGCACCGAGGGCCAATACTCGACCGGGCTCTACGCTGGCATCGGCTCGTTGAAACCGGGTGCAGTCAGCCTGACCGGGCGCAACCTCAGCGTCAGCACCTTGGGCGACGCGGCGACGGCTGCCCTGGTCAGCCGTAACGGCCAGGCCGCTGAAGCGACGCTCGATCTGAGCGATTCGAGCCTGTCGACCTCCGGCCGGCTTTCCCATGGCCTGCAGGCGGAGGGTGGGGCACGGTTGAACGCCAGCAACACCAGCGTCGTCACCCAGGGCGAAAGTTCCCTCGGCGCGTTGGCCAACAACCGCTCCAGCGTCCAACTCGACCATGCCAGCCTCGATGCCAGCGGCGACCTGGGCCATGCCGCCGTCACCAAGAACGGTGGTCAGCTGCAAGCCAGCAGCAGTACCCTCAGTGCCTCCGGCCAGCAGGCCGCGGCGCTGTATGCCCAAGGCACCGAAGCGCTCGAAAGCGTGGCGAACATCGATGCCAGCGTGCTGCGCAACCAGTCCGGCGCCACGCTCGGCGTCGCAGGTGTGGCCACGATCAACCTCAACGACAGCACCGTCGGTGGCAGTGGCCAATGGTTGAACGTCGACCAGGCGCTGGCCAGCGACGGGTCCAGCGTGCCGGACATGGGCACCGGGCAGTGGCAGGGGGTCGGCAAGACCCTGGAAAGCCCCGGCAGGGCCAACCTCGATGTCGCAGGTTCGATCCTGTACGGCTCGGCACGCACCGCGTCGGGCAGCAGCTCGCAGGTTACCCTGCGCGACAGCAGCCTGTGGAACATGACCGGCGACTCGAACCTCAGCCAGCTAAGCAACCTGGCCAGTGTCATCGACTTCAGCGCGCCCCTGGCCGGCGGTTTCAAGACCCTCACTGTCAATAGCTACCACGGCAGCAATGGCACGATCGGGCTGAACACCTACCTGTACACCGACGGTTCCGCGTCGGACAAGGTGGTGATCGATGGCGGCAGCGCTTCTGGCAGCAGCAATCTGCTGATCACCAACGCCGGCGGCCCCGGCGCGATCACCCAGGGCAACGGTATCCTGGTGGTGGATGCGGTCAATGGCGCGGTCACCGACCGGACGGCCTTCCGCCTGTTGCAGCGGGTGGTGGCCGGCCCCTACGAGTACAGCCTGTACCGTGGCAGCCGGGATGACAGCAACGGTGAGGCCTGGTACCTGCGCTCGACCGTCGAGGCGGTACCTGACAAGCCGCAGGTGCCCGACACGCCGAAATCGCCCGACACCCCGCAGGTGCCTGATACGCCGAAATCGCCCGACACCCCGCAGATACCGGACACCCCGCAGGTTCCCGATGTGCCTCAAGGCCCGCGAGCACCCCAGGTGCCGCACTACCGTCCGGAAACCTCGCTGTACCGTGCCTTGCCGTCGATGTTGATCAATTACAGCCACGCCATGGTCGATACCTTGCATGAACGGGTCGGCGAGGAGCGCCGCCTGGACAGCGAGCCCTTGCCCTCGGCCGTCGAGGACACCTATGGCCCGAGCCTGGGCTGGGGCCGCCTGATCTATCGCAAGGGCCAGGATGACCTGGGTGAGGGTGCGCGCACGGACTACCGCATCCACGCATTCCAGGTGGGCAGCGACCTGTACCGCAATGAAGACACGGACGGCAGCACCGACCAGGCGGGGCTGTCGCTGAACGTCGGCAGGATCAGTGCCAACGTCGAGCACAATGACGGCAGCCAGGCGGGTGATGACCTGCTGCGCGCCTACGGCATCGGCGGCTACTGGACCCATTTCGGGCCAGAAGGCTGGTACCTCGACGGTGTGCTGCAGTTCAACCGCTTCGACATCAAGGCCAATTCCAACGAGCTGGCCGGGCTGAAGACTCGCGGGCGTGGTGTCACCGCGTCCCTGGAAGGCGGTTATCCGTTCCAGGTCAACCGCGACCGCGACCTGCATATCGAACCGCAAGTCCAGGTGGTGCTCAGCAAGCTCGATGTCGATGACAGCCGCGACCCGGGCGCCGAGGTACGCTTCGAGGATGTCGACTCGCTCATCGGTCGCCTGGGCGTACGGATCGACAAGGCCTGGTTGCGCCAGGATGACAAGGGCAAGATCCAGCGCACCAGCGCCTGGGTACGGCCGAGCGTCTGGCATGAGTTCAAGGGCAAGTCCAAGACCGAGTTCTCGTCTGCCAACGGCTACATCCCCTTCGGCACCGACATGAGCGGCAACTGGGGCGAACTCAACCTGGGGCTCGACTACCAGGTCGACGAGCGCACCACCATCACCGGTTCGCTGGGCGTGCAGAAGGCTTTCGGCAAGGACAGCAGAAGCCATGAAGGCATGATCGGCATCAAGGTGAAGTTCTGAAAGGCCGGCGGCAAGCCGGGCGTGGTCAGGGGGAAAGCGATTGCGCGCCAAATGATCTATACCCAAATACGGCAATCGCTCCTGACCCGTAGCAGCACGTTGCCAGGCGCACGTTCAGCACCCTTTGACGCCAGGAGTTCGCGATGGCTGAGGCAAGCAGGAAGATGAGCCTGACCGGGCTCACGACGCTGGTTACGGTGAACATGATGGGTAGCGGGATCATCCTGTTGCCCACCAGCATGGCGCAGTTGGGGGCCGTTTCGCTGTTGTCCTGGATGTTCACCGCCATCGGTTCCATGGCCATCGCCTACTGCCTGGCGCAATGCGGGGTGTTCTGCAGCCGCTCCGGTGGCTTGTCGGCCTACACCGAGGAGGCCCACGCGAAGTCTGGCTTCTTCCTGTGTTCCTACCTCTACTTCCTGTCCCTGGCCATCGCCAACGTGGCCGTCGCCATTTCCGCGGTGGGCTACATGACTGCGTTCGTGCCCTGGCTGGGCAGCGGCGCGATACCGCTGTGCATCGGCACCATCACCTTGATCTGGCTGACCACGCTGGCCAACTTCGGCGGGCCGAAGATCACTGGCAAGATCGGTGCGTTCACGGTATGGGGGGTGATCATTCCTGTTGCCGGGCTGAGCCTCTTCGGTTGGTACTGGTTCAAGCCCGAGATCCTCATGGCAGCCTGGAACCCCAACCAGTTGCCGATCTCCGAGGCGATCAGCAAGGCCATCCCGCTGACCCTGTGGGCGTTCCTCGGCATGGAGTCGGCAGCCCAGGCCACCGACGCGGTGGAAAACCCCCGGCGCAACGTGCCGCTGGCCTGCCTGTTCGGCACGCTTGGGGCTGCGGTTGTGTACGTGCTGTCCACCACGGTCATCCAGGGCATCATTCCCAATGCCGACCTTGCCAAGTCCTCGGCGCCTTTCGCATTGGTCTACGCGACGATCTTCAACCCGACCGTGGGCAGCATCGTCATGGCCCTGGCGGTGGTGGCCTGCGTTGGCTCACTGCTGGGCTGGCAGTTCACCCTGGCGCAAACCGCCAAGATGACCGCAGACCAGGACCTGTTCCTGAAACTATTCGGCAAGGTCAATTCGATGAACGCACCGGTGATCGGCATGACCGTGTGCGCCTTGCTGCAAACCGTGATGGCCTTGTCGACCATTTCACCCGATGCCGCGGCCCAGTTCGCCAGGCTGGTCAGCCTGGCGGCGGTGACCAACCTCATTCCCTATATCACGGCATTGACCGGCTTGCTGGTGATCATGCACAAGGCGGGCGTCAGCCCGGGGGTCTACACCCGCAACATGGTGGTGCTGCTGATTGCCGTCGGGTACTCGTTGTACGCGCTGCATGCCTGCGGGCTGGAGGCGGTGATGGGCGGTACCCTGGTATTGGCAATTGGCTACCTGTGCTATGGGTTCCTCGGTCAACGCTTCACGGAAGCTTCGGTACCGCGGAAATGACCTCGACGTTGGCGGCGTGAACCTCGGTCAATGCTTGTTTTTGTGATGCTTGTGCTTGCCGTGGTCGTGGTCGTGAGAATCACCGGCCATGCTATTGCCAATCGCACCGCCTGCCGCGCCGCCCAGGCCGGCGCCTACTGCGCCGCCGGTCGAGCCACCGACACTGTGGCCTATGACTTGACCACCTGCGGCGCCCAAGCCGCCCCCGATGGCTGCCTCGGTCTTCTTCCCATCCTTGGCACCCATCGCGCCGCCGGCAGCACCACCGAGGCCAGCGCCGATAGTGGCACCGGTGGAGCCACCCACGGCGTTGCCGACCACACTGCCCAAGGTACCACCAAGGCCGCCACCCACGGCAGTGTTGGTATTCTCTCCGGCGACCGCAACGCCGACGGCGGCCTGGGCGATCAAAAGGTTGAATGCAATAACGGATACTATTTTGCGCATAATCTAGTCCTCGAACTGTGTACAGAAAAATTTTGATCCAGTTTACAAGAGAGAACAACACTGAAGCCCAAGTTCAAGGGGCCCAGGTCAAAAGGGGGAGCCGAAGCTGTACCGGTCGTCGGCCAAGCGCTGCCAGGTCCAGGCACGAAAGCCCATTCGGCTCGGTGGTCTAAGATTGATGAGCCTCATGCCAGAGTCAAAGCAGGCAAACGTCAATTCAGACCTGAGAGGTAACTGCGTGGTGGATGCTTTGGGGAACTGGAGCAAGATCGCGACAGACACCACCATCGCGCGGGTCACGCAGGCCGGTGCGATCCCCACCGATACCTTCGCGATCGTCGCCGAACTGATGCAGACCTGGAACCGCCCAGAAGGCTCGCGCTTCGCTGAAATCCTCGCGGATCACGTCTGCCCCGAATACAAGTGCCTGATGGATAGCTATGGCAAAGCGCAAGCTGTGGCCAAGGATGGCCCTGAAACGCATCTCGACAAGTACCGGTAATCTGTCCCCAGGACTCACTGAACGGGTTGACTGCGCCGTACTTGTGGGGGCCGGCTTGCCGGCGATAGGGCCCTGACAGGTCAACAGGTCTGTGCCCACCCCAGCCTCATCGCCGGCAAGCCGGCTCCCACGCCGACCGCACAGGGCCCGAAATAGCCATGAAAAAGCCCCGGCATTTCTGCCGGGGCTTTTTTACAGCTTGCTGGCAATTACGCCTGGACCACCGGGATCCTGGCGTTGGCAGCCACTTCACGGTACTCGGCGATCTGATCGAAGCTCAGGTAGCGGTAGACGTCGGCAGCCATGCTGTCGATGTCCTTGGCGTACTGCATGTACTCCTCGACCGTCGGCAGCTTGCCGATGATCGAAGCGACCGAGGCCAGTTCGGCCGATGCCAGGTACACGTTGGTAGCATCGCCCAAGCGGTTCGGGAAGTTGCGGGTCGAGGTGGAGACCACGGTCGAACCGGTCTGCACACGTGCCTGGTTACCCATGCACAGCGAACAGCCTGGCATTTCCATGCGCGCACCGGCCTTGTCGAAGATGCCGTAGTAGCCTTCCTCGGTCAGCTGGTGGGCGTCCATCTTGGTCGGCGGGGCCAGCCACAGACGGGTCGGAATGCCGCCCTCGACCTTGTCCAGCAGCTTGCCGGCGGCGCGGAAGTGACCGATGTTGGTCATGCACGAACCGATGAACACTTCGTCGATGCTCTGGCCCTGGACGGTCGACAGCAAACGGGCGTCATCCGGGTCGTTCGGCGCGCAGAGCACAGGCTCCTTGATCTCGGCCAGGTCGATCTCGATGATTTCGGCGTATTCGGCATCGGCGTCGGCCGACAGCAGCTCAGGCTTGGCCAGCCAGGCCTCCATGGCCTGGGCGCGGCGCTCCAGGGTACGCGCATCGCCGTAGCCTTCGCCGATCATCCAGCGCAGCAGGGTGATGTTCGAACGCAGGTACTCGGCGATGGCCTTCTCTGGCAGCTTGATGGTGCAACCGGCAGCGGAACGTTCGGCCGAAGCGTCGGACAGTTCGAACGCTTGCTCGACGCTCAGGTCATCCAGGCCTTCGATCTCCAGGATGCGGCCGGAGAAGGCGTTCTTCTTGCCTTTCTTCTCGACGGTCAGCAAGCCTTGCTGGATGGCGTAGTACGGGATGGCATGGACCAGGTCACGCAGGGTGATGCCAGGCTGCAGCTTGCCCTTGAAACGCACCAGCACCGACTCAGGCATGTCCAGCGGCATGACGCCGGTGGCGGCAGCGAAGGCCACCAGGCCGGAACCGGCCGGGAACGAAATGCCGATCGGGAAGCGGGTGTGCGAGTCGCCACCGGTGCCGACGGTGTCCGGCAGCAGCATGCGGTTCAGCCAGCTGTGGATGATGCCGTCGCCAACGTTCAAGGAGACACCACCGCGGGTGCGCATGAAGTCCGGCAGGGTGTGATGGGTTTTCACATCCACAGGCTTCGGATAGGCCGCAGTGTGGCAGAACGACTGCATCACCAGGTCGGCGGCGAAGCCCAGGCACGCCAGGTCTTTGAGCTCGTCGCGGGTCATCGGGCCAGTGGTGTCCTGGGAGCCGACGGTGGTCATCTTCGGTTCGCAGTAGGTGCCCGGACGGATACCGGCCACGCCACACGCCTTGCCGACCATTTTCTGCGCCAGGGTAAAGCCCTTGGTGGCTTGTACCGGTGCTTCAGGCTGCTGGAACAGGTCCGAAGGCGCCAGGCCCAGTTCGGCTCGCGCCTTGGCGGTCAGGCCACGGCCGATGATCAGCGCAATACGGCCACCGGCGCGCACTTCGTCCAGCAGCACCGGCGTCTTCAGCTCGAAGCGGGTGATGACGTCTTCGCTGCCGTGTTTGCAGACTTTGCCGGCATGCGGGTAGACGTCGATCACATCACCCATGTGCAGGTTCGAGACGTCGAACTCGATGGGCAGGGCACCTGCGTCTTCCATGGTGTTGTAGAAAATCGGCGCGATCTTGTTGCCGAAGCAGAAGCCACCGGCGCGCTTGTTCGGCACGTTCGGGATGTCGTCGCCGAAGAACCACAGCACCGAGTTGGTGGCGGATTTGCGCGAGGAACCGGTACCGACCACGTCACCGACGTAGGCGACCGGGAAGCCCTTGGCCTTGACCGCTTCGATCTGGGCCAGCGGGCCGACCGAACCTGGCTGCCGGGGCTCGATGCCGTCGCGGGCCATTTTCAGCATGGCCAGGGCGTGCAGCGGGATGTCAGGGCGCGACCAGGCGTCCGGGGCAGGGGACAGGTCGTCGGTGTTGGTTTCGCCAGGCACCTTGAATACGGTCAGGGTGTACTTGTCGGCGATGGCCGGGCGCGAGGTGAACCACTCGCCGGCAGCCCACGAGTCCAGCACGGCCTTGGCGTGGACGTTGCCCGCCTTGGCTTTTTCGGCCACATCGTGGAAGGCGTCGAACATCAGCAGGGTGTGCTTGAGCTGTTGCGCCGCGACGGCGCCCAGTTCGGCGTCATCCAGCAGCGCGACCAGCGTCTCGATGTTGTAGCCACCTTGCATGGTGCCCAGCAGCTCGGCAGCGTGCTTGCGGTCGATCAGCGGCGACTGGGTCTCGCCCTTGGCCACGGCGGACAGGAAGGCGGCCTTGACGTAGGCAGCTTCGTCCACGCCTGGCGGAACGCGGTTGGTGATCAGGTCTACGAGGAAGGCTTCTTCGCCGGCCGGCGGGTTTTTCAGCAGCTCGACCAGGCCTGCGGTTTGTTCGGCGCTCAGCGCGAGGGGCGGCAGGCCTTCCTCGGCGCGCTCTTGGACGTGACGTTCATAGGCTTGGAGCACGGCAATCTCCTGCGGGTAGTGCGCGGTCTTGGGCACGCGAGGTGAGGTAGCGGAGGTCCGTTACCTGGATAAAACAGGCGCAAGGTCTCGGCTTCCGAGGGTGACCACCCGTGGCTACACCGAACACACCTTGCTCCTGAAAACCTTGTTGAATGATCGATTGTCGACACATTCACGCAATGAGGCGAAATCTATAAGGAAATATTGCTAAGCGCAATAGGATTGTTGACACATTCCAAGGCATCGCCCCCGCCGGCAAGGCGCAGCTTTCCATTGGCAAAAGGGCGTCGGCCGACCGCAGACGGGTGCCGAAACAGGCGCTGGGTCCAAGGCTCTGTGGATGAGGTACTTCAGGGTAAGAGGAAATGTCTGACTGTTCGAATGGGCAGGTATTCGATCAATTGCGCGTTCCGGCCAGCCTGGATTGCAATCTCACAGGGGAGCGGCGCGGGATCTTAGAGGGTTTCTGGAAGACGGAAGGCTCGCAGAGGGCTATCAAACTAGAGGCGGTTCAGTGTAGTGGGGGCCGCGTGCTCAGATATACATCACCGTCAACTTTCCCGACTGGCCTGGATAATACAGGCGAACCCTGACAATGTACTTTCTCCCTTTGAAGAGCTTGTAGCTGATCGCAGCATTTCGATCCTCGCCACTATCATCGTCTCCAGCCAGGTATCTGGGGTCGCCTCCGATGTCTTCGAACAGGACAAGCAGCGAGTCGGAAGCGCCCTTGGTCTCGATACGGTAACGCCTGGATTCGGCAGGTACGATCATGTAATCGATCTGCTTGCCGGCGGCCAGGGCAACGGTCAATGGCTCGGCGCATTCGAGTTGTTTCAACGCGGCCGACAATGGCGGATACCAGTTGCGCGCCCATTCCTTGTCTGCGTTGGAGAGTACGCCAGGCGGAAACAGACCATGGACATCGTAGTGTTGCGGTTCGTCGATCAGGCCGGGTTGAAACTCGTATTCCATGATCGAGTCAGGGTCCCAGGCAGAGCCATTGACCTGCTGCGGCGTCAACTTTTCCAATATGTTGTGATACGTCGTAGCACGGTCCCAATGATTGGGTGGACCTGCCAACGCTTCATACACGGCCTGTTCATGCCATGTGATTCCGGCAAAGGGATTCTGATGCTCATGCTCCATGCCAATGACATGCCCGATCTCGTGAAGCGCAGTACTGCGCCCGTAAGGTGTGGTGAGGTCCCACCCATAAACTGTTGTCGGCTCGGTCAGGGGCACATGCAGGACATCGCGTCCGACTGCAGAGGCAGAGGCCCCGTCGGCAGTCGAGTAACCAATGCGGACTTCGGCTTCGCTCAGTTGCTTGACCTCCTTGAACTCAAGACCTATGCCGATGGCTTTCCATTTCTTGAACGCATCGCGAATAGCATCCGCTTGGGCTTTAGGAACCGCATATCGGGACCCTTTGCCAAAGAAACAATAGTGAAGCACCGTGCCGTTCGCCCATTTGCTGGACGTCCTCAGAATGGCAGAGGCCCGGCGCGGATCCACCGTCACGGAGGGGGAGAGTTGCCGTACCGGTCGAGGCAAGTTGTGGCAGAGTGGTTTGCACGTGCTCTGCAGGTTCTTCGGGCCGGATGAGGTGGTTTTTTTTGCGCGGGCCATGCAAGTTTCCTTGCCGAGAGTGACGACACTTTTGAGTAGATCTATAGACGGCCTGAAAGTGAAGTGTTCGACATTATTGCTATAGCCGTCATGACTGAATGGTTGGATCCACTGGCATTGAGCACTATCCTTCTTCCGCCACGCCGCGCTCTGTGGCGGTTGGCGCCTACTTTACCCTCAGGAGATTCACCGACATGAACGTCTCAGCGAATTCCTGCAGACCCGTATCGTCGACAAGCCAGGCGTCCACGTGCCCAAGCTGACCACCGACCAGACGCAAGCGTTCGGCCCCTACAGCGATCACTATGCGGTCATCACTGACTTCAATGGCGCCATGGATACCGCCGTGAAGCCCTTGGGCAACCTGCTGCAAAAAGGCGCGATCCGCTCGCTGAACGATGTCACCGCCCGCCGGGACGACATCAAGGCGGTGCAGACCGGCCTGAACGACATGGGCAGCCAGCTGCAGGAGCAGAAGGCCAAGGCCGACACCGCGCACGCCCAGCTCAAGCAGCCGGAAGACCTCAAGGTCGTCTACGACAAGGCCTTCGAACGCACTGTCAGCGTGCCGGCCGATACCTTCCTGGAAGTGCTGCCGCAGATCAACGGCACCCTCGACAGCAGCCTGAAGATCGCCGACTACGTGGACGCCAACAAGGCCAAGATCGAAATCAACGGACCGATCGTCAAAGTGTCGGATCCCAAGGTTCAGGCTGAGCTCAATGCTATGCTGGCGGACCTGAACACCCAGGCCAAGACTGTCCAGCAGGCGCAGACGCGACTGCAAACAGTCATGCTCGGGCGCTAACGCCGCACCAGCAGAAGCGGGTGGTCCGGTATCTCGGTCAGCCCGCTTCCCCGCAAACGCTGGTTTCCCAGTCTCAATCGCATGTTGAAGAATGACTCGTCCGCTGTTTATTTCGTTCGACGGGCCCAAGGGCACCGGCAAGACCACGCTTTTGGAAGCCGTTACGGCAGCGCTGAGGGCGGACAACAAGAAGGTGATCCGGCTTTGCGAGAAGAAAAGCGATCCCTTCAGGGGTGAAACCATGGCCCTGGTCAATCAACTCGTCAGGCATCCCAGCCCGGATCTGGAGCTGGAGGTTTGCCAGCGATTTGCCGATAGCCGCACCTGGATTTCCCAGCACGTGCTGACCAGGCAGCCAGCCGACAGCATCATCCTGATCGACCGCTGGTACCCCTCCGATGCCGCATTTCGCCGCATGCTCCCGTTTGCCGAGATCCTGCAGTTGAACATCGATCGAAACGTGCAAGTGCCGGACCTGCATGTCGGGGTTGTCACCGACCCGGCTATTTCGTGGGCGAGGGCGGCGGCACGACCGCGTGGGCTGAGCAGTACGGTAATGTTCAAGCTGGAAGAACAAGTCGCCAGTACCCAGGCGTTCGAGCGAGCGGCCGCTGATCATGGTTGGGTACTATGCAGAAATGAAGGATCGATTGAACAAGCTACGATGCAGATTGTTTCCGCGATCTACAGCGTCCTTCGCTGAACGCGCCATCCTTCAGTGCTCATGGGCGTGAGCGTGAACGGTGAGGGCACCCGGGACCTTGGTTCGCCAGCCATCAGAGCGTCTGCTCGTACGCACGTGCCAGCAGCGAGTCGGTCTGGTCGAAATCGAACACCGAGACGTCCACCGGGCACAGGGGTGGAACGATGTGCAGCGGCAGTTGCGCATCCTCGATGCGATGAATTGGCAGCGCCTGGCCGAGCTGTCGACTGAGTGTCGGTCGCGCTGCAGCGCTATCTGTTCAACATCCGCACTAGGCGCTGGTGCTCCCGGTGGATAACAGTGCAATCGGATCTGTCCGGCTGCCGGGGGCGAAAGCCCATCGTTTTCCATCCGGGCTCACGCACCGCACGCAGTGACCGAGCTCATCGCCATCAGATGGCTGAAGACAATGCCAGCCATGGGCCGGGCAACGGGCCGACCATTAGGTTCGAGTAAAGTATGTCGTTTTGATATCATGGCGAGGTCAAGGAAAACCAACGCCTAGGAAAGCAATGCAACGCAAACGTCGTTCTCAGTTGTCAAACCTAGTCCTGTTGGCTGGGATTCTCACCGCCAGCGGGTGCACCGGCTTGTTTTCGGGGGGCGCATCCATACCCGTGGGGCCCAGCGATCACAAGCTGATCGAGGATGCCCAGTACCAGGTATTTGCTCCCAATATCTTTCATCAGGATCAACCCGATCGACCGCCGATAGTCCTCGGTTATGCCTTTGATGGCACCCTCAACGATCAACAGCGCATTCCTGAGGGAGAACGCCAGACTATCGTTTCCTACATTGCCGAGAGAGTGCCGGGGATGCACTACTATCCCGGTGTGGGTATGCAGGGCAAGCGCATTGATGCTTTCGACGCGGCGCTGGGGCGCTCGATGGTCAGCACTGCCGAACGTGCAAGCAAGACGTTGTTTGCGCAGATCGATCAGGTGCTGCAAGTAGAGCCGAACAGCGAGATCAGGGTGTTCGTGACAGGGTTCAGTCGTGGGGCGGCAAGCGCCCGTCACTTCATGAACATCGTGGACGAGCAATGGCGTGAAAGGCAGCGCAAGCAAGGCGCAAGCCATGCCTCGTTGCGATTCTACGCCTTGCTGTATGACAGCGTATCCACGGGCCCCTACAGCGGCGTGCGACTGGGCTTGCCTGGCACCGTCAACTACTCGCTGCATTTTGTAGCCCGTGACGAGGCACGGCCGCTTTTCCCGGTCGACATCGACATGCCGACGGCGCGCGAGGCAATGGCGGACGCTTTTGTGCCCCGGATCAACACGCTGTACCTGCCAGGTGCCCATTCGGATGTGGGAGCGTCCTATGCCGTAGGTCTGGGTGACAATTACCGCATGTTGACCGATGAGACCTTGTTCGCCTTGGGTCTGATCAAGGAAAACTGTTTCGAGAACACCAGAGACTCCACCCTCGACGGCAAGCACGACTCCCGTGGAGTGCTCGACAAGCTGCTGGGTGCGCCGGTGGCTGGCAGGGTGGCCCGAATCGACCGGCCGAGCCGTGCCGCGATACCCGCACCGCTTGACGATGCGGAATATGCCGATATCCAGGAGAGTCTCGAACGGCTGGCTGCTGCCAATGCGAACCGTCTGACCATGCGCTTGACTGTTGATTCAACGACACTCGGCTTCACCGCTCGCCGCAAGGGCGAGTCATTGTCATTGCTGGGCGTATCGAATTTGCTCGACCCATCGGTGACTCAACTGGTGTCCGATGATGCGGGTCACGTCAAGTTCGAGTATGGCTATCGCATGCTGAAGACGCCGACGGCCAATGTACTGCCGTTGTCGCGCAAGGTTGTGGAGCGTATTCAAGTGAGCGGGTCTGCGGTGGATGTGACGTTGTCCCACATTCCGCAAGGCTTGAGGTTCAACATCTTCGTCGACGGCATTTGGGTAGATCACGTCGATCACAAGGTGCTTGGCAGTACTCCGGTAAATCCATTGGTACGCTGTGAAACGCCGGACGAACGCGTGGGCAAGATGTGACGATCTGATCGTCAATGTCAGCGCATCACGGCAAGACGCAAAGGGTGCGTCTTTACGTGATGCACCAAGCTGTCGGGGGGGGGACGAACCCGCCCTGGTCGGACACAAACCGCTCCACTGGATCGATATCGATACACTGCGTGCAAGCCTAGCAATCATGGGCTTTCACGCCGTCGTAGCCCCTGAACGGGCCGGGTTCGTGGAGTGACTACGTTCCAGTCAAAACAGCGTCAAATTGATAACCCCCCCCGATTTCAGCGGTGTTGCCTGCCTGGCACATTGCTTGCTCCGTCCCTTGGGTCTCGCTGGGTTGGCAAGTCTCCCTGTCCAGTTCAGGCGGGTGAACTTGCGAAGTTATAAAAACAATTAAACCTCCAAGGGAATACACGATGACTGACTCCACTAGGGGTCGCCGTCCACCGGATGGCGAAGAGCCCGAACTCAAGCGCAGTCTTTCCAACCGCCACATCCAATTGATCGCCATCGGTGGTGCCATCGGCACTGGCCTGTTCATGGGTTCAGGCAAGACCATCAGTCTGGCCGGGCCGTCCATCATCTTCGTCTACATGATCATCGGCTTCATGCTGTTCTTCGTCATGCGGGCGATGGGCGAGCTGTTGCTGTCGAATCTGAAGTACAAGTCCTTCATCGATTTCTCGGCCGACCTGTTGGGGCCCTGGGCAGGGTTCTTCACTGGCTGGACCTACTGGTTCTGCTGGATCGTAACCGGTATTGCCGATGTGATTGCCATCTCCGCCTATTCGCAGTTCTGGTTCCCTGACATACCGTTGTGGTTGCCGGCACTGGCCTGTGTCGCGCTGTTGTTGTCGCTCAACCTGCTCACGGTGAAACTGTTCGGCGAACTGGAGTTCTGGTTCGCCATGATCAAGATCGTCGCCATCTGTGCCTTGATCTGTACCGGCATGTACATGGTGGCCGCGGCGTATCAGTCGCCGGTCGGCCATGCCGCGTCGCTGGCCAACCTGTGGAACGACCAAGGGATGTTCCCCCATGGCGCCATGGGCTTCTTCGCCGGCTTCCAGATTGCGGTGTTCGCATTCGTCGGCATCGAGCTGGTGGGCACCACCGCGGCTGAAACCAAGAACCCGGAACGCAACCTGCCGCGGGCCATCAACTCCATTCCCGTGCGCATCATCGTCTTCTACGTACTGGCGCTGATCGCCATCATGGTCGTGACACCCTGGCGTGATGTGGTGGCCAACAAGAGCCCCTTCGTCGAACTGTTCATGCTGGCCGGCCTGCCAGCGGCAGCGGGGGTCATCAACTTCGTGGTGCTGACCTCGGCCGCGTCTTCGGCCAACAGCGGCGTTTTCTCGACCAGCCGGATGCTCTACGGCCTGGCGATGGAGGGTGATGCACCTGGCAAGTTCGGCACGCTGTCCAGCCGCGCCGTCCCCTCCAATGGCCTGATCTTCTCCTGTGTTTGCCTGGCAGCGGGCGCGCTGGTCATCTACCTGATGCCGAACATGCTCGACGCCTTCACCTTGATCACCACGGTGTCGGCCATCCTGTTCATGTTCGTCTGGTCGATGATCCTGCTGTCGTACCTGACCTACCGCAAGCAGCGCGCGCAACTGCACCGCGCTTCGACCTACAAGATGCCAGGCGGCACGCTGATGTGCTGGGTCTGCCTGGCGTTCTTCGCCTTCATTCTTGGCTTGCTGGCGCTGGAAGCCGATACGCGCCTGGCGCTGTACCTGGTGCCGGTGTGGTTTGCCGTGCTAGGCCTGTCCTACCGCTCCATCCGCCAGAAGAAACAGGGGAACGTGCAGTTGTCGCTCGAAGCGGATTGATCGCCACATTCACGTCTTGCACAGGGGGACGGCGCAATGTGCGCCGGCCCCCTGTGGTCGTTTGCGAAGCAGGGAGCCTTGATGAGAATCCACGTAAACTTCATCGACCGCGTCGGTATCACCCAGGAAATCCTGGCACTGCTGGGGTCGCGCAACCTCAACCTGGACGCGGTTGAAATGATTCCGCCGAACGTCTACATCGATGCCCCGACGCTGTCGCCGATCGTGCTCGACGAGCTCCACGATGCACTGTTGCGGGTGGTCGGCGTGCAGGCGGTCGAGCTGGTCGACTTCCTGCCCGGGCATCGCCGGCGCCTGCAGTTGGAGGCGCTGCTGGCGGCCATGGGCGACCCGGTGCTGGCGGTGGACCCTGGTGGCCATGTGCTGCTGGCCAACCCCACCCTGGTCAGCCTGCTCGGCCGTGAGCCTGCCGGTGAACCGCTGTCGCGCCTGTTCGCCGAGGTGGATCTGGCGCAGACCTTGATCGACAAAGGCTTTCGCCTGCCCATGTGCGAGGTCAGCCTGCAGGGCCAGACATTGTTGCTGGAAGCCACGCCCATCAGCGGCGGGGCGGATGCCCTGGTGGGTGGCCTGCTGACCCTCTACCCGCCAAGCCGCATGGGCGAGCGCCTTGCGTCGTTGCTGCATGACCATACCGACGGACTGCAGGCGCTGCTGGGGGATTCGACGGCACTCAAGGAGCTCAAGGTGCGCCTGCAGAAAGTGGCAAGCCTTGAGGCACCGCTGCTGATCCAGGGCGAGACCGGTACCGGCAAGGAACTGGTGGCCCGTGCCTGCCATGCGCTCAGTGCCAGGCGCGATGCGTCGTTCCTGGCGCTCAATTGCGCAGCGTTGCCAGAGAGCCTGGCCGAGAGCGAACTGTTTGGCTATGCCGCCGGCGCCTTCACCGGTGCCCAGCGCGGTGGCAAGCCGGGCCTGCTGGAGCTGGCCGATGGCGGTACGGTGTTTCTCGATGAAGTGGGCGAGATGTCACCTTACCTGCAGGCCAAGCTGTTGCGCTTTCTCAATGACGGCAGTTTTCGCCGGGTCGGTGGCGGCGGCGAGGTGCGGGTGAATGTGCGGGTGGTGTGCGCCACCCACCGCAACCTGGAAGACATGGTGGTCGACGCCAGCTTCCGCGAGGACCTCTACTACCGCCTCAACGTGCTCAACGTGAAGGTGCCGCCCCTGCGCGAGCGCGGCAAGGACATCCTGCTGCTGGCCGAGCACTTCCTGCGCCAGGCCTGTGCGCAGATACAACGCTCGCCTTGCCGGCTGGCGCTGGCCACCCATCCGCTGCTGCTGGGCAATCGCTGGGCGGGCAACGTGCGGCAGCTGCAGAACGTGATCTTCCGCGCGGCGGCCATCAGCGAAGGGGAGGTGATCGACTGCGACGACCTGGAGCTGGCCGGCACTGCCTTGAACAGCCAGCAGTCCGAGGCACAAGAGATCGTCAGCCTGGAGGCGGCGGTGCAGGGGTTCGAAAAGTCCCTGCTGGAAAAACTGTATGCGTCTTACCCCTCGACCCGTCAATTGGCCCTGCGACTGCAGACTTCGCACACGGCCATTGGCCAACGCTTGCGCAAATACGGCATTGCCAACCGGGCCACCTAGGCGGCCTGGTGTCAATACGTTCCACTGGAGTGATCGTGCTCCAGTCGGGCGTGCTCCGCGCGTCCATTGGCTTGCCCCGTCGGGGCTGGCAGCCGGGAAGCTGCAGTGGAGCGGATTCGCTCCGGCCCGGCGACATGGGATGGAGCGAAAAAACTCTAACGTATTGATATATTTGGGTTTTATTGACTTGGCATCGCCCTTGCTCTGTATCAGTCAGTCCTGCACCAGGACCCACCTGATAACAAGAGAGGAAGATCCATGAGCACACTGCGTTTTACGCCCGAACACGAATGGCTGCGTCTGGAAGCGACCGGGGAACTGACCGTGGGCATCACCAGTTATGCGCAGGAAGCCCTCGGTGACGTGGTCTTCGTGCAACTCCCCGAACTGGGTCAGTACGGGGAGGGCCAGGAAGTGGCCGTGCTGGAGTCAGTGAAGGCCGCCAGCAATATCACCATGCCGCTGCACGGCCAGGTAGTGGCGGTCAACCAGGCCTTGGCCGACGACCCGGAACTGATCAACAGCTCGCCGATGCAGGAGGGCTGGTTCTTTCGCATCCAGGTGGCAGACCCTGCCGACCTCGACATCTTGATGGATCAGGAAGGCTACGACCGCTTCCTGGCCGACAACGCCTGAGCCAGGGTGCTGCCATGACCACCGCATCCATCCCGCTGGGCACCGACAACGAATTCATCGCCCGCCATATCGGCCCACGCCAGGGCGATATCGACGCCATGCTGGCGCTCGTCGGCCATGATTCCCTCCAAGCCCTGATCGACAGCGTCATCCCTGACAGCATCAAGGGCAGCAGCGTGCTCGAGCAGTCCAAAGGGCAGGGCGAGGCAGAGGCCCTGGCTGCATTGAAGGCCATCGCTGCGAAAAACCAGCTGTTTACCAACCACATCGGCCAGGGCTATTACCCGTGCCACACCCCGACGCCGATCCTGCGCAACCTGCTGGAGAACCCCGCCTGGTACACGGCCTACACCCCTTATCAAGCGGAAATTTCCCAGGGCCGCCTTGAAGCGTTGCTGAACTTCCAGACCCTGGTCAGCGACCTCACCGGCATGCCAATCGCCAACGCCTCGTTGCTCGACGAAGCCACCGCCGCCGCCGAGGCCATGACCTTCTGCAAGCGCCTGGCGAAGAACAAGGCGCCGGCATTCTTCGCTTCCTGTCATTGCCACCCGCAAACCCTCGATGTATTACGCACCCGAGCCCAGCCGCTGGGCATCGAAGTGGTGGTCGGTGATGAAGCCGCATTGGAAAACCAGGCGCTGGACGGATACTTCGGCCTGCTGCTGCAGTACCCGGCCAGCACCGGCGCCATTACCGACCACAACGCTCTGGTGCAACGCGCCCATGCCGCTGGCGCCCTGGTGGCCGTAGCCGCCGACCTGCTGGCTCTGACCTTGCTGACCCCGCCGGGCGAGTTCGGTGCCGACATGGTGCTGGGCAGCGCCCAGCGCTTCGGTGTGCCGCTGGGCTTCGGCGGGCCGCACGCGGCGTTTTTTGCCACGCGCGATGCATTCAAGCGCGACATGCCCGGGCGCCTGGTCGGCATCTCCGTCGACCGCTTCGGCAAGCCTGCCCTGCGTCTGGCCATGCAGACCCGCGAGCAACACATCCGTCGCGAGAAGGCCACCAGCAACATCTGCACCGCGCAAGTGCTGCTGGCCAACATCGCCAGCATGTACGCGGTCTACCACGGCCCCGAGGGCCTGGTGCAGATCGCCCGGCGCGTGCATCGGCTGACCGCGATCCTGGTGCTAGGGCTGAAACAGCTAGGGCACAAGGTCGAGCAGGTGCACTTCTTCGACACCGTCAGCGTGGTCACGGCCAGGCCTGTGGCCGATGTGCTGGCTGCCGCCAGCGCGGCGCGCCTGAACCTGCGCCCGATCAACGAACTGCGGGTGGGGATGTCGCTGGATGAAACCTGTGAACAGGCCAGTGTAGAGGCCCTGTGGCAGGTCTTTGCCGAAGCGGGCCAAGCGCTTCCGGACTTCGCCGCCCTGGCCGCAGGCAGTGGCGATTGCTTGCCCGTACCGCTGCTGCGCGCAAGCCCGTTCCTGCAGCATCCGGTGTTCAACCGCTACCACTGCGAAACCGAACTCATGCGCTACCTGCGCCGCCTGGCCGACAAGGACCTGGCCCTGGACCGCAGCATGATCGCGCTGGGCTCGTGCACCATGAAGCTCAACGCCGCCAGTGAAATGATCCCGATCACCTGGCCCGAGTTCGGCGCCCTGCATCCGTTCGCCCCGGCCGAGCAGACCTTGGGCTACCGCCAGTTGACCGATGAACTGGAGGCCATGCTCTGTGCAGCCACCGGCTATGACGCCATGTCCCTGCAGCCCAATGCCGGTTCCCAGGGCGAGTACGCCGGCCTGCTGGCCATTCGCGCCTATCACGCCAGCCGCGGCGAGGCGGAGCGCGATGTGTGCCTGATTCCTTCGTCGGCCCACGGTACCAACCCGGCCACGGCGCAGATGGCCGGCATGCGGGTGGTGGTGGTCGACTGCGACGCGCGTGGCAACGTCGATGTCGCCGACCTGCAGCGCAAGGCGACGCAGCACAAGGACCAACTGGCGGCGCTGATGATCACCTACCCCTCGACCCATGGGGTGTTCGAGGATGCCATCACCCGCATCTGCGACATCATTCACGAGCACGGCGGCCAGGTGTACCTGGATGGCGCCAACATGAATGCCATGGTCGGCCTGTGCGCCCCTGGCAAGTTCGGCGGCGACGTGTCGCACCTGAACCTGCACAAGACCTTCTGCATCCCCCACGGTGGCGGCGGCCCAGGCGTCGGCCCGATCGGCGTCAAGGCGCACCTGGCGCCGTTCCTGCCAGGCCATGGCCACCTGCCGAACCCGCAGGGCGCGGTCAGTGCGGCGCCTTATGGCAGTGCCAGCATCCTGCCGATTACCTGGATGTACATCCGCATGATGGGCGGGGAAGGGCTCAAGCGCGCCTCCCAGCTGGCGATCCTCAATGCCAACTACATCGCCCGGCGCCTGGAGGAACACTACCCGGTGCTGTACACCGGCGAGAACGGCCTGGTGGCCCACGAGTGCATCCTCGACCTGCGTCCACTCAAGGACACCAGCGGCATCAGCGTCGAGGACGTGGCCAAGCGCCTGATCGACTTCGGCTTCCACGCCCCGACCATGTCCTTCCCGGTGGCTGGCACGCTGATGGTCGAGCCGACCGAGAGTGAATCCAGGGAAGAACTGGACCGTTTCTGCGCCGCGATGATCTGCATCCGCGAGGAAATACGCGCGATGGAAAACGCCACCCTCGACCCGCTCGACAACCCGCTGAAGAACGCCCCGCATACCGCCCGCGAACTGGTCGGTGAATGGCCGCATCGCTATGCCAGGGAGCTGGCGGCATACCCGCTGGCCGAGCTGCGCGACGGCAAGTACTGGCCGCCGGTGGGGCGCGTGGACAACGTCTACGGTGACCGCAACCTGGCCTGTGCCTGCCCGCCGCTGTCGAGCTATCAAGACGCCTGATCCTGTTGAACCAACAAGAAGGAATCACACCCATGTTCCACAAGAGCCTGACCCTGTCCGATTTCGACCCGGCACTTGCCGCCGCCATCAGCCGCGAAGTGCAGCGCCAGGAAGACCACATCGAGCTCATCGCCTCGGAAAACTACACCAGCCCCCAGGTGATGCAGGCCCAGGGCACCGAGCTGACCAACAAGTACGCCGAAGGCTACCCAGGCAAGCGCTACTACGGCGGTTGCGAGCACGTCGATGTAGTCGAGCAACTGGCCATCGACCGCGCCAGGCAGCTGTTCGGTGCCGGCTACGCCAACGTCCAGCCGCACTCGGGCTCCCAGGCCAATGCGGCGGTCTACCTGGCCTTGCTGCAGGCCGGGGACACGCTGCTGGGCATGAGCCTGGCCCATGGCGGCCACCTGACCCACGGCGCCAAGGTGTCGTCCTCGGGCAAGTTGTACAACGCCGTGCAATACGGCATCGATACCAACGGCCTGATCGACTACGACGAAGTCGAGCGCCTGGCTGTCGAGCATAAGCCGAAGATGATCGTGGCTGGCTTCTCGGCCTATTCGAAAACCCTCGATTTTGCGCGTTTTCGCCAGATCGCCGACAAGGTCGGGGCTTACCTGTTCGTCGACATGGCCCACGTCGCCGGCCTGGTGGCAGCAGGGCTGTACCCCAATCCGCTGCCTTACGCCGACGTGGTCACCACCACCACCCACAAGACCCTGCGCGGCCCACGTGGCGGCCTGATCCTGGCCAAGGCCAACCCGGATCTTGAGAAGAAGCTCAATGCGGCGGTGTTCCCAGGCGGGCAGGGCGGACCACTGATGCACGTGATCGCGGCCAAGGCGGTGTGCTTCAAGGAAGCCCTGGAGCCTGGCTTCAAGGATTACCAGCGCCAGGTCATCGACAACGCCCGGGCCATGGCCGAGATCTTCATGCAGCGCGGTTTCGACGTGGTGTCCGGTGGCACCGACAACCACCTGTTCCTGGTCAGCCTGATCCGCCAGGGCATCACCGGCAAGGACGCCGACGCCGCACTGGGCCGTGCGCACATCACCGTGAACAAGAACGCCGTGCCCAACGACCCGCAGTCGCCGTTCGTGACCTCGGGCCTGCGCATCGGCACCCCGGCGGTGACCACCCGTGGTTTCCAGGAACCGCAATGCCGCGCCCTGGCGACCTGGATCTGCGACATCCTCGAGCACCTCGGCGATGCCGACGTCGAGGCTCACGTGGCCCGGCACGTGGCGGAGCTGTGCAAGCAGTTCCCCGTCTATCCAGACTGACCCCCTGCAGAGCTCGGCGACCGTCAGCACAGCGCTGGCGGTCTACACCATCGAATGCCAGGAGTCAGCCATGTCCACAGAGCAACTGCAACATCTCGCCAAGCGCCCGCAGCCGCTGCAGGCCGGGGTGAAACTGCGCGGCGCCGAGAAGGTGGCGCGCATTCCGGTGAAGATCCTGCCTACGGAGGAGGTGCCGCGCAAACCCGACTGGATCCGCGTGGAAATTCCCACCTCGCCGGAGGTGGCGCGGGTCAAGGCCTTGCTGCGCAAGCACAAGCTGCACAGCGTGTGCGAAGAAGCCTCCTGCCCGAATCTGGGCGAGTGCTTCTCTGGCGGCACCGCGACCTTCATGATCATGGGCGACATCTGCACCCGACGTTGCCCGTTCTGCGATGTCGGCCATGGCCGGTCCAAGCCGCTGGATGCCGATGAACCGAAGAACCTGGCCATCGCCATCGCCGACCTGCGCCTGAAGTACGTGGTCATTACCTCGGTGGACCGCGACGACCTGCGCGACGGCGGCGCCCAGCACTTCGTCGACTGCCTGCGCGAGATCCGCCAGCTGTCGCCGGGCATCCAGCTGGAAACCCTGGTGCCGGATTACCGGGGTCGCATGGCCGTGGCCTTGGCCATCACCGAGCAGGAGCCGCCCGATGTGTTCAACCACAACCTGGAGACCGTGCCACGCCTATACAAGGCAGCACGGCCGGGGTCGGACTTCGAATGGTCGCTGGACCTGCTGGAGCGGTTCAAGCAGCGTGTACCGACGGTGCCGACCAAGTCGGGGTTGATGCTGGGGCTGGGGGAAACCGATGAGGAAGTGATCGAGGTGATGAAGCGCATGCGCGAGCACCAGGTCGACATGCTGACCTTGGGGCAGTATCTGCAGCCTTCGCGCAGTCATCTGCCGGTGCAGCGGTTCGTGCACCCGGATACCTTTGCCTGGTTTGCCGAGCAGGGGTTGGCGATGGGGTTTGCGAACGTGGCTTCGGGGCCTTTGGTCAGGTCTTCGTATCATGCGCAGCAGCAAGTGGTGAACTCGATTCGGGCCTTGAACATGAGTGAATGAGGTTGCGCTGATCATGTTGAGCAGTGGCGTTGGGTCGATCACTCGAGAAGCCCCAGGGGCCGCTGGCGAGGTGCGGCCTGGCCATGTAGTACGGTAGCCAGAGCACGCCCAGTCCGGCAAGGCCGGCGGCGAGGTAGGCGTTGCCGTCGTCGACCGTCAGCGCCGAGCGCCCCTGGACTTCGATACGGTCTTCGCTTTGTTGCAGCACCAGCGGCAGTGCCTTGCCCGTGCGGAACCAGAGATAGCCGATGGTCCGGTGCGGGCCTTCTTCCAGGTCCCGTCGCCAACCTCAATGCGATCTTGGTCGAGGCGGGCAGCAGCTTCGCCGATGTGGTCGATACGACCACAAATATTTTCAGTAAGTCGAGTGTGGGCGTCTGCGCGGGTCATGAATGAAGTTCGAGTGGCTCCAAACGCACCCAATAGCGTGTCATGCGCCGTGCGCGGATCGGCAAGGCGTCTTCCAGGCTGAGCAGGGCGAGGTCGGTGTCATCGAGATTGAATGCTCCGGACAGCCGCAGCTCGGCGACTTGCGCGTTACACCCGAGATAACCGGGGCGGTAGCGCGCCAGCTCGTGGACCACATCGCCCAGACGCCAATCGATGCTCACCAGCATGCCTTGAACCCAGGCCAGTGCATCGGCGGGCAGGGCGCGCAGCGGCCCCACGCTGTCAGCGCTGAAGCGCATGCCGTAACCGCTATCGATGCGCACCCTCTCAGATGACCGACGGGTGCGTACTTCCACGGCATGGGCGGCCACCACCACCTGCGTCGAGGCGGCGTCCTGGCGCACGCTGAAACGGGTGCCGAGGGCGAGGATATCGCCGGCAACGGTGCGTACGCTGAGCGGGCGCAGATCCTTGGCGGTGTCCACCAGGATTTCGCCCTGGTGCAGATGGATCAGGCGCCGGCCGGCGTCGAAGGTCACATCCACGCGGCTGTCGGTATTGAGGTCCAGGCGTGTGCCATCGGCCAGCGTGAATTGTCGACGCTTACCTATCCGTGTCGAGTAATCGCAACGCCACGGCGAAACCCGATAGCCCCGCCGACCACATTCACCCGCCAACCCCTCTCTGCCACTCAGCGAAGGAAGACCCGCATCACATCGACTGCGTTCTCGATTCGTGCCTCATGCGCTGATAGTCGACGGCAGCTTTTCGCGGCTGGCGGGTACGACTTTCGTCTAAATAATGGCAATTTGACACTAAAAGCATCGAAGTAAACGTAGCAATGTGCCACGATTCCAGCTCAACGCCTCGTGCGAAGGCTCCAGGCGGTCTGACATCCACGTCGACTTATCAAGGAAGGTTATGCCTCAGGTCATCATCCCGCGCTCATTCCGTAAAATGCTTCGAGAACTCAGCAAAGCTGACAAAGTGGGTAAAACTGCGGCCCAACGCGCTGAAGCCGCTTGCACCCAAGCAAACCTGAGCGACCAAATTCGCCTGGAGCGCACGAAACATGGTGAGTCGCGCCTGGACTGCGAGAAGTACGAACTCGGCGACGGTTACCGTTTGGTGCTGCAGCGCAACAAGGTCGGTACCGAAGATTTTCTGATCATGCTGTTTGTCGGTTCCCATGCCGATTCCGATACCTGGCTGGAGTTGCACCGAGGTTACAAATGGGTGCGTAAGGATTCTGACGGCAAGATCGACTTCATCCAGGTCTCCAGTGCGGAAGAGCCAATCCGAGCACCGATCATCGACGTTTCGTTAGACACACCCGAGCACGTCCTGGATGAGCCGCTGCTTTCGACGTTCTCTGCCGAAGACTTCAAAGGTTCGACACTTCGCGCAGAGACCATTCAGATTTTGCTGGGGGTCACTAAAGGTGATTGGGGTGAAGCAGCAAACAGCATCTTGGACAAGTTCGAAAAGGAGCAGGATATCGAGTCGGCTGTGCTGGCGGCGGATCTGCTGGGTATGGCCGACCATGGCGACCTGGAAGGTGCTCGCCAACGTCTACGTCTGGACGCCAAGCAGGCCCATGAGGCCACTGCTACTGAACTCTGGGAAGCTGTCAATGCGCCGATCAACGCAGAAACCTTCTACACCTGGAAAGAAGAAGAGGGCATGCCTGACCCGTCCAACCGGGAAGAGTGGATGCTGTACCTGCATCCTGAGCAGCGCAAGATCGCACACGCTGACCTTGCAGGCCCTTCGCGTTTGCGAGGTGTTTCCGGGAGCGGAAAAACGTGTGTCTTGGTTCATCGTGCTCAGTTCTTGGCCAAAAAATACGGCGAATACGTCCTGGTGGTGACGCTGACTGACAGCATGCGCAAGCTGCTGAATTCGCTCGTAACGTCCCTGTGCGGCCCGGAACGCTCGCTGATCCATGTTACGACTATCCAGGCGTTAGCGCGTGATCTTGTCCATGATCTGAAGCCCGATCCAACCCGCAGGCCAGTTGAGTCTTACACCGATGCTGCGATGGCTGCGGTTATCAAGGCCGTGCCTGAGTTCAATACCGGTGCGTCTGCGCTTGGCCGATTGTCCCCGCATGACCTCAAGCATTTCTTGCGAGAAGAGCTGAGTTACATCCGCACCCGATTGCTGCCATCTGACTACTCGAACTACGTGAAGTCATCATTCCGACGCATCGGTCGGGGTAAAGCGTTGGCGGAGCCTGCCCGCAAACAGGTCATGCAGGGCCTCCAAGCCTATGAACAGATCATCGCACAGGGCCGTGTACCTGATTTTGAGGGCATCGTGCAGGACGCCATCACCCTTCTGAGTGCTCAGGGTGAAAAGAGCACCAAACGCTGGCGTGCTGTCCTGGCCGATGAGGTTCAGGATCTGAGCCAGAACGAGATTCATATGCTGTCGTTGATCCGGACGGAAGCTGGTGATTTGCTGAAAACAGCCCCAGATGGTCTTTTCCTGGTAGGTGATGGTGCGCAGACTATCTACAAGCGGGGTTTTTCGCTGAAGACGCTCGGTATCACGCTCAACCGGGCGAGTGTTTTCAAGAAGAACTACCGCAACACCAAAGAGATCCTGCAGGCCGCGTATGCGTTGATCATCAACTACGAGTTCTCGGACATTGATGAAGACTCACAACAGAAACCGTTGGCACCTGACTTTGCCGTTCGGCGGGGTGAGCGCCCAGGGCTCGTCCGCTGCAAAAGCAAGGAGGACGAACTGGCCTACGTCATTTCCGCCATCACCAAAATCAGGGAGGTCCATGGCGATGACGCGCTCGATGATGTTTGCGTGATCTCACGGTCGCGAGCCTTCCGAAGTGACGTCACTCAAGCCATGGAACGCTCGGGCATACCTCATGTTGACATCAAGGCTTCGATCGATGCCCCAGGAGTACGCGTATCTACCGTAGAAAGCGCCAAAGGTTTTGAATTTGGCACTGTATTCCTTGCTAGCGTGGCTGAGTCGCTCTCCAGTACTCGCCCGCAAGAAGCGACTGATGCTGCTGATGTCGCCAAGCTGTATGTTGCGATGACCCGCGCCCGTGACTTGCTGCATATCAGCTACGTTTCAAACGCCGAGTTGTCGCCTGTCGAAGCGCTCAATACCATCCAGCCTTGGTGTGAGTTGCTGAAGTTTGAAGGTGGCAAAGTACGTTCGCTAGCTGAATACGCTTAAGGGCGCAGGTGGGAGCAGGTCTACTTGGCCTGCTTCTACTTGACCGTTAGCCGTGCCGAGGGCAATCCGCGAACAGGCGTAGAAATGAAGATTCAAACTAACCTATCAGCGTCGCTTCCTGCCTAGTTCCATCTTGATCCGGCGGCTCAACGTTAATGCGTGCCGCCGGATCCTGCGGTTTTCCACATTTTCAGCATGCAAGGCCTAGGCAAGCCGACAGCAACTCGAAGGTCTGGTTGAGGTTGCTGAGTTAATCCTTGCCGCTACGGTCGGCATGACTAGTTGCAGAAAACTTCTGAGCCACTATTTGGCTACCGCGCGACGACGGCCTGAGCTAGGATTGGCCCGCTACAGCGTCACTCATACAGAACGTGCCTGAGATCCTGGCTCGCCGGTCATGGTTAGCCAGAAGGGATTCGAACGTTGATACTTAAGCAGATGCGCGCGTGTGGTTTTCAGTCGTTCGGCGCGGAGCCGGTCACTATCGATTTCCGAAAGCTTACGTTCCTGATTGGCCCTAACGGTTCCGGTAAAACTGCAACGTTGCAGGCGCTGTGCCGGCTATTCTCGATTGACCCCAACCAACGACGCTTGCGCAAGTCCGG
>NZ_BBIV01000045.1 GCF_000730665.1 Pseudomonas plecoglossicida NBRC 103162 = DSM 15088
GCCGGCGATTGGCCAGTTGCCTCAACGACGAATCGGCTGACTCAACTCGGAAGTCGCCCCATCGGTGGTCGTCACGGTCGCAGTGAAGCTGCGCAGCTCACCGGCGTTTTCCAAGGGCTGGGCAAACCGCGCCAGGCCTTTCTCATCGCTGTTCACCAGCACTTCCCCAAGATACTGCTCGGCTTCAGTCCCCTCGGCCTGGGCATTGCCAAACACCTCGACCCGCAGCAGGCTCGACGCCGGCCCTTGTACCTCGCCACGCAGCACATTGCCTTCCAGCGCCAGCAGCCGTGGTGCCGACTGATTGTGGTTGGGCAGCGGCTGACACGGCTTGGGCTCGCCCTGGGCATCGCAGATGATCGCCTGATCTTTCGCCGGCAGGTCCGCACCTACGCCGCGCGAGCCGACATACAAGGCGTGGGCCTGGGCCGGCACACCGAAGACGATGGCCCCGGTGCGCTGGTTGGCCACGCAGGAACCGCCTGCCTCGCAGCGCCGGATGTCCTGGCTGTTGGCCCAGATGCGGTTGCCGCTCAGGCGCGTGGCGGTGATGTCCGGCTCCGGGCGCAGGGCTACGCCGATACGGTTGCCATGAATCAGGTTGCCATCGAGGATGTTGCCTTCGCCGGTCACGCTGACACCGATCGAATTGCCGCTGAAGGTATTGGCGCCCAGGTAGTTGCGTTTGCCCCAGTTGATCTGCAAGCCGTCGGAGTAGTTCTCGAAGCGGTTGCGCACCACTGTGTTGTCATTGCCCAGCAGGATCTCGATGCCCTGGGAGGGTTCGGGGTTGGCTGCGGTCGAGCGGAACAGGTTGTCCGCCACCAGGTTGAACGCCGCGCCGCGGGTCAGTTCCAGGCCGTCGCCGTTGTCGATCAGCTGGTTGCGCAGCACCTTGTTGTTCACTGTGGTGGTGGCCGTGGGGTTGCCGGCACCGTCGTCGCCGGTGAGCATGATCCCGGCACCGCCCTTGTTGGCGACGATGCGGTTGTCTTCGATGACGTTGAGGCTTGCGCGGTTGACCAGGATGCCGATGCAGAAATTGCGCACCTCAAGGCCACTCAGGTGCACGCCCTGGGTATCACGCAGCACCAGCCCGGGGTTGGTGGTGGTGCGCACATTGGTGCCGAACTGGCCGGGCAGGGCACCGGGGCAGGTGCGTACACCCTGGTCCTTGATGTAGCTGGAGCCGTCGATGGCGATGTACTGACCGTCGCGTGCCCAGGGGAGGCCGGTAATACGCACCGGCCCCTTGATTTCCGGCAGGGCGCGGGTCGGGCGGATGACATAGGGGGCCTGGCCGACTGCGGCGATTTCGATTCGGTAATGGCCGGGTTTCTGGTTGCTGGTCTCGATGGCCCAACGCAGCGTGCCGGCCTGGCCGTCGTCGGAATAGCGGTTGACCTGCAAGGTTTCAGTGACCGGTGCGGCGGCGAGTGCAGGCAAGGGCAGCAGTGGCAGCAAGGCCGTGAGCAAGGGCATGAGGCGCATGGGTGCGGGTATCCGAAAGCTGTTGTTCTTGTCGTATGGCAGCCTGCTTGGGGCTGCCGTTTGCCGCGATTCTAGGCAGCCGGTCGGTATTGCACAGCGCCTTGGGGGTGATTTGGTGCGGTATTCGCCCGCAGATTCGCCGCTCGGCTCGAGCCGGGCAAATTGTTTGAAACTCCTGCGCAAGCGGCCCTGTCCACCGACTGTCGACACGGTCCACGTGTCTCCACTTGCAGGAGATTTGCCATGAGCGGCACTAAAGACAAAGCGAAAGGCCTGGCTAACGAAGCGGTAGGCAATATCAAGCAAGGCGTCGGCAAAGCCACCGACAACGAGAAGCTGCGCGCCGAGGGCAAGGCCCAGGAGCTCAAGGGCGAGGCGCAGCAGATCAAGGGCAACGTCAAGGATGCGGTGAAAAAGCCCTGATGATGCGCTGACGGTCCCGGCTGTCTCTCATGAGGCCGGGGCCGTTTTTTATGCAGGGATTTTTCTTCAATCATGGTAGGGAGCGGTACATCAGTCGTGTGGTCTATTAGACTGCCGGTACTGATCATGCGGCGAAAGGAGACGCTATGATTTTCCCCGACCTGCGCGGACTGCCCTTGCACCGTGTGCTGGTACGCACCGTTCATGAGTTTCTCGATGACGAGATGTCCACTTATGCGTCTGCGATGGCTTACCAGATGCTGTTTTCGCTGTTCCCTTTCCTGCTGTTTCTCATTGCCCTGATCGGCTTCCTGCACCTGCCGGATTTCTTCTCCTGGTTACGCCTGCAGTCCGAGCTGGTGCTGCCACCCCAGGCGCTGGAGCAGGTCAATCCGGTGATCGACCAGTTGCAGCAATCCAAGGGCGGCTTGTTGTCGGTGGGTATCGTCATTGCCTTGTGGACCGCCTCGGCCGGCGTGCGCCTGATGATGAGTGCCATGAATGCCGCCTACGACGTGCCCGAAGGCCGTCCGGTCTGGAAGCGCATTCCGCTGTCGATCATCTACACCGTCGGCATCGCCGGCATGCTGCTTGCCGCAGCGGCATTGATGGTACTGGGGCCGCAGGTGATGGAGTGGATCGCTTCGCAGGTCGGCCTGCAGGAAGTGGTGGTCACCGTATGGACGATCCTGCGCTGGCCGGCGATCATCATTCTGATGATGGTGGCGGTCGCGTTGATCTATTACGTGATGCCGGACGTGAAACAGAAGTTTCGCTTCATCACGCCGGGTTCCGTGCTGGCGGTCGTGGTCTGGATCATTGCGTCGCTGGGCTTTGCCTACTACGTGAAGACCTTCGCCGACTACAACGCCATGTACGGCAGCATCGGTGCAATCATCGTGCTGCTGCTGTACTTTTACATCTCCGCCGCCGTGCTGCTGCTGGGCGCTGAAATGAACGCCGTGATCGAGCACATGTCGACCGAGGGCAAGAACCCTGGCGAGAAGGATTTCGAGGGCACCAAGGCCAAGGAAACCATCACCGTGCTCGGCCATGAGCACCCCGTAGAGCCGCAACCTTCCGAGCCGAACCCCAGATGATCCGTGACATCCTCAAGATGGGCGACGAGCGCCTGCTGCGCATCGCCCCCCCGGTACCCGAGCACCTGATCGGCAGTGCCGAACTGCAGCAACTGATCGACGACATGTTCGAGACCATGCGTCATGTCGGCGGGGTAGGGCTGGCGGCGCCGCAGATCGGTATCGACCTGCAGCTGGTGATCTTCGGCTTCGAGCGCAGCGAGCGCTACCCGGATGCCGAGGCGGTGCCGCAGACCATCCTGATCAACCCGGTGATCACGCCGCTGACCACCGAGGTCGAGGACGGCTGGGAAGGCTGCCTGTCGGTGCCGGGCCTGCGCGGCGTGGTGCCACGCTACAAGCACATCAGCTACGCCGGCATCGACCCGCAGGGCGCGCCGATCAATCGCTTTGCCGACGGCTTCCATGCGCGGGTGGTGCAGCACGAGTGCGACCACCTGATCGGGCGCTTGTACCCGTCGCGCATCCAGGATTTTGCCAAGTTCGGCTACACCGAAGTGCTGTTCCCCGGGCTGGACGCAAGCGACGACTGAGTGCGCACCAGGGCGACCAGCTGTTTGCTGCGTTGGTAGCGTTGCAGGCGGCTTGCCAGTGATTCCGGCAGCGTGCCGGCGTGTTCGAAGCCGAGGCGCTCGTACAGCGCAACCAGGTCAGGATGGCAAAACAGCCAGGTGCTGCCCTCGGCCTCGGCCAGTGCAGCGTTGACCAGTTGCCCGGCCACGCCCTTGCCGCGTTCCTGCAGTGCGACAAACAGGCCGGTGAGCCAGTGGCCACCCTCCACTGGCCTGAGGCTCAGCCCGGCGACGATGCCAGGCGCCCGTGCCACCCAGAACTGGCCTTCATTGTCCGCACGCATGCGTGACTCTTGCTGGCGGTAGAAGTGGTCGAGCAGACGCCGTTCGGCGCCGATCAAGGGTGTGCAGTGCAGCGATGTCATGGATATTCCAGGAAAAAAGGTCATGCAGAGGCTCTGCGGCGGTACCTCAGGGGTAGTCTGTTGCTGATTGTTGCAGATCCTACAAGGGTGAATGTCCGACGGTGGGGTTCAACTATTCTGAACGGGGAGTAGAATTTTACTCGTCCCCCCTGGCAGTACGACAAAGCGGGATCGGTACTTCGTGTCATCTTCGCAGTCGATGACAACTTCTCCGCGCCAATGACGGCATATGAAGTCAATCGATCAGCTTGATTGCTTTGAAGGCCAAACACCATGAAACCATTACTGATTCTTGCATTGGTCGGTATGTCCTCGTTCGCCCTGGCGGATGAGGCCAAGCCCGTCTCCACCGAGCCTGTGGCCCAGCAGTACGACTACTCCATGAACCTGGACATCAAACGGGTGATCAACCTGTCGACGATCCCCAATGTCTGCGAAGTGGTGCCTGCGACCATGACCTATGAAGACCACCAAGGCCAAGTGCACACCATTCAGTACCGGGCCATGGGCGAGGGCTGCCAGCAGGGTTGATCCCATCCAACAGCTGCGCCACAGCGCTCGAAGCGGGTGGCGTACCTGTGGGAGCCGGCTTGCCGGCGATGCGGCAAGACCTGCCTACTGCGCCCCATCCCCTTTCAACACCTGGCACACCACCTCCAACCCCCGCTTCAATCCAGCCCGGCTATCCGCCGCCGACAAGCTGATTCGCACCGCTTGTACTTCGCTCGCGCCAATGGCGAACACGCTCGCCGGCACCACTTCGACCCCCTGCGCCCGACACTGCATCACTACCCTGTCAGCCCCCTGTACGGCCTTGACCCACACGTGTGGCGAGGGCTCGTTGGCGTTGTACAAGCAGTCGCCCAGCATCCTGCGCGCCAGGCGCCAGCGCACGGTGATTTCCTTGCGTTGCCAGGCCAGTCGCCGGGCCGCCGTACCGTCCTCGATCCACTGGCAGGCGATGTGCAGGTTCAATGGCGACACCGGCCAGTGACTGGCACCGGCATGGGGATCGACCTGCTCCAGCAGGCGCGGGCTGGCGACGATCCAGCCCAGGCGTAAGCCGGCGGCCACCGTCTTGGACAGGCTGCTGATGAGGATGCCGTGCTCCTCCAGCAACGGGTAGAGCGGCGGGTGATCGCTGAGTGCGCCGTACACATCATCCTCGATCACCAGTAGCCCCAGGCGCCTGACCACCTCGGCGATGGCCTGGCGGCGTGCGTCGCCCATGCAGGCGCCGGTGGGGTTGTGCAGGGCAGGGGTGGTGACCAGTACCCGTGCGCCGCTGGCGCGGGCGACACGGTCCAGTTCCTGCGCCAGCAAGCCCTGGTCATCCAGGGCCACGCCGTGCACGGGCAGGCGCAGTTGCCGACAGGCGGCCTTGATGCCAGGCGCAGTCAACGCTTCGAGCAGTACCGGCTCACCGGCCTGGCAGAACGACTGCAGCAGCAAGGTCAGGGCCTGCTGGGCGCCGCCACAGGGCAGCAACTGTTCGGGCGCAAGCGTCAGGCCGCGATTGCCGAGCCAGCGAGCGCCCTGGAGGCGGCCCAGCAGTAGCTGCTGCGGGCCGAGGTAGTGATCGAGCAGGTGCGTCTGCCCGCCTGCCAGCAAGGTCTGCAAGCTCGCCTGCAGGTCCAGGTTGGCAGGGTCGGCTACTGGCACGTTGGTCGACAGGTCGATCACCGTGCCCTGGTTGTCCTGCT
Source organism: Pseudomonas plecoglossicida NBRC 103162 = DSM 15088 (assembly GCF_000730665.1). Taxonomy (GTDB): domain Bacteria; phylum Pseudomonadota; class Gammaproteobacteria; order Pseudomonadales; family Pseudomonadaceae; genus Aquipseudomonas; species Aquipseudomonas plecoglossicida. The sequence continues at coordinate 5,655 of NZ_BBIV01000045.1, forward strand.
GCTTGAGGCGAAACAGGGTGGCTTCGCGGCTGCCCGCCAGCACATAGGTGCCGCGCCCGACTTCGCCTGCCACCAGGTGGCGTGCCGCCGCTTCGCGATAGGCCTGTTGGGTAGTGCTGGGGTTGAGCCCCAGCTTCCAGGCCAGGCGGCGCTGGGGTGGCAGGCGCTCGCCGACCTTCAGCGAGCCGTCTTCGATGGCGCTGGCGATGGCGTCGACCAGCGCCAGATAGCGGGGTTGGCCATCATCGGCCAGTTGCGGCATCCACATGAAATTGCTGCCCATGCAATATAAGGATTTACCCATACAATGCCCGGCGCCTAGGATCGGTTCAACCTCGTATCGATGAAGGATGATCGCCATGTTCGACCTTGCCGCCCTGCGTGAAGCCGCTGCATTCGTCCACCAGCATGTTCCCGCCACCCCGCAGTACCGCTGGCCGCTGCTGGCCGGGCAGCTGGGCTGCGAGGTCTGGGTCAAGCACGAGAATCACGCTCCCACCGGGGCATTCAAGGTACGCGGTGGCCTGGTGTACGTACGCTCGCTGCTGGCCACTGGCAAACCGCCGCGTGGGCTGGTCACCGCCACCCGTGGTAATCATGGTCAGAGCATGGCCCTGGCCGCGCGCCAGGCGGGTGTGCCGCTGGTGATCGTGGTGCCCGAAGGCAACTCGAAAGAGAAGAATGCCGCCATGCGCGCACTGGGCGCCGAGCTGATCGAACACGGCGTGGATTTCGACGTGGCCCGCGAAGAGGCCGCCCGGCTGGCCGAAGAACTGGGCTACAGCATGGTCCCGTCGTTTCACCCGGAGCTGGTGCGTGGCGTGGCCACCTATGCCCTGGAGCTGTTCGAAGCCGTGCAGGGCCTGGACTGCGTCTATGTGCCGATCGGCATGGGCTCGGGCATCTGCGGGCTGATCCAGGCGCGCAATCTGCTGGGGCTGCAGACCGAGATCGTCGGTGTGGTTTCCAGCGCAGCCGATGCCTATGCGCAGAGTTTCGAGCAAGGGCACATCGTCACTACCCGCACCGCCGACACCTTTGCCGATGGCATGGCCTGCCGGGTGCCGCATCCCGATGCCTTCGACCTGGTTCGCCAGCATGCCGCGCGGATCGTGCGGGTCTCCGATGGCGAAGTCGCCGCAGCCATGCGGCTCTACCACGAGGCAACCCATAACACTGCCGAAGGGGCGGGAGCCGCGGCGCTGGCGGCGTTGATGCAAGAGCGCGAAAGGCAGGCAGGCAAACGGGTGGCGGTGGTGCTGAGCGGGGCCAATGTCGACCGTGCCCGCTATGCGCAGGTGCTGGCGGGTAGGCATGCGACGGCGGTGTAGGTGGAAGGGCATGGCGTCAATTTTCGGTTGCCCTCAAGATCGAGCGCCGCCCGCGCGGCGCTCGATCTTGAATGCCCTGAAAATGGCATGACGAACGCTTCGCGCATCACCGCCCATCGCCCGTCACATCTTCATGTCGATTATCCGCTCCTCTGTTCGACCAGTGTTGAAGGCACAGCAAAAGCCGTGACCACTCACTCATTCGGAGAGAACCCGATGAACCCCCAAGCCGAATCCGAAATCCGCCAACTGATCGAGCGCTGGATGCAGGCCGTGCGCGACCGCGACATTCAGGCCATCATCGCCCCCTATGCCGATGACATCCTTGCCTTCGATGCCATCCAGTCGCTGCAGTTCAAGGGCAAGGCCGCCTATCAGGCGCACTGGGAAATGTGCATGGGCTTTTGCACAGGCCCCATGGTGTTCGAACTGGCCGAGCTCACCGTGCATGCCGATGGCGACCTGGGCCTGGCCCACTGGCTGAACCGTTGCGGCCCGTCTGACGACGAAAGCCAGTGCGGCTTCATGCGCGCCACGGTGGGTTATCGCAAGACAGGTGGCCAGTGGCAGGTAATCCACGAACACTGGTCGGCCCCGTTCGACATGGAAACCCAGAAAGCACTGTTCGATCTCAAGCTTTGATCGCATATCGCCAAACGCACTTTGCCAATGCCCTGGAGACGATCATGAAATACCTGTGCCTGGTCTATTGTGACGAGGGGCTGCTGCACAGCCTGCCGGACAGCCCGGAAGATGCCGAATGCATGGCCTACGCCGAAACGCTGCACGGCTCTGGGCGAATGCTTGCAGCCGAAGCGCTCAAGCCTGTGCAGACGGCCACCACGGTGCGCATGCGCGGCGGGCAGATGAGCCTGACCGATGGTCCATTTGCAGAAACCAAGGAGCAGCTGGCGGGTTTTTACCTGGTCGATGCCCGCGACCTGAACGAGGCCCTCAACATCGCCAAAGGCATCCCCGCTGCACGCGTAGGCAGCGTCGAAGTGAGGCCAGTGCGCGACTTGCAACCCTGACAGCCAAGGAGAACAACAAGCATGAGCCTTGCCCCACTTGCACACGCGCAGCACGAATTGTCCATCAGCCGCCTGATCGATGCCCCGCCCGCCAAGGTGTTTCGTGCCTGGACCGAGCCCGAATGGCTGATGCAGTGGTGGGGGCCGCACGGCATGACGACGCCCGAATGCGAGATGCAGCTGTGGGTTGGCGGCCTTATGCGTACCTTGATGCGCGCGCCTGATGGCACCGAGTACCCGACCCAGGGCGTGTTCCTGGAGATCGCCGCGCCGCGTCGGCTGGTGTTCACCGACGCATTCGGCCCTGGCTGGGTACCTTCGGACAAAGCCTTCATGACGGCGGTCATCACCTTTGACGAGGAACAGGGCAAGACCCGTTACACCGCCCGGGCCTGGCACTGGAGCGCCGCCGACAGCCGTGCCCACGAGGAAATGGGTTTTTACCAGGGCTGGGGAGAAAGCCTGGACCGCCTGGTGGAGGTGGTGACCCGACGGATGCCGGACTGATGGCGCAGGAGGGGGCTGTGCGCGCTGAAGTCGAGGCGGTGTACCGCCGCGAGTCGCGCCGTATCCTGGCGACGCTGATCCGCTTGCTGGGCGACTTCGACCTGGCGGAAGAGGCCATGCATGATGCCTTCTTCATTGCCGTGGAGCGCTGGCAGCGCGACGGCATGCCGGACAACCCGCGCGCCTGGCTGGTGTCGGCGGGCCGTTTCAAGGCCATCGACGTGCTGCGCCGGCGGGCACGCTTCGACCGCTCTCAGGCAGAACTGATCATGCTGATCGAAGACCAGGGCCAAGACCCCAGCGAGGAAGAATTGCTGGCCGACGACCGCCTGCGATTGATCTTCACCTGCTGTCACCCGGCACTGTCTGCCGATGCCCAGGTGCCCTTGACCCTGCGTGAGGTCTGCGACCTGACCACCGAGCAGATCGCCCGGGCTTTCCTGCAGAGCCCGGCGACCATCGCCCAGCGCATCGTGCGCGCCAAGGCCAAGATCCGCGATGCGCGCATTCCCTACCAGGTGCCGGAACTGCACGAGCTGCCGGAGCGGCTGGAGAGTGTGCTGCGGGTGATCTACCTGGTGTTCAACGAAGGCTACTCGGCGTCATCCGGCGAGGGCCTGCTGCAGCAGGAATTGAGCGACGAGGCGATTCGCCTCGGGCGTTTGCTGGTGCAGCTGTTGCCGGACCCGGAGGCCGTCGGTTTGCTGGCGCTGATGCTGCTGCAGTCGTCGCGGCAACGGGCGCGCAGCGATGCCGAGGGCAACCTGGTGCTGCTCGACGAGCAGGACCGCAGCCTGTGGGACCACGAACAGATCAGGGAAGGTTGTGAGCTGGTGCGGCTGGCGTTGCGCAGCCGAGGGTTCGGAGCCTACACCGTGCAGGCGGCGATCGCTGCAGTGCATGCCGAGGCAGCGAGTGCCGATGAAACGGACTGGGCGGAAATCGTCGGGCTCTACGATGTGCTGTATCAGCATTGGCCGTCTGCCGTGGTGGCGCTCAACAGGGCCGTGGCGCTGGCCAAGCGGGATGGGGCGCAGGCGGGGCTGGTGGCGGTGGAGGCGATTCTGGCGAGTGGCGAGCTGCGGGACTATCACCTGGCGCACGCGGCGCGGGCGCAGATGCATCAGCAACTGGGTAACGTGGACGAAGCGCGGGCAGCCTGGGGGCGCGCACTGGAGTTGACGCGACAGGCGCCGGAGCGGCGGCATATCGAACAGCGGTTGCAGGCGTTGGAGTGAGGTGACTGCACCGGCCTCATCGCCGGCACAGAAAAAATTCATCAGCTGGCGATGAAATTCGGCGGCGATACCAGCTCGACCGTCTGCTGCTTGCGCGGCGCCAGGATCTCGGCCTCGCCCTCTACCACCAGCTCATCGTTCTGGTTGTACACGTTGGTGGCGATGCGCACCTTGAACTTGGGCAGCTTCTCGAGGATTTCCAGGCGCACGGTCAGGGTGTCGCCGATCTTGACCGGCTTCTGGAAACTCATCTTCTGGCCCAGGTAGATGGTCCCGGGGCCTGGCAGGGTGCAGGCGACCGCTGCGCTGATCAGCGCACCGCTGAACATGCCATGGGCAATGCGCTCGCGGAACATGCTCTTGGCGGCGAATTCGGCGTCCAGGTGCACCGGGTTGTGGTCACCGGACATGGCGGCGAACAGCTGGATGTCGCGTTCTTCCACAGACTTTTCGTAACTGGCCGTCTGGCCCACTTCGAGAGCTTCGTACGGCGTGTTGGTGACCTGGGTCATTGGCGTTTCCTTGGTATACGGACGAGGCCGCCATCATTCACTGCGGGCAGGGCGGCCAAGGGCCAGCGCCTGCTCCAGCCAGGCGAGGATATCGGCGGTGACCTCGTCTCGGTTGAGTTCATTCAGCACTTCGTGCCGCGCCTCAGGATAGACGCGCAGCTGTACATGTCGATTGCCGGTCGCGCGCAGGGCGTCGGCCAGATGGGTGAGACGCTTGCCGGCACTCACCGGATCACATTCGCCGCCGATCACCAGCAATGGCAGGTTCGGGTCGATCTGTGCCAGGTTCCTGACCTGGCTGATCTGCGCCAGGCCTTGCAGCAGATCGAGCCACAGCTGATTGCTGCAGCGAAAGCCGCAAAGCGGGTCTTCGACGTACTTGTCGACCTCGGCAGGGTCGCGGCTGAGCCAGTCGAAGGCCGTGCGATTGGGCTTGAAGGCCTTGTTGAACGAGCCGAACGACAGCCAGTCGATCAAGGCACTCTTGCCCAATGGCCCCTGGCGCCAGCTTTCCAGGCGCGCGATCAGGCGCGCCACGCGGTACAGCGCCGGGGGTTGCAGGTTGGAGCCACTGAGCACCGCGCCATGCAAGCTGCCACTGTGGTGCATCAGGTAAGCCTGGGCGAAGTAGCTGCCCATGCTGTGGCCGAACAGGAACAGCGGCGTGCAAGGGAACTGCTGGCCGATGTGCTGGGCCAGCGCACCGAGATCGTTGACCACGGCATTCCAGCCATGCCGCCGGGCGAACAGGCCGAGGTTGCCCAGCTCGGCGGTGCGGCCATGGCCGCGCAGGTCGGGCGCCAGCAGCGCATAGCCGGCATCGCTCAGGGCGTGCCCCAGGCGCTGGTAGCGCCCGGCGTGTTCGGCCATGCCGTGCGCCAGCAGCACCACCGCCTTGACCGGCGTGGCCGGCAGCCATTGGTGCACGTACAGGCTGCAATGCTCGCTGGCGGGCAGCCAGAAGGCGTCGTGGGGCATGGCGATTCCTTTGCGCAGGGATACGAGCACAGTGTATGCACAACCCCGCGGATTGCAGGAAGGGCACAAATAAGATTCACAATGTTAATGGCGGCACTTGGCGTATATGCCACCTGGGGCTTACCTGCTAACGTCGGTTCAACGCCTATTTGCCATCAGGCAGACAGGACAAGGGATCAAGCAGGTCAAGGCAGAGGAACAACAATAAATGCAAGCCGACTTCTGGAATGACAAGCGCCCGGCGGGCGTGCCTTCCACCATCGACATCCATGCATACACCTCGGTCGTCGAGGTATTCGAGCGCTCCTGCAAGCGCTTCGCCGACCGCCCGGCGTTCAGCAACCTTGGCGTCACCCTGACTTATGCCGAACTCGAACGCCATTCCGCGGCCTTTGCCGGCTGGCTGCAGCAGCATACCGACCTGGTGCCGGGCGACCGTATCGCGGTGCAGATGCCCAACGTCCTGCAATACCCCATCGCCGTGTTCGGCGCCATGCGTGCCGGGCTGATCGTGGTCAACACCAATCCGCTGTACACCGAGCGCGAGATGCGCCACCAGTTCAAGGATTCCGGCGCCCGCGCGCTGGTGTACCTGAACATGTTCGGCAAGCGGGTGCAGGAGGTGCTGCCCGATACCGGCATCGAGTACCTGATCGAGGCGAAGATGGGCGACCTGTTGCCGGCAGCCAAGGGCTGGCTGGTCAATACCGTGGTCGACAAGGTCAAGAAGATGGTCCCGGCCTACCACCTGCCGCAGGCCGTTTCGTTCAAGCAGGTGCTGCGCGAGGGCCGCGACCTGGCGCACAAGCCCGTGCCGCTGACCCTCGACGACATCGCCGTGCTGCAATACACCGGCGGCACCACCGGGCTGGCCAAGGGCGCTATGCTCAGCCATGGCAACCTGGTGGCGAACATGCTCCAGGTGCTGGCCTGCTTCTCGCAGCACGGCCCGGATGGGCAGAAGCTGATCAAGGAAGGCCAGGAGGTGATGATCGCGCCGTTGCCGCTGTACCACATCTATGCCTTCACCGCGAACTGCATGTGCATGATGGTCACCGGCAACCACAACGTGCTGATCACCAACCCGCGCGATATCCCGGGCTTCATCAAGGAGCTGGGCAAGTGGCGCTTCTCGGCCCTGCTGGGCCTGAACACGCTGTTCGTTGCGCTGATGGATCACCCTGGCTTTCGCCAGCTGGACTTCTCTGCGCTCAAGGTCACCAACTCGGGCGGCACGGCGCTGGTCAAGGCCACTGCCGAGCGCTGGGAAAGCCTCACCGGTTGCCGCATCGTCGAAGGCTATGGCCTGACCGAAACTTCACCCGTGGCCAGCACCAACCCATACGGCCAACTGGCACGCCTGGGCACCGTCGGCATGCCGGTGGCTGGCACGGCGTTCAAGGTCATCGATGACGAGGGCAACGAGATGCCCCTGGGCGAGCGAGGCGAGTTGTGCATTCAGGGCCCGCAGGTCATGAAGGGTTACTGGCAACAGCCCGAGGCGACTGCCCAGGCGCTGGATGCCGAAGGCTGGTTCAAGACCGGCGACATTGCGGTGATCGACCCGGATGGGTTCACGCGCATCGTCGACCGCAAGAAGGACATGATCATCGTCTCGGGCTTCAACGTATACCCCAACGAGATCGAGGACGTGATCATGGGCCACCCGCAGGTGGCCAACTGCGCCGCCATCGGCGTGCCGGACGAGCGTTCCGGGGAAGCGGTGAAGCTGTTCGTGGTGGCGCGCGAGGGTGGACTGAACGTGGATGAGCTCAAGGCCTACTGCAAGGCCAATTTCACGGGCTACAAGGTGCCCAAGCACATCGTGGTGCGCGAGTCGTTGCCGATGACGCCGGTGGGCAAGATCCTGCGGCGCGAGTTGCGCGACATCGCTTGAAGCAGCCGCAAGCGCTTAGCTGCAAGCGGCAAGTCAGAGCATCGGGCGCGCTCTGGCTTGCCGCTTGAAGCTTCAAACTCGAAGCTTTAAGTTAAATACTCTAAAAATGACTTGTATCGTTCATTGAGTCATTTATGTGACCATAAAGGCCTGATTTGGCCTCTAGGCGACCCCAGTCAAAGCTGTTACTCTCGGGCCGCTTTCAGATGATTCGGTTTGCAATGAACCGTCATCGCATATCAATAATAAACGCATCGACGCGTGAATCGAACTTCGCTGTTGCTGAAGGAGTGGGCTTCCATGATCGAAAATTTTTGGAAGGATAAGTACCCAGCCGGGATTACGGCGGAAATCAATCCTGACGAATTCCCCAATATCCAGGCGGTACTCAAGCAATCCTGCCAACGCTTTGCCGACAAACCGGCCTTTAGCAACCTGGGCAAGACTATCACCTATGGCGAGTTGTATGCCCAGTCCGGCGCATTTGCCGCCTGGCTGCAGCAGCACACCGACCTCAAGCCGGGTGATCGCATTGCCGTGCAGCTGCCCAATGTCCTGCAGTACCCGGTAGCGGTATTCGGCGCCATGCGCGCCGGGCTGATCGTGGTCAACACCAACCCGCTGTACACCGCCCGGGAGATGGAACACCAGTTCAACGACTCCGGTGCCAAGGCCCTGGTGTGCCTGGCCAACATGGCCCATCTGGCCGAGAAGGTCGTGCCCAAGACCCAGGTCAAGCACGTCATCGTCACCGAGGTGGCCGACCTGCTGCCGCCGATCAAGCGCCTGCTGATCAACAGCGTCATCAAGTACGTGAAGAAGATGGTACCGGCCTATGACCTGCCGCGTGCCGTGCGCTTCAACGATGCCTTGGCGCTGGGCAAGGGCCAGCCGGTGAGTGAAGCCAACCCGCAGGCCGACGATGTGGCGGTGCTGCAGTACACCGGCGGCACCACCGGCGTGGCCAAGGGCGCGATGCTGACCCACCGCAACCTGGTCGCCAACATGTTGCAATGCCGTGCGCTGATGGGCTCGAACCTGCACGAAGGTTGCGAGATCCTGATCACGCCGCTGCCGCTGTATCACATCTATGCCTTTACCTTCCACTGCATGGCAATGATGCTCATCGGCAACCACAACGTGCTGATCAGCAACCCGCGCGACCTGCCAGCGATGGTCAAGGAACTGGGCAAGTGGAAGTTCAGCGGCTTCGTGGGCCTCAATACCTTGTTCGTTGCCCTGTGCAACAACGAGGGGTTCCGCGCGCTGGACTTCTCGGCACTGAAAATCACCCTGTCCGGTGGCATGGCCCTGCAACTGAGCGTGGCCGAGCGCTGGAAGGCGGTCACCGGTTGCGCCATCTGCGAAGGCTACGGCATGACCGAGACCAGCCCGGTGGCGACGGTCAACCCGGCCGACGCCAACCAGGTCGGCACCATTGGTATTCCCGTGCCGTCGACCCTGTGCAAGATCATCGACGACAGCGGCATCGAAGTGCCGTTGGGCGAGGTGGGCGAGCTGTGCATCAAGGGCCCGCAGGTGATGAAGGGCTACTGGCAGCGTGAAGAGGCCACGGCCGAGATCCTCGACCGTGACGGTTGGCTGAAGACCGGCGACATTGCCCTGATCCAGCCTGACGGCTACATGCGCATCGTCGACCGCAAGAAGGACATGATCCTGGTCTCGGGCTTCAACGTTTACCCCAACGAGCTGGAAGATGTGCTCGTGGCCCTGCCGGGCGTGCTGCAATGCGCCGCGATCGGTGTGCCTGACGAGAAGTCCGGTGAGGTGATCAAGGTGTTCATCGTGGTCAAGCCAGGCATGACCCTGACCAAGGAGCAGGTGATGGAGCACATGCGTGCCAATGTCACCGGCTACAAGGTGCCGCGTTACATCGAGTTCCGCGATGCCTTGCCGACCACCAACGTGGGCAAGATCCTGCGCCGCGAACTGCGTGACGAAGAGCTGAAGAAGCAGGGGCTGAAGAAGATCGCCTGATCGTCTTCGCTGCCCTCGTCGCCGGCAAGCCGGCTCCCACATGGGTTGTACAAACCCGATGTGGGAGCCGGCTTGCCGACGTTAGGGCCATCGATATCAGCGCAGTTTTTCCAGCATCTGGTAGTACCACATCCCCGCCGCCAACAGCGGATTCCCCAGCAGGTCCCCCATCGGCACCTTGATGTGCTTGCACGCGGCAAAGGTATCGAACTTCTCCAGCGTTCCGGTCAAGGCCTCGGCCATGATCTCGCCCATGATGTGGCTGGTGGCGATGCCATGCCCCGAGTACCCCTGGCAGTACCAGACATTGTCCGACAGCTTGCCCAGTTGCGGGATGCGGTTGACCACGATGCCCATCGCGCAGCTCCACTGGAACTCGATCGGCACGCCCTTGAGCGCCGGGAACGTGCGTTCGATGCACGGACGCAGCTCACCTTCGATATCGCGTGAGTCCTTGCCCGAGTAGTTGGCGCCGCCGCCGAACAGCAGGCGCTTGTCGGCGGTCAGGCGGTAGTAGTCGAGGACGAAACGGCAGTCGTACACCGCCAGGTCCTGGGGGTTGATCTGCTCGGCCAGCTCACCCAGCGGCGCCGTGGTGACGATGCCGCCCATGGCCGGGAAGATCTTGCCCTTGAGCTGGCGCTTTTCCAGCTTGTGGTAGACGTCGCCGGCCAGCATCACCTGGCGTGCCTCGATGCGGCCGTGGGCAGTGACCACCGCCGGGCGCGGGCCATGGACGATGTCCAGCACTTCGGAATTTTCGAAGATCAGCGCGCCCAGGCTGTGGGCGGCGCGGGCTTCGCCGAGGCACAGGTTGAGCGGGTGCAGGTGCAGGTTGCGCAGGTTCTTCAGCGCGCCCAGGTACAACGGGCTCTGCAGATGATTGGCGACGGCTGCGCGGTCGAGCAGTTGCACCTGCTCGCCCATGCCGCGTCGCTGCGCCTCGGCCTCGAAGCTGCGCAGCTCATTCATGTGCGAGGGCTTCATCGCGGCGTGCAGGTGGCCGCGCTTGAGGTCGCAATCGATGCCATAGCGCTCGACCCGCTGCTCGATGATCTGGTGCCCGCGCCAGCGCAGGTGCCAGATGAAGTCGTCGACCTCGCTTCCCAAGCGCTGGCGCATCTGGGTGCGCATGGCCTCATCACCCGACAGGCTGCCGGTGACCTGCCCGCCATTGCGCCCGCTGGCCCCCCAGCCGATGCGGTTGGTTTCGACTATCGCCACCTTGAGGCCACGCTCGGCCAGCTCCACGGCAGTGGCCACGCCGGTGAAGCCGCCGCCGATGATGGCCACGTCGACCTGCACGGTGCCCTTGAGCTGTGAGTATTCGGTAGTGTCGTTGAGCGAGGCGCTGTAATAGGACGGCGCGCGCTGGGCCGGGCCGTTGTTGAATGCTGCGTTCATGGGTATTCCTTGTTAGATAGGGTAGGGCTCAGGCCTGGTGCAGGTACCAGCGCCAGTCCTGTTCGCTGACTTCGGCCATGAACTGGCGGTACTCGGCGCGCTTGACCTTCAGGTACACCCCGAGGAAGTCCTGGCCGAGCGCTTCCCTGGCCCATTCCGAGCGCTCCAGCGCGTCCAGGGCAGTCAGCCAATCGGTGGGCAGATGTTCGGTGGCCTGGGCGTAGCCATTGCCTTGCACCGGTGCGCCCGGGTCGAGCTGTTCGCGGATGCCGCGGTGGCTGGCGGCGAGGATTGCCGCCGCAGCCAGGTACGGGTTGGCATCGGCACCGCAGATACGGTGCTCCACATGGCGGCTGTTGGCCGGCCCGCCAGGCACGCGAAGGCTGACCGTGCGGTTGTCGACGCCCCAGGTCGGGGCCAGCGGCGCGTAGCTGTTGGCCTGGAAACGGCGGAACGAGTTGGCGTTGGGGCAGAACAGCAGCAGCGAGTCGCGCAGGTGGCGCAACATGCCGGCCACTGCCTGGCGCAGCAGCGGGGTGCCGGCCTTGTCTTCGCTGGCGAACAGGTTGTTGCCGGCGCTGTCGGCCAAGCTCAGGTGCATGTGCATGCCGGTACCGGCCAGCTGCGCGAAGGGCTTGGCCATGAAACAGGCCTGCATGCCATGGGCATGGGCCACGCCTTTGACCAGGCGCTTGTAGCGCACGGCCTGGTCCATGGCCTCCAGCGCATCGCCATGTTCCAGGGTGATTTCCACCTGGCCCGGGGCGTACTCGGAGATCGCCGTGCGGGCCGGGATGCCCTGGGCCTTGCAGGCGGCGTAGAGGTCGGCGAGGAACGGTTCGATCTGCTCCAGTTCGCGCAGGCCATAGACCTGGGTGCTGCGCGGACGGCCGCCGTCATTGTCCAGGGCCGGTTGCGGGCGGCCTTGGGCATCGCGCTTCTGGTCGAGCAGGTAGAATTCCAGCTCACAGGCCATCACCGGATGGTAGCCGTCGGCCTTCAGGGCTTCGACGGTGCGCAGCAGCACGTGGCGCGGGTCGGCGACGCTGGCCGGCAGGCCTTCGCTGGGGTGCATGCTGACTTGCACGGCGGCGGTCGGTACACGGCGCCAGGGCAGGCGCACCAGGCTGCCGTCCAGGGGATAGGCGCGGCAGTCGATGTCGCCGACGTCCCAGACCAGGCCGGAGTTCTCCACGTCATCGCCATTGAGGGTCAGGCCCAGGATGGTGCTGGGCAGCGGGCGACCGCTCTGGTACACCGCCAGCAGTTCCTCGCGGTGCAGCAACTTGCCGCGGGGTACGCCGTTGGCGTCGAGGATGAACAGTTCGAACAGTTCGATATCGGGGTTGTCGGCGAGGAAACGGCTGGCTTGCTCTACGGATGCAAAGTGCATGATGGATACGCTCGTGGGCACACAGGACCGCCGCTTGGTTGCGGTCCGGCTGAGTCAATCGGCCAGATGGAGGCCGGGTCTGGTCAGACTGGCGTGAGCGAGGTGTCCGGTGGGCGCGCGTGACGGCAGTGCCACAGGGCCCAGAAGGCGAGAATGACATGGACCAGCGGATTTTCACCGGCGCGGGTCCGAGCCTTCGGCAGCGAAGGGCGGGACAGCGGCGGGGCGATGGTCGGGGCGGGAATCATGCCTTCGATACTCACACGGGGCGTAATGTTGATTAAAGCAGTGAATGGCAACCTTCATATCGCACTTGGCTAAACATTCCCGATGTTGCCTCTGGCCTCATCGCCGGCAAGCCGGCTCCTACATGTTTTTGCATCCGGTGACGTTCCTGTGGGAGCCAGCTTGCTGGCGACAGGGCCGGCACAGACAGCAAACAACCGGCAAATCTGCGACAATCGCGCATCCTTCGAATGCCGATCATGAAAAGCAGGCCCACCTGCATCACTAAAAAGCCCCATGACTGACCACGCCATCGACAAACTGCTGCAAAACCTCGACCACGCCATGATCGCCGACCGCCACCGCCTGCGCCGGCAGATCCATGAACTGCGCAAGCGCCCGGACGAGGCGAAGCTGGCGCAGTGGGTGGAGAAGGTCCAGGCATCCTGTGCCCAGGTCACTGCGCGCCAGCATAGCGTGCCGACCATCCGCTACGACGACAGCCTGCCGATCGCCGCCAAGCGCGACGAAATCAAGAAGGCGCTGGCAGAAAACCAGGTGCTGGTGATTGCCGGCGAAACCGGCTCGGGCAAGACCACCCAGTTGCCCAAGATCTGTCTGGAGCTGGGTCGCGGCAGCCATGGCCTGATCGCCCACACCCAGCCACGGCGCATTGCCGCGCGCAGCGTCGCGGCGCGGGTGGCCGAGGAGCTGGGCACGCCACTCGGAGGGCTGGTCGGTTACCAGGTGCGTTTCGAAGACCAGAGCGATGCCAACACCCTGGTCAAGCTGATGACCGACGGCATCCTGCTGGCCGAGACCCAGCATGACCGCCTCCTCGAACGCTACGACACGATCATCGTCGACGAGGCGCATGAGCGCAGCCTGAACATCGATTTCCTCCTCGGCTATCTCAAGACCCTGCTGCACCGCCGGCCGGACCTGAAGTTGATCATCACCTCGGCGACCATCGACCTGGAGCGCTTCTCCAAGCACTTCGATGACGCGCCGATCATCGAGGTGTCCGGCCGTACCTACCCGGTAGACACCTGGTACCGCCCGCTGACCAGCGAACAGGACGAAGAGGGCAACCAGGTCGAGGACGACCTCACCGTCGACCAGGCGATCCTTGCCAGCCTCGACGAGATCGCCCACCACGAGCGCAGCGAGGGCAAGGGCCCCGGCGATGTGCTGGTGTTCCTGCCCGGTGAGCGGGAGATTCGCGACGCCGCCGAGATCCTGCGCAAGGCGCAGCTGCGCCATACCGAGATCCTGCCACTGTATGCCCGCCTGTCACCGGCCGAGCAGCAGCGCATCTTCCAGTCGCACAGCGGACGGCGCGTGGTCCTGGCGACCAACGTCGCCGAAACCTCGCTGACCGTGCCTGGTATCCGCTATGTGATCGACACCGGCACCGCGCGCATCAGCCGCTACAGCTACCGCGCCAAGGTTCAGCGCCTGCCGATCGAGGCGGTGTCCCAGGCCAGCGCCAACCAGCGTAAGGGCCGATGCGGCCGGGTCGAACCCGGCATCTGCATCCGCCTGTACAGCGAAGAGGATTTCAACGGCCGGCCGGCGTTCACCGACCCCGAGATCCTGCGCACCAACCTGGCGGCGGTGATCCTGCAGATGCTGCACCTGCGCCTGGGAGCGATCGACGCCTTCCCGTTCATCGAGCCGCCGGATGGCAAGGCTATCAGCGACGGTTTCAACCTGCTGCAGGAGCTGTCGGCGGTCAACCGCGAGAACCAGCTGACCCCACTCGGCCGCCAGCTGGCGCGCTTGCCGATCGACCCGCGGATGGGCCGCATGCTGCTTGAAGGTGCCCGCCAGGGCAGCCTGCAGGAAGTGCTGATCGTGGCCAGTGCACTGTCGGTGCAAGACCCGCGCGAGCGCCCGCCGGAGCGCCAGCAGGCCGCCGACCAGGCGCATGCGCAGTGGAAGGACGTCGATTCCGATTTCGCCGCACTGGTGAACCTGTGGCGCGGCTTCGAGGAGCAGCGCCAGGCGCTGACCGCCAACCCGCTGCGCAACTGGTGCCGGAAGAATTTCCTCAACTACCTGCGCCTGCGCGAGTGGCGCGATGCCCATCGCCAGCTGGCGCTGATCTGCCGTGACCTGCAGCTGACGGTCAACAAGGAACCGTCCGACTACCAGAAGATGCACAAGGCCATTCTCAGCGGCCTGCTCAGCCAGATCGGTCACAAGGCCGAAGAGGGCGACTACCAGGGCGCGCGTCAGCGCCGCTTCTGGGTGCACCCGTCGTCGGGCATCGGCCGCAAGCGGCCGCAGTGGCTGATGGCTGCCGAGCTGGTCGAGACCACCAAGCTGTATGCGCGCATGGTCGCCAAGATCGAACCCGACTGGATCGAGCCGCTGGCCGGGCACCTGGTGAAGAAGAACCACTTCGAGCCGCACTGGGAGAAAAAGCGCGGGCAAGTGGTGGCCTACGAGCAGATCACCCTGTACGGATTGATCCTGGTCGGGCGTCGCCCGGTCCACTTCGGGCCGATCGACCCGGTCACCTCGCGCGAGCTGTTCATCCGCGAAGGGCTGGTCGGTGGCGAGATCCAGTCGCGGGCCAAGTGCCTGGCGGCCAACAAGCGCCTGCTCGAAGCGCTCGACGAGCTGGAGGCCAAGGCCCGTCGTCGCGATATCCTGGCCGATGAGGAAACCCTCTACGCCTTCTACGAAGCACGCCTGCCGGCCGAGATCCACCAGACCGCGACCTTCGACAGCTGGTACCGCATGGGTAGCCAGAAGGATGCCAACCTGCTGATCATGCGCGAGGAAGACGTGCTGGCCCGCGAGGCCAGCGAAGTCACCGCCGCGCAATACCCCGACAGCCTGCAGGTGGGGGAGCTGCGCCTGCCCTTGAGTTACCACTTCGAGCCTGGCCATGCGCGTGACGGTGTCACCGTGCGGGTGCCGGCGCCGTTGTTGCCGAGCCTGCCGGGCGAGCG
Organism: Pseudomonas plecoglossicida NBRC 103162 = DSM 15088; assembly: GCF_000730665.1. Taxonomy (GTDB): domain Bacteria; phylum Pseudomonadota; class Gammaproteobacteria; order Pseudomonadales; family Pseudomonadaceae; genus Aquipseudomonas; species Aquipseudomonas plecoglossicida. Next base: position 21,132 of record NZ_BBIV01000045.1, read on the forward strand.
CCTGGAGTGGCTGGTGCCCGGCCTGCTGGAGGCCAAGTGCGTGGCCCTGGTGCGCAACTTGCCAAAGGCCCTGCGCAAGAACTTCGTGCCGGTACCGGATTTCGTCAAGGCCGCGCTGGCGCGCATGACCTTCGGCCAGGGCGCACTGCCCCAGGCGCTGGGCCAGGAGCTGCTGCGCATGACCGGTGCACGCGTGTCCGACGAGGCCTGGGCAGAATCCATCGGCCTGGTAGAGGGCCACTTGCGGATGAACATCGAAGTGGTCGACGGCCAGGGCAAGTTCCTCGGCGAGGGCCGTGACCTGGCCGAGCTGACCGCACGCTTCGCTGCCGCCAGCCAGGCGGCGTTGGCGGTGCCGCGCAACGAGAAAAGCGATCAGCCGGTGCAGGCCAAGGCCTTCAGCGAGGTGAAACAGACGGCCCAGCAGAAGATCGCCGGGTTGTCGATGACGGTGTATCCGGCGTTGGTTGAGGAGAGCGGCAGTGTCCGTGAGGGGCGATTCTCGACCCAGGCCGAGGCCGAGTTCCAGCACCGCCGCGCGCTGCAGCGCCTGCTGCTGCAGCAGTTGGCAGATCCGGCCAAGTTCCTGCGCGGCAAGCTGCCGGGGCTGACCGAGCTGGGCCTGCGGTACCGTGAACTGGGGCGTGTCGAAGCCTTGGTCGAGGACATCCTGCTGGCCAGCCTGGACACCTGCATCCTCGAAGGCGAAACGAGCCTGCCACGCGATGGCGCGGCATTGGCCGGGCTGGCTGAACGCAAGCGTGGCAGCTGGGCCGAACATGCCGAGCGCCTGGCCAGGCAGACCCTGGAAGTGCTCAAGCTGTGGCATGGCCTGCAGAAGCGCTTCAAGGGCAAGATCGATTTGAGCCAGGCCGTGGCCCTCAACGATATCAAGCAGCAGCTGGCCAATCTGGTCTATCCAGGCTTCGTGCGCGAGACGCCGAGCGACTGGTTCAAGGAGTTGCCACGCTACCTGAAGGCGGTAGAACTGCGCCTGGAAAAACTCGGCGCACAGGTGCAGAAGGACCGGGTGTGGAGCGGTGAGCTGGGCAACCTCTGGGCGCAGTACAAGGCCCGTGCCGACAAGCATGCCCAGGAGGGCAAGCGCGATGAGCAGCTGACCCTTTACCGTTGGTTGCTGGAAGAGTATCGGGTGTCGTTGTTTGCGCAACAGCTGGGTACCAAGGTGCCGATTTCCGATAAACGCCTCAGCAAACAGTGGTCGCAGGTAGAAGCCTAATCGGCTGAAGTTGTGGCAATATTGACGCAATTCGGGGCCGCTTTGCGGCCCATCGCGGGCAAGCCCGCTCCTACAGGGGCAGGTCCTCGATTCAAAGTTGGTACTAAAGTGCCATTATTCCGGCCAGCGCCCATGCGATGGCCTTAGACCAGAGGAACCACCGTGCACAACGTCGTGATCAGCGGCACCGGCCTGTATACCCCGGCCCAAAGCATTTCCAACGAAGAACTGGTGGAGTCCTTCAACATCTGGTCGCAGCAGTTCAATCGTGATAACGCCGCCGCCATCGAGCGCGGCGAGATCGAGGCCGCGCCGCTGTCCGATGTGGCCTTCATCGAAAAGGCATCGGGCATCAAGAACCGCTTCGTCATGGACAAGGCCGGCATCCTCGATCCGCAGCGCATGAAACCGCGTTTGCCAGAGCGCTCCAATGACCAGCAGTCGATCCTCTGCGAGATGGGCGTGGCCGCCGCTCGCCAGGCGCTGGAGCGCGCCGGCCGGACCGCTGCCGATGTCGACGGGGTGATCGTCGCCTGTTCCAACCTGCAGCGTCCGTACCCCGCCATTGCCATCGAGGTGCAGCAAGCCTTGGGGATCGAAGGTTTCGCCTTCGACATGAACGTGGCCTGCTCGTCGGCCACCTTCGGCATCCAGACGGCCGCCAACAGCGTGCAACTGGGGCAGGCCCGGGCGCTGCTGGTGGTCAGCCCGGAGATCTGCACCGGGCACCTGAATTTCCGTGACCGCGACAGCCACTTCATCTTCGGTGACGCCGCCACTGCGGTACTGGTCGAGCGTGCCGACCTGGCAACCTCGACGCACCAGTTCGACATCGTCGGCACCAAGTTGAAGACGGCGTTCTCCAACAACATCCGCAACAATTTCGGCTTCCTCAACCGCACGGCGGAAGAGGGCATCGGCGCGCGCGACAAGCTGTTCGTGCAGGAAGGGCGCAAGGTGTTCAAGGAAGTCTGCCCGATGGTCGCCGAACTGATCGGCAAGCACCTGGGCGAGAACGACCTGCAGCCGTCCGACGTCAAGCGCTTCTGGCTGCACCAGGCCAACCTGAGCATGAACCACCTGATCGTGAAGAAACTGCTGGGGCGTGAAGTGGCAGAGGAAGATGCGCCGGTGATTCTCGACCGGTATGCCAATACCAGTTCGGCGGGGTCGGTGATTGCCTTCCACTTGTACCAGGATGATCTGGCCAAGGGCGCGCTGGGGGTGTTGAGCTCGTTTGGCGCTGGGTATTCGATTGGTAGCGTGATTCTGCGCAAGCGCTGACAGATAGCGTCGGCCCCATCGCCGGCAAGCCGGCTCCCACAGGTACCCCACAATACCTGTGGGAGCCGGCTTGCCGGCGATGGGGCCGCTGCATTTCTGCCAGACAAAAAAAGGCAGGAAACGCCGGATGGGGTCGGCATTTCCCGCCTCAATGCGAAGCAGAGGAGTTGTCGCTTAGAACTTGGCTTCCAGGTCCACCTGCAGCGTGTCTACGTCAGCATCGCTGTTCGGCAGGTTGGAGTAGTCGGTCTTGGCCATCAGGTAGGTCGCACCCAGGGCGAAGTTCTTGTCGATCTCGTAGCCAACCTTGAACTTGTGACCGCGGGAACCGGTGAAGCCGTTGCCGAAGTCGGAGTCGGTGAACAGGCTGACCACCGCGTTACGCTGCACGTCGCGGTAGTTGTAGTCCAGGCTCCAGGCGCCCACTTTGCTTTTCAGGCCCGCCAGCCAGCCAATGTCCTTGCCGTCGGTGCTCTGGGTGTTCTTGACGTACTGGCCATAGGCCGACAGCGGGATGGCGAAGCCGGTGAAGTCCAGCTGGCCGAAGCCTTCGACCAGGTTGAACTGGTCGGTGGTGTTGCCCAGCGAACGCAGTGCAGCCGAGTCTTCGTCGTTGTCGTAGGCGTAGAGGCTGGCACCGACGGTGAGCTTGACGGTATCGGCGACATCGAACTTGGTGCCCAGCTGGCCGTGGTACAGCTGCGCGTCATGCTTGTACTGCACACCGTCGCCGTCGACGTTGTCCTTCAGGTTGTAATGGCCGGCGCTGCCGAACACTTCGGCCGGGCCGAGGTTGGTCTTGTAGGTGACGGCCACGCCTTCGGGGTTGATGTCGCTGTCCCAGATGATGTCCCCCATGCTCACCCACGGCTGCAACATCTTGCCGCCGATCAGGTGCAGGTTCGGCAGGGCAGTGGGGTGCCAGTCGAGGTAGGCCAGGTCCAGCCACAGCGTTTTCTTCTCGAAATAGTTGTCCAGGCTCTGGTTGGTCGAGCGGGCATCGGCGCTGCTGCCGGTGGCCACGCGCACGCCGGCGTCGACCTGCGGGTTGATCTCGCTGTAGAAGCCGACGCGGGCACGCACACGTTCACGGTCCTGGTTGCCGCTGCGGGAGTTCGGGTTGTCGACGTTGACGTCTTCGTAGCGCAGGCGCACATCACCCTTGATCTGGGTCTTGGCGGCCCATGCCACTTTCTGTTCGAAGGCGCTCATGCGGTCGGATTGAGCCTTCTGGTCGGCTTTTTCCTTGGCTTCCTTGGCCAGATCGCCCTGCAGCTCGGTGTACTGCGCCTGGTTGATCGAGCCATTGGCGCGGAGCATTTCGAGCAGCTTGGCGTCAACAGCTGCACTGGCCGGAGTACTCAGAGCCAGCATCATGCCGGTGAGGCTCACTCCGGTAAGTGTGGAAACAAGACGCATAAGGTTCTCCCTACTGATAAATATCGGGGAGGCTCAGCGCCCGCCCCATCTTGGCATGTCCTCGGAAAGGGCCTGAATAGACAGGTTCTGGGGTTCCGAAAAACAGGCGCAAGTATTGCGAGGGCGAATGACAGAACGATGTCGAATTAGTGGCGCTGCGGTTAAGTAATTGAGTAACAAAGGTTCCTTCCGCAATACTGGCGGCGTTCAACGAAGAGTCGATACCGTGACCAGCCTCTACAGCCTTGCCCACCTGCGTGACCTGCCTACGGCGACCTGGGACGCCCTGGTACCCGATGGCCAGCCTTTCCTGCGCCATGCCTTTCTCAGTGCCCTGGAAGACAGTGGCAGCGTGGCGCCCGCGGGCGGTTGGGCCGCCGAACACCTGGTGCTGGAGCGTGAAGGGCAGGTGCGGGCGTTGCTGCCGGCCTACCGCAAGTGGCATTCGTATGGCGAATATGTGTTCGACCAGGGTTGGGCCGATGCCTGCGCGCGTGCCGGCATCGCCTATTACCCCAAGTTGCTCGGGGCGGTGCCGTTCAGCCCGGTCAGCGGCCCACGCTTGCTGGCTGCCGAACCTGCCGATGGCCTGTTGCTGTTGCAGGCATTGCCGGAGTACCTGGGCAAGGGCGGGCTCTCCGGTGCGCATATCAACTTCACCGACGCCAGCCTCGACGCGCAGATGGCCGGCCTGCCAGGCTGGATGGAACGTCTGGGTTGCCAGTTCCACTGGCGCAACCAAGGCTACCGCGATTTCCAGGACTTCCTCGACAGCCTGAGCTCACGCAAGCGCAAGCAGATGCGCAAGGAGCGCGAGCAGGTGGCCGGGCAGGGCATCGATTTTCGTTGGTACCGTGGCGATGAACTGGATGAGGCCCAATGGGATTTCATCTACCTGTGCTACGCCAACACCTATGCCGTGCGCAGGCGGTCGCCGTACCTGACCCGCGAATTCTTCAGCCTGCTGGCCGAACGCATGCCCGAGTCAGTCAGGGTAGTGATGGCCCGCCAGGGTGGGCGCGATGTGGCGATGGCCCTGAGCCTGGTGGGTGGCGACAGTTTGTTCGGACGTTACTGGGGTTGCCTGGATGAGTTCGACCGGCTGCACTTCGAGACTTGCTTCTACCAAGGCATGGACTTTGCGATTGCCGAAGGGCTGCAGCGCTTCGATGCCGGGGCGCAGGGCGAGCACAAGTTGATCCGCGGGTTCGAGCCGGTGCTGACGCGGTCCTGGCATTACCTGCTGCACCCGGGGTTGCGGCGGGCAGTCGAAGATTTCTTGCGCCAGGAGCGGGAAGGGGTCCTGGGGTATGCCGAAGAGGCGCGGGGAATGTTGCCCTATCGCCAGGGCTGAAACCTGTGGGGCCCTATCGCCGGCTTGCCGGCGATAGGGCCCCACAGGTATCAATCGACCCCGACAAACCCCCCGGTCTGGTGATGCCACAACCGGGCATACAACCCCTGCTGCTCCAGCAACTCGCTGTGGCTGCCACTCTCGACGATATGCCCCTTGTCCAGCACCACCAGCCGGTCCATCCGGGCAATGGTCGAAAGCCGGTGGGCGATGGCGATCACCGTCTTGCCCTGCATCAAGGTCTCCAGGCTTTCCTGGATCGCCGCTTCCACCTCCGAATCCAGTGCCGATGTCGCCTCGTCCATGATCAGGATCGGTGCATTCTTGAGCAGCACCCGCGCAATGGCGATGCGCTGGCGCTGGCCGCCTGACAACTTGACCCCGCGCTCGCCGACATGGGCATCGAAGCCCGTGCGCCCCTGGGCATCGGAAAGCATCGGGATGAACTCGTCGGCCCGCGCCCGGCGCACGGCTTCCTGCAGCGCCGCCTCGCTGGCATCAGGCCGGCCGTAGAGCAGGTTGTCGCGGATCGAACGATGCAGCAGCGAGGTGTCCTGGGTGATCATGCCGATCTGGGCCCGCAGGCTGGCCTGGCTGACATCGGCGATGTCCTGCCCGTCGATCAGGATGCGCCCGCCCTGCACGTCATAGAGCCTCAGCAGCAGGTTGACCAGGGTCGACTTGCCGGCGCCGGAGGGGCCGATCAGGCCGATCTTCTCGCCCGGGCGGATATCCAGGTTCAGCCCTTCGATGACATTGCCGCCCCTGCCGTAATGGAAGTCGACATCGTCGAAACGCACCGCCCCACGGCTCACCTTCAGCGCCGGTGCCTGGGGCTTGTCGGTGACGGTGACCGGCTGGGCGATGGTCTGCAGGCCGTCCTGGACCATGCCGATGTTCTCGAAGATGCCGTTGACCACCCACATGATCCAGCCGGACATGTTGACGATACGAATCACCAGCCCGGTGGCCAGGGCGATGGCGCCGACGGTGATCAGCGACTGGCTCCACAGCCACAGGGCAAGGCCGGTGGTGGCGACCACCAGCAGGCCGTTGAGGGAGGTGATGACCACGTCCATGCTGGTGACCACGCGGGAGGCCAGCTGGGTTTTTTCGGTCTGCTCGCGGATCGCTTCGCGGGCGTACTGCTGCTCGTAGTCGGTGTGGGCGAACAGCTTGAGGGTGGCGATATTGGTATAGCCGTCGACAATGCGGCCCATCAGCTTGGAGCGCGCGTCGGAGGACACCACCGACCGCTCCTTCACCCGTGGCACGAAGTAGAACAGCGATGCGATGTAGGCGGCGATCCACGCCAGCAGGGGCAGCATCAGGCGCCAGTCGGCCTCGGCAAACAGCACCAGCGAGGTGATGGCGTAGATCAGCACATGCCACAGTGCATCGACCGCCTGCACCGCCGAGTCGCGCAGCGAGTTGCCGGTCTGCATGATGCGCTGGGCGATGCGCCCGGCGAAGTCGCTCTGGAAGAAGTTCAGGCTCTGCTTGAGCACATAGGTGTGGTTCTGCCAGCGGATCAGGCTGGTCATGCCAGGGTTGATGGTCTGGTGCACCAGCAGGTCATGCAGGCCGAAGAAGATCGGCCGCAGCAGCAGGATCACCACCAGCATCCAGATCAGCTCGCCGCTGTGCTGGCTGAAGAAGTCGGCGTTGGGGGTGCCCTGGGCGAGGTCGATGATGCGGCTCAGGTAGCTGAACATCGCCACTTCGATCAGTGAAGCGAACAGGCCGACCACCAGCAGGGCGAGAAAACTCGGCCACACCTGGCGCAGGTAGTACAGGTAGAACGGCCACACCTGGGTAGGCGGCGATTCGCTCGGGGCTTCGCGAAAGATGTCGATCAGTTGCTCGAAGCGACGGTACAGCATGGGTGACAAGACTCCTGTTCTACCCGACCTGAGAAGGTTTCACGTCCCTGTGAAACCTGCGGTCAGTCGATGCGTTTGGCCGACTTGATGTACACCGGATCGGCCGGGACATCGCGCATGCCTTTCTTGACGGTGGTGGGCGAATTGACGATCTGGTCGACCACTTCCATGCCCTTGGTGACCTTGCCGAACACAGCGTAGCCCGCATCGCGGCCCGGGTTGAGGAAGTCGTTGTCGGCCACGTTGATGAAGAACTGGCTGGTGGCCGAGTTCGGGTCGGAGGTGCGCGCCATCGACAGCGTGCCGCGGGTGTTCTGCAGGCCGTTGCTGGCTTCGTTGCGGATCGGGTCATGGGTGGACTTCTGCACCATCTGGTCGGTGAAGCCGCCGCCCTGGACCATGAACCCCGGGATCACCCGGTGGAAAATGGTGTTGTTGTAGAAACCACTGTCGACATAGCCGAGGAAGTTCTTGGTACTGACCGGCGCCTTCTCGGCATTGAGCTCGATTTCGACCTGGCCGAAGCTGGTGTCCAGCAGGACGTGCGGGGTCTTGTCGGAAGCCATGACGCTGGTGGCGAAGGCGACCGAGCAGGCGGTGAGCAGGAGTTTTTTCAGCATGGGCTCAAAGATCCTTGAGAGGTGGAAGCGGCTGCGAGGAATTGCAGCAATGTCTGGTTGAAGACCTCGGGTTGGTCGAGGGGCGTAGCGTGCCGGGAATCGTCGATGACTGCCAGCGTCGCCTTGGGCATCAGGGCGACATAGCGCTGCTTGAGTTGTATCGGGGTGTAATCGTGGTCGGCGGTGATCACCAGCGTGGGACAGTGGATGTGCTGGATGCGTTCCAGCACGCCCCAATCGACGATGGCGTCGAAGCTCTTGAGGTAGGCGCGCTTGTCGTTGCGCGCCCAGCGCTGGGCCATCTTGCGCCGCAGCTCGGTTTGGCCGGGCTTGGGGAACAGGCGCTCGGCCAGACCGTTGCCGATCGTTTGCATGCTGAGGATGCGCGCCAGGCCCCAGCGCTTGGCCCACCAGATCCAGTCGCTGCGGGTGCGCCGCTTGACCTCGGGGGCACTGTTGACGATGCACAGGCTGCGCAGCCATTGCGGATGGTCGACGGCGAACTGGAAGCCGACCATGCCACCCATGGACAGGCCCACCAGGTGCACCGGGCCTGTCTGCAGGTGCTCGAGCAGGGCCAGCAGGTCTTCGCTGAAGGTGGCGATCTGGTAACCGTCGCGGGGCTTGTCGGAGCGGCCGTGGCCCCGGGTGTCCATCAGGATCACCCGGTAGTGGCGGCTCAGCTCGGGTACCTGCAATTCCCAGTCCTGGCTGCTCGAGCCCAGGCCGTGCAGCAGCACCAGGGGTTCGCCCTGGCCGTACTCCTGATAGTGCAGTGAGCATCCTTCGTGTTCGAAATAGGCCAACGGCGCGGTCCTCTCAGGCTTGTGGGGGGGCTGCGAAGGGCACGTCCAGCGGCGCGGTGTCGAAATTGCGCAGCAGGTCGATGAGAATCTGCGTGGCCGGGCCCAGGGTCTTTTCCTTGCTCGAATAAAGGGTAGAACAGTGGGTGGCGGCTGCCACCCTGATCCAGCGGCAACGGCTTGAGCACGCCATCGCGCAGTTCGCGTTCGATCATGTGCCGTGGCAGCCAGGCAAAGCCCAGGCCGCTGCTGACAAACGTGGCGGCGGTGCCCAGGCTGCCGACCGTCCAGCGCTGCTCGGCGCCGAGCCAACCGACATCGCGCGGCTGCGCGCGGCCTGAGTCGCGAATCACCACCTGCAGCTGGCTCTCCAGGTCCTGGAAGGTCAGCTCGCGGCCCAGGCGGTGCAGGCTGTGCTCAGGGTGGGCGACGGCGACGAACTCCACTGCGCTCAGTTCAGCGCCCAGATAGCCGCCGATGCTGTAGCTGCTGATGGCAAGGTCGGCGATGCCTTCGTGCATCACCTCCTCGACGCCAGACAGCACTTCCTCGCGCAAGCGCACCCGGCATCCGCGGCTCTGCGGCATGAATGCGGCCAACGCGCGTACCAGGCGGGCGCTGGGGTAGGCGGCATCGACCACCACGCGCACCTCGGCTTCCCAGCCTTGTTCCATGTGGTGGGCCAGGTCTTCGAGCTGGCTGGCCTGCTTGACCAGGTGCCGCGAGCGGCGCAGCAGCACGTTGCCGGCTTCGGTGAGCACGGCCTTGCGCCCGTCGATGCGCAGCAATGGCACGCCCAGTTGCTCCTGCATGCGCGCCACGGTGTAGCTGACCGACGACTGCGAGCGGTGCAGCGCTTCGGCGGCCTGGGCAAACCCCCCGTGATCGACCACTGCCTGCAGGGTTCGCCACTGATCCAGGGTTACGCGCGGCGCTTTCATCTTTGGCTCCTGTTGTCCTAAGCTGCGCTCTTTCAAGGAGAGCGCCACATGAAGAAATGTTGTGCGGCAATACTGATGTGCCTGCCCCTTGGGGCCATGGCTTACCCCATCGACGTGGAGAAGGAACTGACCGGGGTCAAGCTGGACTACAACGCCTACGACACCGCCTACGACATCGGTGCCATCACCCTGAACAACTATGGGCAAGTGCCGGCGGCCTGCAAGGTGACGTTCCGCAATGGCCCGGAGGCACCTCGGGTGCGGCGGGTCAATGTACCGGCCGGCAAGAGCGCGGACGTGACGGCCAAGTTCAACCGGCAGATCATCAAGTTGCGCATCGCACTGAACTGCAAAGCGGAATAAAACGGATTAATCGATAGATACAACCCGCTTTTTACGCTTTTTTATCGATAGGTCAAGCCTTAATCTCACCTCCATCGAATCGCACCCTTTTTGCCGATGGAGGCACCCATGTCCCGCGTACTGATCATCGAAAGCAGCGCCCGCCAGCAGGATTCCGTTTCCCGCCAACTGACCCGAGACTTCATCGCGCAATGGCAAACGGCGCACCCGGCCGACGAGATCACCGTCCGCGACCTGGCCGTGACCCCGGTGCCGCACCTGGACGCCAACCTGCTGGGTGGCTGGATGAAGCCGGAAGAACAGCGCAGCGCCGCCGAACTGGAGGCCCTGGCCCTTTCCAACACGCTGACCGATGAATTGCTCGCCGCCGATGTGCTGGTAATGGCTGCGCCGATGTACAACTTCACCATCCCCAGCACGCTCAAGGCCTGGCTCGACCACGTGCTGCGTGCCGGCATCACCTTCAAGTACACCCCGACCGGCCCGCAAGGCCTGCTGACCGGCAAGCGCGCGATCGTCCTGACTGCCCGTGGCGGCATTCATGCCGGTGCCACCAGTGACCACCAGGAACCCTACCTGCGCCAGGTGATGGCCTTTATCGGCATCCACGATGTGACCTTCATCCATGCCGAAGGCCTGAACATGAGCGGCGACTTCCATGAGAAGGGCATCAACCAGGCCAAGGCCAGGCTGGCTGCGGTGGCCTGAGCTTCAGCGAATTCCCGATCCTGACACCTTGTTTGCTCCTTTGGGTGTAGCTGCCCGGCCTCCATGGCCGGGCTTTTTTGGTTCGCCATGGGAGGTCTTGTGTTTGTGAGATCGAGCG
>NZ_BBIV01000044.1 GCF_000730665.1 Pseudomonas plecoglossicida NBRC 103162 = DSM 15088
CGATAGGGCCGGTGCTGGCACTGCAAAACCATCAGACCAGCACAATCCTCTGGGCTCCCACATCCCGCGCATAGCGCTCCAGCACCTGCCGGCAAACCCCGACCACCTCATCCACCAACGCCACCCCGGTCTGCCAGGCGACGACCAGTTCAAGGCTCGGCGGTGGCTGCAAACCTTCGAGCAGCACCAGCTCGCCGCGGCTCAGCTCTTCACCCACCAGCGCCGGCGGCAACGCACCGATGCCGAAGCCGTCGCGCAGCAGGCGGGTGATCGCCGCCACCGAGTTCACGCAGTTCAGGCGCGGGGCCTGGGCGCCTGCGGCCTGCAGCATGCTGAGCACTTCCTGATGAGGCCGTGAGTTCTTCGAGAAGGTCACGATCCGCTCGCGGGCCAGTTCGGCCAAGGACGCATAATCGCGGTGCTGGGCGGCACCAGCGGCCACCACCCAGCCCATGGGATAGCGTGCCAGGTCCAGGCTGCGGATCGATTGCTCGCGCAGCAGGTCGGTCTGCAGGATTACATCGAGAAAGCCTTTTTGCAGCTGTTCGCGCAAGTTCAGCGCCGTATCGGCGACCAGTTCGATTTCCACCTGGGGGTAGCGCTCGGTCAGCTCCGCCACCAGTGCGCTCATCCAGGTGTGAATCACCGTGTCCATCACGCCAAGGCGAATGCGCCCGACCTTGGCCCGGTCGCTGTCCAGCGACTGCTTCATGGCCTTGGCGGTGTCGAGCATGCGCTCGGCGTACTCCAGCACCTTGGTGCCTTCCGGGGTCAGACTGACGCCACGTGAGTCGCGCAGCAGCAGTTTCACCCCCAGGTCTGCCTCCAGCGCGGCGATGCGGCTGGAGACCGACGCCTGGGTGGTGAACAGTTTTTCGGCAGTGAGGCGAAAGCTCTTGAGCCGGGCGACCCAGACGAAGGTTTCGAGGAAGCGAAGGTTCATGATCAGTTTTTCTTGTTCCAGACCGGCGGTTTTTCTCGTTGGACGCACTTGGCGCGGGCTCTGAACAATGATGGCAGGCCGCGACGCCAGACGTCGCCCATAAAACAATACCAACAAGCCGAGGCAAGCATGAACCCAAGCGGCGTGCAGCAACAGGTGCAATCCCCACCTTCGACCGGGCCGTTCGCCTGGTACCGCGACATCGACACCCAGCAACGGCGCACCTTCTGGAGCTGCAAGATCGGCTATGGCCTGGATGGCATGGACACGCAGATGCTCAGCTTCGTCATCCCCACGCTGATCATGCTGTGGGGCATCAGCACCACCGAAGCCGGGCTGATCCACACCAGCACGCTGATCGCCTCGGCCGTCGGTGGCTGGATCGCCGGCATCCTGTCCGACCGCATCGGCCGGGTGCGTACCCTGCAGCTGACGGTGCTGTGGTTCGCCTTCTTCACCTTCCTCTGCGGCTTCGCCCAGAACTACGAACAACTGCTGATCGCCCGCACCCTGATGGGCTTCGGTTTCGGCGGCGAGTGGACCGCAGGTGCGGTACTGATCGGCGAAGTGATCCGCGCGCAGGACCGTGGCAAGGCAGTCGGCATGGTGCAGTCCGGCTGGGCCCTGGGCTGGGGGCTGACGGCGATCCTCTATGCGCTGCTGTTCTCCTGGCTGCCTGCCGAGCAGGCCTGGCGTGCGCTGTTCCTGCTCGGCCTGGTGCCGGCCATCTTCGTGATCTTCGTTCGCCGCCTGGTCAAGGACCCCGAGGTGTACCGCCAGGCCAAGGCGGTGGAGCAGGTCGAAGCGCCTTCGCACTTCTACGAGATCTTCGCCCCCGGCATGCTCTGGACCACCGTGCGCGCGTCCTTGCTGACCACCGGTGCGCTGGGTGGCTACTACGCCATCACCTCGTGGCTGCCGACCTTCCTCAAGAACGAGCGCGGCCTGAGCGTACTGGGCACCGGCGGCTACCTGGCGATGGTGATCGTCGGCTCTTACGTCGGCTACGTGATCAGCGCGTACCTGTCCGATATCCTCGGGCGCAAGAAGAACTTCATCCTGTTCGCCGTGGGTTCGTTCATCATCGTGCTGCTGTACACGCAGATGCAGGTCAGCGACGACCTGATGCTGTGGCTGGGCTTCCCGCTGGGCTTCTTCGCTTCGGGTATCTTCAGCGGCATGGGGGCGTTTCTCACCGAACTGTTCCCTACCCGCATCCGCGGTTCGGGGCAGGGCTTCTGCTACAACATCGGCAAGGTGATCGCGGCCGTGTTCCCGTTGCTGATCGGCCTGCTCAGCCAGAGCGTGCCGCTGGGCCTGGGGATTGGCGCGTTCTCCGCGGTGTCCTACGGCGTGGTGATCCTGGCGGCCCTGAGCTTGCCGGAAACCTGTGGCAAACAACTCAAGGCGCGCTGAGGCAGGCTCATGAACATCGAAACGGGAACACGCCAGGTCAAACGCCTGCTGCTCAATTGCGACATGGGCGAAAGTTTCGGCAGCTGGCGCATGGGCCGCGACGCCGAAGTGATGCCTTACATCGACTGCGCCAACATCGCCTGCGGCTACCACGCAGGCGACCCCGGCACCATGCGCCGCACCGTGGCCCTGGCGATGCAGCACGGGGTCGTCATCGGCGCGCACCCGGCCTATCCGGACCTGGTCGGCTTCGGTCGCCGCTCCATGGCCTGCAGCGCTGAAGAGATCCGCGACCTGCTGCACTACCAGATCGGCGCCCTGCAGGGCATCTGCAAAGCCCTTGGCGGCCAGGTGGCCTACGTCAAGCCGCACGGTGCGCTGTACAACGACATGATGGCCGACCCGCTCAAGCTGCGCGCCGTGCTCGAAGCCATGGCCGCCTACGACAGCGGCCTGCCGCTGATGCTGATGGCAACCGCCGACAACAGCGCTGCTCAGGCCCTGGGCGATGAGTTCGGCGTACCGCTGTGGTTCGAGGCTTTCGCCGATCGCGCCTACACCGCCAGCGGCCATCTGCAGTCGCGCAGCCTCCCTGGTGCGGTGCATCACGACCCGGCGCTGGTGGTCGAGCAAGCCGTGCGCCTGGCCCGTGGCTATGCGCTGGTAGCAGGCGACGGCAGCGCGGTGCGCCTGCAGGCCAGCACCTTGTGCGTGCACGGTGACAACGACAGTTCGGTGGCGGCGGTGCGGCAGATTCGACAGGCACTCGATGGGCTGGAGCAGGCATGAAGGTACGCATCGAAGTCGTCGCCATCGACAGCCTGATGGTGCGCCTGTTCGACACCATCGACGAAGCCAACATGCCGTGGATACTGGCGGCCAGCCAACGCTTGAGTGCAGCGCTGGGCAAGCACCTGCTGGACCTGGTGCCGTCCTACACCACGCTGATGCTGCAGTTCGACCTGCCACCTGGCGAGGCGAAGGTGCGGATCCTGCAGGCGCTGGAAGGGTTGCAGCCGGACACCGGCAACGCCGGCCGGCGTCATGAGATCCCGGTCTGGTACCACGCCAGTGTCGGCCCTGAGCTGCCCGTGCTGGCAGCGCGCAGCGGCCTGAGCGAGGGCGAGGTGATCCGCCTGCACAGCGAGCGCGACTACCCGGTGTTCGCCCTGGGCTTTGCTCCAGGGTTCGGCTTCATGGGCCTGGTGGACCCGCGGTTGGCCACGCCACGCCTGAGCACCCCGCGCAAGCGCGTGGCGGCGGGCAGCGTGGGCATTGCCGAGCGTCAGACGGCGGCGTACCCGGCGGTCTCGCCCGGCGGCTGGAACCTGATCGGGCGCACGCCGGTGCGCCTGTTCGACCGTGAGCGCGAAGGTTACAGCCTGCTGCAGCCCGGTGATCGGGTGCGCTTCGTGGCAGTTTCCCACGCCGAGTTCCTGGCGTTGGGCGGAGATGACAGTCCGTTGGAGGCTGGTGCATGAAGCAGCTGATGATCGAGGCCAGCACAGCGCTGTGCCAATTGCAGGACGGTGGGCGTTTCGGCGTGCGTCACCTGGGCGTGACCCAGGGCGGGGCGCTGGACTGGGTAGCGATGTACTGGGCCAACTGGCTGCTGGGCAACCCCCTGGATGCACCGGTGATCGAAGTCGCGCTGGGCGGGTTCAGTGTGCTGGCCGAGCAGGACTGTGTGCTGGCCCTGGCCGGTGCAGACCTGGAGGCACGCATCGACGACCAGCCGCTGGCACCCTGGCGCAGTTTTGCCCTGGCCAAAGGGCAGCGGTTGACCTTGAAGCAGCCGAAGCAGGGCGTACGCGCTTACCTCGCGGCGCCCGGCGGGTTCCTCGGTGAGTCGGTGCTGGGCAGTTGTGCCACCGTGGTGCGTGAAGCGCTGGGTGGCATCGATGGGCAGGGGGCTGCGCTGGGCAAAGGGCAGCTGCTGAGTTTCGCGGGTAGCCCGGCGCTGCTGCGCGAGGTGCCCGAGGCCCTGCGGCCGGGTTATCCGCACAAGCCGCTGCTGGATCTGGTCATGGGGGCGCAGATCGGTGATTTCGGCGGCACCAGCCTGTTCGAGGCATTCAACAGTGACTGGACGCTGGACAGCCGGGCTGATCGCATGGGCATCCGTTTGCTGGGGCCGCAGCTGGTCTATCAGGGCGCGCCGATGATCTCCGAAGGGATCCCGCTGGGGGCGGTGCAGGTGCCGCCTGACGGGCAGCCGATCGTGCTGCTCAATGACCGCCAGACCATTGGCGGCTATCCGCGGCTGGGAGCGTTGACGCCGCTTGCGTTGGCGCAGCTGGCGCAGTGCATGCCGGGGGCGGCGGTGCGGTTCAGGGCGGTGGTGCAGGATGAGGCCTGGCAGGGGCAGCAGGCGTACCTTCAGCGCTGGCGGTGACGCTGATGGCCCTATCGCCGGCTTGCCGGCGATAGGGCGACAGACTATTTGGACAGGTAGCGCATCCCTTCTTCCAACCCCTGCAAGGTCAGCGGGTACATCTTGTCCTCGATCAGGTCACGCACCAGGTGGGTCGACGCCGTGTAGTCCCAGGCCTGCTTCGGATACGGGTTGATCCAGATGATCTTCCTGAACTTCTCCATGAAGCGCTGCATCCACACGTAGCCTGCTTCTTCGTTCCAGTGCTCCACGCTGCCACCCGGCTGGGTGATCTCGTAGGGCGCCATGGCCGCATCGCCGACGAACACCACCTTGTAGTCGTCGCCATACTTGTGCAGCAGGTCGAACGTGGAATACCGCTCCGAGGTACGGCGCAGGTTGTTCTTCCACACCGACTCGTAGACGAAGTTGTGGAAGTAGTAGTACTCCAGGTGCTTGAACTCGGTCTTGCAGGCCGAGAACAGCTCTTCGCAGACCTTGACGTGGGCGTCCATCGAACCGCCGATGTCGAACAGCAACAGCAGCTTCACCGTGTTGCGCCGCTCCGGGCGCATCTGGATGTTCAGCAGCCCGGCATCGCGAGCGGTGTGGTCGATGGTGCCGTCGATGTCCAGCTCCTCGGCGGCGCCTTCGCGGGCGAACTTGCGCAGCCGGCGCAGGGCCAGCTTGATGTTGCGCGTGCCCAGTTCGACCTGGTCGTCGAGGTTCTTGTACTCGCGCTGGTCCCACACCTTGACCGCCTTGCCCTGGCGCTTGCCGGCCTCGCCGACGCGGATGCCTTCGGGGTTGAAACCGCCCGAACCGAACGGGCTGGTGCCACCGGTGCCGATCCACTTGTTGCCGCCGGCATGACGTTCCTTCTGTTCTTCGAGGCGTTTCTTGAACTCCTCGATCAGCTTGTCCAGGCCGCCCAGGGACTGGATCTGGGCGCGCTCTTCATCGGTCAGCGAGCGCTCGAATTCCTTGCGCAGCCAGTCTTCGGGGATCAGCGCTTCGAGGTGCTGGTCAAGGTTTTCCAAGCCCTTGAAGTAGGCCGAGAACGCACGGTCGAACTTGTCGAAATGGCGCTCGTCCTTCACCAGGATGGCCCGGGCCAGGTAGTAGAACTCGTCCATGTCGGCGAACACCACGCGCTTTTGCAGGGCGTTCAGCAGGTCGAGCAGTTCACGTACCGACACCGGCACCTTGGCCGCGCGCATTTCATTGAACAGGTTGAGCAGCATGGCCGGCTCCTGTCAGCGGTTGCCGCGCCGGCTCATGAAGGCCAGGCGTTCGAGCAGCTGCACGTCCTGCTCGTTCTTCACCAGGGCGCCAGCCAGCGGTGGAATGGCCTTGGTCGGATCGCGCTCGCGCAGTACCGCTTCGCCGATGTTGTCGGCCATCAGCAGCTTGAGCCAGTCGACCAGCTCGGAGGTGGACGGCTTTTTCTTCAGGCCCGGCACCTTGCGCACGTCGAAAAACACGTCCAGCGCCTCGCTGACCAGCGATTGCTTGATGTTCGGGTAGTGCACATCGACGATCTGCTGCAGGGTGTTGCGGTCGGGGAAGGCGATGTAGTGGAAGAAGCAACGGCGCAGGAAGGCGTCGGGCAGCTCTTTTTCGTTGTTCGAGGTGATGATGATGATCGGGCGCTGCCTGGCCTTGATGGTCTCGTCGATTTCGTAGACGTAGAACTCCATCTTGTCGAGTTCCTGCAGCAGGTCGTTGGGGAACTCGATGTCGGCCTTGTCGATCTCGTCGATCAGCAGGATGACCCGCTCCTCGGCCTCGAAGGCTTCCCACAGCTTGCCTTTCTTCAGGTAGTTGCGCACGTCGTGGACCTTGTCCACGCCCAGCTGCGAGTCGCGCAGACGGCTGACTGCATCGTATTCGTAGAGGCCCTGGTGGGCCTTGGTGGTGGACTTGATGTGCCAGGTGATCAGGCGGGCGCCGAAGGAGGCGGCGAGCTGTTCGGCCAGCATGGTCTTGCCGGTGCCGGGTTCGCCCTTGACCAGCAGCGGGCGTTCGAGGGTGATGGCCGCGTTGACCGCCAGTTTCAAGTCGTCTGTGGCGACATAGTCGCGGGTGCCTTCGAACTTCATCGGGAGTGTCCTCTGCGGGGGCTGCTCTGGCCCTATCGCCGGCAAGCCGGCTGCCACAGGTAGTGTGGAGATCCTGTGGGAGCCGGCTTGCCGGCGATAGGGCAGCACATGTTTGTCGTTTGTCAGCGACTATACCCCGCCCCCTGACGCGTGGAAACGCAGACCGGGTATTCAGTCCCTGAATGGCCCGTCACACCCGCTCAGTCGGAATCGGGCGCCGACTGCTCATAGCGTGCATTGAACGCCTGGATGAACCCGTTGCGCAGGATCTGCAAAAACGCCTCGAAGGCGCTGATGTCCTGCTTGTGTACGCTACCGCTGAGTTCCACGCGGGTGGCGAACTGGTTCTTCGGCTGGTTCTTCAGCACCGTTTCGCTGGCGCCCACCAACGCTTCCCATATGGATCGGAACAAGCCCTTGTTCTTGTTCTCGACGTCCTGTTGCCAGTTGAAGACATCGACATCGCGCAGCAGTGGCTTGATGTAGCCATTGAGCCGACCGTCCTGCGCCTGGGCCTCGATCACCAGGTCACCGTGCCCGGCGTTGAAATCGAACTTGCCGTAAGCGCTGGCGAAATCGTTGAGCCGGCGCAGCTCGATACCCGTGGCGCGCAGGCGGAACTGGAAATCGTCGAAGTCGCTGAACGGGTCGAAGGTGGCGCGGCTCTCGACCTTGGCGTCGCCGAGCATCAGCGCCTTGGCCTCGAAGCTGGCGTCACGACGGCCTTTCTTGTCGCGCACATTGGTCAGGTTGCGGATGCTGGCATCCAGCTGGGTGGCCTTGAGGTCGACGGGTGGTTTGGAGGTGAAGTTGCGAAAGGTCAGCGTGCCGTTCTCGATGCGCACTTCGTTGAGGGTGATGGGCAGCAGTTTTTCCAGCTGTTGGCGCCAGTCCGTGCCCTGGCCGGTCTGCGAGGCCTGCTTGCTGCCACCGTCGACGAAGTTGAGCACGGGGCGCACGAAGGTGACCTCGGCCACCACGGCGCGGTCATACCACAGCGAATGCCAGCTCACCGACAGGTCGATCAAGGGGGCGTCGAGCAGTGGTACCGGCACCTTGCCGCTGGTCTTGACGATCTTCAGCCCATTGATCTGGTAGGCGCCGCGCCACCAGGCGAGGTCCACGTCGGCGACCTGGCCGCGGTACTCACCCATGTCGGCCAGTCGGTCGTTGAGGTAGTCGCGCACCAGGTAAGGCAGCGCCAGGTGCAGCGCCACCAGCAGCACGACCAGGCTGGCGAGGCCGAGCAGCGGCCAGCGGTAGCGGGCGTTCATCGAAGGCTCTCCGGGGCGGGTTGCACGGTTGACCACAGGCGCAGTCGGGGAGTTCGAACAGGCTTTACTGGCTGCAACGGCAGGCTTACCCTTTAAGTCTTTCCCTGCTATTTCATGCCAAGGAACCTGTCATGAGCCGTATCTACGCAGACAACGCCCATTCCATCGGCAACACGCCGCTGGTGCAGATCAACCGCATCGCCCCGCGTGGGGTGACCATCCTGGCCAAGATCGAAGGGCGCAACCCCGGTTATTCGGTGAAGTGCCGGATCGGCGCGAACATGGTCTGGGACGCCGAAAGCAGCGGCAAGTTGAAGCCGGGCATGACCATCGTCGAGCCTACCTCGGGCAATACCGGGATTGGCCTGGCCTTTGTCGCCGCCGCGCGCGGCTACAAGCTGATCCTGACCATGCCGGCATCGATGAGCCTGGAGCGGCGCAAGGTGCTCAAGGCCCTCGGCGCCGAACTGGTGCTGACCGAGCCGGCCAAGGGCATGAAGGGCGCGATCGAGAAGGCCAACGAGATCGTCGCATCGGACCCTGAGCAGTACTTCCTGCCTGGGCAGTTCGACAACCCGGCCAACCCGGCCATCCATGAAAAGACCACCGGCCCGGAAATCTGGAACGACACCGACGGTGCGGTCGATGTGCTGGTGGCCGGTGTCGGCACCGGCGGCACCATCACCGGCGTATCGCGCTACATCAAGCACACCCAGGGCAAGTCGATCCTGTCGGTGGCGGTGGAACCTGTGGCCTCGCCGCTGATCAGCCAGACCCTGGCCGGCGAAGAGCTCAAGCCCAGCCCGCACAAGATCCAGGGCATCGGTGCCGGCTTCGTGCCGAAGAACCTTGACCTGTCGATCGTCGACCAGGTCGAGACGGTGACCGACGAAGAATCCAAGGCCATGGCCATTCGTCTGATGCAGGAAGAGGGCATCCTCTGTGGCATTTCCTGTGGCGCGGCAATGGCAGCGGCGGTGCGTTTGGCCGAGAAGCCGGAGATGCAGGGCAAGACCATCGTGGTGATCCTGCCGGACTCTGGTGAACGCTACCTGTCGAGCATGCTGTTCAGTGACCTGTTCAGCGAGCAGGAAAACCAGCAGTAAGCCGGCAGGTTTGTTGCAGAATCCTCAACAGTGAGATGCCGCTCGGGCGGTTTTCTCACTGGGCGGGATGTGTTTATGATGGCAGGATGATTTTCCGGAAGCAGGCAGCGCGGGCCTGCTTCTTTTCAAAGGAGTGTTGCATGACCTATTCATTCGCCGCCAAGGCAGGTTTCTTGTTGGTGTTCTTCGGCAGTGTGCTGTTCGTGCACTTGCGCGGCAAGGCGCGCCTGCCAATGTTGCGTCAGTTCGTCAACCACTCGGCGCTGTTCGCTCCCTACAACAGCCTGATGTACCTGTTCTCCGGCGTGCCGTCCAAGCCGTACCTGGACCGCCAGCGTTTTCCGGAGCTGGATGTGCTCAAGGACAACTGGCAGGTGATTCGCGAAGAGGCGATGCACCTGTTCGACGAGGGCTATATCCGTGCCGCAGCGAAGGACAACGATGCCGGCTTCGGTTCGTTCTTCAAGAAGGGCTGGAAGCGCTTCTACCTGAAGTGGTACGACAAGCCGCTGCCGTCGGCCGAGGCGCTGTGCCCGAAGACCGTCGAACTGGTCAGCCGCATACCCAACGTCAAGGGCGCGATGTTCGCCTTGCTGCCCGGCGGCAGCCACCTGAACCCGCACCGCGACCCGTTCGCGGGCTCGTTGCGCTACCACCTGGGCTTGTCGACGCCGAACTCCGACGCCTGCCGCATCTACGTCGATGGCCAGGTCTACGCCTGGCGTGACGGCGAGGATGTGATGTTCGATGAAACCTACGTGCATTGGGTGAAGAACGAAACCGACGTTACCCGGGTGATCCTGTTCTGCGACATCGAGCGCCCGCTGAGCAACCCGCTGATGACCCGCATCAACCGCAAGGTCAGTGCCTTCCTCGGCCGCGCCACCGCGCCGCAGAACACTGATGACGAGCGCGTAGGCGGGATCAACCAGGCGTATGCCTGGAGCAAGCGCTTCAGCAGCCGGATCAGCACCCATGTGAAGCAGTTCAAGCGTGCCAATCCGAAGGCCTACCGCGTGCTGCGGCCGGTGCTGGCGGCAGTGGTCGCTTATCTGTTGTATCACTGGTTGTTCTGAACGATCTACGCTGCCTGTTCTGGCCCTATCGCCGGCAAGCCGGCTATTGCGCAGCATTCAATGTGGGAGCCGGCTTGCCGGCGATAGGGGCACCCCAAGGGGCAGCTATTGCCCACCACCCGATTCACCGCTATATTCCAGACCACTCACTTCCTCGAAGACCCTGTTCATGCAAGCCAGCCCTTCCACCACATGCTTTGCCATCGCGCCAGTCGCGGGCATGGTCGTGCGTGGCAGCCAGCAGCCGGTCATGATCAGTCATTACCCACCACCTGTCAGTGGCGTCGTCGGCGGCGTAGCTCCGCCTCGCTGCGTGGTCGTGCTGGGCTGATCGGCTTCTGGCCGCATCCCTTCGCACACGCAACCTACTGAACACGGTCGGCTACTTCCCTTACTGAAGCACACGCCCACCGTTCGGCTCATTTGCCCGAATACAGGTGCATACATGTCTATCCTTACCAAAGCATCCGTGGCCTCGGCGGCCACCACCAGCCTGTTCGTCCTGCTGTGGAGCAGCGGCGCCATCGTCTCGAAACTCGGCCTTGCCCACGCCAGTCCCTTCGCCTTCCTGCTGTTGCGCTCGGCGCTGGCACTCACCGGTTTGCTGCTGATCGGCCCGTTGCTGGGCCTGCGCTGGCCGCGCACCCGGGGGGCTATCCTGCGGGCCCTGGGTACCGGCTGCGTGCTGCTCGGCGCCTACCAGATCTTCTACCTGCTGGCGCTCAATACCCATGTCACCCCTGGCGTCATGGCCACGGTAATGGGCGTGCAACCCATCCTTACCGTGGTGCTGATGGAACGCCAGCGCTCGTGGAGCCGGCTGTTCGGGCTGGGCCTGGGGCTGGGTGGGCTGGTGATGGTGGTCTACCAGGGCATCAACCTGGGCGGCGTGTCGCTGCTTGGCATGCTGTTCGCCTTGCTGGCACTGGCCAGCATGACCTTTGGTTCGATCCTGCAGAAACGCATCACCGACAACCCCATGGGCACGCTGCCGCTGCAGTATCTGGCAGGCTTTGCCATGTGCGCGGTGTTCGCGCCGCTGCAACCGCTGCAGGTGGACTGGACCGGCGGCTTTGTCGGCGCGCTGCTGTGGATGGGCCTGGTGGTTTCGCTGCTGGCGACCCTGCTGCTGTACCGGCTGATCGCCAAGGGCAACCTGGTCAACGTCACCAGCCTGTTCTACCTGGTGCCGGCGGTGACCGCGGTGATGGATTTTCTGATCTTCGGTAATCGCCTGGCCCTGCTCAGCCTGCTGGGCATGGGGCTGATCGTGGTCGGTCTGCTGTTCGTGTTCCGCAAGCCGGCGGCGCAGATGGCCGAAGCGTAGCGCTCTAGCGGAACTCTTCGGGGATGGTGTGGCGCAGCACGCCCTCCTCGAAGTCGAGGGTGCCGGCTTCACGTTGGGTCAGCAGGTAGTAGAGGAGGGTGTCGAGTGAGCGCGCAGGCGGGACCTCGACGGCAAGCATCCTGACGGCCTTTTCGACCTGGCTGGGGCAGCCGAAATCCT
Organism: Pseudomonas plecoglossicida NBRC 103162 = DSM 15088; assembly: GCF_000730665.1. Taxonomy (GTDB): domain Bacteria; phylum Pseudomonadota; class Gammaproteobacteria; order Pseudomonadales; family Pseudomonadaceae; genus Aquipseudomonas; species Aquipseudomonas plecoglossicida. The sequence goes on from NZ_BBIV01000044.1 coordinate 11,799, forward strand.
CGAGTGCCGCGCGTACCTGTTCAAGGTCGCCTGCGGCTTTGACCAAAATTCGGAACACCGATGCGCCGCCACTGAGCTGCAAGCTTTCAAACCAGTATTGCTCGCCGTCTTGGCGGATGCTGATGGTATCGCCGGGGGCGATGCCGTAGGCATAGAAAGGGATGCTGTCGACCTGGTAACCGGCTGCGGTGGGTTTTGCCCAGAGGCCTTCGACCGAGGCGGGTGGGTAGCCTTGGGCATCCTGCTCCAGGCGCCAGAGCACGATCTTGTAGGCAGGGGGGGGCTCGGGGGGCATGGGGCATTACGTGTCAGAAGGGCTGCCTATCGTAATGCGCTTTGCTTGTGTTGTCTGTACTGGCCTCATCGCCGGCTTGCCGGCGATCGGGCTGCACAGCAGCCCCTGCGATCCATCAGGCACTACGCCGCGCAGGCTTGAGCACCAGCCACAGCGCCGCAGCAATCAGCAACCCGCCATACAGGTGCCCCATCGACAGCGGCTCATCCAGCAGCCATGCGCCCCACAGCACGCCGAACACCGGAATCAGGAACGTCACGGTGCTGGCCTTGACCGGCCCGATCTCGGCCAGCAGGCGGAAGTACAGGATGTAGGCGAAAGCGGTGCACAACAGCCCCAGGCCCAGCAGTGACATCCACACCTGCCAGCCGCCCCAGGTGGCGGGGGGCTGGGTCAGTGCGCTCCAGGCGAACAGCGGGGTCATCATCAGCGTGGCGCCGAGCATGCTGCCCAGAGCCGAGAGACGGCTGTCCAGGCCACTGATCCAGCGCCGGGCGAGGAACCCGGCAAAGCCGTAGCAGGTGGTCGCCGCCAGGCAGGCCAGGGCGCCTTGCAGCAACGCCATGTCCACGGCCACCGGGCCGGCGCCGCTGAGGATGCCGACGCCGAACAGGCCCAGGAAGATGCCGCACAGTTTTGCCGGTGTCATCGCCTCGCGGAAGAACAACGCGCCGATCAACACGCCCATCAGCGGCGTGGTGGCGTTGAAGATCGCCGAATAGCCCGCCGGCAGCACCTGCGCCGCCACCGAATAGAAGGTGGCCGGGATTCCCGAGTTGATCATGCCCAGCACCAGGCAGGCGCCGAGCTTGCCTTCGAGGTTCCAGCGCACCCGCGCGGCGGCGAGGATGGCGATCAGGCCCAGGCAGGCGATCGACACGCGGAAGAAGGCGGTGGGTACGGTGCCCAGTTCGGGGGCAATGATGCGCATGAACAGGAAGCTCGCCCCCCAGACGGCGGCAAGGGTCAGCAGGCGGGTCAGGGCGATGGGGCTCATAGCGGTCTTCAGGTACGAGGCAGGGCGCGAGTGTACGCGACGCGGGAGTGTGGTTTCTTGTGCTTTCTTGCGGTGTGAATCTGTTCCGGCGATAGGGCCGGTACCGGCACCGCAAAACGCCAAGGGCGACTAAGCTGTCTATCTCACCCCCTCAGCGAGGTGTCTCGCATGACCGAGCACTGGCCTGCCGGCGAAATCGCCCGGATGATCCTCGACGGCTTCGACGACTACCGCGAGCACTTTCGTCGCATCACCCTCGGCGCCCGCGAGCGCTTCGAGCAGGCGCGCTGGCAGGACAGCCAGCGAGCGGCGGCGGCGCGCATCAACCTCTACGAGCGCAAGGTCGGCGAGGTCAATGGCTGGTTGCGCGATGGCTTCGAGGACGAGGTGTTGCTGCAGGTCGAACAATGGCCGCTGGTCAAGAGTGCCTATATCAGCCTGATCGACCCGCGGCTGGACGATGAACTGTCGGAGACCTGGTACAACTCGTTGTTCTGCAGCCTGTTCAGCCATGACCAGATCAGCGATGGCTGCATGTTCATCCACACCACGCGGCCTTCGCTGCGCGGCCATGAACGCGCAGCGCAAACGCGTACCTATCGCCTCGACGGCAGTCTCAACGGCCTGTTGCAAGCCATCTTCGCCGACCATGCGTTCGACTATGGAGACCTTGAGGCCGACCTGTCGCGCCTCGAATTGCAACTGCGCGAGAGCCTGCCGGACTGGGTGTGCAAGGACCCGGCGCTGGCCGTGGAGCTGTTCGTGCCGGTGCTGTACCGCAACAAGGGCGCCTACCTGGTCGGTCGCTTGTACAACGCCGACGAGCAGTGGCCGTTGGTGATTCCGTTGCTGCACCGCGAGGGCCATGGCATCGAGGCCGACGCGCTGATCACCGACGAGGCCGAAGTGTCGATCATCTTCTCCTTCACCCGCTCGTACTTCATGGTCGATGTGCCGGTGCCGGCGGAGTTCGTCAACTTCCTCAAGCGCATCCTGCCGGGCAAGCACATTGCCGAGCTGTACACCTCGATCGGCTTCTACAAGCACGGCAAGTCGGAATTCTATCGGGCGCTGATCAACCACCTGGCCAACAGCGAAGACCGTTTCGTGATGGCGCCCGGTGTCCGCGGGATGGTCATGAGCGTGTTCACCCTGCCGGGCTTCAACACCGTGTTCAAAATCATCAAGGACCGCTTCTCGCCGTCGAAAACCGTCGACCGTGCCACGGTGATCGACAAGTACCGCCTGGTGAAGAGTGTCGACCGGGTAGGGCGCCTGGCCGATACCCAGGAGTTCGCCGATTTTCGTTTTCCACGCGGCAAGTTCGAGCCCGAGTGCCTGGCTGAACTGCTGGAAGTGGCACCGTCCACCGTGGCCCTGGAAGGCGACACGGTGTTGATCCGCCACTGCTGGACCGAACGGCGCATGGTGCCGCTCAACCTGTACCTGGAGCAGGCCAGCGAAGCCCAGGTGCTCGAAGCACTGGAGGATTATGGGCTGGCCATCAAGCAGCTGGCGGCGGCGAACATCTTTCCGGGTGACATGCTGCTCAAGAATTTCGGCGTCACCCGGCATGGCCGGGTGGTGTTCTACGACTATGACGAGATCAGCTTCCTGACCGAGGTCAATTTCCGCCACATTCCACCGCCGCGCTACCCGGAGGACGAGATGTCGGGTGAGCCGTGGTACTCGATCGGGCCGCACGATGTGTTTCCCGAGGAGTTTCCGCCGTTCCTGTTCGCCGATATCGGCCAGCGGCGGCTGTTCAGCCGCTTGCATGGGGAGCTGTATGACGCCGATTACTGGAAAGGGCTGCAGGCGGCGATCCGGGACGGGAAGGTGATCGATGTGTTTCCGTATCGGCGCAAAGGGCGATGATTTTTGCTTGGCTGGGCTGGCCCTATCGCCGGCAAGCCGGCTCCTACAAGGTACTGCGAGAGGGCCGGGCCTGATCAACCCTTCATGCACTTGAGTTCACTGAAATCGGTACGCACCTTGGCCAGCTGTTCCTCCAGGTGCCGGCGCTGCGCCGGGGTGCTCTGGTGCAGCAGGTCGATAAGCAGGCTGCGCGCCTGCTGCTCGCTGTTCTGGGAGGCGATGCGGTACTCCGGCGTCCACAGGCTTTCCTTGCGTTGCAGCAGTTGCGCCAGCCGCGGCTCGAAGCTTTCGTCGGTGCGCTGGTTCATGGCCAGCAGCAACTGCTGCTGCCAATGGGCGCGGTTGGCGATCGACTGACGGTTCTGGTCGCCCAACGCCTGTGACCAGCTCAATACCCTCAGGCGCTGGGCGGCGGTAAGCTCGCCGAACCACGGAACAAGGCGTTTTTCCATGCGCTCGGCGCGACGGGCAATCTGCTTGGGCAAGGGCGTATCGGCGTACAGTTTCTGACGTTCGCTGATGTCCTCACGGAAGGCTTCGCGCATTTTCGCGACTTGGGCATCGTCCATGCCGCGCAGCAGTTCGGTGGCCGAAGGGGTGATCTGTTCGGCGACGCGGCTTATGGCCTGGCGGGCCTCGGTCGTGCGCTGCTGCAGGGCCTGGTCGGTCACCTGGTCCTCGGCGACCATGTCGCGCACCCGGTCCAGCCAGTCGAGGTAGCCGGGCAGTTGGGTCTGGCAATGCCAGGCCAGGTGCTGCTTGAGCCGTTCGTCGAGCAATGTCTTCTGCTCGCGGTTCATGGCCAGGTACTCACCCAGTGACCACGGCACCAGCCGGTCGAGGTTGCGATAGGCCAGGTCGATGCGGCTGCACGCCGCCAGTACCAAGGCGAAGCCGAGGGTGATGAGCAGGACTTTGGACAGGCGTAGAGGCATGTGCTGATCCTTGCAGTGGCTGGCCACTCGGTAGACGCAAGGGCCACGCGACGGTTCCGCCGAATCAGCGGTGGGGCAGCGCGCGGGCTTCAGGTGTAGAATAGCCGCCTTGTCTTGAGGAACATCGGAAATGGCTCTGCTTGGGCGTTACAACAGTTTGCAAATCGTGAAACACGTGGACTTCGGCCTGTATCTGGATGGCGGCGCCGACGGCGAAATCCTGCTGCCCGGGCGCTACATCCCGAAGGACGCGGAAACCGAGGTCGACGACTGGTTGAACGTGTTCATCTACCTGGACAGCGAAGACCAGTTGATCGCCACCACCGAAAAGCCCAAGGTCCAGGTCGGCGAGTTCGCCAGCCTCAAGGTCAAGGACATCAACGGTGCGGGCATCTTCCTCGACTGGGGCCTGTCCAAGGACCTGCTGATGCCGTATTCGGAAGAGGCGCGTCCGCTGAAGGTCGGCGACTACTGCGTGGTGCACGTCTACCTCGACAAGCGCACCCGGCGCATCACCGCCACTTCACGCCTGGACCGCTACCTGGACCGCACCCCGGCCGACTACCCGATTGGCCAGCCGGTGGAACTGCTGGTGGCCGGGCAGACGCCCATGGGCTTCAAGGCGATCATCAACAACCGCCACTGGGGCCTGATCCACAAGAACGAAGTGTTCAAGTTCCTGCGATCGGGCATGCACGAGAAGGGTTACATCAAGGAAGTGCGCCACGACGGCAAGATTGCTTTGAGCCTGCAGCCGGTCGGCCAGGCGCTGGCTGAAGGCCTGCATGAGCAGATCATGGCGCGCCTGGAAGCCGAAGGCGGTGTGTTGCCGGTGTGCGACAAGAGCGACCCGGAAGTGATCAGCCGCATGTTCAATGTCAGCAAGGGCAACTTCAAGAAGGCCATTGGTGCGTTGTTCAAGCAGGGCCGCATCGTCATCCATGACGATCGCATCGAGCGGGCCTGATATCAGGCCTGCACGAAGGTTCTGAAGTCGAGCTGCTCGCCACCCGGACGGGTGTCGCGCAGCAGCGAATCGCGATCGGCGCTCAGCGCCAGGCTGATGGTCGAGCGGCGCTTGCCAGGGTTGCGCACTTCCATCTGCTCTTGATGGGCCCTGAGGAAGTTGGTGGGTACCTTCAAGTGCTGCAGTTCGTCGGATTCGGGGGTGTGCAGCAGCAGGTTTACCCAGTCCGGCTGGCCTTTGCGCAGAAGCGCCACGGGCACTTCGAACCACCACAGGTTGCGCTTGCGGTCGAGGATGGCGAACAGCGTGTTGGCGCTGGTGAGCACCGGGTTGGCCAGCGCCTGGTTGCGACGGGCGATGGCGGCGGGTTTGTCGAGTTTCATGCAGGTTCCTGCGGGTTGACGCTTGATTAGGGCTGCATTGTGAGGGGTCGCGGGTAGTGGGGCAAGGTTT
>NZ_BBIV01000043.1 GCF_000730665.1 Pseudomonas plecoglossicida NBRC 103162 = DSM 15088
ATGGCTCTTGTCGTACAGATCGGCCAACTTCTTCAACCGGCCCTGCAGGGCCTCGGGGTCGAGAAACGCCAAAGCACCTTGATCACTGAACAGACTGGCCACTTCGTCCTGGATGTCCTGCTGGTTTTGCGCCAGTGACCGCCAGACCAGGTTCTCCCGCGAGACCACCGCCTGACGCCAGCGTTCCAGCCACTGTTCGCCGGCCGCCGTGGCATTCATGCCGACGAGGGCCTTGCCCATCTGGTCTTCGAACAGCAGGGCCTGCTCGGTGTCGTTGGGGTCGAACGCCTCGAGCGCGACCAGCAGCGCCTCGCTCTGCAGCCAGCGCAGGTGGTCCGGTGCCCGTGCCTGCTTGGCGGCGTCGGCCTTGTCGACATGCTCGCGATAGCGCCTGAGAAAGGCCTGACGCAGGCCTTCGTCGAGGTACGGGGCGTATTTGTCCCAGCTCTGGGCGCGGCTGGCCTTGGCGGCCGCTTCCTGCACCTGGCGCTGGTGCGCCGGATTGCGGAAGGTCTGGTAGCCGCGGTAAGACTGCGCGACTACGTGGCGGTTGCTCGCCTGGTACTCGGGATCGGTGTAGCGCACCCCGAGGCCTTGCTGGTGCTTGTAGTAGGTTTGCTCGGCTTCATCCTCGACCAGCTGGCGGATGTTGTCGATAGCGAAGGCGATGGTGAACTTGCGCTGATTGCTGAGCTTTTCACCGTCCTCCTGGGCCATGAAGGCCTCGAGCGGCGCGCTGCTGGCGTTACGCCAGGCATTGAGTTCCTGGACCAGGCCGAGCGCGTCGTCGAGGACGATGGCGGCGCCGCGTGGGGTCTGGCGTCCGGCCGCTGGCATCATTTCGGCAAACACCGCTTGTTGGGGCGGCAGGTAGGTGGAAAATGCCTGGGCCTTGAGCTGGCGTTCGAGCTCGGGCTGGCGGGCGGCGGCAAAGTCGGCGATGAGCTCGAGCTCATCGTGGGTGAGCACATTGGGCGTGGGGGCGGGTGTCGCCGAGGCCAGTAGCGCCACATTCACCGCGGTCATGCTGTCGCGGTAGCGCGCCAGCCCCCGGTAGTTGTCCCGGCTGCCCTGGGTCAGCGGTGCCGGGCTGTAGAGAAAGCGCAGGTCGTCGATGCCGTCCACATCATTGACCTTGAGCATCCAGGTCAGCCCCTGGATGCCATCGGCCTCGATCCTGAGCGGTGGAGGCGGCGTCCAGGGTTGGTCGGCGTCGATGAGGTTGAGGGTGCCGAGTTCGGAGACGCGGTACTGACTATGCCAGGCATAGGCGCTGCCCTTGCGCTTGATAAGGAGGTACAGAAAGCCCTCGCGCAGGGGGCGCAAGGCGAATTCGGACGTGCCGAGCGGGCCGACCTGAAAAGGCCTGCGCAGATGCGCGGGCAACTGAGGCAGCAGCCGGCGCTGAGCCTCGCTGCCGCCCATGGCGCCGTAGCGCAGGGGCAGGAAGGAGAAGGTGCGGGTGCAGGTGACTTCGGCACCGGGCTTCAGCACCGTGTCCAGCAGCCGGCGGTTTTCCGCGCATTGGTCGAAGATGGCTTGCCAACTGTTCATCCGCGGCCTGCCTCCTCGATCTCGCGCGGGAAGCGGGGCTCGTAGCAGAGCAGCGGTGCGCGAGCAGACCTGCGCATTGTCGACAAGGGAGGAAAAGATCGGTTATGCATGGGAGGTCCTCGTCTACCGGCTGTTGGCACTTGGCCAGCGAGTAGAATCTGTGATCAGGCATGGGGACACTGAAGCCTGAACACTAACGAGGACGTGGTTCCCGAAGCAGTTCTAAATTTCCGAAAAGGATGTAGGAAAAGGCGACTTAAAAAGCTCGATCACAGGCTCGCCTCGACTTTGCTGGCCACATTGGCCGGCAGCCAAGCCTTCCACACTTCAGGATGGTCGCGCAGGAACGCTTGCGCGGCCTTGTCGGGCGCCAGGCGTTTCTCGCTCATCTGTGCCAGGGTCTTGTTGAGCAGGCCGATAGGCAAGTCGACTTTCTCGAACACGGCCACGAGGTCCGGGTAGCTGTCGCGAAACGCCTTGGACACCCCGATCGACAATTTCGCTGGCAATGACTGGCTGCCCTTTGGTTCAGGGTTCTTCGGATCGAGCAGGGTGGCCCAGTTCTCGGCATTGAACGGCGGCTCCTGCAGCCGCACCAGGTCATGGCGGCCGATCAGCGGGGTCGGGCTCCAGTAATAGAACAACACCGGTTTGCCGCGGCGAATGGACGAGTCGACTTCGGCATCCAGCGCCGCCCCTGTGCCACTGCGGAAGTTGTTGTACAGGCCATCCAGCCCGTAGGCCTTGAGTTTCTGGGTATTGACGATTTCCGAGGTCCAGCCGCTCGGGCTGTTGAGGAAGCGTCCCTTGCCGGGGGCTTCGGGGTCGTTGAAAACCTCGGGGTAACGCTTGAGGTCGTCGACACTGCTCAGTTCGGGCGCTGATGCCTTGATGCCGCGTGCAGGGTCGCCATTGATCACGTAGGCCGGCACCCACCAGCCTTCTTCTGCATTCTTGACGGTGTCGCCCAACGCGAACACCTGGCCGGCCGCTTCGGCCTTGACCCAGGCGGGGCTGCGCCCGGCCCATTCTTCGGCGATCACTTGCAAATCATTGCGGGCCAACGCCACTTCCATGCTGACGGTGCTGCCGGGCAGGGTGTCGGTGGGGTAGCCGTAACCACGCTCGACGATCAGGCGCAGGATTTCAGTGGTCAGGGCGCCGCTTTCCCAACTAATGGCGCCAAAGTGGATAGGCGCCCGCTGCTCGGCGCACGCGGCGCTGTCGGTACTGGCCAGGCCCACGGCGAGCAGCAGGCTGGCCAGCAGCGTTGGAATTTTCTTCATCTGCACCTCATGGGTTGTCGTTGCAAGTGTCGGGCAAGTGTAGACGACGGCTTCAGGGCGCCCGCCTGGGCGGGCAGGAACGGCTTCTGTCTGGTTGTAGTGGAGGCGGGCTGCAAGGCTCAGCCCTCCACAAGCCGAGATGGCAGGAGTACGAGATGAGCCTGAATCTGCAATTCGTGTATTACCGCAACTTCACCTTCGACGGAAAATTCCACATTCGCTGCATCGGTGACGATCTGCACAAGGTCAAGTCGATCCATTACCTGCTGGAGCGCCAATCAGCCGACGCCGTGATTCACCTCGATGGTGCCACCGTGCTTTCGCAAGCCCAGAGCGGCCAGGTATCTGACCATGGTTGTCCGGCCACATTGAGCTGCACGGTAGAGGCGGGCACGTACGTGATCACGCCCCAGGTCAGCCTGCTCGACAGCCACATCATGACGCTGGACCTGGAGCACGATGCTGATAGGGTGTTGCGCGAAGGCCCACTGGTGGTCGAGGTGAGCGAGGCTGAACTGACCCGGCGTATCCTCGACAGCGTGCCCTTGTCATCGGACACCTCCGCGACAGGCGCGCCGTGGACAATTCAGTCGTGGTTCCGCTGTTGCCAGAGGCCCAGCGTTACCCCGCGCTGATTCTGGTGTTCAAGGCGGGTGGCCATGCACGGTTCATGGCCGAACGGCATGACTTCGATGCAGCCATCGAGCCTCAGCCGTTCCTGGAGGCGCAAGAGCGCGACGATGAGCACTTGCAGGTACTCGCCACCTTTCACAGTGGCGCTACTTCGACGACCATGGCGATGCTGATGCGATCCTGGTGGGTGCCTGCCATTCCTGGGACGGCAAGCCTCACCAGTACTCCAACTACAACTATCGCTACCGCATGCTCAACGCCTGGGGGGACAGTGTCGCCACCTTGGGCTATGGCGCGCTTCAGGGCAAAGATGGCCATGACCGCGACTACACCAACAACTATGGCGGCACCTCCAGCGCCACGCCCATGGTGACCGGGGCACTGGCCTTGATCCAGTCCTATGCCATGGAGCAGCACCACCTGTACCTGAACGCCAACCAGATGCACCTGCTGGTGATGCAGTCGGGCTACCAGGATGCCACGCTGCCCCATGACGACCGCCTGCCCATGGGCGCCCGGCCCAATGTGCTAGGCGCCCTGATGCTGCTTGATCGCATCCTGCAGGCGGGGCGCTTCCACTTGCCAGACGACGGCTTCTGCGGCGACCAATGCGCCCTGCAGGGCTAGACCCGGAACTGATCCATCAAGGCCTGTTGCTGGTTGGCCAGGCTGTTCAACGACTGGCTGACCCGCGCCGACTCGTTGGTCTGGCCTGACAGCGACTCGGTGACATCGCGGATGGTAGCGACGTTGCTGTTGATCTCCTCGGCCACCGCGCTCTGCTCCTCGGCGGCCGAGGCGATCTGCAGGTTCATGTCGGTGATCACGCTGACAGCCTGGCCGATGCGTTGCAGTGCGGTAACCGCCTGACCGACCTGTTGCACACCGCCCTGGGCCTGGCGGTGGCTGTTGTCCATGGCGCCGACCACCTCTCGGGTACCCGCCTGCAAGGCTTCGATCACCTGACGGGTCTCTTCCACCGACTCCTGGGTGCGTCGGGCCAGGTTGCGCACTTCATCGGCGACCACGGCAAAACCACGGCCGGCTTCACCGGCGCGCGCCGCTTCGATGGCAGCGTTGAGCGCCAGCAGGTTGGTCTGTTCCGCGATCGAACGGATCACTTCCAGCGCCGAGCCGATCTTCTCGCTGTTCTGCGCCAGGCCCTCGACTTCGGTCATGGCCTGGCTCATGTTGGCGGCCAGGGCGTCGATGCGCTGGGTGGTGTGGTCGATTACCGTCAACCCTTCGCGGGTGGCTTGGTCAGCCTCGCGCGCCGCCTGTGCGGCTTGTGCAGCACTGCGGGCGACATCCTGGGCAGTGGCGCTCATTTCGTGCGAGGCGGTGGCCACCTGGTCGACCTGGCGGTACTGCTGTTCCATGCCGGCGCTGGTTTCGCTGGCGATCGCCGAGCTCTGGTCGGCAGTGCCGCGGGCGGCCTGCACTGGTTGGCGGGCTGGCCGCTGGGGCCGGTCTCGGTGTTGGCCAGGTCGTGCTCGGGCAGGGCCATGGCGGTCAGCCGGCCGGCGCGCGGTTGCGACCAGTACAGCGCGAAACGCCCGGTCTCGTTGCTGCCAAGCTCTGGCTTGCCGGCGAACAGGCTGTCCTTGTTGTCCAGGGCATTGGCTTCGAACACCAGCGACAGGCCGAGCAGATCAGGGTTGGCCTGAAGTGCGGCGCGCACCTGGCGGGTCATGTCCTCGCGCAGGTCGAAGGCGTCGAGGAAGCGTTTGTCCGCCTGCTCGCGCAGGAACAGCACCTGGCGGGCGAAGCCGGCGCCGTACTGGTAGGCATCCATGAACTGGCGACGGATGTTCAGGGCCTGGACTTCACCTTGCGATTCGATGCGCGCCTGAGCCGCCTCGCCCAGCATCTGCATGCTGCTGGCCTTGACCAGCGCCGAGCTGTGGCTCATGCGGTAAAGGGAGAGGCCGACGAGCAGGGTGACGATGCTGGCCAGGCAGAGACCGGCGAGCAGGGTGATCTTCCATTGGATGGACAGTTGTCGCAAAGGCCCGCGCACTCCCGCTATATCGACCCCCCTCCGATTTTCTTTATTCAAACGTTCAATTTAAATTCGCCGCACGGCGTAACACGCCGTACCATGGCACTTTTGACATCCGCCCCCCACTGCTGCAGAGTGCGCGGTTTTTGTCTGTGGCCACGAGGTAAACCAAACCATGAATGCTGTGATTGCCGCTGTCGGCATCATGCTGATACTCAGTCTGTCCCGGGTGCATGTGGTGATCGCGCTGATCATCGGCGCGCTGGTCGGCGGCCTGGTCGGCGGCCTGGGTATCGAAGGCACGCTCAAGGCCTTCAACGGCGGCCTGGGCGGCGGTGCCACGGTGGCGTTGTCGTATGCCTTGCTCGGCGCCTTTGCCGTGGCCATCGCCAAGTCCGGCCTGGCCCATGCCCTGGCCGACCGTGCCCTGAGCATGATCGACCGCCAGGGCCACGCCAATGGCGGCCGGGTCAAATGGCTGTTGATCGGCCTGATGCTGGTGGTGGCGGTGTCGTCGCAGAATATCCTGCCCATCCACATCGCCTTCATCCCGCTGCTGGTGCCGCCGCTCTTGTACGTGCTGACCCGCCTGCGCATCGATCGACGGCTGATCGCCTGCGTGATCACCTTCGGCCTGATCACCCCGTACATGTTCCTGCCGGTGGGCTTCGGCAACATCTTCCTCAACGAGATCCTGCTGGCCAACGTCGCCCGCGCCGGGGTCGACGTGAGCGGGGTCAACGTCACCCATGCCATGGCCATTCCGGCAGCGGGCATGCTGGTCGGCCTGCTGCTGGCGGTGTTCGTCAGCTACCGCAAGAAGCGCGACTACGACCTGGCGCGCATCGAGCAGGTCGAACAGGTCAGCGTCCAGTACAACCCGTTGACCCTGCTGGTGGCGGGGCTGGCGATCGCCTCGGCGTTCATCGTCCAGCTATGGCTCGACTCGATGATCATCGGCGCCATGGTCGGCTTCCTGATCTTCTCGCTGTCGGGCATCGTGCGCTGGAAAGACACCGACGATCTGTTCACCGAAGGCATGAAGATGATGGCCATGATCGGCTTCATCATGATCGCCGCGTCCGGCTTCGCTGACGTGATGAAAGCGACGGGGGAGGTCAATAGCCTGGTGGAGGCGTCGGCGCAGTGGATCGACCACAGCAAGGGCATCGGCGCCTTGCTGATGTTGCTGGTGGGGCTGCTGGTGACCATGGGTATCGGTTCGTCGTTCTCGACGGTGCCGATCCTGGCGGCGATCTTCGTGCCCTTGTGCGTGCAGCTGGGCTTCGACCCGCTGGCCACCGTGTGCATCGTCGGTACGGCCGGCGCCCTGGGCGATGCGGGTTCGCCAGCATCGGACTCGACCCTGGGGCCGACCTCGGGGCTGAACGTGGACGGCCAGCACCACCACATCTGGGATACCGTGGTGCCGACCTTCCTGCACTACAACCTGCCATTGCTGGCCTTTGGCTGGTTGGCGGCGATGACGCTGTAGGGCTTCAGCCCTTGTGGGGCGGCGGCGAGATACCGTTGAGCACGGTGCTGCCGTCCTTGCTGCGGGTCAGGTAGACCGGCAGGACCTTGGGCAGGTTGTCCACCAGCCGCCCGACCTCGCGGGTGTTGTAGATGCCGCTGATGCGAATCTGCCCGGTCCTGGCATCGGCCAGCAGCAGCGGTGTCTCGAGGTAGCGGTTGATGACCGGCAGCGCCTGCTCCAGGCTGAGGTTGTCTAGCATCAGCTTGCCGCTGCGCCAGGCCAGGCTGTTGCCATAGTCCTCGCTCTGGGCCAGGTGCGGCTCGAAGTCGCCGGTGCGGTAACTGGCCTGCATGCCGGGGCCGAGACGGTAGCCGTCAGGGCTGCCATTGCTGCTGACCAGCACCGAGCCCTGCACCAGGGTGACCTTGACCTGGTCCTGGTACTTCCACACGTTGAACTGGGTGCCCGTCACGCGCGTCTGGCCATGTCCGGCACGCACGATGAAGGGGTGAGCACTGTCGTGCTGAACCTTGAAGAAGGCCTCGCCACGCTTGAGGGTGACCTGGCGCCGATCCTTGTAATTGAAGTACGTCAGTTCGCTGTTGAGGTTGAGCTCGACCGTGCTGCCGTCACTCAGCTGCACGTTGCGGGTGCGGTCGGTGGCGCTGAAGTGCTGGTAACGGTTGGGAAGCCAGCCTTGCTCCCAACCTGTCCAACCCGCCAGGGGCAAGGCGAGCAGGGCAAGCGCCGCGGCCGACGCCAGCGGGCGCCAGTTGCGTCGCTCAGGTGCGCGCCGTGCAGGCGGATCAAGGTCGATGACCGTGGCGGAGCGCGGCAGCAGCTCGGCGGTCTGCCAGATCTCCAGCATGGCCTGGTACTCGTCGGCGTGGCGCGGGTCGGCGGCCAGCCAGCGGGTGAACGCTTCGCGCTCGACCGCCGTGCAATCGTCGGCGTGCAGACGCATGCACCAGTGCGCGGCGGCGTCGGTAATGGCATCGTCTGGGCTGGGATCGAGGCGGTCTTGGTTCATTGCGGCTCCGGGTTTTGCGCATTCTACCCCCGCCGAGGGGCTCCCGAGAACCGAGCTAATGGCGAATGACTATCAGTTATGTAGATATTTCGTCGGTGCGCAATGGAACGCCTGCGTTTGAGAACTTTTCGCGGTGGATGCACTGGCCTCATCGCCGGCAAGCCGGCTCCCACAAAAGGCCCAGATGCAAAACGCCCTTGTGGGCGCCGGCTTGCCGGCGATGAGGGTATCAGAACTGTTCGGGCGCCATGCGATAGAGGCTCGCACTGCCAGCGCGAATGCTCGCTTCCAGTGCCAGGCCGCGAGGCAGCACACGCTGGAAGTAGAACTCGGTTGTGGCCAGCTTGGCGCCGTGGAACGTCGGATCTTCGTCGTGCCTGGCCAGGGCCGCCGCCGCCATGCGTGCCCACATGTAGGCGTACGCCGTCAGGCCGAAACAGGTGCAGGTACTCCACTGCCACGCTGCTGATCAGGTTCGCATCCTCGCGCACCTGCGCACTCAGCCACTCACTGGTGGCTACCAGGCGCACCAGGCTGGCCTGCAAGGCGTCACGGTGCAGCGGTGCGCTGACGCAGAAGGGGCGCACTTCGGCCGCGAAGCTGGCCAGGCCCTGGCCGCCGTCGGCCAGCACCTTGCGGCCCAGCAGGTCGAGGGCCTGGATGCCATTGGTGCCTTCGTAGATCTGCGCAATGCGCACATCACGCACGCGCTGCTCCTGGCCCCATTCGCGGATGTAGCCATGGCCGCCGAACACTTGCTGGCCGAGCACGCAGCTTTCCAGGCCATTGTCGGTGAAGAACGCCTTGGCCACCGGGGTGAGCAGCGCCACCAGCCGCTGGGCATGCTCGCGCTCACCGGTATCCTCGGCATAGCGCGACAGGTCCAGTTGCTGGCCGACGTAGGCGGCAAAGGCGCGGCCGCCCTCGGTGAGGGCGCGCATGGTCAGCAGCATGCGGCGCACGTCACCGTGGTGGATGATCGGGTCGGCGCCCTTGTCCTGCGCCTGTGGGCCCACCGCCGCGCGGCTCTGCAGGCGTTCGTTGGCATAACGTGCGGCGCTCTGGTACGAGGCCTCGGCGCAGCCGATGCCCTGGATGCCGATGGACAGACGCTCGTAGTTCATCATGGTGAACATCGCCGCCAGGCCCTTGTTGCCTTCACCCACCAGGTAACCGGTGGCGCCGTCGAAGTTCATCACGCAGGTGGCCGAGGCCTTGATGCCCATCTTGTGCTCGATCGAACCACAGTGCACGGCGTTGCGCGGCCCCAGGCTGCCGTCGGCAGCCACCCTGAACTTGGGTACCAGGAACAGCGAGATGCCCTTGGCACCGGCGGGTGCATCGGGCAGCTTGGCGAGGACCAGATGAACGATGTTCTCGGTCAGGTCCTGCTCGCCGCCAGTGATGAAGATCTTGCTGCCGCTGATGTGGAAGCTGCCATCGGCCTGAGGTTCGGCGCGGGTGCGGATCAGGCCCAGGTCAGTTCCGGCGTGGGGTTCGGTCAGGCACATGGTGCCGGCCCAGCGGCCCTCGTACAGGGCGGGCAGGTAGGTGGCCTTGAGCGATTCGCTGGCATGGGCATCGATCGCCAGGCAGCGGCCGGCGCTCAGCGCCGAATAGAGGCTGAAGCTGCAGTCGGCGGCGTAGAGCATCTCCTCGAACAGCACGCCGAGCATCTTCGGCATGCCCATGCCGCCAAACGCGGGGTTGCCCACCCAGGCCCACCCAGCCGCCTTCGCGGTAGGTGCGCCAGGCTTCGCGGAAGCCGTCCGGGGTCGTGACAGCGCTTGCGTCGAAGTGCACGCCCTGTTCATCGCCGTTGCGGCTGAGCGGGGCGATCAGTTGGGCGGTGACCTTGGCGGCCTCTTCGAGGATGGCGTCGGCGGTTTGTGCATCCACACGCTCGGCCAGGGCAGCCAGACGTGCCCACATGGCAGGGCCCTGGAGCACGTCATGGAGGATGAAGCGCGTGATGAAGCGGCTGCAGGCGGAAAGTCTGGCGGAGCTGGTGGGTATGGCGATTGCCTGTGGTGTGATCGAGGCGCTGAAACGTTAGTTCTCCCACAGGAGTCTCGATAGGCCGCGAAATACCCCGATCCATGAAATTTTACATAGCTACCTAATCAAAGCTTTGACATTCACTGCCTAGGCAGTAATATTTTTAAACAATTGCCGAGAGCATGCCGATGTCCCACTTCACCCCGGAAAACTTCCAGACCTGCGCCATCGGCATGCTGTTGGGCCGCGCGGCGATCCTCAAGGACCGCATTCTCGACTGGCACCTCGAGTCAGAGGGCGTTACCGCCGCGCAGTTCAAGGTGCTGATCATCGCCACCCAGTACCAGGTCGATACCCCGGCCGAGTTGTGCCGCTACCTGGGCCTGGACAGCGGTTCGATGACCCGCATGCTCGACCGCCTCGAGCAGAAGGGCCTGATCCTGCGCAACCGCTGCGCCGATGACCGCCGCCAGGTGCGCCTGGCACTGACCGCCGACGGCCAGCGCCTGGCCGACCGTTTGCCGGAGATCGGCGCGGCGGCGATGAACGAACTGGTCGGCGTGCTCCAACCCGATGAACTGAAGACCCTCGAAGGTTTGTTGGCCAAGGTCCTGATCGGTGTCGGCGACCCCCTGACGATACGCCGCTTCGGCGATCGTTGAATCCCGTTACGCTCTTCCCAAGGTAATGCCCATGGCCACTCCCGCAGACACTTCAACTCCCCCCGACGCGCCGCAACCGTCGCGCAAACGCAAGGTCTGGCTGCTCGGCTTGCTGCTGCTGGTGCTGCTCGCAGGCCTGGGCACCTGGGCCTGGTACAGCCTGATCGGGCGTTGGCACGAGAGCACCGACGATGCCTATGTCAACGGCAACGTGGTGGAGATCACCCCGCAGGTCACCGGCACCGTCACCAGCATCGGCGCCGATGACGGCGACCTGGTGCACGCAGGCCAGGTACTGCTTCAATTCGATCCGGCCGACAGCGAAGTCGCCCTACAGTCCGCCGAAGCCAAGCTGGCACGCAGCGTGCGCCAGGTGCGTGGCCTGTACAGCAACGTCGATTCGCTCAAGGCTCAGTTGCAGACCCGCCAGGCCGAACTGCAGAAAGCCCAGCAGAACTACAACCGGCGCAAGGTGCTGGCCGACAGCGGCGCCATCGCCGCCGAAGAAATCGCTCATTCCCGCGATGACCTGACCGTGGCCCAGGCCGCCGTCAACAGCGCCCGCCAGCAGCTCAACACCAGCACCGCGCTGGTGGACGACACCGTAGTTTCCTCGCACCCCGAGGTCATGGCCGCTGCCGCCGACCTGCGCCAGGCCTACCTCGATCATGCCCGCACCACCCTGGTGGCGCCCGTGACCGGCTACGTCGCCAAGCGCACCGTGCAACTCGGCCAGCGCCTGCAGCCGGGCACCGCGACCATGGCGGTGATCCCGCTGGACGAAGTGTGGATCGATGCCAACTTCAAGGAAACCCAGCTGCGCAACATGCGCATCGGCCAGCCGGTGGACATCAGCGCTGACCTGTATGGCGGCGAAATCAAGTACAGCGGCACGGTCGACAGCCTGGGTGCCGGTACCGGCAGCGCCTTCGCCCTGCTGCCTGCACAGAATGCCACCGGCAACTGGATCAAGATCGTCCAGCGCGTGCCGGTGCGCATTCACCTGAGCCCCGACCAGCTGAAGGATCATCCGTTGCGTATCGGCCTGTCGACGGTGGTCGAGGTCGACCTGCATGACCAGAGCGGCCCGACCCTGGCCCAGCAACCGCCGCAGCAGGCCAGCTACACCACCCAGGTGTATGACCGCCAGCTGGTCGAGGCCGACGACCTGATCAGCCGGTTGATCCACGAGAACAGTGCCTCCGGCAAGACGGCCCAGCGATGAGCGGCAACGCCTCGGCCCAGTTCACCCCGCCGAGCCTGGTGCTGACCACCATCGGCCTGTCGCTGGCGACCTTCATGCAGGTGCTCGACACCACCATCGCCAACGTGGCGCTGCCGACCATTTCCGGCAACCTGGGGGTGAGCTACGAGCAAGGTACCTGGGTCATCACCTCGTTCGCGGTGAGCAACGCCATCGCCTTGCCACTGACCGGCTGGCTCAGCCGCCGCTTCGGTGAGGTCAAGCTGTTCATCTGGGCCACCTTGCTGTTCGTGCTGGCGTCGTTTCTCTGCGGGATCGCCCAGTCGATGCCGGAGCTGGTGGGCTTTCGGGTGCTGCAGGGGGTAGTGGCCGGGCCGCTGTACCCGATGACCCAGACCTTGCTGATTGCCGTCTATCCGCCGGCCAAGCGGGGCATGGCCCTGGCGTTGCTGGCGATGGTCACGGTGGTGGCGCCGATTGCCGGGCCGATCCTCGGCGGCTGGATAACTGACAGCTACAGCTGGCCGTGGATTTTCTTCATCAACGT
Organism: Pseudomonas plecoglossicida NBRC 103162 = DSM 15088; assembly: GCF_000730665.1. Classification (GTDB taxonomy): domain Bacteria; phylum Pseudomonadota; class Gammaproteobacteria; order Pseudomonadales; family Pseudomonadaceae; genus Aquipseudomonas; species Aquipseudomonas plecoglossicida. The sequence continues at coordinate 12,394 of NZ_BBIV01000043.1, forward strand.
GCCCATCGGCCTGTTCGCCGCCGCCGTGGTTCGCCAGCAGATGCGCAGCCGGCCAGTGGTCACCAGCCGCCAGCCGATGGACTACATCGGCCTTCTGACCTTGATCGTCGGCGTCGGCGCGTTGCAGGTGGTGCTCGACAAGGGCAATGACCTGGACTGGTTCGAGTCGTCGTTCATCATCGTCGGCAGCCTGGTCTCGGTGGTGTTCCTGGCCATCTTCATCATCTGGGAACTCACCGACCGTCACCCGGTGGTCAACCTGAGATTGTTCGTACACCGCAATTTCCGCATCGGCACCTTGGTGCTGGTGGGCGGCTACGCGGGGTTCTTCGGTATCAACCTGATGCTGCCGCAATGGCTGCAGACGCAGATGGGCTACACCGCGACCTGGGCAGGGCTGGCGGTCGCACCGATCGGCCTGCTGCCCGTGCTGATGTCGCCATTCGTGGGCAAGTACGCACACCGCTTCGACTTGCGAGTGCTCGCAGGGCTGGCGTTTTTGGCGATCGGTGGTAGCTGCTACCTGCGGGCCGGTTTCACCACTGAGGTGGATTTCCAGCACATCGCCCTGGTGCAGTTGTTCATGGGCATTGGCGTGGCGCTGTTCTTCATGCCGACCTTGAGCATTCTGCTGTCGGACCTGCCGCCGCAGCAGATCGCCGACGGTTCCGGGCTGGCGACGTTCCTGCGCACCCTGGGCGGGAGTTTTGCCGCGTCGCTGACCACGTGGATCTGGATTCGCCGGGCCGACCAGCACCATGCCTACCTGAGCGAACACATCAGTGAATACGAGCCGGCGACCCGGCACACCCTGGAGCAATTGGGCGGCGCCAGCCTGCAGAGCTACGCGCAGCTGGAGCAGATGCTCAACCGGCAGGCCTACATGATGTCGACGGTGGAGTATTTCACCCTGATGACCTGGCTGTTCGCAGGGCTGATCCTGTTGGTCTGGTTCGCTCGGCCACCATTCACCGCCAAGGCGGGGCCGGCGTCGGCGGGGCATTGAGGGTTCGCCTGGGGAGTTGGGGTGGTGCAGAAAACGAGCGCCGCGCGGGCGGCGCTCGTTCTGCGCTCCACCCTAGCTCCCAAACCAGGCCACCATCCGCCCCGATCCGATCTATTTCCCTGCATCAACTTTTCCCCTATTGTCGATGCTCCCTTCCCAAGCGATCGGCAGTTCCATGGAGAAAGTCATCGTCATCACCGGCGCCAGCCGCGGCATAGGCGCCGCCACCGCCTTGCTGGCCGCCCATCAGGGTTACCGCATCTGCATCAACTACCTCGCCGATGACCAGGCTGCCGAAAGCCTGCTGGCCCAGGTGCGCGCACTGGGCGCCGAGGCCATCAGCGTGCGCGCCGACGCCAGCGTCGAGGACGAGGTGATCCAACTGTTCCACCGCGTCGACCAGCAGCTTGGCCCGGTCACCGCGCTGGTCAACAACGCGGGCACCATCGGCCAGCAGAGTCGGGTCGAGGAAATGTCCGAGTTCCGCCTGCTCAAGGTGATGAAGACCAACGTGGTCGGCCCGATGCTGTGCGCCAAGCACGCCTTGCTGCGCATGGCCCGCCGGCATGGCGGCCAGGGCGGTGCGATCGTCAACGTGTCGTCGGTCGCCGCGCGCCTGGGTTCACCCAACGAGTATGTCGATTACGCCGCCTCGAAGGGGGCGCTGGACACCTTCACCCTGGGCCTTGCCAAGGAAGTCGCGGGCGAGGGCGTGCGGGTCAATGGTGTGCGCCCTGGCTACATACATACCGGTTTCCATGCCCTGTCCGGTGACCCGGATCGGGTGAGCAAGCTGGAAGCCGGCCTGCCCATGGGGCGTGGTGGCCAGCCGGAAGAAGTGGCCGAGGCGATTCTCTGGCTGTTGTCGGAGAAGGCATCCTATTCCACCGGCAGCTTCATCGACCTGGGTGGCGGGCGCTGAGGCTGCCCGTCAGGGCAGCTCATTCGCGAGCAGTTGGCGAACGCGTTCTGCCAGGGCTTGCAGATCGAAGGGTTTGGTCAGCACGCTGGTGCCTTTGAGCAATTGGCCATCGCTCAGCGCCGCGCTTTCATCGTAGCCGGTGATGAACAGCACCTTGAGGTCGGGATACTGCTGGCGGCAATGTTCGGCCAGCTGGCGGCCGTTCAGGCCATCGGGCAGGCCGATGTCGCTCAGCAGCAGGTCCGGGCGTTCGGCGTGTTGCAGGTGAGCCAGGGCGGTAGGGGCGTTATCGAAGGCTTCGACCTGGTAACCCAGTTCTTCCAGCACCTCGCCTATCACCAGGCGCAGGGCCGCCTGGTCTTCCACCAACAGGATGCGTTGGCCAGTGGCGCCCTGGCGGTTCAGCTGCAGGGGTTCGGATTTGCGGGCCGATGCTGAGGGTTGTTGCAGGTGGCGCGGCAGATACAGCTCGACCCGAGTACCCGTGCCAGCGCTCGACAGCAAGTGCAGTTGGCCGCCCGACTGGCGCACGAAACCATAGGTCATCGACAAGCCAAGGCCGGTGCCTTGGCCCATGGGCTTGGTCGAGTAGAACGGGTCCAGGGCACGGGCCGCCACCTCCGCGCTCATGCCGCGACCGTTGTCGACCACGCTCAGGCGCACGTAGTCGCCGCAGGGCAGCTCCAGCAACCGTGCCTGTTCGCCGTCGAGCACGATGTTCTCTGCGTGGATATCGATCGCCCCTGCGCCCTGCATGGCGTCACGGGCATTGATGCACAGGTTGAGCAGGGCGCTTTCCAGTTGCGGCGGGTCGATGAAGGTCGGCCACAGCGGCTCGTCGAAGTGGCTGCGCAGCGTGATGGCCGTGCCAATGGTGCGGCGCAGCAGGTCTTCCATGCCGCTCACTAGCACCGTGAGCTGGGTGGCGGTGGGCTGCAGGGTCTGCTGGCGCGAGAAGGCCATCAATCGGTGCACCAGCGAAGAGGCCCGCTGTGCCGAGCTGCTGGACAATTCCAGCAAGGGTGGCAGTTCATCGTAACGGGCTTGATCAAGGCGTTGCTGCATCAGCTCCTGGGCATTGAGGATGCTGCCCAGCAGGTTGTTGAAATCGTGGGCGATACCGCCGCTGAGCTGGCCCACGGCTTCCATTTTCTGTGCTTGGCGTAGCGCTTGTTCGGCCTGGGCCAGGCGCTGCTGTTCCTTGACCCGTTCACTGATCTCGTAGGCGAACAGGTAGGCGCCTTGCAAGGCGCCCTCCTGGTCACGCAGGGCATTGAAGCGCAGTTCATAGTGGCGCAGGTTGCTCGCTTCGCCGAAGGCGGCAATTTCGGTGAACTGCTCGCCAGCCAGTGCCCGGCGCCACATGGCCAGGGTCTGCTGGAGATCGGCACCCGCACCGGCCATCAGGGTCGGCAAGTGATCGCCCACCTCCGGCGTGCGGCCGTGCAGGGTGTGGAAATCCGCCTTGGCCTGGCGGTTGACGGCCAGCCAACGCATGTTGGCATCGACCACATGGACGTTGACCACGGCGTGCTCGACCAGTTCGGCAAACAGGCGCCGCTCGGCGAGGGCGGTGTTGACCCGCTGTTCGAGCTCTTCATTGAGCTGCTGCAGGGCCAGTTCTGCCTTGCGTCGTGCGGTCACGTCCTTGAACAGCACGGCTACCTGGCGCCGTTCCGGCGGCTCGATGCGGAAGGTGCTCACCGACAGTACATGGCCGGTGGCAACCAGTTCCTGTTCGAACTGAAGCGGCTCGCCAGTGCGCAATACCTCACCGTAGCGGGCCACCCAGTCATTCGCTTCATCGGGCACCATCTCGCGCAATTTCTGCCCGACTACATTGGGGATCCCGGCGTGCTTGGCATAGGCTGCGTTGGCCAGCACATGCACGTAGTCGCTCAGCGGGCCGTGCGGGCCGTCGAAGAACTCGATGATGCAGAAGCCTTCGTCCATGGTGTCGAACAGAAAGCGGTAGATGTTCTGGTCCTGCTCCTGGTAGCGGGTCAGGCGCGACTCCAGCAGGGCATTTTGCTGCTGGAGCGCTTGGATTTGCTGATGCAGGGTGTTTGGATCGGGCGATGGCATGCCGACTTCCGACAGAAATGACTGGCGTGACTTTAGCCTGTCCTTGCAGCGGGTGCATAGCGACTCAGGGAGCTACCCGCTGGCGTGACAACAGGCGTTCGACTTGTTGCTTGAGGTCATCAAGCGCGAAAGGTTTGTAGAGGATGTGGGTTCGGCTGCCTTGCCAGGCCTTGGCGGTGCCTTCGCCGTAGCCAGTGATGAAAAGCACCGCTACTTCGTCCACTGGTCTGCCTGGGTTTCGTCGACGATGGTGATCACTATAGACGCGCCGATGGCCGTCTGCTTTCAGAACGAACGAATGATCCGTCCGAGCGTTTCCATGGCGCCTTGCGCGGTGTCACTCCAGGGGCTGCCGTAGTTCAGGCGAATGCAGTTGCCGAAGCGTCGGGTGGGCGAGAAGATCGGCCCCGGGGCGATGCTGATGCCCTGTGCCAGCGCCATGTGAAACAGCTTCAGGGCATCCATCTGTTCGGGCAGTTCCAGCCACAGGAAATAGCCGCCAGCGGGTTGGCTGACCCGCGTCTGCGCCGGAAAGTGCCGGGCGATTGCCGCGAGCATGTTGGCCTGCTGGCCTTCCAGTGCATAACGCAGCTTGCGCAGGTGGCGGTCGTAGCCCCCGTGCTGCAGGTAGTCGGCGATGGCCGCCTGGGCCGGCATCGAGGCGCACAGCGACGTCATCAGCTTGAGCCGCTCGATCTTCTGTGCGAAGCGCCCTGCAGCCACCCAGCCGATACGGTAGCCCGGTGCCAGGCTCTTGGCGAACGAGCCGCAGTGCATCACCAGGCCCTGGGTGTCGAAGGCCTTGGCAGGCTTGGGCGCCTGTTGCGCGTAGTACAGTTCGGCGTAGACGTCGTCTTCGATCAGCGGTACCTGGTGGCGGCGCAGCAGTTCGACCAGTGCCTGCTTCTTTGCCTCGGGCATGCTGGCGCCAACCGGGTTCTGGAAATTGGTCATGCACCACACGGCCTTGACCGGGTGTTTGTCCAGGGTCTGGGCCAACACCGCCAGATCCATGCCTTCGCGCGGCTGCACCGGGATTTCCACGGCTTTCAGCTTGAGCCGCTCCAGTACCTGCAGGCAGGCATAGAACGCCGGTGCCTCGATGGCCACCAGGTCGCCCGGCTCGGTGACGGCCTGCAGGCACAGGTTCAAGGCTTCCAGCGCGCCGTTGGTGATCAGCAGCTCCTCCATGGGCAACATCAACCCGCCGACCATGTAGCGCAGGGCGATCTGCCGGCGCAGCTGCGGGTTGCCCGGCGACAGGTCGGTGACCACCATGCGCGGGTCCATGGCCCGGCTGGCACTGGCCAGCGAGCGCGACAGGCGCTGCAGCGGGAACAGTTCCGGGCTGGGGAAGGCTGAGCCGAACGGCACCGTGCCCGGGTCCTTGATCGACTCGAGGATGGAGAACACCAGGTCGCTGACGTCGACATGGGTCGACTCCCCCTGCGGCTCCAACGCCAGGGGTTCATTGAACGGGCGTGGCGCGTGGGCGTTGACGAAGTAACCCGAACGCGGCCGGGCGCGGATCAGCCCGCGGCGCTCGAGCAGGTAGTAGGCCTGGAACACCGTGGACGGGCTCACGCCGTGGGTCTGGCTGGCGTAACGCACCGACGGCACGCGCTGGCCGGGGCCGAGTACCCCGGAGCGGATCAGTTCGGCAATGTCGTCGGCGAAGCGTTCGTAACGTTTCATGAGGGCTCGGCAGGCAAGGTCAAGGGTTGAGTGTAAGGGATCAGCGGTTGAGCGGCGCCACGAAGCGGCTGCGCGCCACGCTGCGTACTGCCGGCTGGTCGCTGTCCTGGATCTCGAACGTCAGTTCTCGCGAGCTGCTGGAGGGGCGCCCGGCCCGCATGGCCACCGAAACCGGAAGCTCGCTCATCTCGCCGGCCGCAATGACCAGTTCGCTGCGCCCCTGCAGGGAGAAGCCTTCGGCATCCAGCAGACGCAGGTGATAACGCTGGGCGTGCTCGGTCTTGTTGATGATCTTCAGCAGGTAGATGTTCTCGATCTGGCCCTGGGCATTTTCGCGGAACAGGCCACGGTCCTTGATCACGTCCAGCGATACCATCGGCCGCATCTGCAAGGCCACCACCAGCGCCGCGATCATCACCAGCAGGGCTGTGGCGTAACCCAGCAGGCGCGGGCGCAGCCAGTGAGTGGTGCCGCCTTGCAGACTGTGCTCGGACTTGTAACCGATCAGGCCGCGGGGGTAGTTCATTTTCGTCATGACGTTGTCGCAGGCATCGATGCAGGCCGCGCAACCGATGCAGGCCATCTGCAGGCCGTCGCGGATGTCGATGCCGGTAGGGCAGACCTGCACGCACAGGGTGCAGTCGATGCAATCGCCCAGGCCCTGGGCGCGGGCATCGCTGCCTTTCTTGCGCGGGCCGCGTGCTTCGCCTCGGCGCGGGTCGTAGGCCACGGCCAGGGTGTCCTTGTCGAACATCACGCTCTGGAAGCGTGCGTAAGGGCACATGTGCAAGCACACCGCTTCGCGCAGCCAGCCAGCATTGAGGTAGGTAGCGGCGGTGAAGAACAGCACCCAGAACAGCGCAACGCCATCCAGTTGCAGTGTGTACAGTTCCTGGGCCAAGGGACGGATCGGGGTGAAGTAGCCGACGAAGGTCAGCCCGGTCAGCACGCCGATGGCAATCCACAGGCCGTGCTTGAGGGTTCGGCGGCCGAGTTTGCCGAGGGACCAGGGCGCGGCGGCGAGCTTGATGCGCTGGTTGCGATCGCCCTCGCTGATCTTCTCGCACCACATGAACAGCCAGGTCCAGACGCTTTGTGGGCAGCTATAGCCGCACCAGACCCTGCCTGCGTACACAGTGATGGCGAACAGGCCGAAGGCGGCAATGATCAGCAGGGCTGAAAGCAGAATGAAGTCCTGCGGCCAGAAGGTGGTGCCGAGGATGTGGAACTTGCTGTTGGCCAAGTCCCACAGTACCGCCTGTCGGCCGTCCCAGTCGAGCCAGGCGGTACCGAAGAACAGCACGAACAGCAGGCCGGCGAACCCGATGCGCAGGTTGCGGTACATCCCTGTGAAGCTGCGCGTATGGATGCCGCTGGCGGTACTGCGTTTGGCATCGATCTGGATGACTTCGATTTTTTCGTGCATGGCTAGGGTGCTCATCAGGCCTCGATCAGGCGTGAGCACTATGACCCCCTGTCTGTTTTCAGCACAGACTCAGGTGGCGCGATAAAAACCGTATCAGATGGCTATGGAAACCCGCCCGGGCCTCATATCACCGAGCCTGGAACGCTGGCCTTCAGGTGCCTGCGGCTATCCACCGCACCTGCGACGGTCAACGCATCGGCCTCGGCCTCTGTAATGGGCACGCGCTGGCCGGCCAGAAGTGCCACCGACATGTGCAACTGCTCGTCGGTAACGATCTCGATGTCCGGGCCTTCGCCTTCGATGCGCAGGTCTTCGCCGATGAGGGTGCAGCGGCGGGTGCTTTCTTCGATTTCGACGGGCATGGGGTGGTCCTCCGGTTGCAGTTACAGGTGTGACCGCCAGAGGTGGCAGGTTGCTGCATCGATGCGCTGGGCGGGGCACTTTGTTTGCCAAATCCAGGTCAACCTTCAGAGGCCCGTACACTCTCTGTGGGAGCCGGCTGCCGGCGATGAGGCCAGGGCAGGCAAAAATTTTCCTGGGCCCTATCGCCGGCAAGCCGGCTCCTACAGGCGACGCGCAGGCCCCCATGAGGACATTTTCGATGGACGTTGTCTGGCAAACCCTGCAAGCAGAATTCGCCGATATCACCGACGCAACCGAAGTCACCCGCATCCTCCTGCGCCTGCTGATGGCGGCGGTGCTTGGTGCCGTGCTGGGCTTCGAGCGCGAGCACAAGGGCAAATCCGCCGGGGTGCGCACCCACATGCTGGTATCGATGGGCGCTGCGCTGTTCGTGCTGGCGCCGAGCATGGCCGGTGCCGATGAGCAAGCCTTGAGCCGGGTGATCCAGGGTATCGTCGCCGGTATCGGTTTTCTCGGTGCCGGTACCATTCTCAAGGGCAATGGCCAGAACACCAGCCATGTCAAAGGCCTGACCACGGCTGCCGGTTTGTGGATGACGGCGGCCATCGGCACGGCTGCAGGCATGGGGCGGGAAGCCACGGCGCTGATCAGCACGCTGCTGGCGCTGTTGGTACTGGCCACGATGCCGATAGTGGTGGATAAGGTCGAGGGGGAAGACCAGGGGAAACGGAAGGAGGAAGAGGAGGGGGGCGAGAAGCACTGAGGGGAGCCGAAGCTCCCCTCAAAGCGTTGTTGCCTGCTCTTTTTATTATTGAAGACCGGCCATTTGTTGTTTTTGTAAGCCTGCCTTGATGTCGCGGGCGACCCCCATGCGGGGTCAAGAGCAAACGTATTTTTTTGAGCGCTGACCTGCTTTCATCGAAGATCCGATCCTGACTGCCGCTACCTTGAGGTAGTTTTATTGTTCTGTGTCAGATCGCGGGGCGAACCCCTGAAAAGCGTGTCGACTTCAAAAAGATCTGCTTGCTACGCCTCTGCCGTGTTGTTCTTGTTATGTCAGAGCCGTTATCTGTTGTTTTTATTGGGTATCGCATTTTTGTTGTTGTTGTACCAAAGATATAGCAGATGCCGTGCCAACTTTTTAAAGTTCTTATAAATCAATGGTTTAGCAGAAATTGCGAAAACCGGGAGACCTGAAATTCTGTCGATTTGTTTCCCTGTTACCCGATTTTCTGCTGGCTCGGGTGGGGGCGGTAACACTCCCGCCCACACCTGTGTGACAGCCGTGTGAATCACTGTGCGCTGCGCGCCCGCGCCACGCGCGAGCCATTGGCCCGGCCCAGTACCTGGCTGATACGCTGCCCGGCGGCGATCAGCTTGTCGAGGTCGATCCCGGTTTCGATGCCGAGCCCCTGCAACAGGTACACCACATCCTCGCTGGCGATGTTGCCCGTGGCACCCTTGGCATAAGGGCAGCCCCCCAGGCCCGCCACCGAGCTGTCGAACACGCTGATGCCTTCGAGCAGGCCGGCGTACACATTGGCCAGCGCCTGGCCGTAGGTGTCATGGAAGTGTCCGGCCAATTGCGTGCGTGGCACCACGGCCGAGACCACTTCGAACAGGCGGCGGGTATCGCCCGCCGTGCCGGTGCCGATGGTGTCGCCCAGCGATACCTCGTAGCAGCCCATGTCATGCAAGGCCTTGGCGACAGGGGCGACCTGTTCTGCGCTCACCTTGCCCTCATACGGGCAGCCGAGCACACAGGACACGTAACCGCGCACCCGCACGCCGTGGCTGCGGGCGGCCTCCATGATCGGTTCGAAACGCGTGAGGCTTTCGCTGATCGAGCAATTGATGTTGCGCTGGGAGAACGCCTCGGAGGCCGCCGCGAACACCGCCACTTCCTTCACCCCGGCCGCCAGGGCATCCTCGAAACCGCGCAGGTTGGGGGCCAGTGCCGCGTAGGTAACGCCGGGGCGTTGCTCGATGGCGGCGAACACCTCGGCGGACCCGGCCATTTGCGGCACCCACTTGGGCGACACGAAACTGCCCACTTCGATGTAACCCAGCCCGGCCGCGCTGAGGTCGTCGACCAGGCGTACCTTGTCGGCGACGCTGATGGGTTGGGCTTCGTTCTGCAGGCCGTCGCGGGGGCCGACTTCGACCAGGCGGACTTTTTCGGGCAAGGACATGGCGGGATTCCTGTGGCGGGTCAACGGTTGTCGTTATTGTTCAAGGTGGCGGCCAGGGCCTGTTCGCAGCGCTCCTGGGCGGTGTCCAGTTCCAGTTGCATCTGGTGGATGTCGAGCATCTGCTGTTCCAGCTGGGCGCGGCGCTCGGCGATTTTCGCCAGCATGCTGTTGAGCTGCTTGAGGTTGCCGCTGGCGGGGTCGTACAGCTCGATCAGCTCACGGCATTCGGCCAGCGAAAAGCCGATGCGCTTGCCGCGCAGGATCAGCTTCAGGCTGACCTTGTCGCGCGCCGAATAGATACGCTCCAGGCCACGGCGCTCGGGGCTGAGCAGGCCCTGTTCCTCGTAGAAGCGGATGGCACGGGTGGTGATGTCCAATTCGCGGGACAGGTCGGAAATACTGTAGGTCTGGCTGCTCATGCTTGGGCTCGGCGTGGGGTATGCCGGTATCCTGAAGGCAGGTTGACGTTTACGTCAAGCAGAGCGGCGATAGGGCACTGCAGGCACCCGCCAATCAACCAGGCTGCACCGCGCGCCGGTACCCATTGGGCGTCTGCCCGCTCAAGCGCTTGAAGAAACGCGCGAAATAGGTGGGGTCGCTGAAGCCCAGGCTATCTGAAAGCTGTCCGATACTCATGCGGGTGTAGACCAGGTTGCGCCGCGCCTCGAGCAACAGGCGCTGGTGCAGCACCTGCAGTGCAGTCTGCCCGCACAACGCCCGGCACAGCTGGTTCAGGTGCAGGCTCGGGATGTTCAAGCGCGCGGCAAGGTCTTCCACCGACAGATGCTCACGATAATGCGCCTCGACCAGGCGCAGGTACTGCCCAAGCAGTTGCCGGTCGCGTTCATCGCGGTTGCGCGGCGCCAGGCCCAGTTGCTGGCGCCGGCTGATCCACACCATCAGCGCCGTCACCAATGCTTCGAGCAGGGCCGAGCGCCCCGGTGCGTTGCCCTGGTACTCCTGCTGCAAGGTATCGATCAGGCTGCGAAGGTGCGTGCGGTCCTTGCCCAGCGGGTAGCACGCCGCCTTGGCCAGCACCCCCAGCGGTGCACGCAGGCGTTGCTCGAGGTCAGCCACCAGCGCCGTGCCGAAGGTCAGCACATGCCCCTGGATGTCGGCGCTGAAGCGAAAGCCGTGCACCGTCAGCGGGGGCACCACCTGGATTGCTGCCTCGCCGATGGCGCTGTGCACGCCCTCGATCTCCACGTCCACCTGGCCGCGCTGCACATACAGCAACTGGAACAGTTCGGCATGCTGGTGCGGCTTGATCTCCCAGTGGTGCAGCCGGCTGCGCGCCGGAATCGACTCGCAGTGCAACAGGTCGGTGCCGGGCCACGCCTGGTTTTCGCCATAGAGCTGGAACAAGGGGACGCCGGGGAGGGAGGATTGCATAGGCTGCTGGCCTGTCCGTTAATCGAACGTTTTTAGTAAAAGTGCAGTTTTTACATGCAATTGCACAGCTATTTGGCAGCTGTTGCCCGTAAAAATGCAAGTGCATACCCAAATTGCACGAGACAACAACAATGAAGACTCAGGTAGCAATCATCGGCGCCGGTCCGTCCGGCCTGTTACTCGGTCAGCTGCTGTACAAGGCAGGCATCGACACGGTCATTCTCGAACGGCAGACCCCCGACTACGTGCTGGGCCGCATTCGCGCTGGTGTGCTGGAGCAGGGCACGGTCGACCTGCTGCGCGAGGCGGGCGTGGCCGAGCGCATGGACCGCGAAGGCCTGGTGCATGACGGCGTCGAGCTGCTGGTCGGTGGTCGGCGACAACGCCTGGACCTCAAGGGGCTGACCGGCGGCAAGACGGTGATGGTCTATGGCCAGACCGAAGTCACCCGCGACCTGATGGAGGCCCGCTCGGTCAGCGGCGCGCCCATCCTCTATTCGGCCAGCAATGTCCGGCTCCATGAACTCAAGGGCCAGCGGCCCTACGTGACCTTCGACCACGATGGCCAGCAGCAACGCCTGGACTGCGACTACATTGCCGGTTGCGACGGCTTCCACGGCGTTTCCCGGCAAAGCATCCCGGACGGTGTGCTCAAGCACTATGAGCGGGTCTATCCGTTCGGCTGGCTGGGCCTGTTGGCCGATACGCCGCCGGTCAGCCATGAACTGATCTACGCCCACCATGAACGTGGCTTCGTGCTGTGCAGCCAACGCTCGCTGACGCGCAGCCGCTACTACCTGCAAGTGCCGTTGCAAGAGCGTGTCGAGGACTGGTCCGACCAGCGCTTCTGGAACGAGCTCAAGGCCCGCTTGCCGGACGATGTGGCGGCGCGCCTGGTGACTGGCCCGGCCCTGGAAAAAAGCATCGCGCCGTTGCGCAGCCAAGTCGTCGAGCCGATGCAGTACGGCCACTTGTTCCTGGTCGGAGATGCCGCGCATATCGTGCCGCCGACCGGTGCCAAGGGCCTCAACCTGGCGGCCTCGGATGTGAATTACCTGTATCGGATTTTGCTCAATGTCTACCGCGAGGGGCGTACCGACTTGCTGCAGCAATACTCGCCGCTGGCCCTGCGCCGGGTATGGAAGGGCGAGCGCTTCAGCTGGTTCATGACCCAATTGCTGCATGATTTCGGCGAGCACCAGGATGCCTGGGACCAGAAGATGCAGGAGGCCGACCGGGAGTATTTCCTGTCATCCCACGCGGGGCTGGTGAACATTGCCGAGAACTATGTGGGGTTGCCGTTCGAAGCAGTAACCTGACGAAAAGCGCTCCCACAGGCACAGTGGCAAGGTTGCAATCTGTTATTGGGCCAATAGCACTTCCATCTCCCGATACCCGCGCTGGCGTGCATGCTCCAGCGCGGTCACCCCGTCCTTGTCGGCAATGTTCCGATCCGCACCCGCCGCCAGCAGGCGCCGGACGATCTCGACATGCCGCGGCCCGCCATCGCCGAGGATCACCGCTTCGAGCAACGCGGTCCAGTGCAGGCGGTTCAGGTGGTTGACGTCGACCCCGGCATCGATCAGCAGTTGCACGGTTTCCACATGCCCGCGTTCAGCGGCGGGGATCAGCGCCGTGCCGCCATAGCGGTTGGTGCTCTTGAGGTCGGCGCCATGGGCGAGGGTCAAGCGCAGGATATCGTTCAAACCCCGGGCACCGGCATACAGGTAGGGACTGTCGTCGATGTTGTCCTTGGCGTTCACATCGGCACCGGCTTCGATCAGCGCTTTCGCCGCTGCGACCTGATTGGCGTGGGTGGCGACCATCAGGGCGGTGCGTCCCTGGTCATCACGCTTGTCCACTTCGGCGCCCTGCTCGAGGAGGTGTTGCAGGGTGCTGGTGTCATTGTGTGCGGCGGCGTCGTGCATGGCGGGCGTCTCGGCGAGGGCAAGGCAGCTGAACAGCGATAGGACGAGGGTGGCAAGGGGCAAACGCATGGCAAAGGCTCCTGAATGTCTGCCGCAATCCTAGAAAATCGACGGCAGGGGTTGAAGTCAAGAATATGCATGACCCACAGTGCCCCGCTGAATAGCTGAAGCAGGAAGCCTACCGATGAAATGTCCGACGCCCGCGATCGCCGCCTTGTGCCTGGCCGCCGCAAGCAACTGGGCCTTTGCCGACCAGGTGCTGCCCGCGCCGCCGGAGGCGCAGTCAGGCTATCGCAGCGGCCTTCAACCGGTACACGCCAGTCGGCACATGGTAGCTGCGGCCAATCCGCTGGCAAGCGAGGCCGGGCGGGCGATGCTGCGGGCCGGTGGCAGTGCCATCGATGCGGCGATCGCCATGCAGATGGTGCTGACCCTGGTCGAGCCGCAATCCAGTGGCATTGGCGGCGGGGGCTTCATCCTGTACTGGGATGGCAAGCAGGTGCAGGCCTTTGACGGCCGCGAGACGGCGCCGGCTGGCGTTACCGAATCGCTGTTCCTGCAACCCGACGGTACCCCTATGCCGTTTCGCGCCGCTCAGATCGGCGGCCGCTCGGTGGGCGTGCCTGGCGTGTTGCGGGCTTTGCAGATGGCCCACGCGCAACATGGCAAGTTGCCTTGGGACGAACTGTTCAAACCGGCCATCGCCCTGGCGCGCCAAGGCTTTGCGGTTTCCGAACGCCTTCATGCCCTGATAGCCGAAGACCCCTTCATCGCAAGCTCCCCCGCCATGGCCCGGTATTTCCTCGATGAGCAGGGCAAACCACTGGCGGTAGGCACCTTGCTGCGCAATCCTGAGCTTGCGCACACCTTCGAACGCCTGGCAGATCAGGGCGTCGATGCCTTCTACACCGGCGAGATCGCCGAAGCCATGGTGGCTCAGGTGCGCAGCCATGCCAACGCCGGCACGCTGTCGCTGGAGGACTTGCGCCAGTACCAGGCCAAGGCGCGCACGCCGCTGTGCGGTCCTTACAAGGCTTGGCAGATCTGCGGCATGCCGCCGCCTTCCTCGGGTGGCGTGGCCGTGCTGCAGACCATGGGCATTCTTGACGCGCTGCAGCGGTCTTCGCCGCAGCGCGACCTGGCCACCCAGCCGCCGCGCAAGGTCGCATCCCCGGCGGGGCTGGAGCCCACTGCGCTGGCAGTCCACCTGATCGCCGAAGCCGAACGCCTGGCCTTCGCCGACCGGGCCCAGTACCTGGCCGACAGCGACTACGTGCCGGTGCCGATCAAGGCGTTGATCGCCCCCGACTACCTGGCCGGGCGTGCAACGCTGGTCGGCGAGCACAGCATGAAACGCGCCCGCTCCGGCACGCCCCAGGGCGCCACCCTTGCGGGGGCCCCGGACCGGTCGCCACTGCGCATTTCCACTTCGCACCTTTCCGCTGTCGATGACAGCGGCCAGGCCCTTGCCATGACCACGTCGGTGGAGGCGGCGTTCGGCTCGCACCTGATGGTCGAGGGTTTTCTGCTGAACAACCAGCTCACCGATTTCTCCTTCATTGCGCAGGAAGATGGCAAGCCGGTCGCGAACCGGGTCGAACCCGGCAAGCGCCCCCTGTCGGCCATGGCCCCGACCCTGGTGTTCGCCCGCGATTCCGGCGAGCTGGTGGCCAGCCTCGGTTCACCCGGCGGCTCGCAGATCATCGGCTACGTGAACAAGGCCCTGGTAGGCCTGCTGGACTGGCAGCTCGACCCGCAACAGGCCGCCAATCTGCCCAATTTCGGCAGCCGCAATGCCGGTACCGAAGTCGAGGCCGGGCTGGCCAGCCAGGCGTTGATTCGCCAGCTGGCGGCCTGGGGCCATGAGGTCACGCCGCTGACCATGACCAGTGGCATGCAGATCATCCAGCGCACGGCCAGCGGCTGGTCGGGTGGCGCGGACCCACGGCGCGAGGGCGTGGCGCTCGGCGATCAGGCGTGGTAGAAGTCACTCTTGCCATTCAGAAGTTGAATACCAAGATGTCCATCAGCGTTAAATCGAATAGAGCCCTGTTCGACCTCGACCTGCTGCGTGCCATCGTCGTGGTGGCCGATTGCGGCAGTTTCACCACCGCCGCCGCGCGCCTGCACTCGACCCAGTCGACCATCAGCCAGAAGGTGCGCCGTCTGGAGGAAATGGTCGGCCACCGCTTGCTGGTGCGCGGCAACCGCGACGTGCTGCCCACCGACGCCGGCCAGACCCTTCTGGGCTATGCCCGGCACATGCTGGCGCTGAATGACCAGATGCTCGAAGCCCTGGCCGGGGCCATGGTCGGTGTCACCGTGCGTCTGGGGGTGCCCGAGGACTTCGTCGGCGGGCGCACCACCAATGCGTTGTCGGCGTTCAGCCGCCTGCATCCGCAGGTCAAGCTGGAGGTCACCAGCGGGTTGTGCCGTGACCTCAGCCAGGCCTACGACAATGGCGAGCTGGACCTGGTGCTGCTCAAGCAGCGGCGCAACACCCGTGAGGGCGTGGCGTGCTGGCCGGAACGTCTGCAGTGGATCGACAGTGCCCGCCTGCCGTCCTTCGAGCTTGACCCGATTCCGTTGGTGACCTTTCCGCCACGAGGGTTGTACCGCGAGGACATGATCAGCGCCATCGAAGGCATGGGCCGGCGCTGGCGCATCAGCTTCACCAGCTCCAGCTTGAGCGGCATCCAGGCGGCGGTGGCCGATGGCATGGGCATCAGCCTGCTGCCGCCACGGGCAGCGACTGGCGAGCATCGGGTGCTGGGGGGGCAGCAGGGGCTGCCGGAGGTGGACAGCTACGAAATCGTCATCGTCCATCGGCCGACGGCGGATGTGATGGTCAAGGCGTTGGCCGAGGTGATGACCGAGTTGCTGGCGGGTGGAGAATTGTAGCGCCTGCACTGGCCCTATCGCCGGCAGGCCTCAAGGCATCCCCAACCAGGTCGGCAACGCCAGCGAAATGAACGGCACATAGGTGACCAGCATCAGGAACAGCAGCAGGATCGACAGCCACGGCAACGCCGCGCGAATCGTCTGCCCCAGGGTCAGCCCGGTCACCGCCGAGGTCACGAACAGGTTCAGCCCCACCGGCGGGTGCACCAGCCCGATCTCCATGTTCACCACCATCACGATGCCCAGGTGGATCGGGTCGATACCAAGCTTCATCGCGATCGGGAAGAAGATCGGCGCCAGGATCAGGATGATCGCCGACGGCTCCATGAAGCTGCCGGCCACCAGCAGCACCACGTTGACCATGATCAGGAAGCCGATCGGCGTCAGCCCTTCGGACAGCACCCACTGGGTGATCTGCTGGGGGATCTGCTCAGTGGTCAGCACATGGGCAAAAAGCATGGCGTTGGCGATGATGAACAACAGCATGATGGTCAGCCGGCCAGACTCCAGCAGCACTTTCGGGCAGTCGCGCAGGCGCATGTCCTTGTACACGAACAGCGCGATGAACGCCGAGTACACCGCCGCCACGGCCGCCGCTTCGGTGGGGGTGAACATGCCGCTGTAGATCCCGCCGAGGATGATCACCAGCAGCAACAGCCCCCAAAACGCGCGCCGCGCGGTGCTCAGCCACTGGGCGAAGCTGACCCGCGGCTGGGCAGGCAGCTTCTTGATCCGGGCGACGATGTAGATCGTCACCATCAGCGCCACGCCGAGCAGGATGCCCGGTACCACACCGGCCATGAACAGCTTGCCCACCGAGGTCTCGGTGGCAGCCGAGTAGACCACCATGACGATCGACGGTGGAATCAGGATGCCCAGGGTACCGGCATTGCAGATGATCCCGGCGCCGAACTCACGCGGGTAGCCCGAGCGCACCATGCCGGCCACCGCGATCGAGCCGACCGCCGCCACCGTGGCCGGTGACGAGCCCGACAGTGCCGCGAACAGCATGCACGCCAGCACTGCGGCAATCGCCAGGCCGCCACGGATATGGCCGACGCAGGCATTGGCGAAGTCGATCAGGCGCTGGGCGACGCCGCCGGTGGTCATGAACGCGCCCGACAGCAGGAAGAACGGAATGGCCAGGAAGGTGTAGCTGTCCGAGGTTTCGAACAACTTGATCGCCAGCGAGCTCAGGGAATCCTGGCTGAACATCAGGATCGACAGCGCCCCCGACAAGCCCAGCGAAATGGCGATCGGCACGCCGAGGAACATGAACACGAACAGCAGCAGGAACAGGCAGATTACCGTCATCAGTGGTGCTCCTCACCCGGGTTGGCCAGCTTGCTGGCTTCGGCGGCCTCGTCGGCCAGGCCCAGGCCATACTGGCGATGGGTGAACAGGCGGTAGAAGATCTCCAGGTAGCGGACGATCACCAGGGCGAGACCCAATGGCACGATCAGCGCGATGTGGCCGACCTTGATGCCGTAGCGGTCGAGGTCTTCGGCACCGATGCCGGCGACCAGTATCGCGCTCACCCACTTGACGCTCGCCACCAGGAACAGCCCGGCATAGGCCAGGCAGCAGGCACAGGCGATCATCGCCAGCACGCGCTGCACCGGCTTGCGGGTGCGCCGGACCAGCACGTCGACGCCCAGGTGGCCGGCGGTGCGCACGCCATAGGCAATGCCGAAGAAGATCAGCCAGCCGAACAGCGCCTTGGTCAGGGCGATGCTCCAGGTCATTTCCTGGGCGTAGCCCATCAGGTGATCGCCGATGCCCAGCAGCAGCTCGCTGGCGAAGGCCCAGTGGTCACTGAGCGTGTAGAAGAGGGTGTAGAGGTTGTTCAGTGCCACGTAGAGGAAGGTCACCAAGGTCATGGCCGCCAGGAGGAAGGCGATCATGCCTTCCTCGAAGTGCTCCCAGACACGCCTGAGCGATTGCATAAGGATTCTCCAGACAGAGCGAGGGCGGGCCACCCGAGGAACGGGTGGCCGGGGCAGGGCGCAGGATGGGTCAGGACGCCTTGTTGGCGTCGTCGGCAGCCTTGATCAGGTCGGCGCCGATCTGGTCGGAGAACTTGTCCCACACCGGACGCATCGATTCGCGCCATTGCTGGCGCTGCTCGGCGGTCAGCGGGTCGATCTCGCTGGTCTTGGCATCGAGGATCTTCTGCCGGGAAGTCTGGTTGAGGGCTTCGGCCTGCTTGTTCACCTCGACGGTGACGTCGTCCATGATCGTCTGCAGCTCGCCGCGCACGTCTTCAGGCAGGCTGTTCCAGAACTTGGCGTTGGTGATCACCATGTAGTCGATCAGGCCATGGTTGGTCTCGGTGAAGAACGGCTGCACCTCGTTGACCTTCTGGCTTTCGTAGTTCGACCAGGTGTTTTCGGTGCCGTTGACGGTGCCGGTCTGCAGGCCCTGGTAGACCTCGGCGAAGCTCATCTTGCGCGGGTTGGCGCGGATGGCCTTGAACTGCTCCTCAAGCACGCTGGAGGCCTGTACACGGAACTTCAGGCCACGGGCATCCTTGGGCAGCAGCACCTTCTTGTTTGCCGACAGCTGCTTGAGGCCGTTGTGCCAGTAGGCCAGGCCACGGATGCCCTTGTCTTCCATCGAAGTCAGCAGCGCCTTGCCTTGCGGGCCTTGCTGGAAGCGGTCGACAGCGGCCAGGTCGTCGAACAGGAACGGCAGGTCGAAGATCTGCACCTGCTTGTTGTAGTGCTCGAACTTGGCCAGCGACGGCGCCAGCATCTGTACGTCACCCAGTAGCAGGGCTTCCATCTCCTTGCCGTCGCCGAACAGCGACGAGTTGGGATAGACCTCGACTTTTACCTTGTCCTTGAGTTGAGGATCGGCGGCGACCAGCTTCTGGAACATCAGCGCGCCCTGGCCCTTGGGGGTGCTGTCGGCCACCACGTGGGCGAACTTGATGATGATCGGATCGGCGGCCTGGGCCAGGCTTGCCATGGATACTGCAGCGGCGCAGAACAGCGCGTGGGTCAGCTTCAACATCGATGTCACCTCTGATTTATTGTTCTAGGAGGATTGGGCGTAACGATGGACCAATGAACCGCGTGTGGAGAATCAGCATTTGTGTAAGGCAGCGTTCGGCTGGGGCGAACGCCAGGCATCTGCATTGCCTTCACTGGCCCTATCGCCGGCAAGCCGGGTCCCACAGGTACGCCACAGGTATCGAAAACTTTGAAGTTTCCTGAGGGAGCTGGCTTGCCAGCGATAGGGCCAGCAGTTTCAACCCACCTGTCGAGCCAGCAACCGCTGCGCCCGCAGCACCACCGGCGCATCCACCATCTGCCCATCCAACTGGAACGCCCCGGCGCCATTGGCGGCTTCACTCGCCGCCAGTACCTTGCGCGCCCACGCCAGCTCATCGGCACTCGGTGCCAGCGCACCATGGATCACTGCCACCTGCCGGGGATGAATGCACAGCGCCCCGCCATAGCCCATGTCATAGGCATGGCGCATCGCTCGCTGCAACCCCTGGGCATCGTCGATGGCCGGGAACACGCCATCCAGCGGAGGCAGCAGGTCGGCGCCGCGCGAATGCAGTTGCACGGCCATGCGCGCCTGGTCGAGGAACTGCCGGGCCGCTGCGCTTTCGGTGTTCAGCTCGAGGTCCAGCGCCAGGTCCAGGCTGCCGAACGACAAGCGCTCGACACCCTCGGCATGGGCGATCTGTTGCAATGCCAGCAAGCCCTTGGCGCTTTCGATGATCGGCCATATCGGTTTGCCGGCATGGCGGGCAACGGCGACCTGCGTGGCATTCTCGACCTTGGGCAGCAGCAGCCCGACGACGCCCGGGTGCTGCGCGCAGAAGGCAAGGTCGGCGCTGTGCTGTGCATGCTGCGGCGCGTTGACCCGCACCCACACGGCGGCCTGTGGCGTGCCTTGCAGAAACGCCGCCAGGTGCTCGCGGGCTTGCTGCTTCAGCGGCTCCTCGACTGCATCCTCGAAGTCGACGATGACAGCGTCGGCCCCGGCCGCCAGCGCCTTGGTGAAGCGCTCGGGGCGACTGCCCGGCACGAACAGGGCGGAGCGCATGCTGTTCATACCACGCCCCCGGCAGCCAGGTTGGCCCGTTCGGTGGTGCTGAACCCCAGTTCGGCGAGGATGCCTTGGGTATGCTGGCCCAGCGCAGGCACGGCATCCATGCGTGGGGTGAAGGCTGCGTTGCGGCCCGGTGGCAGCAGTGACGGCAGCTTCCCGGCCGGGCTGTCCACCTCGCGCCAAGCGTCGCGGGCCTGCAACTGCGGGTGCTGCCAGACGCCGTGCATGTCGTTGACCCGGGCGTTGGCAATCTGTGCCTGCTCCAGGCGCGCGACCACTTCGTCCAGTGACAGCTCGGCGAAGCCATCGATGATGATCTGGCGTAGCACCTCGCGGTTTTCCGAGCGCTTGAAGTTGGCACTGAAGCGGTCATCGCTGGCCAGCTCCGGGTCGAGCAGCACCTTTTCGCAGAACAGCGCCCACTCACGCTCGTTCTGCAGGCCGAGCATGATCGTGCCGCCACCGCCGGTGGGGAATGGTCCATAGGGGTAGATGGTCGAGTGCGAAGCGCCGGCGCGAGGCGGCGGTGGCGCGCCGTCGTAGGCGTAGTACATCGGGTAGCCCATCCACTCCACCAGGCTTTCCAGCATCGACACGTCGATGCGGCTGCCAACCCCGGTCTTGTCGCGCAGCATCAAGGCCGAGAGCACGCCGGTGTAGGCGTACATGCCGGCGGCAATGTCGGCGATCGAGCAGCCGGCCTTGGCCATTTCATCGTCGCCGGGGCCACCGGTCACCGAGAGGAAGCCACCTTCGCTCTGGATCAGCAGGTCGTAGGCCTTTTTCTTTTCATACGGGCCGCCTTCGCCATAACCGGAAATGTCGCACACGATCAGCCGCGGGTAGCGCGCATGAAGGGCTTCGAACGACAGGCCCATGCGCGCCGCCGCGCCTGGGGCGAGGTTCTGCACCAGCACATCGGCCTTGGCCAGCAGGGCGTCGAGGATGTCACCGGCGGCGTCCTGCTTGAGGTCCAGGGTGAGGCTTTCCTTGGAGCGGTTGGTCCACACGAAATGCGAGGCCAGGCCGTCGACGCGCTGGTCGTAGCCACGGGCGAAGTCGCCGCTGCCGGGGCGCTCGACCTTGATCACGCGGGCGCCGAGGTCGGCCAGCTGGCGGGTGCAGAAGGGCGCGGCGATGGCATGTTCCAGGCTGACGACGGTGATGCCGTCCAGCGGGCGGGGTGATGCTTGAGTCATGGAGTCACCTCAGTGCAGGTCGGCCAGGGAGCGGGCATCGCGCAGTTGCCACACGCGCTCGATCAGATCCTGGCCCTGGGCCGGGCTGCGCGCGCCGGAATACGCCAGCAGGCGCTGGAACTTGGCTTCCAGCTCCGGGCGCGACAGGGTGTTGCCAGGGTCGCCCTTGGGTTCGTCGATGGCCGCGTCGAAGGTGCGACCGTCGTTGCAGGTGACCTCGACCCGGCCCAGCCAGCGTGCCGGGTAAGCGGCGTCGACTTGCGGGTCCAGTTGCATCTGCACCTTGTCGCGAAAGGCCGCCACCTGCGGATTGGTCAGCGCCAGGTCGCGAAACTCCAGCAACTGGGCACTGCCATGCACGGCGATCAGGCCGAGCACCGTGCCCATGGAGAACTTGGCCTGGTGCACGGTGGTGGGCGTCGTGACCCGGCCCAGCACATCGATCGCACCCTGGTGCACGCGGGTCACCACCTTGGCGATCTGTGCGTGCTCCAGCCCTTCACGCGTCATCAACTGCAACAGTGCATCGGCGGCGGGGTGGGTATGGCGGCACGAGGCGTGGAACTTGAACGAGGTTTCCGCCAGCGCCCAGCGCGTGCCCAGGCGATCGCTCAGGCGCGCCGGGTCGGCATCGCTGGACATGCCGGCGGCCAGGCCTTGTTCGCCCTCGAGGATATTGCGCGCACCGCTCAGGCCATCGGCGGTCAGGTAGGCGGCGAGCAAGCCGTCGGCAGCAGCCTTGGCGGTGTGCAACTGCTTGGAGTCGGCGGCGTCGCGCAGGAATTCCCACAAGCCGGCCGCCTGGGTGCCGGCGCTGCCCAGCAGGTTGATGAACTGTTCCTGGTTGAAGTCCAGCAGCTTGCCTACGCCCACCGCTGCCGCCAGGGTGCCGACGGTGGCGGTGGTGTGGAAGATGCGGTAGTGCGAGCGGCCGAGGAACTCACCGATACGGATGCCCGCCTCATAGCCGGCCACCGCGGCCAGCAGCAAGTCTTGCCCGGATTTGCCAAGGTCCTGGGCCGCCGCCAGCACGGCGGAGAACACCACGGTGGCCGGGTGCAGCACCGAGCTGTTGTGCAGGTCGTCCTGTTCGACCAGGTGCGAGGCGGCGCCATTGACCAGTGCGGCGAAGTAGGGCGATGAAGTGCGCCCGCTGGTCAGCACCCGCGCGCTGCCTTGGGCCGGCCCCATGCGCTCGGCATAGCGCTCGAACAGCGGGATCGGGTGGGCGCCCTGGCTGGCCAGGGCCGAGCCCAGCCAGTCGAGGAACAGGTCTTCGGTTCGGTCCAGCACGTGGTCCGGGATCTGTGCGTAGCGCAGGTCGGCGAGGAAGCCCGCCAGGGCTTGGGTATGTTGCATGGTCAGGCCCTCAGAAGCTGCGCGGCAGTTCGAGCAGGTGCTCGGCCACGTAGGACAGGATCAGGTTGGTGGAAATCGGCGCCACCTGGTACAGGCGGGTTTCGCGGAACTTGCGCTCGACGTCGTATTCGCAGGCGAAGCCGAAGCCGCCGTGGGTCTGCAGGCAGGCATTGGCGGCTTCCCAGGAGGCCTTGGCCGCCAGGTACTTGGCCATGTTGGCACTGGCCCCGGCGTTCAGCCCGCTGTCGTACTCGGCGCAGGCGCGCCAGCGCATGAGGTCGGCCGCCTCGATCTCGATATGGGCCTCGGCAATCGGGAACTGCACGCCCTGGTTCTGCCCGATCGGCCGGCCGAACACCACGCGATCACGGGCATAGGCGCTGGCCTTTTGGATGAACCAGCGGCCATCACCGATGCATTCGGCGGCGATCAGCGTGCGTTCGGCGTTGAGGCCGTCGAGGATGTACCTGAAGCCTTTGCCTTCTTCGCCTATCAGGCTGCTGGCGGGGATCTCCAGGTTGTCGAAGAACAATTCGTTGGTCTCGTGGTTGACCATGTTGGCGATCGGCTGCACGGTGAGGCCGTTGCCGATGGCCTCGCGCAGGTCGACCAGGAAGATCGACATGCCTTCGGACTTTTTCTTGACCTCGGCCAAGGGCGTGGTGCGGGCCAGCAGGATCATCAGGTCGGAATGCTGGATGCGCGAGATCCACACCTTCTGGCCGTTGATCACGTATTTGTCGCCCTGGCGCACGGCGGTGGTCTTGATCTTGGTGGTGTCGGTGCCGGTGGTGGGCTCGGTGACCCCCATCGACTGCAGGCGCAGCTCGCCACTGGCAAGCTTTGGCAAGTAATGGCGCTTTTGTTCCTCGCTGCCGTGGCGCAGCAGGGTGAACATGTTGTACATCTGGCCATGCACGGTGCCGGAGTTGCCACCGCAGGCATTGACTTCTTCAAGGATCACCGAGGCCTCGGCCAGGCCAAGGCCGGAGCCGCCATATTCCTCGGGGATCATCGCCGACAGCCAGCCGGCGTCGGTCATGGCTTTGACGAAGGCTTCCGGAAAGCCCTTCTCTTCATCGATCCTGCGCCAGTAGCTGGCATCGAATTCGGCGCACAAGGCGCGCACGCCTTTGCGGATGGCAGTGAGGTCATCGCTGTCGTACGTATGCATGTACAGGGTCTCTGTCAGGTATCAGTCGAAAAGCACTTCGGCGCTTTGTGCCACGCCATCGGCATTGCCGGCCCACAGCCGGGCCTGGCCCGCAGCGCTGATGTGCCCGGCCACTTCGAAGGGGGTCGGCAAGGTCAGCGGTCGCACGCCGCGATAGGCGAAGTGGCGCACGCGCTTGCCAGGGTTGGCGCGGATGAATGCGCGCAGGTTGAAGGTCGCGATCATCGGGCCATGCACCACCAGGCCGGCGTAGCCTTCGGTTTCGGTGACATAGGGGTAGTCGTAGTGGATGCGGTGGCCGTTGAAGGTCACGGCGCTGTATCGGAACAGCAGGGTCGGGGTGGGTGCGATGGCTTCGCGCCAGTCTGCCGAGGCATCGGCTGCGGCGCTGCTCAGCTTGGGCGGATTGGGTTCGCGGTAGACGATGTCCTGCTCTTCGCGCACGCACAGCTGGCCGTGTTGCGAGTATTCGTGGCGCACGGTGACGAACAGCAAGGCGCCGGTGCGGCCGTGTTTTTCCTCGATGTGCACGATGGTTGACAGGCGATGGGCTTCGGCACCGACGGTCAGTGGTGCGATGAATTCGACCCGGCCCCCGGCCCACATGCGGTTGCGGTTGTCGGCAGGGGGCAGGAAGCCGCCACGGGCGGGGTGGCCGTCGCTGCCCAGTTGCGACTCGGCCACCGGGTCCTGGAAGAAGCACCACATCCACAGCGGGGGCAGCGGTTGCCCGACGGCGGGGGCAGTTTCACCGAAGGTGGCGGCAATGCGCGTGATCAGGTTGCGGCTGAGCTCATCGACGGCCTCTTCCGTGCGGCCGATCCAGGCACGGTAATCCGTGGGTGATTGCGTGGCAGTCATAACCATTGGCCTCTGCATTTGTTGTTATGCATTGATCATGCGAGCTGTTTGGCATTCTGTGAATTTGCATTTGTGTGAAGCAGCGTTCATGTATGCTTAACGCCATGTTCTTGCCTGTACCGGCCTCATCGCCGGCAAGCCGGCTCCCACAGTGATGGCGCTGATTTCCCTGTGGGAGCCGGCTTGCCGGCGATGAGGCCAGTGGCCACAACCGGAGCCTTCATGCATTTCGACCTGGCTGACCTGCGGCTTTTCATTCATATCGGCGAATCCCCCAGCCTGACCCAAGGCGCTCGCCGGGCGTTCCTGTCGCCGGCTGCCGCCAGTGCGCGGATCAAGGCCCTGGAAGCACAACTCGACACGCGCCTGCTGTACCGCGACAGCCGCGGTGTCGAGCTGACCCCAGCCGGGCACAAGCTGCTGACCCATGCCCGCCTGATCATGCGCCAGGTGGACTACCTGAAAGCCGAGTTCGCCCAGTTCGGCACCGATTCGGCCGGGCATATCCGCATCTTCGCCAATACCACGGCGGTGACCGAGTTCCTGCCCGAAGTGCTGGCCGGGTTCCTGGCCAAGCGCCCCGGGGTCACGGTCGATCTGCAGGAGCGCCTGTCGCGCGATATCGTGCGCGGCGTGCTCGATGGCAGCAGCGACATGGGCATCATCGCAGGTCCCGTGGAGGCCAGCGGCCTGCAGGTGATGCATTTCAGTACCGACCGCCTGGTGCTGATCGTGCCGGCCGGTCATGAGCTGGCGACTTGCCAGCGTGTATCGCTGAAGCAGACCCTGGCCTTCCAGCACATCGGCCTGCACGACGGCAGCACCTTGCTGAGTTTCCTGCGCGATCACGTCGAACGCATGGGCTTGACCTTGTCGCTGCGCATCCAGTTATCGAGTTTCGAGGCCATCTGCCGGCTGGTGGAGGCGGGGGTGGGGATCGGCATCATTCCCGAATCGGCGGCGCTGCGGCACAGCCAGACCATGGGCCTGGTCACCATCAGCCTGGATGAGCCGTGGGCCGTGCGCGAGCGGAGCATCCTGGTGCGTGAGCTGGAGGCGCTGCCCGGAACGGTGAGGGCGTTGATCGCGACCTTGATGCCAGGCGCACCGGCCTGAAGCGGTTTCGAGCCGTCAGAAGAAACTGCGTTGGGCCTTGAGCGTCACCATGCTCTCGCAATAGGTATTCATGCCCGCATAGGCTTCGCAGCCACCGCCATCGAGGTCGGAGTTGCTGTAGATCAGGTTGAGGTCGAGCCCCAGCCACGGCCGCGACAGCTCCAGCGACCAGTCCGAAAACCCGTTCACCTGGCTGCCGTCGCCGATGGTGAAGGGCGTGCCCAGGCGGTGGTGGGCCATCTTGACGGTGAGGTCGACGTCGAACAGGGGCAGTTGGCCGAGGTCGGCTGGCCGAAGTACCAGCCGCTTGGGTGGCTGAGGTCGAGGCCACCGTGGAAGGCGCCGACCGCGCTCGGCGAGATCAGCCCCTGGGCCATGGTGCGCGACGCGCTGGTGCCGAGCTTGAAATCGAAGTCGCCCAGTTGACGTTGGATCTGCTGGGCCAGCAGCGCCGGGCTGAAGAGCAGGGCTGCACCCAGCAACAGCAGGGGCCTGGTCATGGTCACCGTCCTGGAAGGCTTGCACTTGAGCGGCAAAGCATACCTGGGTTGGCCGGTAGGGCAAACCGCGGGGCGTGACTTACAGCCGTTGGGAGATTTCGATCAGGTTGAAATCCGGGTCGCGTACATAGACGGAGAGAATCGCCCCGGTCGCACCGGTTCTCTGGATCGGGCCCTCCAGGATCGGCCATTGTGCGTGCTGCAGATGGGCGATCACCTGCTCGATGCCGATGCTGGCGATGAAGCACAGGTCGAGCGCGCCGGGCACGGGCAGATGGGCCTTGGGTTCGAATTCGTGGCCGCGCAGATGGATGTTGATCTTCTGGTTGCCGTAGCGCAGCGCCAGCCGCCCGGCACCGAAGGTTTCCAGTTGCATGCCCAGTACCCGGGTATAGAAGTCGGTGCAGGCATCCACGTCGCAGGTGGTGAGCACCAGATGGTCAAGGTGATCGAGCATTGGCAACCTCAGGGCTGGGGGACTGATCTGGCTCAGTCCGGCCCGGGCCATGATAGTGTACGCTGCGAGACTTTCGACAACCGTGAAGGTGACCGTGTGGAAAGCCCAGCCTTTGCTAACCTTGTATTCCACGCGGTGTGGCCCTGAGGGAACTGTGATGCGCAAGCCATTGCTCTACGTCGTGGCGGCTGTGCTTGGCCTGGGTGGCGTTGCTGGCTACTTCATGGCGCGAGACCCTGCGACACCTGTAGCACCTGCAACAACCGCAGCACCCGCTGCAGCGCCGGTAGCCGCTGTAGCGCCGGCCCCAGCCCCGGCGCCGGCTGCCGAGGCACCGGCGCCCAAGCAGGCGGTGTTCAATCAGGAACAACTGGACCAGATGATGGCACCCATTGCCCTGTACCCCGATTCGCTGCTGGCTCAGGTGCTGATGGCTTCCACCTACCCTGGCGAAGTCACCGAAGCGGTGGCCTGGTCCAAGGCCAACCCCAAGGCCCAGGGCGATGACGCAGTCAAGCAGGTGGCCCAGCAGACCTGGGACCCGAGCGTGCAGTCATTGGTGGCCTTCCCGCAGGTGGTGGAGCTGCTCGGCAAGGACCCTGTGTGGGTGCAACGCATGGGTGATGCGCTCCTGGCGCAACCCGACGATGTGATGGCGTCGGTGCAGCGCCTGCGGCACCAGGCGAAGGATGCCGGCAACCTGCAGAGCAACCAGTACCAGAACGTTTCGGTCCAGGTCGCCGCCCCGGCATCCGCGCCCGCCACATCCGGCACCACGGGCTCGACCAGTGCCCCGGCCAGCAGTTCGTCCACCATCGTCATCGAGCCTGCCAACCCGCAGGTGGTGTATGTGCCCAGCTACAACCCCACCACCACCTACGGCACCTGGTCCTACCCGTCGTCGCCGCCGGCCTACTACCCGCCGTCGCCGTGGTATACCGCCGGCACGGCGCTGATGGCGGGGCTGGCCTTCGGCACGGGCGTTGCGATCGTCAATTCGCTCTGGGGCGACTGCGACTGGGATGACCACGACATCGACGTCGATGTGAACCGCTACAACAACATCAATGCCAACAACCGCATCGGCAACAATCAGGGCAAGTGGCAGCACAACGCCGTTCACCGCGATGGCGTGCCTTATCGCGACAGCCGCAGCCGCCAGCAGTATGGTCGCCAGCTCGACGGCGCCAGCCAGCGTGCAGCCTTCCGCGGCGACGATCCCCAGCGGGCCCAGGCGCGCGACCGTGCCCGCACCTCGATGGACCGGGCCGGTATCGAGCGTCCGGCCACCACCAACAACGAAGCGCGCGACCGCGCCCGCGCCTCGATGGACCGCGCCGGCATCGAGCGTCCGGGCACGGCCAACAACGATGCGCGCGACCGCGCCCGTGCCTCGATGGACCGGGCCGGCATCGAACGGCCGGCCACCAGCAACCGCGAAGCACGCGACCGGGTGCGCGAGGCCCAGGCCGAAAGGCCGCGTGTGGCAGACCGCCAACAGGACGCCCGGGCAAGCCGTGAGAACCTGCAGGCGAGGAATCAGAATTCCCAGGCCAGCCAGCGCCGGCAGGGTGACGGCCAGGCGCGGCAGAAGCTCCAAGAGCGGCCCCGGAGCACCGCCGGCAGGGCGCGCAACAATGCCTTCGATGGCGTGCGCTCGCCCGCCCGGACCACTGCCCAGGCCAACCGTGGTCGCACCAGCCAGACGCTGGCCCAGCGCCCGAGTGCATCCCGCGCGGCAGGGCATACCATTTCCCGGCCCAGTGCGCCCGCGCGCCGTGGTGGTGGAGGAGGCCGTCGATGAACCGCAAGCGCATTCTTGCCCCGTTATTGATTGCCATGGCTGCGGCATGGCCATGCTGGGCCGCTACCCAGCAGGCATTCCCGACACCCGAAAAAGCCGTTGAATCCCTGGTTGCCGCCCTGGGCACGGAGAAGGCCGACGAAGCCCGCCTGGCGCAGTTGTTCGGTGCAGACTGGCGCACCTACATCCCTCGCGAAGGCGTGCAACGCAGCGACGTGGATGCTTTCCTGCAGCAGTACCACAAGCAGCACCAGATCGAGAATCAAGGCGATGCCAAGGCTGTCCTGGCCGTGGGCGACGAACACTGGACCTTGCCCATTCCGCTGGCCAAGGCTGCAGACGGCTGGCACTTCGACATGAAGGCCGGCAGTGCCGAGATCCGCGCCAGGCGCATTGGCCGCAACGAGCTGGGTGCCCTGCAATCGGTGCTGGCCTACCACGACGCACAGATGGACTACGCCTCCCAGGACCGTAACGGCAATGGTGCGCTGGAGTATGCGCAGCAGATCTTCAGCACTCCCGGCAAGCACGACGGCCTGTTCTGGGAAGACGAAGACGATGGCCAGATCAGCCCGTTGGGCCCGCTGTTCGGTCAGGATGTGGTGGGTGACGACTGGTACGGCTACCACTTCCGAATCCTCGATGGCCAAGGCCCCTCGGCCCCGGGCGGTGCCTACAGCTACCTGATCGGCAACCAGATGAGCCGGGGTTTCGCCCTGGTCGCCTGGCCGGCCAAGTACAACGATACCGGGGTGATGAGCTTCATGATCAGCCATGACGGCCAGGTGTTCGAGAAGGACCTGGGCCCGCAGGGCGACAAGCTGGCCAAGGCCATGAAACGCTTCGACCCGGACGACAGCTGGAAAGAGGTGAACCAGGACGACAGCGATTGACCGGGCCTGGCTGCTCAGCGCCGTTTGCGCAGAGCAGCCAGGCCGTGTGGCCGCCCGCTACTGCTTCGCCAACCACGCATTGGCCATTGCCAAGCCATCCTTGCCATCGCGGCTGCTGACCCCTTCGAGCCACGCCTCGAGCACCGCCGGGTTGGCCTTCAGCCATGCCTTGGCCGCTGCCCGCGGTTTCTGGTTCTGGTTCAGCACCGCGTCCATCAGCTGGTTCTCCATGGCCAGGCTGAACTCGATGTTCTGCAGTAGCTTGCCGACGTTGCTGCATTCGCTGAGGTAGCCTTTGCGCACGTTGGTGTAGACCGTGGCCTGGCCGTAGTTCGGGCCGAAATAATCGTCACCGCCACTGAGGTACTTCATCTTGTTGCGGGTGTTCATCGGATGCGGCTCCCAGGCCAGGAACACCATCCATCCATTCTTGCGCGTGGCGCGTTTGAGTTGCGAGAGCATCGCCGCTTCGCTGGATTCGACGATCTTGAAATCCTTCAGGCCAAAGGCGTTCTTGTCGATCATCGTCTGGATCAGCCGGTTGCCGTCGTTGCCGGGTTCGATTCCGTAGAGCTGGCCGTTGAGCTTGTCCTTGAACCTTGCGATATCGGCAAAATCATGCAGCCCGGCGTCGTACACGTAGTCGGGCACCGCCAGGGTGTATTTGGCGCCATGCAGGTTGGCGCGCACGGTCTCCACGGTGCCTGCGTCGCGGTAGGGCTTGATGTCGTTTTCGGTGGTGGGCATCCAGTTGCCGAGGAACACGTCCAGTTCCTTGCCGGACGACAGGGCGCGGTAGGTCACCGGGATCGACAGCAGGGTGGTCTTGGTCTTGTAGCCTAGCGACTCCAGCACTTCGCTGGCCACGGCGGTGGTCACGGTGATGTCGGTCCAGCCGACATCGGAGAAGCGCACGGTGGCGCAGGATGCAGGTTCTGCGGCATGGGTGAGCAACGGGATACTGAGGGATGCAAGCAAGAGCAAGGCTTTCATGGTTCAACTCCTCAAGGCAAGCGTAGGCAGTGGTTGCTTTTGGTGGATCTTGTTGTTTTAGGTGCAGCAGGAAAGGTTCATCGCGGGTCGACACCAAACCAGTTCAGCGCCGCTGGTTCGGTATTGAAGTAGATGTGCTTGAGCTCGGTGAACTCATCGAGTCCGGCTCGCGACAGTTCGCGGCCTATGCCGCTGGACTTGTAGCCACCCCAGGGCGCCTGGGGGAACGCGGCGTTGTAGTCGTTGATCCACACGGTGCCGACCCGCAGGCGACGGGCCAAGCGATGCGCTTTGCCAACATCCCGGGTCCACACACCGGCCGCCAGGCCGAAGGGCGTGTCGTTGGCCAGTTGCAGGGCCTGGGCTTCGCCGCTGAAGCGTTCGACGGTGATCACCGGCCCGAAGACTTCCTCCCTGGCAACCCGCATGTCTGCGGTGACGTTGCAGAGCAGCGTGGGAGCCAGCCAGAAGCCGCGATCGAGCTGCGCGGGCACAACGCCGCCCGCGAGCAAGGTCGCGCCTTGTTCGATGGCCCCGGCAATCATGCTCAGGACCTGGTCGCGATGACCTGCACTGATCAGCGGGCCCATCTGCGTCGACTGATCGAGGCCATTGCCCAGGCGTATGTTCACGATCCGCTGCTGCAAGGCTTCGACGAAGCGGTCGTGAATGCTGTCTTCGAGCAACAGTCGCGAGCCCGCCGAGCAGATTTGCCCGGCATTGAAAAACACGGCATTGAGTGCCTGGTCCAGCGCGACCTCGAAGTCGGCGTCGGCAAACACGATGTTCGGATTCTTGCCGCCGAGCTCCAGGGCAACGCGCTTGAAATTGCCGCTGGCGGCGCGCATCACCTTGCCCCCGGCAGTGGCGCCGCCGGTCAGCGATACCAAGTCCACTGCATGGCTGGCCGCGAGCACTTCACCGACTTCTCCGTCGCCGCACAGCAGGTTGAACACGCCGTCGGGCAGACCGGCTTGCGCCAGCAGTTCGGTCAGGCGATAGGCGGTCATCGGCGTCAGGCTGCTGGGTTTGAACACCACGGTGTTGCCGGCGGCCAGGGCCGGGGCAATTTTCCACACCGCCTGCAGCAGCGGGTAGTTCCAGGGTGCGATCAAGGCGCACACGCCCACGGGCTCGCGCTGGTTGAAGCTGATCACATGGGCCGGGGCGTGGCTGTTGACGCTGGCGCACTCGCTCTCCAGCAGCGCGGCGTAATAGCGGAAGGTGGCGACCACGGTGCTGATATCCGCGCGACTTTCGCCCAGGGTCTTGCCGGCGTTGCTGGTTTCCAGGCGCGCCAGATGTTCAGCGTCCTGTTCGATCATCCGGGCAATCTTCTGCAGCAGTTGCGCACGCTCGGTCACCGCCATCGTCGGCCAGGGGCCGTCGTCGAAACACTGCCGTGCGGCGCTGATCGCCCGTTGTGCATCACTGGCATCAGCGATGGCCACCTGCGCCAGCACGTCTTCGGTTGCGGGATTGATCACATCGCGAAACTGCGGCACCCGTGGTGTTTGCCAACTCCCCGCGATGAACAAGTGAATCTGCAGCATGGGCGTCTCCAGCCGAGTGGGTCGTGACGTCACTATGGCGGTGGGCGCGAGGCGGTTCTTGATCAATCGCGGCATAAGCGCGCCGTTTTCTCTCGCTGAGGATGCTGCTCGATAACGGCAGCCAGTGCCGTTTCCCGTCAAGCAGCCGCAGCGCTGCTCTCTACACTGCCAGGCAGCCCATCAACCTGTGTGGAGTACGGTATGCATCATTCCGTTGAACAACTCAGAGTCCGTCTGGCCTGCGCGTTTCGCTGGGCCGCGCGGTTGAACCTGCACGAATCGATCGCCAACCACTTCAGCGTGGCGGTGTCCGGGGACGGTCGGGAATTTCTCATCAACCCCTATGGTCGGCATTTTTCACGGATCAGGGCCAGCGACCTGCTGCTGGTCGATGCCGACGACCCGGCCAGCCTCGACCGCCCTGACGCGCCCGACATCACTGCCTGGGCCCTGCACAGTGCGCTGCATCGCAACCAGCCCCATGCTCGCTGCATCCTGCATACCCACTCGAAATATGCGACGGCGCTGGCATGCCTGGCAGACTCGCAGCTGCCGCCCATCGAACAGAACAGCATGCGCTTTTTCGAACGTGTGGTGATCGATGAGGGTTTCGATGGCATGGGGCTGGGTGATGAGGCCGAGCGGGTCAGCCGCCTGCTCGGGGCCAAGCCGATTCTGCTGATGGGCAACCACGGCGTGCTGGTAGCGGCGCCGAGCATCGCCCAGGCGTTCGATGATCTGTATTACTTCGAGCGGGCGTGCGAAACCTATATCACCGCGCTCTCGACGGGGCGCGAGTTGCGTATCGCCAGTGATGCCATCGCGCGCAAGACCTGCCGGCAGTGGCTCGATTATCCGGGCTTTGCCGACAAGCATTTCAATGCGCTGATGGGCATGCTCGATGAGGAAGAACCCGACTATCGCCATTGAACGCCTGTAGCAGCGGGCCAAGCCCGCTGCTACTCGCAGTGCCTCGGATCACTCTGACGCGACCGACCGTTGCTCCTTGCGCGGCGTCTGGCGCATCACCGGGGCGGTCCAGACCTGGCTTCGGTCTTCGCTGGGCGCACAGCCGAAGCGTGCGCGGTAGGTGCGGGAAAAATGCTCGAGCGAACCGAAGCCTGAACAGGCTGCCACCTGCGCCACGCTCAACCGGGTTTGCTGAAGCAGGCTGTGGGCCCGGGCCAGGCGCAGGGTGAGGTAGTACTTGAGCGGCGTCAGGCCGGTCTGATGCTTGAACTGTCGCTCCAGCTGGCGACGTGAAAACCCGACCTGGCTGGCAATTGCATCGCAGTCCAGCGGGTCCTCCAGTGCCTGCTCCATCAACTGCACCGCCCGGCGGATCTTGTCGCCGTACAGTCCGGTGTTGGTCAGGTCGCCGTCGAGCTGATTGTCCGCCGGTGCCCGCACCTGGCCCATCAACAGGTGCATGCCGATCTCCCGGGCCAGCTCGCTGTCGATGCTCTGGTCGATCCAGCCCAGCAGCATGTCCAGTGTGGTCGTCGCGCCGGCACAGGTCAGGCGCTGACGTTCCAGGGTGTAGAGCTGCGCCTTGGCGTAGACGCGCGGGTAGCTTTCCTGGAAGCCCTGCAGATTGTCCCAGTGCACGGCGGCCTCGAAACCGTCGAGCACGCCGGCGGCGGCCAGCAGCTCGGTGCCGGTTTCCACGCCCATCAGCACGGCACCGAACAGCGCCTGTTTGCGCAGCCAGCTCTTGAGCGCGTGGTTGCGGCTGTGCTTGTGCACATCGAAACTGGCAATCACCAGGCACGCATCGAAACCCTGATCGGCCTTCAAGCCGTCATCGACCACCGTGGTCAGGCCGTTGCTGGCCTGCACCGGCGCGCCGTCCAGCGACAGCAGCGACCACTGGAACACCTGGCGCTGGGTCAGCCAGTTGGCGATCGCCAACGGCTCCAGTACCGCCGCCAGGCCGAAGTTGGAGAACGACGGCAACAGCAACACCGCCAGGCGCAACGGCGCGACATTGTCGCGCCTCCAGGTGAAACGGGATTGTGCAGTGTCGAACGACTGATTGTTCATGGCGGGTCTCTATCGTTGCCGTGTCTGCCATTGCGGATGGGTCCATACCGCTGCCCGGCTGCGCGGCAGCGGTGGCCTGCCACGCATCATATCGCTGGCCTTTTCGGCGATCATCACCGTCGGTGCGTTGGTGTTGCCGCTGACAATCATAGGCATGATCGAGGCATCCACCACCCGCAAGCCGTCCAGGCCATGCACCCGCAGTTGCGGGTCGACCACCGCCTCGGCGTCGCTCGCGGGCCCCATCTTGCAGGTGCCACTGGCATGGTAGCCGGTCTCCGTGACTTGCCGGGCCCAGGCGTCCAGTGCTTCGTCGCTTTGCGCCTGGGCTCCGGGCACCAGTTCCTCGCCCCTGAACGCGGCCATGGCGGGCTGGTCGATGATTTCGCGTACCAGCCTGGCGCCTGCACGCATGTCCGCTCGATCCTGCTCGGTTTCAAGGTAATTGAACAGGATCCGCGGTGCCTGCCGCGGGTCGGCACTGTTGAGCGTGACACTGCCCAGGCTGGTCGGGCGCATCAGGTCGATGTGCACCTGGAACGCGTGGCCTTGCACCAGGTCGACACTGCCGGGCTTGACCGCCAGAGGCATGAACGTCAGTTGCAGGTCGGGAAACTCGACCCCGGCCCGGGAACGGATGAATGCCCCGGCCTCGAAATGGTTGCTCGCCGCCAGCCCGTCATGGCTGACGAACCAGCGTGCGCCGATCCACCATTTGCCTGGCGCCGAGGTCCAGGGGTAGAGCGATACGGGTCGCTTGCACAGGTATTGCACCACCGTGTCCGGATGGTCGTTGAGGCGTCGGCCGACGCCGGGCAGGTCTAGCTTGACCGCGATCCCCAGCGCTTGCAGCTCCGCCGCCGGACCGATGCCGGACAGCAGCAGCAACTGCGGTGAGTTGATGGCCCCGGCGGTCAGCGCCACTTCACGCCGGACCAGGGCCTGCCGGGTCTGGCCGTCATGCTCGTACTCGATGCCGACGGCGCGTTTGCCATCGAACAGGATGCGCAGTGCCAGCGCGTCCGTGAGTACCTGAACGTTACCCCGGGCCAGCGCTTCACGCAGATAACCGCGAGAAGTGCTCCAGCGTCGTCCGTCACGGGTGGTGCGATCCACCGGGCCGAAGGCTTCCTGGCGATAACCGTTCAAATCCTCGGACAGGCCATAGCCGGCCTGCGCGCCTGCTGCCAGAAATGCCGCGCACAGAGGCGTCGTCGTATCGCCGGGGGTAACGTGCAGATGCCCGGTCGCGCCACGGTAGTCATCCGCGCCGTCGGCATGGGTCTGGGCGCGCTTGAAGTACGGCAGCACGTCCTGGTAGCTCCAGCCGTCGCAGCCCTGTTCGGCCCAGCCGTCGTAGTCACGGGCGTGGCCACGGATGTAGACCATGCCATTGATCGATGACGAGCCGCCCAGCGTGCGGCCGCGCGGCGTACCGATCCGGCGCCCGTCAAGGTAAGGCTCGGGTTCCGAGCTGTAGCTCCAGTTATAGCGCGTACCACCGACCACCAAGCCCACGGCGGACGGCATGTCGATCGCCCAGCTCTTGTCCATCGGCCCGGCTTCGAGCACCAGAATGTTCACCGCCGGGTCTTCGCCCAGGCGGTTGGCGAGCACGCAGCCCGCCGACCCTGCGCCCACAATCAGGTAATCAAACTCATGGTTGGCCATGGTCTGGGGTGCTCCC
The DNA here is from genome assembly GCF_000730665.1 of Pseudomonas plecoglossicida NBRC 103162 = DSM 15088. Lineage (GTDB taxonomy): Bacteria > Pseudomonadota > Gammaproteobacteria > Pseudomonadales > Pseudomonadaceae > Aquipseudomonas > Aquipseudomonas plecoglossicida. Next base: position 48,011 of record NZ_BBIV01000043.1, read on the forward strand.
TGAAAAGATGACATGGAAGAGGGGGCGCGAGTCGGTTGGCAACGCTCATGCCGGGCCGGCTCGCGCCCACCGGTCAGATCGACGAGGCGCCGTGAATCCCGTTGAACACCAACCGATGGAAGTGATGCACCAGATGCTCGCTTTCGTTGCTGCGCTGGGCATCGATCATGTAGCGACCCTGGTCATAGCCTAGCGAGCGCAAGCCTTTCTGCACCGAAATGTTCAGGGCGATGTCCTCCGGCCCCAGGTCTTCGTTCATCCACTTCATGCATTGCTCGCTGACCTTGGCAGTCTGGGCATTGCTGGAGTAGTAGCCGAAGCGCAGCAGCGAGCGTTCGGCGTCCAGCGGAATCATGATGAACGAGCCCAGGAACTCCGAGAACGGGAAGGTATAGAAGGTATTGTTCGGCCACATGCCGATATTGAAGAAGCGTTCGTCCGGGTTGAGGTCCTTGCGCAGCGGTACACCGTAGGCTTCGGTCACGGTGAGGTTGGCGGGGGCGATGTAAGTCCACCAGTTGTCGCGCTTGGTCAGTTGGTAGCCCTTGAAGTCGATCAGCCTGGCCAGGTCGATATGGCACGGGCCCGACAGCTTGAAGTGATAACCCTCGATGGAGTTGTCCATGATCACCTTCCAGTTGGCCGGCACGATCACATCCTGTTCTTCGATCAGGCGCATGTTGGCCAGGTCCGGGAATACCCGGCGTATCTCTTCGTCGGCCCCGGGGAACAGGTCCCGCAGCGAAGGCGCGTTCGGGTCGAGGTTGAAATAGATGAAGCCGCCCATTTCCTCGGTGCGGATCTGCGGAATGTTGAACTGCTGCAGCTCGAAGTTCTTCATCTTCTCGCAGCGGGGCGCGCTGCGCAGGCTGCCGTCCATCTCGTAGCACCAGGAGTGATAGGCACAGCGCACCACGCCGCTGGTGGTGCCGCGACGGTCTTCGAGCAGGCGATTGCCGCGGTGCTGGCAGACGTTATGGAACGCATGAATCTGTCCCTGCCGGTTTTTCGCTACCACCACACTCTGGTCGAACAGGTCTGTCACCACATACTGACCGGGCTCCGCGAATTCACTGACATGCCCGGCCACATGCCAGGCGTGCATGAAAATGTTGTCGCGCTCGGCCTTGAACAACGTCTCGTCGTAGAAGTAACGCGAGGGCAGGGTAAAAGCTTCTTCAGGGTCCTGGCGATCCCAACCGTCGATCGGACTGTGTGCCTTCTGGTCATGGATGGTTTGCATGGGGACGATCTCCTCTGTCTGCCGCTGCACGGCACGGCTGGTTTTGTAGGACCTAATCTAGGGGGCCAGTGCAGGAGAGGATTGATCAAAAGCGACCAGTTGCAGGATGAAAACATCAAGGCGGGTTGGCCTGCCCGGGTGCTTGCCGGTAGCGGAAAAACACGGGGCGGACCGTGTCCGGTACTTCGTGTTGCAGTGCGGGTAGCGGCTGGCGCTGCGTCAGCCGATCGGGTCTTGCCCAAGCACCTTGCTCAAGGCCACCCGTGCATCTTCCAGTTGCACCAGTGAGGCATGCCGTGCGCCGAGGGCGTCGCCGTTCTGGATGGCGGTGAGGATTGCCTTGTGCCGTGGCAGGGCCAGCTCGTCGAAGTTGGCGCGCTGGTTGGAGTAACGCACCGATTCGCGCAACGCCATGGACAGCATGTTGCACAGGTAGGCCAACAGGTCGTTGTGGGTCGCGTCGGCGATGCGCGAATGGAAGTCGAGGTCAGGCTGCAGGCGTTCTTCGTGGTTGCGTGCGGCTTCCATGCGCTGGTAGGCCTCGCTGATCGAGGCGACGTCGTCGGGGGTGGCGTTGGTGGCAGCCAGCGCGGCGGCGGCAGGTTCGATGACCCAGCGTACGCTGGACAAGGTATTGAAGAACTCCTGCTGCGGGGTGGCCTGCATCAACCAGTGCAGCACATCGGGGTCGAGCATGTGCCAGTCGTGGCGCGGGCGCACCAGGGTGCCTACCCGGGGGCGGGCCTCGACCAGGCCTTTGGCGGTGAGGGCGCGCATGGCTTCACGGAACACCGGCCGGCTGATCGCGTAGGCTTCGCACAGGCTGGCCTCGGCGGGCAGCTTCTGCCCTGGCGCAAGTTGGCCGGAAACGATCTGCAGGCCCAGGCCCTGGACCAGGGTGGCGTGCATGCTCTTGCGCGAGGTGGGTTGGCGGTAGTTCATGTGGGGCGGCGGCGATCCATCGGGGCGGGGCAGGGCATCATAGCACTGGCTTGGGTTGGTGTTGTTCATGAGATCGAGCGCCGCCCGCGCGGCGCATCGCGAGC
>NZ_BBIV01000042.1 GCF_000730665.1 Pseudomonas plecoglossicida NBRC 103162 = DSM 15088
TTCGCCGCATACACCCCTGCGTCCGCCCGCAACAGCAAGGCGTCGGCGCCCTCCCCCGGCCGCCACCCCGCCACGCCAAAACTCGCCGTCACCTTGCCCACGCCCTCGACCGGCACGCTGCGCACGCCCTGCCACAATTCCATGGCCAACACCTGCGCCTGCTCGGCATTGCTGCCCGGGCACAACACCATGAATTCTTCACCGCCCAGCCGACAGAACACATCGGTACGCCGCAACCGCTGGCCAATGCGCTGGCACAGACTGCGCAGCACCAGGTCACCGACCGCATGGCCAAACTGATCGTTGATGCGCTTGAAGTGATCGATATCGAGCATGATCACCGCCAGGTCCTGGTCCTCGCGCTGGGCGCGCTCCAGTTCGATCTTCAGCCGTTCCTGGAAATAGCGACGGTTGTGAATGCCGGTGAGCGCGTCAGTCACCGACAGGGTCCGCAACTCTTCCTCCACCCCCTTGAGATCGGAGATGTCGGTCAGGTAGCCATGCCACAGCGTGCAGCCCTCTTCACCGATTTCCGGCGTCGCCTCGCCGCGCACCCAGCGCAACCCCGCACGCGGCAGGCACACGCGATATTCCTCGCGCCATGCCGTGAGGTGTTCGGCCGAATAGCGGACCGAGCGGCGCACACGCTCCAGGTCATCGGGATGAATACGTTCGAACACGGCCGTGGCGTCTTCGCTCAGCAATTGCAGGTCGACCTCGTAGATATCGAACAGCCCTTCGCTGGCGTATGGGAAGCAGGAGTGGCCATCGGCATCCAGCCGGTACTGATAGATGCCTCCCGGTACCTCCGCACTGAGCTTTTCCAGCAACCGGTCACGTAATGCCAGCGCTTCATGCACACGGCGCCGCTCGGTGACATCGATGCAGATCGCCAGGTAGCCGACCCACAGCCCTTGCTCGTCGAGCACCGCGGTGACCAGCATGTTGGCCAGCAGGTGGCTGCCATCCTTGCGCACCAGGGTCCACTCGCTGGGCTCGGCACCACCCTCCTGCAGGGTATCGGCGAACATGGCCTGGCCGCCGGCAATGTGGCGACCGTAGCGCAGGCTCAAGACATGGGCGCGCTGGTCGAGCTCCTCCGGCAACACCAGATTCTCCAGCCGAAGCCGCCCGACCGCCTCGACAGCCGAGTAGCCCAACATGCGCTCGGCACCGGCATTGAAGGTGCTGACGACGCCTCTGAGGCTGGTGGCGATGATCGCTACCTGGGTGGCGGCGTCGAGCACGCTGCGCAGCTGATTGTGGGTTTCGCGCAGCGACTGCTCGCTGACACGCAACTCGGCCGTGCGCTGCTCGACCACCGTCAAGGCCCGCTGCCGTTGACTGAAAAGGCTGTAGAGCAAGGCGCTGAGCAGCAGACTCAGCAAGCCACCAAGAAACCCCACCGCCAGTGCTGCTGAGGAGCGATTGCCCTGCATGAAGACCTGGCTCGGCCGGATATCGAGCTGGAAGTGGTGATCGGCCAGGTGCAGCAATTGACTGCTGTCCAGCGCCAAGGGGGCTGGCGGGTTCTGCGAATCGAACAACAGTTCGCCGCCATCGCGCCCGCTCGGGTCGATGATGCGAACCACCAGGTTGTCCTCGCGGGTCGTCGGCAGGCCATCGCTGACCAGTTGGCCCAGGTTGAGCAATGCCATCACGTAACCGGCGGGGACGCCCTGGGGCTCACCATAGGGTTCCTTGTCGGCGAACACCGGCGCCACCATCAACAGCCCACGGCTGTAGCCGTCGGCGACGTTGATCATGTCCAGTGGCTCGGACACCGCCATGCTGCCGGGCGCCACGGCGCGCTGCAGGGTCTGCTCGCGCGCCGGCTGGCTGAGCAGGTCCAACCCGTAGGGTTGCCCTTGCCGACGAGTGGCCTGGGTATAAAGCACCGGAAAGTAATGATCGCGAGGTGGCGCCGCCTGCCAGTTGCCGTAGCCATCCACGACACGGATTTCATAGGGTTGCCCCAGCCTGGCACTGGCCTGACGCTCGAATTCACGCCGCTGCGCATGTTCGACACGCGGCGCCCAGGAGTAGGCCTGGGTGCGACGCAACAAGGGCCGGGCAAAGCCTTCGAATTCGCGCGGGGTGATCTCGTTGGAGTAACTGAAGAAACGCCGCAAGGCATCGAGGCGCTGTTCTTGCTCGTCGAAGCGCTCGGCGATTCGGCTAAAGCGCTCGTTGGCCAGCAGCTCGAAGCGCTGGCGCAGTTGCTGCTTGTAGAACGCCTGTGTGGCCAATGCCAGGCCAGCCGACAGCAAGCCGCCGGCCACCAACGCCACCAGGGCCACCGCCCAGGCAGCCATCGCCTCGCTGCACAGGCCCAGCACCTTCGCACGCACGCCATACTTCGACATAGATCGTTCTCATCACGTCAGCGTCCTGCGATTGTCTGGCCCTATGCTGAGTTATAGCTATTGGCCATTAGCTATGCAATACGGCGTGTCGTTTCAGCGCAATTGCAGGCGCCAGGCCCGGTGAATGCGGCTGTTACGGGCAAAATCCGGGTCCAGGGTCTGGGCGCTGATTTCTTCCACCACATACCGCGTGCTCAGGTGCTCGTCGAGCTGGAACTTGCGGAAGTTGTTGGAGAAATACAGCACGCCACCCGGCGCCAGGCGTGCCATGGCCAGGTCAAGCAGTTGCACGTGGTCGCGCTGTACGTCGAACACCCCTTCCATGCGCTTGGAGTTGGAGAAGGTCGGCGGGTCGATGAAGATCAGTTCATAGCTGTCGCGATTGCCTTCCAGCCAGGCCATGACATCGCTCTGCTCCAGCCGGTTGCGTTCGGAGAAGCCGTTCAGCGCCAGGTTGCGACGCGCCCAGTCCAGGTAGGTCTTCGACAGGTCGACGCTGGTGGTGCTGCGCGCGCCACCCTTGGCGGCATGCACGGAGGCCGTGGCGGTGTAGCAGAACAGGTTGAGGAAGCGCTTGCCCTCGGCTTCGCGCTGGATGCGCATGCGCATCGGGCGATGGTCGAGGAACAGGCCGGTATCGAGGTAGTCGGTGAGGTTGACCAGCAGCTTGACCCCACCTTCCTTGACCTCCTGGAAACGCCCCTCGGTGGCCTGGCGCTCATACTGGCGGGTGCCGCTCTGCCGCTCGCGGCGCTTGAGCACCACGCGCTGTGGGTCGATGCCCAGCGCCTGGGGAATCGCCGCCAGGGCGTCGAGCAGGCGTGCCTGGGCCTTTTCCGGGTCGACCGAACGCGGTGCTGCATACTCCTGCACATGCACCCAATCCTGGTAGAGGTCGACCGCCAGTGCGTACTCGGGCATGTCGGCATCGTACAGGCGATAGCAGTCGATCTGTTCGCGACGGGCCCACTTGCCCAGCTGCTTGAGGTTCTTCTGCAGGCGGTTGGCGAACATCTGGGCACCTTCGGACAGGCGTGCCGGCTCGCTGGCCACCGCGACCGGTCGGCGACCAACGCCATTGTCGGCCTGGACCTCGCGGCGCTCGCCGGTGACGAACTGATCCGGCTGCACCTTGAACAGCAGCAGCTTGCACGGCAGCGCACCGTTCCAGAAAGCGTATTGCTTGTGGCTACGGATGCCCATGCGCTTGCCCAGCTCCGGCGCGCCGGTGAACACCGCCGCTTCCCAGCCCATGCACGCCTGGCGCAGACGCTCGCCGAAGTTCTGGTAGAGGTACAGCAAGCTGGCTTCGTCGCCCAAGCGCTCGCCGTAAGGCGGGTTGCTGATGACCAGGCCTTTCTGGTTCTGGTCCGGACGCGGCTCGAAGCTGGCGACTTCACCCTGGTAGATCTTGATCCAGTCACCCAGACCTGCGCGTTCGACGTTGTTGCGCCCCGGCTGGATCAACCGCGGGTCGGCTTCGTAGCCGCGAATCCACAGCGGCGGCTTGGCCAGGCCGGCCTGGGCACGGGCCTGGGCCTCTTCATGGACCTTGCGCCAGGTGGCTGGCACATGGCCGAGCCAGGCGCTGAAACCCCAACGCTCGCGCTTGAGGTTGGGCGCGATGTCGGCGGCGATCATCGCCGCTTCGACGAGGAAGGTGCCGACACCGCACATCGGGTCGGCCAATGCACCGCCCTCGGCGGCGATACGCGGCCAGCCCGCGCGGATCAGCACGGCCGCAGCCAGGTTTTCCTTCAGCGGCGCGGCGCCCTGCTGCAAGCGGTAGCCGCGCTGGTGCAGGCTGTGGCCGGACAGGTCAAGGGACAGGATCGCCTCGCCGCGGTCCAGGCGCAGGTGCACCCGCACGTCCGGGTCGACCTTTTCCACCGACGGGCGCAAGCCCTCGCGGTTGCGCAGTTTGTCGACGATCGCATCCTTGACCTTCAGTGCGCCGAAGTGCGTGTTGTCGATGCCCGAACCATGGCCGCTGAACTCCACAGCCAAGGTGCCATCGGCCGCCAGGTGATCGGCCCAGTCGAGCGCATGCACACCGTCGTACAGGTCGTCGGCATTCTTCATGGCGAAGCGCTTGAGCACCAGCAACACGCGGTTGGCCAGACGCGACCAGAGGCACAGGCGGTAGGCGGTTTCCATATCGGCGGTGCCGCGGATGGCCGAGGTGTGCTCACGCACTTCGTCCAGGCCGAGGCCCTTGGCCTCTTCGGCAAGCAGGCCTTCAAGGCCTTTGGGGCAGGTGAGGTAGAGTTCGAAACGGTCCGACATGAGTATTCCAGCGCCTTTGGCTATTTGACTGACGAAGCGACGCATCGCTTTGCCGATGTTTTCCCGAACGCCCTTTCAGCAAGCGTTCGGGTGGCCTGGCCCGCTGCATTGCTGCAGCAGGTCGGCCGGGCCGCCTGATCGATCTGCCGCTCGCCGGCTGGCAAAAACAGCTTAGATCATCAGGCAGTACGAATAATTTCCGGCGATGTGGGAGTCGCTGTGACCCTTCGTCGCATTACAAGATACTTCTGTCATCATCGCGCCACGCTGGCGAAATGACGTCAATGATCAGCAAACCCCGATCATAGCGGGCTCAAGGCCAAACAAGGTTGAGTCGCATTTATTTACTTATGGCCTCACCCTTGGAAACGTTACGTCCTTATGACAAATCGATCATTCCCACCGTGACCTGCATTCGTTAGAACTGGTCTCAGGCCGCTTCGCAACGTAGCGGCACCTTCAGCCCGCCACGCCGGCAGCGGGCGCATAAACCGGCAGAAAGACTCTGCCCGGCCTCGGAGAGGCCGACGGGACATTACAGTCAACAAGTGAGGGCAACACCCTATGAGAAGACTTAAGCGTGATCCGTTGGAAAGAGCATATTCACGTGGCTACCAATATGGGGTCACCGGCAAATCCCGCGAACTTTGCCCCTTCAATCTTCCTTCTGTTCGCCAAGCCTGGATCAACGGCTGGCGTGAAGGTCGCGGTGATAACTGGGACGGAATGACTGGCACCGCTGGCATCCATAGACTCAACGAAAATCACGCCGTTGGCTGATCGAGGACACTGAATTCGAGTTACCATGCACGCCCTATCCGGGCGGCGGGCTTCGGCCCAGGGGCCCCTTGATGGGGCCCTTTTTTATGCCTGTGTCTCTTACACCCGCGGCATGGCGGCAATGGCATCCACCGCTTCGCGGATCAACGCCGGCCCTTTGTAGATGAAGCCCGAGTAGATCTGCACCAGGCTGGCCCCTGCAGCTATCTTCTGTGCTGCATGCTGCCCTTCGGTGATGCCGCCAGCGGCGATGATCGGCATCTTGCCCGCCAGTTCACCGGCCAGCACCTTGACGATGTGGGTGCTCTTCTCCAGCACTGGCGCACCCGACAGGCCGCCCGCTTCGCCACCGTAGGGCAAGCTTTCGACACCTTCACGGCCCATCGTGGTGTTAGTGGCGATCACCGCATCCATGCCTGATTCCACAAGCGTTGCCGCCACCAGCGCGGTTTCTTCATCGCTCATGTCTGGCGCGATCTTGATCGCCAGCGGCACACGCTTGCCGTGCTCGGCGGCCAGCTGCTCGCGGCGCTCGGCCAGCGCATCGAGCAGTTGCTTGAGCGAATCGCCGAACTGAAGGCTGCGCAGGCCCGGGGTGTTTGGCGAGCTGATGTTGACAGTGATGTAGCTGGCCTCGGTATACACCTTGTTCAGGCAGATCAGGTAATCGTCGACCGCTCGCTCGACGGGGGTATCGAAGTTCTTGCCGATGTTGATGCCCAGCACACCGTCATAGCGCGCCGCACGCACCCGTTGCAGCAGGTGATCGACGCCCAGGTTGTTGAAGCCCATGCGGTTGATGATCGCTGTCGCTTCCGGCAGGCGGAACAGGCGCGGCTTGGGGTTGCCCGGTTGCGGACGCGGCGTCACGGTGCCGATCTCGACGAAACCGAAGCCCAACTGAGCGAAGCCGTCGATGGCCGCACCATTCTTGTCCAGACCCGCGGCCAGGCCCACCGGGTTGGCGAAGTTCAGCCCCATGACCGTCACCGGCAACGCCGCGGGCTGCTTGCACAACACGCCGTTGAGCCCAAGACGGCCACCGGCGCCGATCAGGTCCAGGGACAGGTCATGGGAGGTTTCCGGGGAAAGCTTGAACAGCAGCTGGCGGGCCAGGGTATACATGGGCGGGCAAGACTCGGGGTGAGTGAGGGGGCGATTATAGCCAGCACGCGCTCGCCATGACAGGGCCTTGGCACATGTGTTGCTGCATCGCTTGCACACTGCCTGTTCGTAGCACCGAGGATCTTCGTGAATACATCAGCCCTGGCCTGGGTCAACGGCAGCGACGCGCCGGAAAAACCCAGCCTCGACATCGGCTTCATGGCCCTGACCGACTGTGCCTCGGTGGTGGTTGCCGCCACCCAGGGCTTCGCCCAGCAATACGGCCTGACCTTGAACCTCAAGCGCCAGGGTTCCTGGGCTGGCCTGCGCGACAAGCTGGCCAGTGGCGAACTGGATGCTGCCCATTGCCTGTATGGCCTGGTCTACGCCGTGCACCTGGGCATCGGCGGCGTACCGGCCAGCGACATGGCCGTGCTCATGGGCCTGAACCAGAATGCCCAGGCGCTCAACCTCTCCCCGGCCCTGCAACGCAAAGGCGTGACCAGCCCTGAGGCACTGGCGCGCCTGGTGCACCAGCATGGCGCACGCCTGACCTTCGCCCAGACCTTCCCTACCGGCACACATGCCATGTGGCTGTACTACTGGCTGGCCAGCCAAGGGATCCACCCGTTGCACGATGTCGACAGCGTGGTGGTTCCGCCAGCGCAGATGGCCGCGCATATCCAGGCAGGCCGCATCGACGGTTTCTGCGTTGGCGAGCCGTGGGCCGCCGCTGCGGTAGCTCACGACCAGGGCTTCACCTTGGCTACCAGCCAGTCGATCTGGCCCGATCATCCAGAGAAGGTACTGGCCTGCACACGCAGTTTCGTCGAGCACTACCCCAACTGCGCCCGCACACTGGTCAAGGCAATCCTCGCCGCCAGCCGCTTCATCGAGCAGAGCCAGGAGAACCGCCGCAGCACGGCGCAGTTGCTGGCCGACCGCAGTTACCTGGACACACCGGTGGAAAACATCGAGCCGCGCCTGCTTGGCGCCTATCAGGACGGGCTGGGCAACCAATGGCAGGACCCGCACCCCCTGCGCCTGTTCGACCAGGGCCGCGCCAACCTGCCGTACCTGTCCGACGGCATGTGGTTCATGACCCAGTTCCGCCGCTGGGGCTTGCTGCGCGACGACCCCGATTACCTCGGCGTGGCCCGCCAGGTCCAGCAGCTGGCACTGTACCGCGATGCCGCCGAAGCCCTCGGCGTCGCCTGCCCTGCAGTGCCCATGCGCAGCAGCCTGCTGATCGACGGCATCCGCTGGGACGGCAGCGACCCCCATGGCTATGCCCGCAGCTTCCGCCTGCACGCCTTGGGCGATGCGGCCGATTCCCGTGTCGGTTGGTGAGGGCCGCCCAGCATGTTGCGCATCCTGTTGATCGACGACACCCAGAAGAAGCTCGGCCGCCTCAAGGCAGCATTGGGCGAAGCCGGCTTCGAGGTGATCGAAGCGCCACTCCTGACCATCGACCTGCCTGCGTCGAAACGGTGCGACCAGACGTTGTGCTGATCGATACCGAGTCACCCGACCGCGATGTGATGGAACATGTGGTCATGGTCAGCCGCGACCAACCACGCCCTATCGTGCTGTTCACCGACGAACATGATCCCGCGGTGATGCGTCAGGCGATCCAGTCGGGTGTCAGCGCGTACATCGTCGAAGGCATTCATGCCGCCAGGCTGCGCCCGATACTCGATGTCGCCATGGCCCGCTTCGAAAGCGACCAGGCCCTCAAGGCCCAGCTGCTCGCCCGCGACCAGCAACTGGCCGAGCGCAAGCGCATCGAGCAGGCCAAGGGGCTGCTGATGAACATGAAGGACTGCAACGAAGAGCAGGCCTACACCCTGATGCGCTGCCAGGCCATGAGCCGTCAACAGAAGTTGATCCAGGTGGCCGAACAGATCATCGCCATGCACGAGATGCTTGGCTAGGCGATAGGGCCCGTACAGACGAAGGAGTTGGCCCATCTCTTGCTGAACAAAAAGCACCGGTAGCCAACGGCGGTTGCCCCACGTAATCCCGACAAAGACGTCGCTCTCCCCTCCACGCCAGTGGACCGGGTAGCGGCGTCTTTTTGTTTCCGTTGCATTGCCGAGTGAGGTGTTCGATGAGTACCAGCTTCTGGAAATCCGGGCATGCGCCCACGCTGTTCGCCGCATTCCTGTACTTCGACCTGAGCTTCATGGTCTGGTACCTGCTTGGCCCGCTGGCGGTGCAGATTGCCGCCGACCTGCAACTGAGCACCCAGCAACGCGGCCTGATGGTGGCCACGCCGATTCTTGCAGGTGGCGTACTGCGCTTCATCATGGGCCTGCTGGTGGATCGCCTCTCTCCAAAGACCGCCGGGCTGATCGGCCAGGTCATCGTCATCGTCGCCCTGGCTGGCGCCTGGCACCTGGGCGTGCACAGCTATGAACAAGCACTGCTGCTCGGCGTCTTCCTGGGCGTCGCTGGCGCCTCGTTCGCCGTGTCCCTGCCGCTCGCCTCGCAGTGGTATCCGCCTCAGCACCAGGGCAAGGCGATGGGCATCGCCGGCGCGGGCAACTCTGGCACGGTCTTCGCTGCCCTGCTGGCCCCCGTGCTGGCCGCAAGCTTCGGCTGGAACAACGTGTTCGGCCTTGCCGTGATTCCGCTGTTGCTGACCCTGGCGCTGTTCGCCCTGCTCGCGCGCAATGCCCCGCAGCGGCCCAAGCCCAAGGCCATGGTCGACTACCTCAAGGCCCTGGGTGACCGGGACAGCTGGTGGTTCATGTTCTTCTACAGCGTCACCTTCGGCGGCTTCATCGGCCTGGCCAGCGCCCTGCCCGGCTACTTCAGCGACCAGTATGGCCTGAGCCCGGTCACCGCTGGCTACTACACGGCTGCCTGCGTCTTCGCCGGCAGCCTGATGCGCCCGCTGGGCGGCGCCCTGGCCGACCGCTTCGGCGGCATTCGCACCCTGCTGGGGATGTATGGGGTGGCGGCCATCTGCATCGCCGCAGTCGGCTTCAACCTGCCCAGCGCCACCGCCGCCCTGGCGCTGTTCGTCAGTGCCATGCTGGGCCTGGGGGCCGGTAACGGCGCGGTATTCCAGCTGGTACCACAGCGGTTTCGTCAGCAGATCGGAGTGATGACCGGGCTGATCGGCATGGCCGGCGGCATCGGTGGCTTCCTGCTTGCAGCAGGCCTGGGCACCATCAAGCAGCACACCGGCGACTATCAGATGGGCCTGTGGTTGTTCGCCAGCCTCGGCCTGCTGGCCTGGTTCGGCCTGCACGGGGTCAAGCAGCGCTGGCGCACCACTTGGGGCTCCGCTGCCGTGACCGCAGCACGGGTCTGAGGCACATCGATGAACCTGCAGCTGAGTTTCGCCCAGGCCAGTGCCACCGGGCCACGCAACGAGAACCAGGACGCCCTGCGCCTGGTGACCCCGGCGCCCGAACTCGCCGCCAGCAAGGGCTACCTGTTCGCACTGGCCGACGGCGTCAGCCAGTGCTCCGACGGCGGCCTGGCGGCACGCGCCAGCCTCCAGGCGCTGGCCATGGACTACTACGCAACGCCCGGCACATGGGGCGTGGCGCAAGCCCTGGACCGCCTGTTGCTGGCACAGAATCGCTGGCTGCGCGCCCAGGGCAGCCAACCGCTGCTGACCACGCTCAGCGCCCTGGTGCTGCGCGGGCGCCGCTTCACCCTCGCCCATGTCGGCGACTGCCGCGCCTACCGCTGGCACGACGGCCGCCTGCAGTGCCTGAGCGAAGACCATGTCTGGGATCAGCCCGGCATGCAGCACGTGCTCAAGCGTGCGCTGGGCCTGGACCAGCACTTGCTGGTCGATTACCTGGACGGCGAGCTGCAGGCGGGCGAGTGCAGCGCCAGCACCTTTACTACGTGATGCGCGAACACAGCGGCCACACCCTCGCCGCACAGCTTGCCGAACAAGGGCCCTTGCCCCTGCCCCAATGGCTGGAAGTGGCGCGCCAGCTGCTGCAGGCCGTCGGCGTGCTGCACCGGCGCAACCTGCTGCACCGCGACATCAAGCCCGACAACCTGCACCTGGGCGAAGACGGGCAGTTGCGCTTGCTGGACTTCGGCCTGGTGTATTGCCCGGGCTTGTCCGCCGAGCCACTGCACACACTGCCCGGCACGCCTTCGTACCTCGCGCCTGAGGCCTTCGAGGTCCTGCCGCCAAGCCCGCGCCAGGACCTCTATGCGGCGGGCGTCACGCTCTATCACCTGCTGACCGGGCATTACCCGTATGGAGAAATCGAAGCATTCCAGCGCCCGCGCTTCGGCCAGCCGGTGAATGCCTCGCGCTACCGCCCCGACCTGCCGGAATGGCTGCAACACAACCTGCAACAAGCCGTGGCAGCCGACCCGGCACAACGCTTCGAAACCGCCGAGCAGTGGCTGCTGTTGCTCGAACGCGGCGACCGCCAGACGCTTGCCAACCCGCCTCTGCCACTGCTCGAGCGTGAGCCGTTGAAGGTCTGGCGCACCCTGGCGCTGCTGTCGCTATTACTCAACCTGATGCTGTTGTTCTGCCTGCTCAAGGGCTGAGCATCGCTTGCCGATGAGGTAACCCTGATGAACGAGAAAGTCTGGCTGGTAGGTGCCGGCCCTGGCGACCCTGAACTGCTGACACTGAAGGCGGTGCGCGCTTTGCACCAGACGCACGTGGTGATGATCGACGACCTGGTCAACCCTGCGGTACTGGAGCATTGCCCGCAAGCCCGGGTGATCGCCGTGGGCAAGCGTGGCGGCTGTCGCTCCACGCCCCAGGCGTTCATCCAGCGCCTGATGCTGCGCCATGCCCGGCAAGGGCGCCGCGTGGTGCGGCTCAAGGGTGGCGACCCGTGCATCTTTGGCCGCGGGGGTGAAGAGGCTGCCTGGCTGCGGCGGCATGGCATCGAAGCGGAAGTGGTCAACGGCATCACCGCCGGGCTGGCCGGGGCGACACAGTGCGGGATCTCGCTGACCTCGCGGGGCGTCAGTCGCGGGGTGACCCTGGTCACCGCACACACCCAGGACGACAGTGAGCTGAATTGGGCTGCGCTGGCGCAGGGCGGCACCACGCTGGTGGTGTACATGGGCGTGGCACGCCTGGCACAGATCCACCAAGGGTTGCTGGAGGGCGGCATGGCTGCGGGGACGCCGGTGGCAATGATCGAGAATGCCTCGCTGGCCGAGCAACGTGAATGCAGGAGTGATATGCAGGGGATGCTGGAGGATGCCCAGGCGTTTGGGCTGCGCAGCCCGGCGATACTGGTGATCGGCGAGGTGGTTGGGGAGCGATCGGTGCTTGAGGGGTTGGCTGCTGCCGGATGATGCTGCGACTGCTCAGGCGCTATCGCCGGCAAGCCGGCGATAGCGCCCCAGCAAATCGCAGGCAAAGAAAAACCCGGCCTAGGCCGGGTTTTTCATTGAAGCTTCAGGCCAATTACTTGGACTGGGCTTCTACCTGAGCTTCAACGCGACGGTTGATAGCGCGGCCTTCTTCGGTGGCGTTGTCGGCAACCGGACGAGTTTCGCCGTAGCCAACCGAGTCAACACGGCTGGATTCTACGCCGTACTGCTGGGTCAGGACCTGCTTCACAGCGTTGGCACGACGCTCGGACAGCTTCTGGTTGTAAGCGTCTGGGCCGACGGAGTCAGTGTGACCTTCAACCACGGTGGTGGTCTGTGGGTACTGCTTCATGAAGTCAGCCAGGTTCTTGATGTCGCCGTAGCTGTTTTCTTTGACTTTCGACTTGTCGAAGTCGAACTTGACGTCCAGCTCGACGCGAACGACTTCAGCAACAGCCGGGCAGCCGTCGGCGTCAACGGTGACGTTGGCCGGGGTATCAGGGCACTTGTCGACGTTGTCGCAAACGCCGTCGTTGTCGCTGTCGGAGCAGACTTCAGCAACTGGAGCCGGAGCAGCTTCAACCTTGCCACCGCTGCCACCGAAGTTCAGACCGACACCAACGGACGGACCCCACTCGGTGTTGCCGTTGTCGATGTTGTACATGGCTTCAACGCCGGCACGGGCGAAGAACATGTCGGTGATGTACCACTTGGCGCCAGCGCCAACGTTGGCGAAGGTGGAGTGGTCACGGCCGCTACGAGTGGCCTGACCCAGGCTCTCGTGAGCGAAACCAGCGGAAACGTACGGACGCAGAGCATCGCCGACGGTACCGAAGTGGTAGGTAGCGTCCAGCTTGGCCTTGGAACCTTTGATGTCTTTGTTGAAGACTTCGCCACGAGCGTTGTGAGTCTCGTTGTAGCCCAGGTCCAGGGAAACGTCGTCAGTCAGGAAGTAACCGAGGCGAACACCAGGATTGGTGCCGTCGTTCTTGAAGTTACGCTCGCTGTCGTAGTACTGCTTGGTAACGTTGCCTTCGATCTCGACTGCGCCTTGGCCTTGAGCCAGAACGCCGAACGAAGTAGCGGCTACGAGCGAGCCAATGGCCAAGCCCAAGGTGTTTTTCAATTTCATCCGTTAAATCCCCATCTGGTGATAGTTAAGCAGTCCCACCAACATCCGGGGGACAACTCGACGGCAAGTCTAGCAGAACTTGCCGGTTGGTTAGAGATATTTACAAGGGACTAAGTTTCATCCAGGCCTGCAAATTTCTCTCTAAGCTTGTCTAGCGCGCGCTTGTAGCGCATTTTCGTGGCACTCAGGCCCATGTGCATGATATCGGCGATTTCCTGAAATTCCAGTTCTGCGACAAATCGAAGCACCAGAATTTCCCGGTCAATCGGGTTCACATGCACCAGCCACTTGTCCAGCCCGCCCTTTTCTTCCGGTTTCGGAGCCTTGTCTTCGGAGGCCTCTTCAACAGGGTCGAGACTCAGGGCATCCATCAACCGGCGTTTACGACGCTCCTTGCGGTACTGGGTAATGCACTCGTTGTAGGTGATGCTGTAGAGCCAGGTCTTGAACTTGGACTTGCCCTCGAAATTCTTCAGCCCGTACAACACCTTCAGCATCACTTCCTGACAGACATCGTCGGCATCCCGGTCGTTCCCCAGGTAACGCGCACAGACGCTGAACAGGGTCCGCTGGTAGCGCCGCATGAGCTCCTCATAGGCGCGGGTAACGTGATACAGCTCCTCATGCGAACGCGCCACCAACTCCTCGTCGGTGAGCTCGCGGGGGTCGTAACGCATGGGCGGCGAATGAACTTTATTCAAAACGGATCTGGCCGACAGTCAGGTCAATGTCGCCGCAAAGCCCCACGGGCCGATTTTTGCGGCGGCATACATTAACAGCTTTTGTGCGGTTAGCGGCTATTGACACGCTGCTCGAGCAGCACGCGGTTGGCCAGCGACACCATTTCGCCATCATCGGTCATCAGCGTCGTCTTCACCGTGCCGATTTCCTCGATCTGCCCTTCGACCTCTCCAATCCGCACCTGCTGGCCGACCTGGTAAAGCTCGCGAACGTAAATTCCCGCCAGGATCTGCCCGGCAATTTCGCGGCTGCCGAGGCCCATCGCCAGGGCAACGGCCAGACCAACGGTAATCAATCCAATGACGATCACGTGGTTGAGCAGGTCGGTCTTGACCTCGAGCTGGCTGATGGCCACCGAGATCGCGATGATGATCACCAGGCCCTGGGTGATGCGGCCAAGACCCGCCGAATATTCAAGGCCGATGCCTTCGGCAGCGCCGCGCACCAGGCCATTGGCAACCTGTGCCAGCAATACGCCCGCCAGCACCACCAGCGCCGCGCCGAACACCTTGGGCAGGTACAGGGCGAGCATGTCGAGGGTCGCCGAGACACGCTCGAGGCCGAGCGATTCAGCGGCCGACACCAGGAAGATCAGCAGCACGAACCAGTAGACGATCTTGCCGATCAGGGTCGAGATCGGCACCTGGATGCCGCCCCGGCCGAGCATCTTGGTCAAGCCGGTGCCAGCCATGAGGCGGTCCAGCCCGAACTTGGCGAGCAGCTTCGACAGCAGCGTATCGAGCAGCTTGGCCACCACGAAACCGAGCAGCACCACCACCAGCGCGCCGAACAGGTTGGGGATGAAGTTCGCTACCTTGGTCCAAAGTGCGGTCATCGCGGTGACCAGGCTCTGTGTCCAGAGATCGAGTTCCATATTCAATCGGCCTTATCAGCTTTGCTGCCGCGGGCAGCGTTACGACGTACGGGCGCAACATGCGCCGAGCCATTGTTCACGGCGATCAGCAGCGCCTGGCTCCAGCGGCCAAGCAGGCTGAACAGATCACCCGCGCCAACCTGCCGGTTGGCGGTTTTCAGCACGCGACCCAGGCAGGCGGCGTCATCCCGGTCTTCGCCGGAGGGTGACGCCTTGAGCAGGTCACGCAAGGATTCTTCAAACGGATCGTGCATGGGCACCTCGCGCAGTATCAGTCAGAGACGAGGGCGCTGGGCGATGGGTCACACATCGCTTCGGTACGTGTGTTTCAAAATGAACGGTGCTTGCCTGTTGGGGCCTCATCGCCCGCAAGCCGGCGATGAAGCCCCTGCAAGATCAGACCCATCGCAACCGCCGGAACAGCCACCACTGCCCCACCGCCAGGCCAAGCACGACGGCGCAGGCGAACAGGAAGCCATAAGGATTCTCCGCCCCCGGAATGCCGCCCACATTGATCCCCAGCAACCCGGTGATGAAGCTCATGGGCAGGAAAATGCAGGTGATGATGCCGAAGCGGTACATGGTCCGGTTCATCCGCTCGCTGCGCCGACGGTCCTCGCTCTCCAGCACCAGCGCGGCCCGCTCGCGGGTCAGTTCGAGCTCTTCGAGGTAGCGGATCAGGCTATTGTTCAATTCGTTCCAGTAGTCGGCGTCCGCCTCGGCAAACCAGCTCCACTTGCTGCGTGACAGCTGCGCGTAGATCTCTCGCTGCGGCGCCAGAAAACGCCTGAGGCCGGCGGCGCGGCGGCGAATCTGCTGCAGGCTGCCCTGCTCGGGAGTATACCGTTCGTCGGATTCGACCTTTTCTTCTTCCAGGTCGACCAGCTCGGACAGGTCGCTGACCAGTCCCTGAACTTTCTCGGTGAGCAACTCGCCCATCAGCAGCAACAGCTCGGAGGCCGATTTCGGCCCCCTGCCCTCGTCGAGTTGCTGGAGCACCTCGTCGCTGGCGCGCAACGGCCGCAAACGCAGGGAAATGACCCGCTGCGCCTCGGCGAAGATGCGCACCGACACCATGTCTTCGGGCTCGGCGCCCGGGTTGAGGTTGACCCCGCGCAGGAACACCAGCAACTGCTCAACCGCCAAGGGCAGCAGGCGTGGCCGGGTGTTCTCTTCGAGCAGCAGGTCGCAGGCGAACTCGCTCAGGCCGCTGTCATGCAACAGCCAGGTGCGGGTCTGCGGATGGCTGCGATCCCAATGCAGCCACAGGCTTTCCTGTGGCTGCAGTTGCAGGCTGTCCAGATCGGTCCGGGCGATCGAGCGCGCGCCGCCTCTACCATCGAGCACCAGGGCATGCACCAGCCCCCACTGCGCGTTGTCTTCCTCGAACATCAAAGCTCCATCAGCGCGGGGGGCGCATCACTCCGGCATTTTCAGCGGGCTTGGCGAGACGATCACGCCGTTGTTGTCGGCATACACGTATTCGCCCGGGCGGAAGGTCACACCGGCAAAGGTCACGGCCACGTCGAGATCGCCGATGCCACGCTTGTCGGTCTTCATCGGATGACTGGCCAAGGCCTGCACGCCGACATCGGTCTGGATCAACACGTCCACATCACGCACGCAGCCGTAGATCACCAGGCCTTCCCAACCGTTCTTGGCGGCCTTTTCGGCCAACATGTCACCGAGCAGGGCACGACGCAGCGAACCGCCACCGTCGACCACCAGCACCTTGCCCTTGCCGTCGAGTTCGACCTGCTCCTTGACCCGCGAGTTGTCCTCGAAACACTTGATGGTGACGATCTGACCACCGAACGAATCGCGACCACCGAAATTGCTGAACATCGGTTCCAGCACCTGGACCAGGTCCGGGTAGGCGTCGCACAGGTCGGGCGTTACGTAATGCTGCATGGGAAGCTCCTGTCAGTCACAACGAAAGCGGATGTCGGACAAGGCTACACCGGGGAGGCTGTTGCAGTCATCCGGGACTGGGCAGTCAGTTGTGCATTGCCGGCGATGAGGCCAGGTCAGACAACCGAAAATCAGTTGGCTGGTACAGGTTGCGCAACCACCGTGGACGCATGCACTGGCAGCAGGGGCGCCCGCAACCAGCGCTCCACCAGCGGCCAGACCTGTGCCTGCGCCGCCTTGCTCACCAGCATGTCGACATGCCCGAACGCCTCGAAGCCCTCCTCACGCCCCAGCCGCAGGAACTGCTTGCGCTCGCCACCGAGCTGGTCGAACAGCTTGCGGCAGGCCCAGACCGGGTCCTGGAAATCGCCTGCACCGGCGACTGCCAGTAGCGGCACATCCACATCGGCCAGCCCCGCCCACCAGTCACTGTCCTTGTCACCGAAGCGACCAAACAGGCCATGCCAGCGCATGCTCTCAAGGGCCAGGCCGATCGGTTCGTCCTCGGGCCCGCGTTTGAAGCGCGGACCGGAAATCTGCCCCCAGCGCTTGAGCACAAGCTTCGCCCCCCAGGTCAACGGCGGCACTTTCAACGGCCAGTAGACCCGACTGATCTGGGTACCGAAAAACGCAGCGCTGGCGACCTGCTCGGCCCTCAGGAAACCGCCGCCGAGCGCCGCCGCCAGGGTGATGCCACCCAGCGAATGGCCAACCCAGTGCGGCGCCTGGCCGGCCTGTTCCTGAACGAAGGCCGCGATCAGCGGCAAATCGTCACGGGCATAGTCAGCCACCCGGTTGTGCGACCAGTTGCGGTTGCGCGGCGACAGGCCGTGGCCACGCATCTCCGGGATCCACACATCGAACCCGGCTCGCGCCAGGTAGGCGCCCAGGCCGATGCCCTTGGGCGAATACCAGAACCGCCGGTTGGAAAAACTGCCGTGCAGGAGAATGACCGGCACGCCCTGGGCACGGCCCTGGTCGGCCAGGCCCAGGCGGGTCACCGCGATTTCGACGCTGGGGTCAGGGCTGTTGCCGGCCTTGATCCGGTACACGTCTTCGCTGAGGTCGCCGCGCCGCTCGGCACTGAGCAACGCGACGGGAAATAGAGTGCTGCTGCTTTGCATAGGTTGCTTGATGCACAAAAAAAGGGCGGGATCCATTGCTGGAACTCGCCCTGGATAAAACCAGGCGGGGGCACGCCCCCGCATTCACCGCATCAGGCCGCGCCCTGGCCCTCGGCCAGGAAGAACCAGGTCTCGAGTACCGAGTCCGGGTTCAGCGATACGCTTTCGATGCCTTGTTCCATCAGCCACTTGGCCAGGTCCGGGTGGTCCGAAGGGCCCTGGCCGCAGATGCCGATGTACTTGCCAGCCTTGTTGCACGCGGCAATGGCGTTGGCCAGCAGCTTCTTCACGGCCGGGTTACGCTCGTCGAACAGGTGAGCGATGATCCCCGAATCGCGGTCCAGGCCCAGGGTCAGCTGGGTCAGGTCGTTGGAGCCGATGGAGAAGCCATCGAAGTACTCGAGGAACTCTTCGGCGAGGATGGCGTTGGACGGCAGTTCGCACATCATGATCACACGCAGGCCGTTGTCGCCGCGGGCCAGGCCGTTCTCGGCAAGCAGGTCGACGACTTGGCTGGCTTCGCCCAGGGTGCGCACGAACGGCACCATGATCTCGACGTTGGTCAGGCCCATCTCGTTGCGCACGCGCTTGAGCGCACGGCATTCGAGCTCGAAGCAGTCACGGAACGACTCGCTGATGTAACGCGAGGCGCCGCGGAAGCCCAGCATCGGGTTCTCTTCTTCCGGCTCGTACAGCTTGCCGCCGATCAGGTTGGCGTACTCGTTGGACTTGAAGTCCGACAGGCGCACGATGACCTTTTTCGGGTAGAAGGCTGCAGCCAGGGTACTGATACCCTCGACCAGCTTCTCGACGTAGAAACCGACCGGGTCGTTGTAGCCGGCGATGCGCTTGTCGACGCTTTCCTTCAGCTCGGCAGGCAGGCCTGCGTAGTTCAACAGCGCCTTGGGATGCACGCCGATCATGCGGTTGATGATGAACTCCAGGCGCGCCAGGCCGACACCGGCGTTGGGCAACTGGGCGAAGTCGAAGGCGCGGTCCGGGTTGCCGACGTTCATCATGATCTTAAACGGCAGCTCCGGCATGGCATCGACCGAGTTCTGCTTGATGTCGAAGCCCAGTTGGCCTTCGAAGATGAAGCCGGTATCGCCCTCGGCGCAGGAAACGGTAACGCCCTGGCCATCCTTCAGGAGTTGCGTGGCATTGCCGCAACCGACCACTGCCGGGATACCCAGTTCACGGGCGATGATCGCCGCGTGGCAGGTACGCCCGCCGCGGTTGGTGACGATGGCGCTGGCGCGCTTCATCACCGGTTCCCAGTCCGGGTCGGTCATGTCGGAAACCAGCACGTCGCCCGGCTGCACCTTGTCCATCTCGGACACATCGTTGATCACGCGGACCTTGCCGGCGCCGATGCGCTGGCCGATGGCACGGCCTTCGACCAGTACGGTGCCCTTTTCCTTGAGCAGGTAGCGCTCCATGACATTGGCGCTGGCGCGGCTCTTCACCGTTTCAGGACGCGCCTGGACGATGTACAGCTTGCCGTCGTCACCGTCCTTGGCCCACTCGATGTCCATCGGGCGCTGGTAGTGCTGCTCGATGATCATGGCCTGCTTGGCCAGCTCGTTGACTTCCTCGTCGCTCAGGCAGAAGCGCGCACGTTCGGCACGGTCGACCTCGACGGTCTTGACCGAACGGCCGGCCTTGGCTTCGTCGCCATAGACCATCTTGATTGCCTTGCTGCCCAGGTTGCGGCGCAGGATGGCCGGGCGGCCGGCCTGCAGGGTCTGCTTGTGGACATAGAATTCGTCAGGGTTGACCGCACCCTGCACCACGGTTTCGCCCAGGCCGTAGGCGCCGGTGATGAACACCACGTCGCGGAAGCCCGACTCGGTGTCGAGGGTGAACATCACGCCGGCGGTGCCGGTTTCCGAGCGGACCATGCGCTGAACGCCGGCGGACAGGGCCACCAGCTTGTGATCGAAGCCCTGGTGCACGCGGTAGGCGATGGCACGGTCGTTGAACAGCGAGGCGAACACTTCCTTGGCCGCGCGGATGACGTTGTCGACGCCGCGGATGTTGAGGAAGGTTTCCTGCTGGCCGGCGAACGAAGCGTCCGGCAGGTCTTCGGCGGTGGCCGAGGAGCGCACGGCCACGGCCATGTTGTCGTTGCCCTGGGACATCGCCGCGAAGGCGGTGCGGATTTCTGCATCCAGGCGCGTCGGGAACTCGGCCTCCATGACCCACTGACGGATCTGCGCGCCGGTCTTTGCCAGGGCGTTGACGTCGTCCACGTCCAGCGCGTCGAGCGCGGCATGGATGCGGTCGTTCAGGCCACTCTGGTCGAGGAAGTCGCGGTACGCCTGAGCCGTAGTGGCAAAGCCGCCCGGCACCGAAACGCCAGCACCTGCGAGGTTGCTGATCATCTCGCCCAGGGATGCGTTCTTGCCCCCCACATGCTCCACATCATGGACGCCGAGCTTATCGAGGGAAACTACGTACTCTACCAAGGTGATCTCTCCACTAACTGTATTGGAAAAGCTCAAGGGCGCCCGCCTGTCTGCGTTGACTTGGCCGGACGCTTGTGGCCTGTACCTGGAAAATAAGTGAGAATGCCGACAGCCGCGTTCGGCAAACCGAACTTATCATATCCAAGAATCGTCATCAGCTTAAGGCCCAGATCGCAAATGAAACGAACCGCGTTCTTCATCTCCGACGGCACCGGCATCACCGCCGAAACCCTGGGCCAAAGCCTTCTCGCGCAATTCGAAAGCATTCCGTTCAATAAATTCACCCGTCCGTACATCGATACGCCCGACAAGGCGCGCACCATGGTGCAGCAGATCAACGCCGCCGCAGAGCGCGATGGCATGCGGCCGATCATCTTCGACACCATCGTCAACCAGGACATCCGCGAGATCCTGGCCACGTCGAACGGCTTCATGATCGACATCTTTTCGACGTTTTTATCCCCGCTGGAGCAGGAATTGACTGCCCATTCGTCGTATTCCGTCGGCAAATCGCACTCGATCGGCGGCAATTCCAACTACATGGAACGCATCGAGGCAGTGAACTTCGCCCTGGACAACGACGACGGCGCGCGCACCCACTACTACGACAAGGCCGACCTGATCCTGGTGGGCGTATCGCGCTGCGGCAAGACCCCCACCTGCCTGTACATGGCCATGCAGTTCGGTATCCGCGCCGCCAACTACCCGCTGACCGAAGAAGACATGGAGCGCCTGCAGTTGCCGGCGGTGCTGAAGAAGCACCAGAACAAGCTGTTCGGCCTGACCATCGACCCGGACCGCCTGACTGCCATCCGCCATGAGCGCAAGCCCAACAGCCGCTATTCGAGCTTTGCCCAGTGCGAGTTCGAGGTGCGCGAGGTAGAGAACCTGTTCCGCCGGGAGAACATTCCCAACATCAACTCCACGCATTTTTCGGTGGAGGAGATTTCGGCGAAGATTCTCGTGGAGAAAGGGGTGGAGCGGCGGTTCAAGTAAGTGCTCGCCAGCAGGAATAATGCGTCTGTGAGACCGAGCGCCGCCCACGCGGCGCATCGCGAGCTGTGCTCGCTCCTACGTTTGTTTCGGGCGAGTAACACCTGTGACAGGCGCGCGCGACCGCCTGGTTTGTACGACGCGATATCGAGGTGTACGCCAAGGCGTTCGCGCGCAAATCCCACAGGAAGAATTGGGCCG
>NZ_BBIV01000041.1 GCF_000730665.1 Pseudomonas plecoglossicida NBRC 103162 = DSM 15088
ATATAAAAACTCCGTCTCGTTTAAAAATTTTCAAGGGGGGTCGATTTTGGAAATGTAACGCGCATCACAATAAACCTGATTTTTCTGCGTTTTTTGGTTAAAAAAGCATCAATTCACTCACGTGCAAGGGTATCGGATTTTGCATGGCCCGAAGGTAGAAACGGCTCATTGACGGGGACTGGCAACCATCGCTCAAGGCCCGTTCGGCGAATGGGCGGAGGATAGCCCTCCAGGTAGAAAACACGCACGCCTCTGTGGTATTGATCCATCGTGCTCTGACTGACGCATGGATTGGCGCCGCAATTTAGCCTGTTCAGGGAAAAAGATTGCGATATCAATAATTTTCGATGTGCAAACTAAGGATGGAATGATGTCTATTGGCGAAATGGGTGTTTTGGAAAATGGAAATCTTCGCATAAGTTCAAGTGACCACGGGCCTGTCACGCTCACCCGCTGGACGATCCAACCGCTAAGCCTTGATGATTTAAATAGCTTCAGAAAGAATCAATCCATCGAGATCCGATTCACCGATCTAAGCGTGTTGGAAGATGCCTCCATTACAGAGATCAAGGTAACCATACAGATTCCCGACCTGCTTGAATCTTACTGCCTGGTGAAGGGAGGATGGTTACCGCCCGGCTTCGGCATGCTAAAGCGATTTGTTTTCGCCGACCGAAACTTCATAAGCAGGATAGGTAATTACTTCGAAAACAACCTAGCGAAGAAAGAGGCCCTCGCTGGATGGTTTGATGACTTAAGACACTTCAACATGAGCATCGACTTGCTTCCGTACGCGATGGAAGCGAACATGCAGCAATTCCCTTCGAAAGAAGAAATTAAAAGCCAAGTACAAGAGGCCAGAGAAAAGCTTAAGCTTGCGGCGCCAGGCGTCCCTATCACGCAGTATCACGAACCTGTAGAGGATTACGCGTGGCGACTACTGGATCACATGCGGCCAAGTATCGAAAAGCGGATGGCCTTTCTTATCGACGTAGCGCCTCACGTTAAACCCTGCTTCGCTACTGATAAGGTTTTAGAGCGCTGGAAGAACATTGCAACGATAGCAGAAAAGTATGACCTGAAAACGGATGTCGTGACACTTCTGGCACTGATCGGCGTTTCTGCCCCAAAGAAAGACTCACCAGGTATAGGCGTACTGAAAATCACCGCCCCGTATTTGGAGAAGTCGGCTTACAACGCTTGCCTGGACATCGCCATCATGGAAGTGTTCTTGAACCTGCAGAAAAAAGACCCAGCAGGGCGCTATGCAATCATTACCAAGGATGCACCTCTTGCTCGTTTCGGTGGTATTTTGAGTTCACTGATGTACGGCAAATCAGAGAATGGCATCTTAAATATCACCACAAGCATTCCTGATGACCTTATTGAAAATAAAGACCCCGTGCTTCGCGCGGAATTCAAGAGACTGCTGAGCGGTAAAGCCTAAGCGTCAAGGCAGGAACGCCCGGGCAACACGGGCGTTCCTCGTGCCCTGCCTTTCAAGATTTCTTTCCAAAGAAACTAGCGAACTACAATGCCGTAGTCAGAAAAATCACGGAGAATTCTTTTCCGGCTAAGCATCGCTGGCAGCTTGAACGTATTCCGATACCCATACCAGAATCCCATAGGAATGAGTATCAGCCCCAACCCATACGTCGCCGTCGCCGCGATAATGCCCATTGGGATCGCTGCAATCGTCATTAGAATACCTTTCATAACTGTTGACCTAGCGATCAACTGCAGATCACTAAGGTCATATTCAACCTTCCCACTAGCATTCTCAAATGCGATAACCACAATCGATTTTTTTGAAACCTGCTTGTAAAACCACGTCCGTGGCACATTCATTGCTATCGCACCATGCTGCTTCAAATATTTCGGCATTACCACTTGCTTGAAGTAAAACGTCTGACCTTGTTCATCTTCAAGCCTAACCCGACTGTATAGTGCATCCAGGTCACCCGAGGCCTGCAAATCATAATTCTTTACTACTACTTTAATTTTCTTGAGGTCAGACATGGAACGTCCTTAATTCACTTGAACACAGGCCACCCACCCCACCGTCTCCAGGCAGGAAAGGAAGTACTCTCGAAACTGATCAGCGTACAATCGCTAGAACCTTTGCGGCGCCCGCCAAACTCAAGCATATGCATACCGCTTAGACCTAAGGCATTGAGCCACTCAGTTCACTTTCAGCAACAAACTAGTCATCACCACTGACACTTAGCATCAATTTTAATCCGCATCTACGCCCAACCTCTCGCATAGGAGGAGTGCTACAGCCATGGCATTTTCATTAACTCCCGGTAAATCGTGAACAACACTTGCGGCAAAGCGACCCCTTACCCACGACGTAGGCGACGGTGCAGTCAAACGACTCACCGACCCACTGGACACCGCGAGTATTTTGGTCGACGTCTTCAGCCAATATCACCAAGTCAACGTCTAAACAATCGAGGGTTCCAGGGCTGAAATTTACGGTGCAGGTTGACTAGATCCTGGCTTCCAAACCTTCCCCTCCACAGGGTTTGCAACGACACAGCGTAAGCATCTGGCGATTTAACGGTTTATTGAACGCCGCCCCCACGCGATCTTCCAAGGAGGCACAGGCTAGGAGCGGTGTCCGGCAAATGACACCTTTCACAAGCCATCCATGACGTGGACGCCACTAGGCATTCACAGCCATGCGCATGAACGGTTTTATACACTATATGTTGTGTAACTGTACACCGCGTCGTGGCTACATCCTCAGTTTTGAGGGGATCCGCGTTGACAAGGCCGGCGCTTGCAGCAGTGATACGAACAGTCAGATCGAGCTTGGGCCTGACCCAGGAAGGACTGGGCCATGCCATCTCGCGCACCTATGCAGCAAAGATCGAGAATGCAGCCAGCTCTCCTACCCTGGACAAATTCATCGAGCTCGCCGCCGCACTCAACATGAACCCGGTAGCTTTGCTCTCCCTCGTCATTGCGACACGAGACAATGTCGCCACCTCTACCGTGCTCGCAGAAGCTGCCGACCAATTGGCGGCGCTGGAAGCGAAGGTCAGCGCGAGCGATATTACGGCGCAGCTGACCGGCAAAGAGATTTCAAAGCGTCCCGCCGCGCGCCCCGCTGATCTTCTGAAACTGCAGCAGGTGCTTGAAAGCAAGAACGCCGGACTGACCAAAGCTGAAACCGCCAGGAAGCTCGGGCTGAGTCGCTCGACCGTAGGTTTTCTCTGGAATCGCTCACCCACCAAGGAAGACGGAGAAGCGTGAACTGTGTCCTGCTTCGTGGTATGTAACTCGCTCTAGAACGCACCATAGCCCTCCCTGGCATGGTTGAGTCGCCTTCATTCTCAAGGACAATCGATATGACGCAGGAGCGAGATCCTCATCAGTGGTACATCGAACTCTCCGAGCTACTTCCTGACGCCGATGCCACGAAAAAACGAGCCCGGGGCTATGATTTCGAGAAGATTCTCAAGCGCCTGTTAGCGGATGAAGGGCTAGAGCCACGCTCCAGCTACAAGTCTGCTGGCGAGCAGATAGACGGCTCTTTCTATCTGGACGGTAGCTTCCTCCTCCTGGAAGCCAAATGGCACGCCCTCCCCGTTCCAGCATCCACACTTTATCAATTCAAAGGTAAAGTGGATGGCAAGCTGGTCGGCACCATTGGCATTTTCATTTCCATGTCCGGCTACTCCACAGACGCCGTCGACGCCCTCATCGCGGGCAAGACCCTCAATCTGATCCTGTTCACCAAAGAGGACATGGACGCGGCGATCATCCACAAACTGGGGTTCAAGAGGATCCTCAAAGACAAGCTTCGCAAAGCTGCTGAGGAAGGCCTGGCATTTTTCCCGACAGTGGCCGAACAGGTGAAGACCTCTCCCTCGGAGCCCGTACACATCGAACGAGTGCACTACGATCGTTTGACCGGGACGCTGTTGAGCGCTGCCGATCAACCCGCCACCACCCCAGACCTGGTCATTGTGTGTGAGGCGGACTTCGACCGTGAGCTGCTGGCCAACCTCGCGCAACGGATCTTGAAGAACGCCAGAACCACCAAGAAGATTCAGCTCATCTCAGCCCTTGGCAAAGTCGCCGTCCCGCGCGTTGCCAACAGTGTATTGCTGGCACGTCCGGACGTTAAGGTGCTGGCCGTTGTTGACGGAGACGGGGATATTCCCGGTTCAGAGCTGATGCTGCGAAACAACATCGAGTCTGACAACTGGACACCCATTGTCATCGACCCGGCGATAGAAACCTGGCTGGGATTCTCTTTAGAGGAGATAACGCGTCAACGCCGACGCGGAAGGCTGATGGAATTCTATGCCAAGGCCATCGAAAGCCTCGATCTTCAGGTATTGAGAGCAACCGATCCATCGTTCGAAAAGTTCTACGAAGAAGTCAGCGCTTTGTAGCCAGCAGGCTGCCAGATCAGGGCGTTGTGGGACATGTGGGAGTCAGTAATGGCCTCCCACATGCGGCCAGCTACTCGCTAAATTACGCCTTCTTCGGCTTCAAGGCCTTGAAGGACGTCTTCAGCGATTGCCAATTATCATTGATCCAGTCAACAACCTTCGGACGGCCTGGCGCTGTGGACTCAAATTTCTCCTTGAGCATCCATTCCACATACAGTCGGAACTCCTCACTCATGTCCGCCCCCGCATTGTATACAACCGTCTTGTTGTCGCTGGCCCAGCCAAGGTGATTCAGGAAGTCGAGCATCTCATACCCTTCTTTCCGGCTGAGGTGACGAGCGTCATTGTGAATCAGATGCGGATTGTCGCCAGCCGTGGCTTTCCAGCTGTACTCGTAACGCAGGTCGCTTTTTGCAATCTTTGACATTGGAGCGTTCTCAGTTGAGCCCATCATTGGGCCTAATATGAATGAGGGCAAAACAGTGGCACTTCAAGACACCATTACTCACGCCCTGCGCAAAACAGCATTACAGAAAATGTAGCTAATATTGACTGTCCGAGGGTCGACATAGATCGGTAGCATCGCTCTTCGGACTAGCGTTTACCGATCTGGGATCAGTCCTGCCTGCTCTTAGCAGTATGGGGTGACCAAGGCGAGCACCAGTCAATTGGATACTATTTTCTGATTAAGGGAAGCAATTGAACGTTTTTAGTACTTTGGAAAAACCAAGAGTTCCTATCGCGCTTACCGAGACTAATTACAACAAGAAGACGAGCCGCGCCAAGCCATATGTGTGGAATATCGGGCAAGAGGTCAAGTCCTACGCTCTGTGTCCAGCATGTGTCAACCCCATCCTCTTGGTGAATCGCCACGTCGTAAAGACTGACGCGAAGATCCTCTACGCCAAACATGCTGGTCGCTCCATACCTGGCTTGGCTGACCACAATCCACAGGCCTATGAAAGTTGCCCATTCCACAACCCGGAACGCTTTGATAGCAGATCTCGTCGAACCAACGCGGTTCGCAACGATGAAATTCGCGAAGCCCTTATCAACCATATTCATCTGGTGATCAAAATCCTGGAAACGGCCACCGGCATTGGATACAGCGATGGCCTAGTGGAGGCTATGCTTAAAGACTTCGGAGCAAACCAAGGGCACCAGTACAAAGCCATCAACCTGTACAACCTCCCCTTTGGCTTTGCTTACATGACAGAGGCTCAGGACATGTACGGCCTCAAGGTGGATGGTCATCTGGCTGACGCGATCACCAAAAACTCCGTCGGATTCGAAGTAGGGCCTTACCGGAAGGTGGTTCGCAAGAAAGACACCAGGGGCACAAGCCTTCGCTTCTACTTCAATAATCATCGACTAGGAGAGTCAACAGCAGGGGACGATTCGATCGATTTGGTCGTAGCGGAAATTCATAATGCAACGCGCACATCGACAATCGTATGCTCCAAGAGTATCGAATTTAATAGCGAGTACTTCTTTAACACGTACATGCGGCGTGAGCGTCTGCGCCTGCTCGCGCAGCAGTACCTATGAAGTAAGACAGATTTTTTCGACTCACTGCACTAGCAAAACCATCACTCCGGGGTGTGCAATCTATGATGGTGATCTCACCCCATGTTCTTTTGGAGATACCCAGGCGGTGGCTGGGCTTCCAGCATGGCGCCGTAGAATGACCACCCCCTGGCGCCTAGAGCAAGATTGCTTGCCTAGGCGCTGTACCTCAAACGATCATGCACCGAGAGGGTACCAATGCGCTGGGCATACTAGGGTTCCTGCTGAATCGCCGGTGTGGGAAGGATTTCAACAACCTCCTTGAGGTCAGCGAAATGATCTGGGGCAGCAGATCTGACTGAGCACCTGAAGTCAGCGCCCTCCAGCGCAGCTTTCGAGGCTGATCAACGCGGCTACCGGGTACATGGGGATCACGACGATGCAACCGCTAAAGGAACAGGAAAAAACCCAGCTCTGGCTAAGTCAGTTCGATCATAGGCCAGGCGATCGTGAGCTGGCCGAGAGGCTACTTGACTCGATCAACTACTGCCCGCTCAACGAATTCAAAACCAGCCTGACCACACTGATTAAAAGGTCACTCCCTCTGAAGGAGGCCTCGGCACTCTTCATTGAGCGTGAGTTACAAAAAACCAAGGCCGAGTACCCTCCGGGACTCTACAAGGAAAAGAAAACCTATAGCCCTAGGTCGAAGAAAAAGCATGTGCGGGCGTACGGCGCAGCGGCGCAAGCCATTCAGTCCCTGACCTACAGCCGTCAGGAGGTCGGCAGCGAAGGCTTGGTCGCGCTCTTGGCCAACACGCTTTGCCGCTCGAACCCCAAACGCTTTTTGCTGCAACCCGCAGCTGACATGGTCAGAGATTCAAAGGTTCGTAATTTCGTCATTCTGACCGACTTCCTCGGCAGTGGTGACCGAGCCTACAGAATGCTCGACTCCATGTGGCGAGTGGCGTCGATCAGGAGCTGGCACTCCGGTAAGTTCATCAGGTTCTGGGTGATTGCCTACAGCGGCACGGCACAAGGCATCCAGTGTGTGCGCAGTCACCGATTCAGCCCCACCGTTCGAGTCATGACCGAATGCCCAACCCTGTTCAATAGCTTCGATGAAGACCTGAATGAGATGGTCGAGCTGTGCGAAGAGTACGGGGCTCACAGCAAGAATCCACTGGGTTGGAAAGACACCGGCGCGCTGCTGGCCTTCGAGCATGGTGCCCCGAACAATATGCCGGCGATATTCGTTTCAGAAAAAAACCGAGGCTCGAAAAAATGGTCGCCGCTTTTTCCTAAACGTGTAACCGACAGCCTGTGGCAGTCCACTCAGGTCAGCATGACCCACGTGACGATCGAAGCATTGCACCGGCTCAACCTATCGGAAATATCGAAGTCGCTCCGGTTCAACCGAGCAAGTGATCAGAACAAAGCTGCGATCATCATCTTGCTTGCTCACTCATTGGGCAAACGACGGCTTGCTCAATTGCGCCAAGCCCTGCCGGTTTCCCTGGACTCAATTCTCAGTGCAAAACAACGCGCGGTGGCCCGTGGTTGGATCACCGAAACAGGTGCATTGACGCTCGAAGGGCACAAGTCCATCCGCCTTTTTCGCCGGGAGGGACGGAAATTTCTTGTGGCCCCAACTCCCGCCACTTCGTATTATCCGCAGCAGCTGAGGGCTCCGCAGTAGCGGAATCTAGTATCCCGCACGATGTGCGGGCGTTAAGGGAGCAAATTATGCTTGCCGTCGAACGATCTCACGCTTCCAGGAGGTATAAGCCTTCTACGGCTCGCTATCGAAGTCTTGCGGCAAGAAGGCTTATATCCGCCAGGGCGGAGCTTGAAGGTAGATGACTCGCTGGAGCTCTCAGCCCTACTTGAAAGAAGGACGTGGTCTAGGGGTGCCTCAGGATATCCTGCAGAATGCCGTGAAGACGGCCAAGCGGATGAAACACGGCTACCCTCCCATCCTCACCCTCAACCACCTGGCTCACCTGACAGGTGTTCCCTACCCGTTTCTACACCGCACAGTCAGCCGAACCCACGAGAAAGAGGCGTATAACCTCTTTGCACTGAAGAAGCCGAATGTGGGGCACAGCCCGGATCGACTCAGATGGATCAGTGCCCCCTGTGAGGATCTGCTTCGCGTGCAGCGGTGGATC
Organism: Pseudomonas plecoglossicida NBRC 103162 = DSM 15088; assembly: GCF_000730665.1. Lineage (GTDB taxonomy): Bacteria > Pseudomonadota > Gammaproteobacteria > Pseudomonadales > Pseudomonadaceae > Aquipseudomonas > Aquipseudomonas plecoglossicida. The sequence continues at coordinate 8,087 of NZ_BBIV01000041.1, forward strand.
AATGCGAACATCCTGTCGCATGCTGAGTCCCACGAGGCTAGCTACGCCTATGACAAGCGTCACGGGGTACTGGAGGCAGCCGAGCTTCATTGCGGAGCTGAGTGGCTGATCAAATTAGACCTGACCAACTTCTTCGAATCGATTCTGGAGCCACGGGTCTATAAGCTTTTCAGATCGTTCGGGTATCAGCGCTTGGTGGCATTTGAATTGGCCAGGCTCTGTACCCGAATCCGTGTCAGCGGTAACCCCGATCGACGGTTCGACCACCGAACGCTTCCTGCAGGCTTCCCCTACCCCGCTGATCCTCGGATCGGGCATCTCCCGCAGGGTGCCGCTACCTCACCAAAGATCGCGAACCTGGTGATGTATTCCTTGGACGAGCAGTTGCAAGCGTATGCGACGAAAAATGAACTGGCGTATTCGCGATATGCTGACGATCTGGTGTTTTCCTCCAGCAATCCATTTGACCGCCCGCAGGCAATTGAGCACGTCAAAGCGATCAACGAATGCCTCATCAAGGCGGGATTCTGGCTGAACAAGGCAAAGACGAAAATCATCCCACCAGGAGCCCGCAAGGTGGTATTAGGCCTACTCATCGATGGAGAACAGCCTCGACTCACCAAGGCCTACAGAAAGTACATCAGCGACCACCTTTACTTTCTGTCTCATCCCGACATCGACGCCATCACCCATGCTGAGCATCGGGGGTTCAAATCGCTCCAAGGCCTGATAAATCACATCAGCGGAAAAATTGCCTACGGCTACAGCATCGACCCAGATTGGGCCAAGGAGCATGGCAATCGCCTCAAAATGATCTGCAGGGCTCTTGAGGTCGATCATGTCATCTTCCCTTAGCGCCTCGGGGCTATGACAAACGCTTGCTCATCCGCCCTCGCCTTCACTCAGTGGTTGAATCGACCTCAGTGGCCATCCTGCTCGCTGGAAAATAGCTGCAGGACGGTAGAGAGTGAAAGCGCATGTCTTCGACCATTCCCCATCAGCACGTAAACGGTGTGCTGTGTCCGGAAGTACATCTGATCAGTGAACGCCACCAACGGTGTTGAGCGCAGCCACTCGCCCGCACGATGGGCCCCCGAACTGCTGTAGAGAATCTCCAATGCGACTAGCATCACCGGCTGCTGGCTTTGGCCGGCCAGCTGATGCATGACCTCCCTCGGAGCCCCCAGATCAATCCAAAACCAATTGCCGACAACGCAAATGCTAAGACCTGGAAACACTTGACGCCCACGCGCTATGGCGTCGTCCAACGCCAGGGTCGTACCGTACATGACCTCGCCCGGGCCGAGCAGTTGGCTTACCTGATGATCTTGCATAACAGCTCCATGTTTGTCTCATTACGGCGGCTCAAATTTGCCGTCAATGGCGACCCGAAATAACAGCCTGCCATCCCCAAAGCGCTGCGACATCAGCTCCAGTGGCTGATACCAGCACGTAGCGACTCCCGGAAAACGTATGGGCTATCAGGTAGCCATGATCTTCAAGGAACTCCAGCACGGTTGAAGTCCTGATCAGGCGACCCTCTGCAAACCGCTGGAGGTTGTCTCTGTACACCTGCCCGACGAGAGAAAAGCCTTCGAGCTGGGGCAAATAAAGAATCGCGGTTGGGGTCGGCTCAAATTTGACAGATGCCACCTGCATCACTGCAGACGGTAGCGAGTCATGAGCAGGCATTGAGGTGCTCCTGACTGGCAAGCCAATTTGCGATGACGTAATGGTCGTTGCCGCATACCGAACGCAACAATATGAACCCCTCTTTCTCGTCTACAGTCGTCACCTGGGGTGTGGCGATCGTGGTGCCATCGGCGATCACTCCGGCCCGATCCAGGAACACGCTAGCGGCATCCCGGTCGCCAACTTTCGCCGCTTGGGTCAGATACGCATCCACAAGCACATCCCACTGGATTTGCCGTGCGATCAAAACGTCTGGCGGGATAGGCACCGCATCTACCGCAGCGCACCGTTGTACTTCTGACACGTTAAATCTCCACAACCTTGGAAGCATCAAAGCCGGTCTGTTCCAAAGGGTATCCCTTCGGATTTGAGATCAACCGGCAGCCCCCCATCTCAATATCGATAGCGTGATGCGTGTGCCCGAAAACCCACACGTCGGCCTTCATCACGAGCGAAGGCCAACTGTTGCAGTACGAGGCCGTAAGGTGCCCGTCTTGCTCATGACCCCCGACCTCAACCAGTGGCGAATGATGTGTGACCACGACCGTGCGTCCAGTGAATGGTTTTTCCAGCTCGTCGGTCAGCCACGCCTTTGCCTGGCGACTGCGTGAGGCAACGTCGTCGGGTCGCAAGCGCCGGTAATTTGCTCCAGCGCGGATGACCTTGAAGTCAGTCATCGAGCTCATCGCCTTCGCACTGGCCGCTGCCACATCACCGGTCGCACGAAAGTCAGTCCATCCCGTGCAGCCTACAAAACGAACTCCGTCCCGGATGAACACATCCTGCTCAAGCACGTGAACATGGCTCGCCGCCAGTTGCTTGGACTTCTCCAGCGTCCGGTCAAAATGGCCAGAGTAGAATTCGTGGTTGCCCAGGACGTACAAGACCTCGGTTGAGAACACCTCGTTTGCCCACCGGATTCCGCGCTCCCTTGTATGAATGTCCCCAGCCAAAACGACGAGATCAATATCCAGTTCTGCCGGCTCGAAATGCTCGAATTCGAGATGCAAATCGGACAAGACGCAGATCCTCATTTACCCACCCCATTCCTCGATTTAGCAGTAAATTGAAGCGTCAACACCTGCGATGAGAGCAGTACGCTCACGTGCCGCCTTGGCAAGACCATCGGTGCGTCAGCCCAAACGAGTCGAGCATCCTAACCCACATTGACCGTTACTGTCAGCATACCCCGTTTAACGGTCATTTCAATTATGGCTCTATCCTCGCTTTTGGACGCTTATGTCACTCAAGACCGAGATAGCGGCAACGCTCCGAGCCATTCGCGAGCAGAAACACGTCAGCTATGAGAATTTGGCTGGCGGCTCCATGCGCACAACAATTGGTTATCTTGAGCGTGCAGAAACCGGCGTGACCCTGGACAAGCTCGCCGACATTGCGCATGCCTTGGATTTCAACCTGGTAACGCTGATCGCACTGAGCGTGGCAAGCCAGCAGAACCAGGACGCGCAGACCGTGCTTCAAGAGGCGACGCGAGAACTGCAGACTTTTCTAGCCGCAGGCGGCGCTGAACTCATTCAGGGGCAGGTTGAAAACGGAAAACTGGTTCAACGACCTGCTGGCAAGCCTCAGAACTCGCGTAACCGTGAAGCCGTCCTGGCGCTTAAGGCTCAAGGCAAGACACCCGCTGAGGCGACCAAGATGCTGGGCCTGTCTCGCACCACGGTGAATCGGTACTGGCAGCAAGGAAGCGGCGGCAAGTAAACGTCTGGGGCAGTGTCGAGCACATGAAATGTTGTCCCAAACCTCAGTGGCGCTTCTTCTGATGAAAAAACCACCATTGCGTCAAGGAATGGGGTATGACTCACCCACTGCGCGCCCCGATTATGTGACAGAAGAATTTTTCAAAAGGCGGTAATTCGATTTGCGCAGCCTCGGGATTGAGTAGTTTCCTTCCCAAGGCGTTCAAAAGGTGTTCCTTTCATATTTCACCGCTAGGATTGGCTAGATCGTGCTTTCTGCCAACTAAGCTATACCTTAGTTTTTCGATAAAACCGCCCTGAAGCCGGCCAAATCTAAAGTAAATTTTAGTTTTTCGTAACAGACACTCGCCGAAACTTACCGGGCCAGTGCGGCCATCGCCACGCGAGCAAATCTCGTCCAAGAGGGGGGGCGAGCACATTTGTTCTCCTGGTCAGAACCCCATCAACCCGGCCTGCCACCGGCGTGATTCTGCAGCCCTCCTTTTTTGCTCTAATGGGGAAACCGGAAGAAGACCTGCACCATTTTCACCAACGAGTCTACTAGCGACTCCAGCATCAGGCGTCCCTTCACTACGTCCAGCTCAGAAAGATCATCAATACCGACCAGACCATAAGCTTTGCCAAAACCCGAAGAAGGTAGATGCGCATCCGCTTGTCTGAGCTCGTTTATCCCCACAAGCACTTTGGTAATCGCCCTGGCATCATCCTGGCTCACCTCCTTCTGCAACGCTGCCTCCAGATGCTTGACCGAACCAGCCTTCATCTTGGGTGGCGGATCAGCAAGCACTGAGAGTGCGCTCCCATCCAAAGACTCTACGGTAACCCGAGCCAAGTCCTTAGCCAGCTCAAGCAACCCGGTTTCCTCAAGCGCACGGAACCGATAAATTCGACTAAAGATGTCTTCGATCGCAGGGTGCGGTGTGAACAGCGGCTTGCCAGTCAGCTTTGCAAATACCTTGTTGAGCGTGGTGTAAGCTCGCTGCAACCGCGCTTCCGGGGCATGCGTATCCGCAGGGTCAGCATTGGCTTGGGAGGCCAGGAGCTCCCTCGAAACACCGCCATTAGGCGCTACGTTAGCCCCTGCCCACACGCGCTGCTGCCATAACGGCAGCCTTCCGATGTCCTTGCCCAAAACATTGATAAGTCCAAGGTCATTGAGCCCGAAATGCACGCTGTGGTTTCGGGTCAGTCCAATGAAGCCCGTGTCGCGGGTTGCCCAGCTCAGCGAAAAGTTTCGATACTTGCTAAGCGTGGTCGTGATGCTCGGTCGGAACCAAAGCCAAGATCCACTATCCGCCAGACGGCTACCTCCAATCCGCTCTCCGGAGCCATCGATAGCAAAATCCACCGTGCCAACAGGCGCCTCGCTCAGCACCCGCTCGCTGACGCGACCTGGCTCGACCACATCATTTTTCCACAGCGAACCTCTGATGATGTAAAGCTTCTTACCCTGATGCTTGACCGTCCAAGATTTGGAAACGACTGAATCGTCGTTTGGAAAGCCAAGTACAGGCACCTCATCATCGCCATCGATGTCAGTGCGAGAAGCATGAAACACTGCGGTCGCTGAGCCGTAGGGATTACCACCCTCGTGTATCGCCTGTCTGACCCCCTCCCACTTATCCCTAACCGTCACCTCCTCCAGTAGATCGGACGACCAGCTGATATGGGAGGGGCTGGCAACGACTTGCTGACGGCTCCGATAGCTGGAGACCAGGAGATACATTTCACGAGCCTTCAAGTAATCGCGTAGGTGCTCCAAACGTACATCCAGACGGACAGGCTCGCCGGCGTCGTTGCGCAACAGCCTCGCGACCTCTTCGAAGCCCTCATCGGGCCTTAGCCACTTATCCCCTTCCCGCAGCAACCCCATGGAAATCACGAAGTCCTGATGCAAATGCCATTCATCAGGCGCTTCACGCTCAAACGACTGCTGGATGACGAGCCCAGTACCCACGGCTCCACCGTGATGGCTAGACCAGTCGCCGGCCCAGTAAAACGTCGTGCGGCTCTGTTGCACGCTGGGGGCTTCCGGCTCGGGTGTGCTCGCAGGCGCTACCGGTGTGGCAGCCTTCGGCTTCTGTGTGCGCAGATTCAACGCCAGGCTCAGGTTGGTAAAAGGCACACGGAACGATGCAAGCGATTCCTCCTGCCCCGCCTGACCGACCTCGGAGTCTTCCTGAGACTGATCAGCAGCGCCTGCCTCGGTCGAGGGCGCAAGAGGTGTCCAGAAGTACTCAGTTACGACACCGCCGGTGTAATCGTTATCCCCGATGTCGCCATAGTCCAGCTTGCTGATCTGCTCACGATGGCTGAGCTCGAACATGACTGAGCCGACCCCGAGGTACTCGTCAAGAAAGCCCTCATGGCCATACTCGCCTTCGCTACAGACCCGTTGATGGGCACGAAGCGGTATCCAGACTGTCCGGTCAATCGAGGTCTTCCGGATCTTGCGCATCTCAAACCAAGACTGAGGCTTGAGCTCGGCCATCTTGGGAACCACTGTAACAGTAGGCACAACTCCCGATTCATCTCTCAAAACCAGTACAGCCGCCATTTCACGTGCATGGTCGAGGGTGTCCAAGCACTTACGAAGCATTTGCTGTATATCGTCAGGAGGCATTACTTGATCGATAGCCTCAACCGGGAAAAAGTCACCCGGACTCTCGGAGCCATGCGCTTGCGAATCCCAAACTACGAAGCTAGGGCCTTGGGCTAACACATCTTCGGTGCGACTAAGGTCAGACCAGGCACTGCGCCACTGATCCACGACAGTATCGCAGCGAGCATCCAGCTCATCCCGGGTTGGCTGCGCCTTACCTACGTGAGGCCCATCACCAGCGGCGTCCGTAGCCCCTTCCGTTCCTTGATCTTTACTCATCCGCCCCTCGCACGTGTGCTGCCAATTCCAAGGTACGGATTAAACCATGAGCGCAGAACGGCCTGCATAGGCATCTGAATTCAATCACGTGAATCGCGACATCACAGAGGTGCATTCACCACCATCAGCCTTACCGGCCATGGACGTCGCCAGCCTTGCTGGCCATGGACGTGCGAGCTTTCCTGGCCACATTGGGTGTGCTCCGCTCCGAGCCAGCACGCTTCACGCAGCGGCCCAGAGCGGGAACTGGCCATCAGGTGTCTTGCTCAGGTTCCGGATCACGCGCAGCCCTTGTGAGCGACTGGATCAGGCGTATAAAGCCTTTGGTTTGAGCAAACTTTTTGTAGAGGGCCGGGGTGATGTCAGACAGCTTGGCGACAGCTTCCCCCATCGTGCTCCTGAGTGCTGTCGAGTACTTGAACGCTGCGATCTGTTCGGCCTTCGCATCGAAGAATTTGGCCAAGGCGGGAAGACTGTCGGGGTTGCGGCTCAGGTACGCCAGGAACAGGACGATTCGTTGAACCTCTTGCGGGTTAGACGGCTGAACATCCGGGATAAGATGGCCATATTTCGATAACGGGATTGCAAAATCATCAGGCCCCACCGACTCCGCGAAGAGCATCTTTCTCAATCGTATACCGATGACGTTGCGCTGCTGGGCATCAAGCAAACTGAGCAGCGAATCCATCATGGCGTACTGGGGCGCTCCCCACGGCGAAGTCACGGTGCCGCTGGCGAGGGAGTTGAGCACGTTGACCAAGGCATCGCCAACAGCCGCGATCGACTGTATAGGCTCTTGATTGCTCACTATCCCATTCAGGATTGCCTGGTGCTGCTTGGCCCCCGCCGAGATGGTCTGTACCCACTCATCACAAGTCCGCTCCTCGCTCGTGAGCTGCTTGAGTAGACCCTCCCGAGTTTTCGGCAGCACACTTTTATCCGCCTCCATGACGACACTGATCAATCGGACGTCCGCCTTCAGAGCGTCCTTGGAGGCTTCTGCAATATGAGTGTCCCAAGCTGTGAGCCAAGCCGCGAAATCGGCCTCAGCAAGGCCAGCCTTGGAAAGCGCCTGAGTAATCACGCTAAATTTGTGAGCAACCATTTGGTAGCTCAGGTGCCCAATACGCCGCTCTTGAATGAGGTGAGCCAGGTAGGTCGCAACCGACTCACCCACTTGGGCGTCGTCAACCAGTTGGAACAAATCCGCTGTGGTAAGCGATGCGTTTGCCAAGGCCCGGAAGACTGACGACTCGAAGACACCATCCAGATCATCGAGCTTGGCGAGCGAATCGGCGTCGGCTTGCCGAATGTACGTCACTGCCGCCACCGCCTTTATCAGCGGACGGGTATTGTTCGCCAGCAACGTTGTAATCGCGGTGACGATGACCTGGTCGACAGTCGCAGCCAACCCAAGCCCCAGCACCGCGCTATCCACTTCGCCTGCAGCGCCTGTAGCTTTCGCAAGAATGGCCACGTCACCAGCCGAGATGCCACCGGTAATACCGCCGCCAAACCTACGCACGCGGTACAACCATTCGAGCGCAGGCACGACGCAATTGTTCGGCATTACCGCTATGCCCATCTGGTGATCGGCACAGCTGACCAGCTGCACGTGTGCATCTGGCAGCCCAGCGTTCGCAAAGGTAAACCCACTGGCCTTGATCACGTTCAGATGGGCAATATCAGGCAGCAGGTGCATCACATACTCGGAACGCTTAACAACGACTGCTTCAAACTCCAGCCCTAACGCTTGGAGGTAATAGTCGTATTCCTGCATCAGATCCCAGGCCGGCGTCAGTTGCTCAGGATCGAACGCACCGTTCAGAATTTTCAGCAGGCCGGTTTTCAGCTGGCTGCCATGATTAGCGAGCAACCGAGCCTTCAACCCACGGCCTCTGCAATACCGCACGGCTTCGTAGAACTCCTCAGTCCCCGCTTTCGATTCGCCGAACAGATCAAGTTGCGTGTTATTGATCAGCTGCAGGAGCGGCTCAATCCAGTCGCCTTCACGCGCCTGATGTGCCTGGGAAATGGTTGGCAACAGAGAAGCCAGCGATGGACGCTGGGATAGAAGGCGCTTCATGGCGTCAGAGAAGCCGAACAGTGAAGTAAGCTCGCCCAACGCGTCGTGATCCTCGTTGGCAAAGGCTGCTGCCAACGGCGTGTCCAAGAGCTCCGCGATCGCGATATCACCCGTGGTCAGATAATGGATCTGCAGGAATTGGATCTGCCACCCGGTCTCCATGGAATCGCCAAGAGTGGCGCCCAGCAGGGTTTTAGTGTCCTTGACCAGCCCCGCTTGCTCCTCCCCAACTACTTTCAGATAGGTATCCGAGAACCCATCCGTTCGCAGTGTCTCCACCAGCGAAAGGTCAGCATATTTACAGAGCAGGAGATGGCTGGCGATGGCCAGGAGACTGATCTCCTCACCTACCACCAAGGCTGTCGTGGCGATGTCGTTGATGAATTTCTTCTGCAGCCGGGGCGTGACCAAGTTGTTGGCCATGGGGCTGTGGCGCTGCAGCAGTTGTGCGCACTGCTCAATGACGTTCCCATCGCTATCCGGAAAGCTGTGGTTCCACAACTGACGGAAGCCATCTTTCCAGCCGGAGGTAATGACTGGCGGAGAACGGAAAACCACCGGGAATTTTTTCGCTATGAAGTCCCTGGCATCGTACCGTCGATCACCGTCAGCCTTCAGGTATTCCGCCACCTTGTTGGAGCAAAACGGCACGATCACAGTCAGGTTCACAGCCTGGGTAGCGACTTCAATAAAGATCTCCAGATCGCTCCAGACCGACCGCAGGCTGTCCTTTGGCAGGCGATCAAGGTTGTCCAGGATGATGACAAAACGCTTGTCCTCAACCACCTTCAGCTGTTCAAGAAGGGTCTTCTTGAGATCAAGGGGCGTCACCTCCTTGCCAACCTCAACCTTCTCTTGAATATGGTCGTCACTAGAGCCCTTGAATAGGCTCAGAAGGCTCCATTTCTGGGTGCCGACCCGCACCTTCCTATGCCAGAGCTTGGCGGCGCCAAGGATCAGCACCGGGCTGCAAAATGAAAGAAGGTGCACCCCTATAAGCCACCAGAAGGGGTCTTGCAGTGTGTTGGTGAGCGCGGCGGCTTCCGGCGACGTCCCTGTGATGGCCGCATGGGAACTGCGCGAAAGTGCAAAAAGCTCCCGGAATGAGGTGGCGGCGAAGAACAGGCTGGCGATCAGTGCCAACGCCCAGGCACTGACCCGGCTCGTTGTCCGTTTGTTGTATTCGAACAAGCGCCCGAGGGCTCGATCGCGAGAGGCTTTCAGGGTCTCGGCAGCCCTGCTGACATGAGGCACTTCCTTGAGCACCTCATCAGTGAAGAGCTCGATGAAATTGCTCTTGGTCGAGCCCTGGTAATTCTGCTCGCAGTCGAAAAACCAGACCCTGAAATCAGAGTCAGCTGCCGTCAGCTTTGCCTTCAGCATGCTCAGAATCGAACTCTTACCGGAGCCGAACTCACCATCCAGGCCTACAACCTTTGAGGGGCCGTCACTCAGCAAATGACGGTGGATCGCGCTCGCCACCTTGTCATGACTACCACCGGGGAACACGTCCTGAGTTGCAGGGTGCTCGGTATGGAAATTGATCAACCGCATAGAAGTCCTTTTATGCACCTCTGCGTGCTATGTCATCCCCGACAGAAGAGAATGACGCTGGAGCCAGATTGCCCGTACCAGGCGATGACACCGCAGATGATGTCAGCTCGTGGAAACCACCATATGTAGTGATGACCCCGTAAAAAACCACAAGATAGTGACATATTGACTGGATGGCAAGCTGCCAGTAAAGCTAGCCTGTGGCGGTGTGCTTGGAGGCTGCGGCGGAACGGTTTTGCATTCAAAAACAACCATGCAAATCACCGCCAGCGTAGTGAGATCATGCAGTGCAGTTAGATCATTCGGTGAGATCAATCAGTGAGATTATCCAATGCAGGGAGAAGGAATGAGCGATCAGACCAGGCCATCCGAAGATCAGGACGGGGCGCGAGGAGCCGGACAGGAGTCGGACATTGCGACGGGCATGGCGCCGGTTCTGGAAGCACCCGTAGCACCGGATACGATCATCGACAACGAACCAGGTCGCTCCCGGCTCGAATTTGCTTCTGTCGATGATTTCCAGCATACCGAGATCAATCGGCTGCTGGAGACTGTCGATACGCTCGACTTCTACTCGCTCGACTCTGAGCTGAGCTCACGCTCCAGGCAGGCGCTGGCGGACAAGAACTACAGCGGCTATCGGGCTTACAGAGTGCTCATGGTGGTGTGCTCTTACCATTTCTCCGTAGATCGCCAAGACGCCTTCGGCCCAAGGTTGATCAGTGACGGCATGCGCACGCCCATCCCTGCCGACATCGTTGGAGAGCAGAGCCAGGCCCTTGCCACCATCGCCGAAATAATCGACCACCCCCTGCTGCGAGCTCGGGTGGCAGATGTGGCTTGGTACAACCATCGAAACCTGCATCGAAGCGCCGGCTTGGCGATCACTTCCTACTGTCAATCGATCGAGTTCTACCTAGACGACAAGCTCTCGTTCAGGTACGAGCCACCCTCCGGGCTGTCCTCCAAAGTCGTCGATCTGATCGAAAGGGCCTTCCACATCGTAGCCAGCACAGGCAAGCGGAAAACACCGCCCGAGATCGTGCTCACAACGTGGAACCGTCTCTACACCTACGCCCAGAAACTGAGGTGTTTCACGTCGCTTGACCGATTGGCTCGGCTAGGCCAGTCCTTCAACCTGATTGAATGGGCGCAAGTTGCGCAGGATGCGGAGAAGTCGGCAAATACCGCCGCTGCCGGCGAATACGCCATGGCCGTCAAAGTCGTATGGGAGCTTGCCGCCCTCGCCCATCATCAGTCCAAGGATCACACTGGCTTCAAGCGCTGCAAGTTAAAGGCGATCGAGCAGACGCTCAGGATGCGCGAAGGCGTAGACAGCTTCATGGCCAGAGCCAGCTGGACGCGAGATGCCATAGGGGAGCTTCGGGCTATTCCAGGCATGCATGCAGAACTGGAAGCGTTGAAGGCCGAGTTGCTGGAACTGCAAGCGCAGGCTGCTCACGAGTTCTCTTCCTTCCAGATCCCGATGGATTTGAGCGAGGAGCGCCAAGGCACCATCAATATCTTCAAGAATCTGACGCTTCCAGAATTTTTCTACACATTTGCCCGGATCTGCGAGGTACCGGAGAAAATGGCGCTGCACACGGAAATCATCCGTGGCCGCAGCGACTCATTCCTGTCCGACCTTTTCAACGGGCAAATCTACACCGACGCCCTGGGCCGGGTCGTCACACAAGCACCGACCATCAATCTCAACGAAACACCACCACCTGAATGGTATGACCATGAGAGCCTTCGCTACTTGGACATCCATTACAAAATGTGGGTTGAAAGCCGAATAAAGCCAGCTGCCCGAACCCTCATGACCACATTCCCTGTCGACGATCGGCACCTGATGGCCATCGTGTCAGCCAGCCCCTTCGTGCCGTCAGGATTCGAGGACATCTATGCCCTGGGGCTCGCGCGCTTCCTTCAGGGCGACATGATATCTGCCTGTCATCTGCTGTTCCCGCAGCTCGAAAACTCGCTACGCCATGTGCTCAGCGACGCGGGGATCGATACATCGAAACTGAACGAGGAGTTACTGCAAGAAGACCGGTCGCTGAGTGCGCTGCTGGCTACCCGACGAGAACAGTTGGAGTCGGTCTTTGGCATCGACCTGATCTATACGATTGACCTGCTCTTCAATCTCAAGGGTGGCCCGTGCCTACGCCACCTGCTAGCACACGGCAAGCTGCAATCCAGCGCGTGCTACCTGCACTCCAGCATCTATGCCTGCTGGCTCATGTACTACCTGGTGTGCCTGCCGCTACAGCGGGTTTGGAACACCCATGTCGCTCCGCAGCTGGAAAGGGTTTCACTCTAGGCGTCGTAGTAATCGTACCTTCGCTTAAAACCCATGATTACGATCAAGGCTAAAAGCCCGGGGGGTCAGGTCGGCAGTGCCTGAAGTCACTGCCGCCGTCACTTTCGTCTTTCAGTCAGATCAATCCGGTCAGCGTTGTGCACCGACCGGTCGGGGATCACATCGCCCATCGGCTCTGGTAGGTCACCAATGTCGAGACATTGCCCTAAAGGCCATCCAGTAGCTCAAGCATCTCGCCCCGTTGCGCGGCGGTTATACCTCGACAGGGCCATTGGCAGATCGGTATTATGCCGCGCCGATCCACAATGGATCCCATTTCTGCCGCACGATCGAGGGCACCCAGATGGATCTAGAACAGCTAAAAAAAGCCATCAAAATGTGGCTGAAAACTCCCGGGTGGGAGCCTACCGCCGCTGAACTTGCGGAAATTCAGCGCCTCATCGAGGAGCGCAGGCCCACGACCCACGAAGCACTCGCCCAGATCATTGACGAGGTGATCGAATGGCGGCGCTGCTGGTCAATGGAAGGGCTTGACATGTCCGACCTCAATGCAGTTCTCCTGATGGCGGCTCAGCCACCGAGGAAGGACAAATGACCAACCAGCAAGCCGTGATTGCTGCGGAGGCTGAAGCACAAAAGCTGCTCGATAAATACCACGCCTTTTTGACACCGCTTGCAATAGCATGGGACGCCGAGGAAAAGCCATGGACGGTGGCCCAACTCATTGAATGCCAACGACTTGGCAACGCCTTCTTCAACTCGTTGGAATTATTCGTTGCCAATAGCGATTTGTTAGGTGCACACCGAATCGGTAACTGGATTACAAACTTTGCGGAAAGCTGCCATTCCTATTTGAAGTCGTACCTGATCCACATTGCAACGCTTCGACTGCATGCAACCTACCTCCCGCAAGTCAGGGTAGAGCCCGATGAACATGCCATGGCCAGCATGCAGAGAATGGTCAAAGCGTACTGCGCACCAGATAAAAGCCGAGACCTGAAGCAAGCCTTCACAGATGCAAATTTGCCAACCGTAGGGTTCACCATGCCAGCAATCGAAGATCAAAAAGACACTCCTCCATGGACTATCATCATGTGCGTGGGGATCGGGATAATACTTCTGGTCGCCAGCGTTGCACTAGTTATCTTTTTCCCAGAACCTACGCCCGCCCAATGGTTCACATTCCGTCCAGTTCTTGCGCTTGGGCTATCAGCAGTTGCCGTGGGCTTTCCAGGCCTCATGAATGTCAAAGCACGCATATCTTCATTCGGCCAGTATTTGAAGCTCGTCGCCAGCGGGTCAATTGGAATCTTCCTGTTGGTCTACCTGGTCAACCCTCCGGCAGGATATTCGAAACCCCCTGAGCAGCCATCCATTCAACAACCTGTATCCAAATAATTCATCCGCGCATATGCGCCCGGAAAACTTTAACTCATGAAGGCTGCATAAAATATGTCCGACGACGAAAAATTAGCTCACCATCTAAAAATGAAATTTGGGCTGCGACCAGGTGAACCCACCACTAGCCAGTTAGCAGCGATCAAGAAATATATACAGTCACTTAAAGATCGAGGCTTAAATCCCACTCACTCCGACTGGCATTACGCTGTCAAACAAAACTGCCCCAGCGCCGGCACTGCAGGTTACGCCGGCGTTGACATGTCAGATTTGAACGCACTACTGACAATGGCATCAGCCCCACCAAAGCGATCATAAGACTCAAACTTAACTTTCAGAGACTGACACCCTCGGATCCGAACGACTCGATAACAGCTCGCACTTGCACAGGAAGTTCAAGACGCTCTTTCTCATATTCAGGCATGGCCATAATCGAGAGAATCTCACGACTCTCACACTCGGTCGAGAAAGAATGAATCAGCAAGCTATTCTGAGCCAGACCAGTGGCATCGAATAAGAAATCCATCTGAATGACACCCTGTGCTCGTAGCGTTACCCGCCAAAGGAATCTGGGCATACGGGTGTAGAGACTACTACGGAAGTCCACACCTAAGCCTGCATATTCCTGCCGAACAGATGACTTATAATCATTGACCGTGGTGAGGTAAATATCCCACTCCGGTATCTCCACGTAGCCATACGCTTCTCGCCACGCATTCAAGAGAGCATTCAAGATCAGCATTTCATCATGAATCAAGGAAAACGGAATCCTGATCTTGTGATACAACGGCAGCAACAAGAAATCAGGGTGCTGATAAACCGTATCACTCCATGAGTTTTTCAATGCATGCAACTGCTGCTCGTTCCCGACCATCTCGGGCGTCGGTAACTGAGACCATTCAAGACGGCAAAACGGCCCCGTTTGATCATCATGAACATAAAGCTTGTCAATCTTCGCAGCCCGCAATCTAAAACCATCTTGCGAAAATTCATATTCGGCGTCATCGCGTAGCGAATAACCCGTGATGGCTACCGCATGAGCACCAGCAGCTATTTGTTTTTCATCCTTGTAGTTAGTAAGCTGCACTGACAATATCGAAGGTATGCGCCCCCTCAAATAAGCGTAAGCCGCGCTATGAAGATCATACTTTGTTCCGGCACGGATAATATGCGGCTCAAGCTCTACACGCCTGATCGCCTGCGCCATTTGAGTCGCAGTCAAGCCAGTATTTGGAAATGTCCGCACACCCACAATTAGCGGGTTATCAGGCATTTGATCGCTTGCCCACCTGGTTATCTCAACTGGCGCAGGTATGGGATGCTGAAAAAGCTTCCCAGTACCCTGCAAACACGTCCACAACGCGCTCGTGGCACACGCAGCTACAACTTGATCCTGCTCTTGGTAAGCAAGGCTTTTTACTTCAAGTTCGATGCCATACAGATTGACAGGATAGATTCGCAGCGAAGGAAAATTCCGTCGACCATCTTCGGTACTGTAGGTTCGTAGACAGGTGCGACCAATGATCGTTAGAGGGAGAGGCCTTACAACGATGAATCCAAGATAATCAGCTTGAAGCCTACTACAAACTCCTGTGGCAGGCGTTGTAAGCAACTCCCTCTCAAAGTCATCAATGCTTATTTCATCACTGAAGAAATGAAGACGACGGGTACGTCGCGGATAATCCCAAAAGCATCGCGCGTAATACTCAACGTGATCATGAAGATAGTCACGATCAACATACTCGTTTTCAATCAGAATCGTCTTGGCTTTCAGCTCTTCAAAATACTGCTGAAAGTAATTGAAATGCCTTCGCGTACTAATGCTATTGGCACTAGTATATTGAGATTCATCTAAAAGGCACTCAAATAAGCACTGATGAGAGTAAGGCAGCAGCTCAAAGCTCAAGCATTTATCCCAATCAAATTGTGCTTAGAGGTCGTTCCAGTGATTCTTTGGACACCACGCGGGACGCTTGCAACACGGCCAGGGACGCCATCGTCGAAGCCACCGCCTCTCTCATGGCGCTGCGCATTCTGGCGTGATTGATGTGCTCAGCACTAAAACGCGAGCCTGCCTGCCCTGCGCGCGCTTGCGGCATAGCGACTGTAGGTTTCAATGCGTGACTCATGAGACAGTCCTGATTAGTCTTTCCTATCAGGAAAATACCGGAAATCAGCAGCATATGTCAATTCAACCGCTGGCACGAATATCCGCCTGAGGAGCCGAATTCAACGCAAATGGGCATGCACCACCCGCCCCTTGTACGACTGCGCCCCCTCTACACACCCCTTGGGTCAGACCACGACCGCTATCACTACCTCCAGCCATTATCTGCAGCCATTATCTGCAGCCAGTACTGCAGCCTCGCCCACCGAGGCTCACAACTCTCGCCGCCATGGTATCCGGCCCATGGCCCCAAAGCGAGGAAATGGCCAGAAGGACTCCAGGCGCCTGAAAGACACCCCAGGTTAGATTTGGGCTTAGGCTTGGCCATTGTGGCCTTGCGACAAGCATGCCCCCGGATGGCCATCAGTTGCCCATGTAGGGGTCGAGGCGTCCCCCCCTCAAAGCCAATGCCGTCACCCGCTCAAAGCTTCCAGGCAGCCAACCCGGCCTCAGACCACCACCGCCATGCTCACATTTACCTTGCTGAATAATTCGGCGAGCGGGAGGAATTCTGAGTACCCCCTGCTTGGACAGATAGGCATCCCCGCCGACACGGTGCATACATCTAAATGTAAACGTAAAAAGTGCCGGAATTATTGGGCCTAGGAGGGATTCCGAAATGGGATTACTGGGGAAAAGCAGTCTGCACTCAGGTCATGGTGGTACAATGCCACTCTCCGCCGCCTAGAATGCTCTGTCGCCCGGGATGGGGGCGGCCTCAGCTCTCGTAACAGCACCACTATCGATTCGGTCAATAGGGAAGTGTTTAGCTTTGAGACAGTTAGAGATTGAGAATGAACTAAGGGATGTCGTAAGTAGAATCATCAGCCAAGTCGATCTCTCGACCAAACAAGGCCGTCTCGACATTAACTTGTCCCTGGAAGATGCGCTGATCCCAATCCTGAAGGCAGCCTTCAACCTCCCCAACCTGATCAACCTCAACAGAAGACAGAAAAACTTCCCAGGCATCGACCTAGGTGACGACCATGACCGGGTCGCATTCCAGGTGACGGCAACCACGTCTCTGGAAAAGGTCAAGAAAACCTTGACCCACTTCGTCAGCAAGCAATTCTACAACACGTTCGATGAACTGTACATCTTGATGCTGACCAACAAGCAAGCCTCGTATAGCCAGGCCGCTATCGACCAGATCACAGACGGTGCCTTTCAATTTTCAACAAAGACTCACATCATTGATCTCGGTGACATTCTTTCCAAGGTAACAGGGCTGCGGATACCCGCCCAGGAACGGGTGCTCACCGACTTCAAGCTGATCCTGGGTGATATCAATGCCTATCTTGATTTCAATGCCGGTGAAGGCCATCAGTCCCACACCCTGACCTCCAACCTAATCACTGTCACGCCTCCTGAGACCGTGTACGTTGCCGAATTGCTGATAAATGAAGCTTCCGTACTCGCACAAGCCCGAGAGCACCTGAATTTCAGGAAAAACAGCTGCTCCAAGCAGAGCCTTGTGAAAATGGCGCTCCTGCTTAATGGGGCCGATACCGATAGCTGGGTGTGTTTTGAAAACCGGATATTCACCTTCGAAGACATCTCCAATTCAGGCATCCGGCACATAGTCGATATCGGCACCATCGAAGCACTTGAAACCCGAGACCTCTCAGACTCAGACATCGACGACAACATTAAAATTTTTAAACTCCTTCTGAATGGCCACGTTAGAGAAACGTTAAAACCACACAACGTCGTATACGAGCGACGCGATAAGTTCTTTTTCTTCAAGCCCCATCACCCCGAAGACGAAGGTCGCAAAGAGAACTGGGTAGGCAAGAAGAAGTCGACACGCCGCGTTTACGAACAGATAATGTCCAAGAAAGAGCCAACACGTATTGCTCACCACGTTCATTTATCCTTCGAATTGAGCTTCACCTCAATTGCAGCACAATGGTACGCGCTCGTCGTACCCAGCTGGCTCTATACCTTCGATGGAAGTCGAAAGTCACGTTACCATGAAGACCTGCTGTCAAAGCAGAAGCGACTTGAATTCAACCAAAGCGTGCGAAACATAGTTCGCTTCCTGGCCTACTACTTGCGCTCGACAAATGTTCCCATTGATAAGTTTGAAGGCGATGTAGGTGGCGTCCACTCTGGCACTTACCAGAACACTTCGGAGTATGGGGACAGGGATACCGGAGATGCTGAAGATTCGGCGAGCGCGCATCCTGAAAACCACGGCTTCTTTGGTGAACTGCTAGAACTTACCTGCGAAGAGAAACTCGTTGATGGCGAACATGTAGGCGCAGATTTTGAAGAGGAACTAACCCTTGAAGATTAAGATCCTCAAAGAGCCAATGCTAGAGTTCGGGAACGGCGCCCACATCTGCCCCAGGACAGGAATCGAAACGTTGGGCGTCTACGACAAACGTGACGAGCTCCGCCGCAGCGAATTACGCATTGGCATTGTCGGGCGTGGTGAAGGTGTTGACCTGCTGGATGAATGGCTAGACAAATGCAAACGGGGTATCGTAGGCAAAGAAGAAACCAAGTTCCCCAACCTCTTCAGGGGATTTGGCGGCGTAGACGAGTACCATGGATTCTATACGAAGATCCTGTCATCCCCCCAGTACACTCGCACCCTTCAAAAGTCAGAAATCAACAACATTTCTAAGATCACCGCCCGCGAAGATCGAGTCATAAAGTGTGTCGAACTTTACTATGAACAGATCCGCTTTCTGTCTGAGAACCGTTCCATCGACGTGATCGTCTGCGTGGTGCCCAATGATATTTTCGACTCGCTGACCAAGGCCACCGGAGAGAAAGACAACGATACGCTTGAGGCCTACCTGGAACACAACTTCCGACGACTCCTGAAAGCACGATGCATGCACCTAGGCATTCCTCTGCAGCTTGTTCGGGAGAAGACCATTCTGTCTGTCAAACCCTCCATCGACCAGCAAGACCTAGCCACCAAAGCCTGGAACTTCTGCACCGCACTGTATTACAAGGGCAACCGCACTGTGCCCTGGCGGCTGGTCGAGGACAAATTCAAGCCCAAGACATGCTATATCGGGATTGGATTCTACAAAAGCCGGGACGGTGAGACCGTGTCCACTAGCCTGGCTCAAGTCTTTGATGAGTTCGGCCATGGCGTCATCCTGCGAGGCGCACCAGTGTCGCTGGATAAGCGCGACAGACGCCCCTACATGGATGAGGCTCAAGCTTATGAATTGCTAGACAGCGCTTTAGCGGAATATGAGAAAGCGCTGATGCAAAAACCCGCCCGCGTGGTGATTCACAAGTCCAGCCGCTTCCGACCTACTGAGGTTGCCGGGTTTTCCAGGGTGCTGGAGGCCAAAGGCATCAGGACAAAAGATCTGGTTTCCATCACCTCCACGGACATTCGGCTGTTTAGCGACAAGAACTACCCGCCCACCCGTGGCACGCTGCTGAGCCTGTCGGAAACTCAGGGCGTCCTCTACACGAAGGGCATCGTGGACTTCTACAAGACCTACCCCGGGATGTATATCCCAAGCCCCCTGCGCATCGAGGCGTTCGACAGTGATTCGTCGCTGGAAGACCTGTGTAAGGAGATCCTCGGCCTGACCAAAATGAACTGGAACAACACTCAGCTCGACGGACGCCTTCCCATCACCCTGGAGTGCGCCAACAAGGTCGGAGACATCATGAAGTACATCGATAGCTCAGAAAAGCCACAGGTCAGCTACAGCTTCTACATGTAGAGCGTGCATCCGGCTTGCCGTGGACGTTGGAGGGGTTTGGGGTCTGAGGTCTGGGGTCTGGGGGGGCGTTCTCGTTTGAAGGGGTTGATCATCGCGGCAATGAAGCTGACCGAAATTCCTGGGCCTATGGAGGTGATGAGGCTCGGAGCCACATGTGTTCGCGTGTGCGTGCATGGACGCAGCGTTGACACCTCGGCTGATCGGACAAAGCAGGCATTTGAACGTGTTAGCTGATAGACTGCGCGCCGTAATTACTTAGAGGATTTTTTGATGGCCACTAACCGCTCCCGTCGTCTTCGCAAAAAGCTTTGTGTGGACGAGTTTCAGGAATTGGGCTTTGAGCTGAACCTGGAATTTAAGGAAGATCTGGATGATGAGGCAGTCGATGCATTCCTCGATGACTTCCTGACCGAAGCCATGGACGCCAATGGCCTGGACTACGTCGGCGGCGAAGATTTCGGCCTGGTTTGCAAAGCAGAACGCGGCTCGGTTACCGAAGAGCAGCGCGCAGCTGTCGAAGCATGGCTCAAAGGCCGTAGCGAAGTGACCAAGGTTGAAGTCAGTCCTCTGCTCGACGCCTGGTACCCAGAGAAGCCGGTCAACGCTGCAAAGTGATCGCGCTTAAGCAGTGAGTAATTGCTGGCTTGTGAAAAGACCACCTTTCGAGGTGGTTTTTTTATGGGCGGTCAGAAACCTCAAGGCCATCTTGTGGCGTCAAGCCAGGGGATCAGCGAGGGATGAGAGAGGCGCGAGGGGGAGGTAGCTGGTGACTGCCGCCAGGGGATGCGGCATGAAAGGTGAAGGAATTCGGACGCAGAAGAGAGAGGATTTTTGACAACCAAACCACTATTTTTTGCTAATTAGCAAAACCTGGAACTCATCCACGCACAGTTTCTTGCGCAGACGACGGGAACGGTTGGTAGCCATGAAACAATCCTCTTGAGTAATTACGCGCGGCACTTTACCAGTTTCCGCGGTACAAAGGCGCTTTTCCGTCGAACGTGGCGCAACAGGCGCTGCGCTTGGGGCATAATGCGCACTATATTCGTCTTGGGGTCATCATCTCTTACAACCCCAATGTCTTTTTCCCTCGTCCGCAGGGTATTAACCTCATATGATCAAAAAGCTTCGCCCCCTCGTTCTTGCCAGCCTGATGCTGCCTTTCGCATTGCCCAGCCATGCGGCAACCGTCAACACTGCCCTGCCACCCAAGGTGCAGCTGGCGCTGAAGGCCAACAAACTGCAGGACACCGCACTGTCGCTGGTTATGCTGCCCCTCAATGGCCCGGGCACGCCGACCGTGTTCAACGCAGACGTGTCGGTCAACCCCGCCTCGACCATGAAACTGGTCACCACCTATGCCGCCCTTGAACTGCTCGGCCCCACGTTCCAGTGGAAGACCGAGTTCTACACCGACGGTACCCTCAGCAATGGCGTGCTCAACGGCAACCTCTACCTCAAAGGCGGTGGCGACCCGAAGCTGAACATGGAGAAACTCTGGCTGCTGATGCGTGACCTGCGTGCCAATGGCGTGCGCACCGTCACCGGCGACCTGGTGCTCGATCGCAGCCACTTCGTGCAACCCAACCTGCCGCAGTTCAACGACGATGGCGGTGACGTCAACAAGCCGTTCCTGGTCAAGCCCGATTCCTTGCTGGTCAACCTCAAGGCCCTGCGCTTCGTCGCCCGCAATGACGGCGGCAAGGTGACCGTCGCCGTCGAGCCACCGATCGCCAGCATCCGTATCGACAACCAGGTCAAGGCCGTGGCCTCCAAGCAATGCACCGGCGACGTCCGCTACAACCCGGTTGCCCAACCCGACGGGATCAGCGTGGTGGTCAGCGGCCAGCTGGGCGACGGCTGCAACTCGCAGACCTACCTGTCGCTGCTCGATCACCCAACCTACGCCGCCGGCGCCGTTCGGGCAATCTGGAACGAACTGGGTGGCACCATCCAAGGCCGTGACCGGATCGAGAACGTGCCCAAGAGCGCCCGCCTGCTGGCCCGAGCCTTCTCGCCGGACCTGGTCGAAGTGATCCGCGACATCAACAAGTACAGCAACAACACCATGGCCCAGCAGCTGTTCCTGAGCCTCGGCGCACAGTTCCGTACTGACGCCGATGGCGACGATGCCCGCGCGGCCCAGCGCGTGGTGCGCCAGTGGCTGGCGAAGAAAGGCATCACTGCGCCGCACCTGGTGATGGAGAACGGTTCGGGCCTGTCACGTGCCGAACGAGTCAGCACCCGTGAGATGGCGGCGCTGCTGCAGGCTGCCTGGAACAGCCCGTACTCGGCCGAGTTCATCAGCTCGATGCCGCTGGTGGGCATGGATGGCACCATGCGCAAGCGCCTCAAGCGCACCGCCATGACCGGTGAGGGCCATATCAAGACCGGCACCCTGAACACCGTACGCGCCATTGCCGGCTTCAGCCGTGACAGCAATGGCAATACCTGGGCAGTGGCGGCGATCCTCAACGATCCGAAACCCTGGGGCGCTTCGCAGGTGCTGGATCAGGTCTTGCTCGACCTTTATCGCCAGCCGAAGGCGGGTAACGGTACCGCAGCTACCGCACCCTGATATTTGTACTGGCCCCATCGCCTGC
>NZ_BBIV01000040.1 GCF_000730665.1 Pseudomonas plecoglossicida NBRC 103162 = DSM 15088
TGTGATGGAGGCGCGCGACCGCCTTGTTTGTTCGACGCGATATCGTGTCATGCGCCAAGGCATTCGCGCGCAAATCCCACAGAAATGATTGGCCCGAAACGGACGTAGGAGCGAGCGCAGCTCGCGATGCGCCGCGCGGGCGGCGCTCGATCTCACGAACGATGGAAAAACATCGGCGAGCCCTGGCAATCAATTACTGGACAACCGATCCCCACGCGCAAACCGCCAGGTACGGATGATCTCCAGCCGGTCGAACTCCGCCAGATCCCCGGTAAACGGCGCAAATGGCGCCGCCAGCCGCACGATGCGTTGCGCGGCCTGGTCCAGCACCGGCTGCCCGGACGACTCCAGCACCAGCACTTCATACAGCGAGCCATCGCGGTTGATCGATACCATCATGCGCAAGTTGCCGTAGATCTGCTGCCGGCGTGCTTCATCCGGGTAGTTGAGGTTACCCACCCGCTCGACCTTCTTGCGCCACTCCTCCTTGTACCAGGCACCCTTGTCGCGCATGGTCGAGGCGGCATTGAGGCGGTGGATGCGCGGGCGCTTGGCATACATCTGCTGCTCGTTGGACAGCTCCGCCTCAAGGCTGGCGATCTGGCTCGACAGCTGCGAGCTGTCGAAATCCGGAGTTGCCGCAGGCTTGGGCTGCGGCTTGCTTTCCTTCGGCTTGGGCTCGACCTTCTGCGGCTTGGGGGCCTTGGTGGCCACGGCGGATTTCTCGGGCTTGGGCGGTGGCGCCACCTCCGGCCTGGCGGCTGGCGGCGGGGTCACTTTGTTGATCTTGCTGTCCTGGAACGGCGCCACCTCGGTGGTCTTGGGCACCGCCTTCTTCTCCAGGGTGCCGCTGCCTTGCTGGTTGTCCTGGGCCTGGAAGTCGGCCTTTTCGGGCGGTTTCTCGCTCTTGAAGGTCGCCAGGGTGATGTCCATGGTCTGGCGGATTTCCGCAGGCTTGACCACGGTGAAACCCACGCCAAGGATCAGCGCCAGGTGCACCAGGGCAGCCAGGAACAGGGTAAAGCCAAGCCGGTCCAGCGGGCGAACGCGGGGTGGCAGCAAATCGGTGGGGATGTCGGCAGGCAGCGTCATCAGGTATCCAGCAACCGCAGGGCGGGGCAGCAGCTCAGTAGAATTAAACCGGCATCATACCCCACTGCGCGTCATTGCTCCGCGTCGGCGGTCAGCGGGCCTTGAGCTGGCGATCAATGGCGTCCATCAGCTTGCCACCGATATCGGTGTCGTAGGCCGCATCGATTTCACGGATGCAGGTCGGGCTGGTGACGTTGATCTCGGTGAGGTAATCGCCGATCACGTCCAGGCCAACGAACAGCAGGCCCTTCTCGCGCAGGGTCGGGCCGACCTGGGCGGCGATCCAGCGGTCCCGCTCGCTCAGCGGGCGGGCTTCGCCACGCCCACCGGCGGCCAGGTTGCCGCGGGTCTCGCCGCTTGCCGGGATGCGCGCCAGGCAGTAGTCCACAGGTTCGCCGTCGATCATCAGGATGCGCTTGTCGCCGTCCTTGATCGCCGGCAGGTAGGCCTGCGCCATGATCTGCTGGGCCCCCAGCGCGGTCAGGGTCTCGAGAATCACCGAAAGGTTGGGGTCGCCTGCCCGGTGGCGGAAGATCGAGGTGCCGCCCATGCCGTCCAGCGGCTTGAGGATCACGTCACCGTGCTCGGCGGCGAACTGGCGAATGATGTCCGGGCGGCGGCTGACCAGTGTCGGCGGCGTGCACTGCGGGAACAGCGTGGCGAACAGTTTTTCGTTGCAGTCGCGCAGGCTCTGCGGGCGATTGACCACCAGCACGCCTTCGGCCTCGGCCTGTTCCAGCAGGTAGGTGCTGTAGACGAACTCCATGTCGAACGGCGGGTCCTTGCGCATCAGGATCACGTCCAGTTCGGCCAGCGGGCTGTCCTGCTCTTCACCCAGCTCGAACCAGCGAGTCGGGTCGGCGAACACGTTGAGCGGGCGCATGCGGGCGCGGGCCTTGCCTTGTGCCTGGTACAGGTCGCGCTGCTCCATGTAGAACAGGCTCCAGCCGCGGGCCTGGGCGGCCAACAGCATGGCCAGCGAGCTGTCCTTCTTGTAGGAGATGGACGCGATGGGGTCCATGACAATGCCGAGGCGAACGCTCATGGGGGTGGTTCCTCTTGGCGGCAGGTGCCGCGACGAATCGAAAGAAAAGTGGTTCAGGGTGGCGCCGCGAACGCCGCGGGTCAAGGGGTGCGGCAGATGGAATGGCTATCCGGAGTGTGCTAAAAATGAGCTGCAAGCCTTAAGCTACAAGCTTCAAGAAAAAGCCAGCCATGCGCCAGTGCGCTTTTTCTTGCAGCTTGACGCTTGCAACTTGCAGCTAAATTTCTTCTGGTAGGCATCTATGGAACAACCCCTGAAGGTGATGGTGATCGACGACTCGCGCACGATCCGCCGCACCGCGCAGATGTTGCTCGGCGAAGCGGGCTGCGAGGTGATCACCGCCAGTGACGGTTTCGATGCCCTGGCCAAGATCGTCGACCACCAGCCGCAGATCATTTTCGTCGATGTGCTGATGCCGCGCCTGGACGGTTACCAGACCTGCGCCGTGATCAAGCACAACAGCGCCTTCAAGGACATTCCCGTGATTCTCCTGTCATCACGCGACGGCCTGTTCGACAAGGCCCGCGGCCGGGTGGTCGGCTCCGACCAGTTCCTGACCAAGCCCTTCAGCAAGGACGAACTGCTCGACGCGATCAGGGCCCATGTGCCCGGTTTCGCCGCGCATGAACAACACGCACCCTGACCGCGCCCGAGGTGGCGCGGCCTCTATTTCCTGATGGGGAAACAGCATGGCCCGAGTTCTGATTGTCGACGACTCGCCGACAGAAATGTACAAACTGACCGCCTGGCTGGAAAAGCACGGCCACCAGGTGCTCAAGGCCAGCAACGGTGCCGACGCGGTGGCCCTGGCGCGGCAAGAGAAGCCTGATGCCGTGCTGATGGATATCGTCATGCCCGGCATGAACGGTTTCCAAGCTACCCGGCAATTGAGCAAGGACCCGGAAACCAGCGCCATTCCGGTACTGATCGTGACTACCAAGGACCAGGAAACCGACCGTATCTGGGCCCAACGCCAGGGTGCGCGAGGCTTCGTCACCAAGCCGGTGGAGGAAGACGCCCTGATCGCCAAGCTCAACGAAGTGTTGGGCGCTTGACCACCCGCCCGCAGGGCGCGTCGCTGACCGCTTTCGAGCTGTTGCTGGACATCGACCGGCGCTGCCGCCTGCTGGTGGCTGATCAACCCCCGCAGGACACCCGCCTGCAACAATGGAGCGGCATCGGTTTTCGCATTGCCGGGCAGTGGTTCGTGGCGCCCATGGGTGAGGTCGCCGAGGTCTTGCGCGAGCCGCGCAGCAGCCGCGTGCCGGGTGTGCAGCCTTGGGTCTGCGGCGTGGCCAACCTGCGTGGCCGGTTGCTGCCGGTGATGGACCTGAGCAGTTTCTTCGGCCTTGGCCCGGCGGCGCCGGGCAAGCAGCGGCGGGTACTGGTGCTGGACCACGAGGACCTGTTCGTCGGCCTGCTGGTCGACGAGGTGCTGGGCCTTCAGCATTTCGCCCTGAGCAGCCTGGAACTGTCGCCGCCGCAGCCGCTGCTACGCGCCGCTGCGCGGTTCGTCCAGGGGCATTTCCCGCGTGAACGCAACTGGGCGATCTTCAGCCCCTTCGCCCTGGCCCAGGCGCCGGGCTTTCTCGATGTGGCGCTATAGGACTTTCGAACGTGAACAAGCCGGCCATCGGTGTCGCCCCCAACAGCATGACCCCGCGCACGCGCAGCATCGTGCAGATCACCGTGCTGTTCGTGGTGCTGATCCTGGCGATCATCCTGCTGTTCGCCAACTTCGCCTACCTCAACACCCAGTCCAACCACGACAAGCAGTACATCGGCCATGCCGGCGAGCTGCGCGTGCTGTCCCAACGCATCGCCAAGAACGCCACCGAGGCGGCGGCGGGCAAGGCATTGGCGTTCAAACTGCTGTCGGATGCGCGCAACGATTTCGAAAGGCGCTGGAGCTACCTGCGCGAGGGTGACAAGACCACCGGCCTGCCCGCGGCACCCGTCGGTGTGCGCGATGAAATGGAAGCCGTGCGCCAGGACTGGGAAAACCTGCGCAAGAATACCGACATCATCCTCGCCAGCGAACAGACCGTGTTGTCGCTGCACCAGGTGGCGGCGACCCTCGCCGAAACCGTACCGCAACTGCAGGTGGAATACGAGAAAGTCGTCGAGATCCTGCTGCAGAGCGGCGCCCCGGCCAACCAGGTGGTGGTGGCCCAGCGCCAGTTGCTGCTCGCCGAACGCATCCTCGGCTCGGTCAACACCGTGCTGGCTGGCGACGACACCGCGGCCCAGGCCGCCGATGCCTTCGGCCGCGACGCCAGCCGGTTCGGCCAGGTGCTCGAAGGCATGCTCGCCGGCAACCCGGCGATCCAGGTCACCCGGGTAGAGGATGCCGACGCCCGGGCGCGGCTGGCGGAAATCGCCGAGCTGTTCCAGTTCGTCGCAGGGTCTGTGGATGAAATCCTCGAAACCTCGCCCGAGCTGTTCCGCGTGCGTGAGGCCGCGGGCAATATCTTCAGCCTGTCGCAGACACTGCTGGAGGAAGCCTCGCACCTGGCCAACGGTTTCGAGAACCTGGCCGGCAGCCGTACCCTCGATACCGTCGGCGGCTATGTGCTGGGCCTGCTGGCGCTGGCCTCGATCATCCTGATCGGCCTGGTGATGGTGCGAACCACCAACCGCCAGCTGCGCGAGACCGCCGAGAAGAACGAACGCAACCAGCAGGCGATCATGCGCCTGCTCGATGAAATCGAGGAGCTGGCCGACGGCGACCTGACCGTCACCGTGTCGGTCACCGAGGACTTCACCGGCGCCATCGCCGATTCGATCAACTATTCGGTCGACCAGCTGCGCGACCTGGTGGCCACCATCAACCACAGCGCCGAGCAGGTGGCAGCGGCCGTGCAGGACACGCAGAACACCGCTCGCCAGCTGGCCAAGGCCTCGGAGCACCAGGCCGACCAGATCAGCGAGGCGTCCGAGGCGGTGGGCGACATGGTCGAGTCGATCGACCGGGTATCGGCGCATGCCTACGAGTCGGCCAAGGTGGCCGAGCGTTCGGTGGCCATCGCCAACAAGGGCAACGAAGTGGTGCACAACACCATCGATGGCATGGACAACATCCGCGAACAGATCCAGGACACTGCCAAGCGAATCAAGCGGCTTGGCGAGTCTTCCCAGGAAATCGGTGACATCGTCAGCCTGATCGACGACATTGCCGATCAGACCAACATCCTGGCGCTCAACGCGGCGATCCAGGCCTCCCTGGCTGGCGAAGCCGGGCGAGGCTTTGCCGTGGTTGCCGACGAAGTGCAGCGGCTGGCCGAGCGCTCGTCCTCGGCCACGCGGCAGATCGAGGCGCTGGTGCGGACCATTCAGGCCGACACCAACGAGGCGGTGATCTCCATGGAACAGACCACCGCCGAAGTGGTGCGCGGTGCGCGCCTGGCCCAGGACGCCGGGGTGGCGCTGGCGGAAATCGAAGGGGTGTCGCAGACCCTGGCCGAACTTATCCACAGCATCTCCGACGCCGCGCAGTTGCAGACCTCATCGGCAGGGCAGATTTCCCACACCATGGCCGTCATCCAGCAGATTACCGCGCAGACCTCCGCCGGCTCCGGCGCCACCGCCGACAGCATCCGTCACTTGGCACGCATGGCCAGCGAGATGCGCCGTTCGGTGTCTGGGTTCACCTTGCCGGCCCCGGCCGAGCGGCGCTGAGGGGCATGTCCATGGCTTCAGCAGCAGTAAACCCCGAGCGCCACGACACGGTCGCCCTGGCCTGGACCCGAGCGGCCATCCTCGACTGCCTGGGCCAGGCGCGCCAGGCCCTTGAGCGCTTTGCCGGCGAGACCGACGACCGCTCCATCCTGGCGTTCGTGGTGGACAACCTGCACCAGGTGCACGGTTGCCTGCGCATGCTCGAATTGCGCGGCGCCACACGCCTGGCCGAGGAGCTCGAGCTGCTGGCCAAGGCCTTGGCCGATGGCCAGGTGAGCCCGCGTGGCGATTGCCTGGGGCCGCTGTTTCGCGGGCTCGAGCAACTGCCCTCGTATCTTGAGCGGCTGCGCGGTGCGCGGCATGACCTGCCGCTGGTGATGCTGCCGCTGCTCAATCAGCTGCGTGCCTGTCGCGGCGTCGAACCGCTGGCCCAGGCCAGCCTGATCGGCGGCGCGGCCCAGCGCTTCGCGGGTTCCGACGACCTGGCCAACCTCGACCTGTCGCTGGGCAACTGGCGTGAACAGGTGCAGGCCGGGCCCGGGCGTGATGCCTTGCGTTCGGTGGTGACGGCACTGTGCGATGACCTGGTGCGGATCAAGGAACGCCTGGACCTGTTCGTGCGCAGTGATCGGCAGCACATCGAACAGCTGGACGCATTGCTCGCACCGTTGCGGCATGTGGCCGACACCTTGGCGGTACTGGGCTTCCAGCAGCCGCGACGGGTCATCATCGATCAGGTCCTGGCCTTGCAGGCCCTGGCCCAGGGCGAGCGGGCGGTGGATGACCCGGTGCTGATGGATGTGGCGGGTGCTCTGCTGTACGTGGAAGCCAGCCTCAATGGCATGGTCGGCCCGCTCGAGGAGAACGGCCAGGGGGCTCTGCCTGGCTCGGACCTGGCAGAGATCCGCCAGCTGGTCCTGAACGAATCGTTGTCGGTGTTGCAGCAGGCCAAGGACCTGATCGGCGATTGCCTGGAATCGGGCTGGCCGCGGCAACGCCTGCAACCCTTGCCAGGGCTGTTGCAGCAGGTGCGCGGGGCATTGGCGATGCTGATGCTGCCTGCCGCCGCGCAGGTGTTCGGCGGATGTGCCCGCTATGTGCAGGGCTGGTTGCAGCACCTGGATGTGGAGCCGCCCGCTGACGAACTGGATCAGCTGGCCCAGGCGCTCAGTGCTGGCGAGTGCTACCTGCAATGGCGGGTGGCCGACCCCTTGGCCGATGGCCAGCCGTTCCTCGACATGGCCTGCTCGAGCCTGGCGGCGCTGGGCATGCCGTGCAGCCATGGCGAAGTCCTGCGCAGCCAGGATGGCAATGGCGATGGTATCGACGACGAGTTGCGCGAGGTGTTTCTCGAGGAGGCCGGGGAGCTGCTGCCGGAAATCGAGCGCCAGTGGTTGCGCTGGCGCGCCGACAACAACCTGCGCGAAGCCTTGCTGGAACTTCGCCGCGACCTGCACACGCTCAAGGGCAGCGGGCGCATGGTGCATGCCGAGGCCGTCGCCGAGCTGGCCTGGGGCGGCGAGCATTTGCTCAATCGCGTACTGGAGGGGCGCATGGCCCTGGCACCAGAGGGGGCCAGGGCGCTGCAACAGGTGGTCGTGCACCTGCCGGACCTGCTGGCCGACTTCGCCGCCGGGCAGATGCCGCAGGTGACCGAGATCGAGCAGTTGGCCAGCCATCTGCATGCCCTTGCCGAGAACGACACGCCCGTCAGTGCCGACATCGAGGGCCTCGACCCGCAGTTGCTGGACATCTTCCGCAATGAAGCTCAGGGCCACCTGGCGAGCCTTGACACCTACTTGCAGGCGGCCAATGGCCGGGACACGCCGGTCAGCGATGAGCTGCAACGCGCGCTGCACACGCTCAAGGGCAGCGCCGCCATGGCCGGGGTGATGCCGATCGCTGAACTGGCCACTGCCTTCGACCGCCTGGTCCGCGAATACCGCAGTCACCAGTTACCCTTGCAGGGCGCCGAAATCGCCTGGCTGGACGCAGCGCGGGCCCAGTTCCAGCAGGGTCTGGCGCAGCTCGGCAGCACCCCGCTGGCCGCCATCGCGGGCGCGGCGCAGTTGATCGAGCAGGTCGGCGAGGCGGTGGACGAGCGCCTGGCGAGCTTGCATGACGAGCAGACCCATGCCCGGCGCAGCGCTCGCGACCCGCAGCGCACGGCCAGCTTCCTGGCCCAGGCCATGGACATTCTGCTGGATGCCGAGTCCCTGCTGTCACGCTGGCAGGAGCAGCCGGGCCAGCGCCAGTCGCTGGACAGCCTGCTCGATGAACTGACCACGCTGTGCCACGCCGCCCACCTGGCCGACCTCTGGCAGATGGACGATGTCTGTGAAGCCCTGCTGGATCTCTACGGCGCGGTGGAAGAGGGTAGCCTGGGCGCCGATGGGCACTTCTTCGCCCAGGCCCGGCAAGCCCATGAAGCACTGCTCGACATGCTTGACCAGGTCGCTGCCGGCCAGGAGGTGACGCCGCGTCCCGACTGCGTCGACAACCTGCGCGGCCTGCTGGCCGGTGCCCTGGCGCCGGAGGCCACGGGCCTGGTGGCGCCAGGCTCGGTGACAGCGCTGCCGACGGCGATGGAAGCGGCCGAAGAGGACATCGACAGTCCGGGTGACAAGGAGCTGCTCGAGGTCTTCTTGGAAGAAAGCTCGGACATCGTCGAAAGCGCCGCTGCCGCACTGGCGCGCTGGCAGGCCGACCCGCGCAACGGCGCCGAAGTGGACAACCTGCTGCGCGACCTGCACACCCTCAAGGGCAGTGCGCGCATGGTCGAGATCGCCGCCATCGGCGACCTTGCCCACGAACTGGAATTTCTCTACGAATTGCTGGCTGCCGGGCGCCTGCCGCCCAGCGCGCCGCTGTTCGCGCTGTTGCAGAACTGCCACGACCGCCTGGCGCACATGCTCGATGCCGTGCGCCTGGGGCAACCGCTGCATGCGGCTACCGCACTGATCGACTACATCCGCAACTTCAGCAGCGCTGCCCTGACCGACAGCGCCGCGGGCCAGGCGCCAGCCGAAGCCGCGCCGGCCGACCTGCCCACGGCCGCGCCGGAGCGTGCGGCCGGCGACATGGTCAAGGTCGACGCCGAGCTGCTCGACGACCTGGGCAACCTGGCCGGTGAGCACTCGGTCATTCGCGGTCGTATCGAACAGCAGGTGAACGACGCCCAGTTCGCCCTCAACGAGATGGAAACCACCCTGGAGCGCATGCGTGACCAGCTGCTGCGGCTGGACAACGAGACCCAGGGGCGGATCACCAGCCGGCAGCCATTCGAAGGCGACGCCTACGAAGATTTCGACCCGTTGGAGATGGACCGGCATTCCCAGTTGCAGCAGTTGTCGCGGGCCTTGTTCGAATCGGCCTCCGACTTGCTCGACCTGAAGGAAACCCTGGCCCAGCGCGCGCAGGAGGCCTACGGCCTGCTGCAGCAGCAGGCGCGGGTGAACAGCCAGTTGCAGGAAGGCCTGACCGCCACCTTGATGGTGCCGTTCGAGCGTCTGGTGCCCCGCCTGCAGCGGGTGGTGCGGCAAGTGGCGAGCGAACTGGGCAAGCAGGTCGAGCTGGTGGTCGGCAACGCCGAAGGCGAGCTGGACCGCAGCGTGCTCGAGCGCATGGTCGCACCGCTTGAGCACATGCTGCGCAATGCCGTCGACCATGGCCTCGAGGCCAGTGATGTGCGCCTGGCTGCCGGCAAGCCGGAGCAGGGCATCATTGCGTTGAATCTGCTGCACGAAGGCGCCGATATCGTCATCGAAATGACTGACGATGGCGCCGGTGTACCGCTGGACGCGGTACGACGCAAAGCCATCAAGCGTGGCCTGCTGGACCCTCAGGCCAACTTGAGCGATCACGAAATCCTCCAGTTCATCCTGCGCCCCGGGTTCTCCACGGCCGAGAAGATCACCCAGATTTCCGGGCGTGGCCTGGGCATGGACGTGGTGCACGAAGAGGTCAAGCAGCTGGGTGGCTCGATGACCATCGAGTCGGCCCAGGGCAAGGGTGCGCGCTTCCTGATCCGCCTGCCGTTCACGGTGTCGATCAACCGCGCCCTGATGGTGCACCTGGGCGAAGAGCAGTACGCCATCCCGCTCAATACCATCGAGG
This sequence comes from Pseudomonas plecoglossicida NBRC 103162 = DSM 15088, assembly GCF_000730665.1. Lineage (GTDB taxonomy): Bacteria > Pseudomonadota > Gammaproteobacteria > Pseudomonadales > Pseudomonadaceae > Aquipseudomonas > Aquipseudomonas plecoglossicida. The sequence continues at coordinate 9,932 of NZ_BBIV01000040.1, forward strand.
GCATCGTCCGCGTACCGCCGGCCGAGCTGGCTGCCTGCTATCAGCTGGAAGTGCCGCGCTACGTGTATGCCGGCCATGAGTACCAGCTGCGTTACCTGGGCGAGCTGTTGCAAGGCCTGCCGCGGCCCGGCCTGCTGGGGCAGAGCGTGCCGCTGCCGGTGCTGTTGGTGCACTCCCATGAGCAATCGTTCGCCATCCAGGTCGACAGCCTGTCGCCGAGCCGCGAGATCGTGGTGAAAAGCCTCGGCCCGCAGTTCGCCGCTGTGGCGGGGTTGTCGGGCGCCACCTTGCTGGGCGATGGCCGGGTGGTGCTGATCATCGACCTGCTTGGCCAGCTGCGTGGCCAGCAACGCCGCCTGGCGCGCCTGCCGGGCGGCAGCGGGGTGCAGGGCACGCTGTTCGGCCCGTCACCGCGGCGCGCCTTGCTGGTGATGGTGGTGGACGACTCGGTGACCGTGCGCAAGGTCACCAGCCGCTTGCTCGAACGTCATGGCATGAGCGTGCTGACCGCCAAGGACGGGGTCGACGCCATGGCCTTGCTGGACGAGCACCGCCCCGACGTGCTGCTGCTGGATATCGAGATGCCGCGCATGGATGGTTTCGAAGTGGCCACACGCATTCGCCGCGACGAGCGGCTCAAGGACCTGCCGATCATCATGATCACCTCCCGTACCGGGCAGAAGCACCGCGACCGGGCCATGGCCATCGGCGTCAACGATTACCTGGGCAAGCCGTACCAGGAGTCGGTGTTGTTGCAGAGCATCGCCCACTGGAGCCAACAGCATGCTTGAACTGATCGCAGGCCAGCGCAGCAGCCTGACTGGCCTGCTGTTGCCATTGGGCGACCGCACCCTGGTGCTGCCGAACGTGGCCGTGGCGGAACTGATAGACCAGCGCAACCTGTTCTGCCGGCCAGGCGAGCCCGGCTGGCACCTGGGCTGGATCGACTGGCGCCAGCAGCACCTGCCGCTGATCGGCTTCGAGGCCGCCTGCGGGGGCGACACACCGTGTGGCGAGCGGGCGCGCATCGTGGTGCTCAATGCCTTGGGTGACACCGGCTTGCGGTATCTGGCGGTGTTGCTGCAGGACATTCCGCGTTCGTGCAAGCTCGACAGCCAGCTCAACTATGTGGATGTGGCGCTGGGCAGCCTGGAGCTGGCGGCGGTGCAGGTGGGGGAGCAGGTGGCGCGGGTGCCGGACCTGGTCGGGCTGGAAAGGCTGGTGCGTGACGCGCAATTGCAACCTGGGGTTGGGTAGGATGTGAGGCCGATGGCCCTATCGCCGGCTTGCCGGCGATAGGGCCCATGAAGGAACCCAGCCCACCCAAGGAGGTCTGTGTTTGCATGTATCACGGTGAACGCTTCAACGCCTGGACCCACCTGGTCGGTGCCGTCCTGGCCTGTATCGGTGCCATCTGGCTGATCGTCGTCGCAGGTCTGCAGGGCGACCCCTGGAAGATCGTCAGCTTCTCCATCTACGGCGCCACGCTGCTGTTGCTCTACAGCATCTCGACCCTGTACCACAGCACCCGCGGCCGCGCGAAGGTGATCATGCGCAAGCTCGATCACCTGTCGATCTACCTGCTGATCGCCGGCAGTTACACGCCCTTCTGCCTGGTCAGCCTGCGCGGCCCCTGGGGCTGGAGCCTGTTCGGCGTGGTCTGGGGCCTGGCGGTGATCGGCATGCTGCAGGAAATCAAACCGCGCTCCGAGGCGCGGGTCCTGTCGATCGTCATCTACGCGGTGATGGGCTGGATCGTCCTGGTGGCAGTCAAACCCTTGCTGAACAGCCTCGGCACCGCCGGCTTCGCCTGGCTGGCGGCCGGCGGGGTGTTCTACACCGTGGGCATCCTCTTCTTCGCCTTCGACAGCCGGTTCCGCCACTGGCATGGCATCTGGCACTTGTTCGTGATTGCCGGCAGCCTGATGCACTTTGTCGCGGTGTCGCTGTACGTGCGTTAGCTTTTTTTACGAAAAATCGCCCCACAACTGCTGCGCCACCGCGAGTGCAACCACCGGCGCGGTCTCGGTACGCAGCACGCGCGGGCCCAGGCGGGCGGCGTGGAAGCCTGCCGCCTTGGCCTGGTCTACTTCGGCCTCGCTCAAGCCGCCTTCGGGGCCGATCAGGAAGGCCAGGCGCGTGGGCTTGGCGTGGCTGGTCAGCGGCTCGGCGACCGGGTGCAGTACCAGTTTCAGGTCCGCTTCGCTGGTCTTGATCCACTCGGCCAGGGTCACTGGCGGGTGGATCACCGGCAGGGTCGAGCGGCCGCACTGCTCGCAGGCGCTGATGGCTACCTGGCGCCAATGGGCCAGGCGTTTGTCTGCGCGCTCGTCCTTCAGGCGCACTTCACAGCGTTCGCTGACGATCGGGGTGATCTCGTTGACGCCCAGCTCAGTGGCCTTCTGGATGGCCCAGTCCATGCGTTCGCCGCGGGACAGGCCCTGGCCCAGGTGGATCTGCAGCGGTGAATCGGCCTGGCCAGGCAGCGCCTGGTCGAGGCTGACGCGCACGCTCTTCTTGCCGACTTCGAGCAACTGGCCGAGGTACTCCTGGCCGCTGCCGTCGAACAGTTGCACGGCATCGCCGGGGGCCATGCGCAGGACGCGGCCAATGTAGTGGGCCTGGGCTTCGGGCAGGTCGTGCTCGCCGAGGCTCAGGGGGGCGTCGATGAAGAAGCGGGACAGTCTCATGGTTCTGCTCGGGAAATTAGGAACACAGTGCTTTACCTGTAGCAGCGGGCTTGCCCGCGATGAAGGCACCGCGGTGTCTGGCAAGGGCTTCGCCCTTGATCGCGGGCAAGCCCGCTCCTACAGGGGATGGTGGTGTGGCGAAGTCAGCAATCAGCCCGGATCGCGGAAGTCGGGGTGGAAGTCGGCAGGTACCGCCACGCTGACGCTGCTGCGGGTGGCGATGTCGATGCCCTCGGTGGCCACGTCGGCGAGGAAGTCGATCTGCTCCGGGGTAATCACATACGGCGGCAGGAAGTACACCACGCTGCCCAGCGGGCGCAACAGCGCGCCACGGGTCAGGGCGTGCTCGAACACCTTCAGGCCACGGCGCTCCTGCCAGGGGTAGGCGACCTTGCCGGCCTTGTCCTGCACCATCTCGATGGCCAGCGCCATGCCGGTCTGGCGAATTTCGGCGACATGGGCGTGGTCGGCCAGGTGCGCGGTGGCGCTGGCCATGCGTGCCGACAGTGCCTTGTTGGCCTCGATCACGTTGTCCTGCTCGAAGATGTCCAGGGTCGCCAGGGCGGCAGCACAGGCCAACGGGTTACCGGTGTAGCTGTGCGAATGGAGGAACGCGCGCAGGGTCGGGTAGTCGTCGTAGAACGCCTGGTACACGGTGTCGGTGGTCAGGCAGGCGGCCAGCGGCAGGTAGCCGCCGGTCAGGGCCTTGGACAGGCACAGGAAGTCCGGGCGGATGCCGGCCTGTTCGCAGGCGAACATGGTGCCGGTGCGACCGAAGCCCACGGCAATCTCGTCGTGGATCAGGTGCACGCCATAGCGGTCGCAGGCCTCGCGCAGCAGCTTGAGGTAGACCGGATGGTACATGCGCATGCCGCCCGCGCCCTGGATCAGCGGCTCGATGATCACCGCCGAAAGGGTTTCATGGTGTTCGGCCAGGGTCTGCTCCATGGCCGCGAACATGTTGCGTGAATGTTCTTCCCAGCCCATGCCCTCGGGGCGCAGGTAGCAGTCCGGGCTGGGCACCTTGATGGTGTCGAGCAGCAAGGCCTTGTAGGTTTCGGTAAACAGCGGCACATCGCCGACCGACATCGCGGCGATGGTTTCGCCGTGGTAGCTGTTGGTCAGGGTGACGAAGCGCTTCTTCGCCGGTTTGCCGATGTTCTGCCAGTAGTGGAAGCTCATCTTCAGTGCCACTTCGATGCACGAAGAGCCATTGTCGGCGTAGAACACCCGGTCCAGCCCGGCCGGCGTCATGGCCACCAGCCGCTCGGACAGCTCGATCACCGGCTGGTGGCTGAAACCGGCGAGAATCACGTGCTCGAGCTGGTCGACCTGGTCCTTGATGCGCTGGTTGATGCGTGGGTTGGCGTGGCCGAACACATTGACCCACCAGCTGCTGACGGCATCCAGGTAACGCTTGCCATCGAAGTCCTCGAGCCATACGCCTTCGCCGTGCTTGATCGGGATCAGTGGCAGTTGCTCATGGTCTTTCATCTGGGTGCAGGGGTGCCACAGGACCTTGAGGTCACGTTGCATCCACTGATCGTTGAGGCCCATCGGCACTTCTCCTGGCATTGCGGCTTGGGTTGACCGCGTAAGCCTAAGCAATGCCAGGGGGCAGGACAACCGCCAAGGGTCAATGACGACAGGTGCGGGTCCATTCGAGCTTGCGGATGTGCACGGTGCCGGCCTGTGAAGTGGAGATGGTCAGGCGCCTGAACGGCCCGCCGATGACCTGGTGGTAAGGCTGCGTGGCGAGGGGACCGGGCAGGAACTCGGTATAACCGCTGCCCGAGAGCGTCAGCCAGTAGAAGTCGCGCGGGGTCGGCGCGATCAGGTCGACATCGTAGCCATCGGTATCCAGCAGCATCCGCACATCGTCGAAATGTCGGTCGCTGACGACGTAGTACTCCAGGAGTAGGCTGTCGACTTCCTGCTCGAAGGCGATTTCCACGTCGCTGTGCTCGCCGATCACCAGCTCCGTGCCGTGCTCGCCCTTGAAGGCCTCATGAAAGCCGGCCCCGGAGGTACCGTTGGAGCGGATGCTCAACCCTGAGGGGGTCAACAGTGTCTGCTTGTGCGACAGGTGCTGCCGGGGGACCTGTGCAAAGTGCTCCTCGTAGACCATGGGTAGCTCCTTTTGTCGGCTTTCTCGACACGCTCGTAAGCCTCGCGCAGCGGCGCAAGGCCTGGCTACTGACAAAAATGCCAGTTGCCAAAGGGACTTGATGTCACTGTGCTGGCAGGGTCTGCATACCTGACGTATTCTTAACGCATCGCCTCGGGGCATTCCTGCCTCTTCCCATTTCTGTAACGTCTGACTTGGAGTTCGCCATCATGGCTGCTGCTTGGGTGCGCCTGTGCGCGTTGGTATTGATCGGTGTGTCCAGCGGCGCCACGCTGGCCAAGGACAAGACACCTTCGGCGATCGTCGTGGGCGGTGGCCTGGCAGGCCTGACCGCAGCCTACGAGCTGCAGAACAAAGGCTGGCAGGTGACCTTGCTGGAAGCCAAGGCAGGCATGGGCGGTCGTTCGGGCCTGGCCACCAGCGAATGGATCGGCAATGGCAAGGCCCAGCCGGTACTCAACCAGTACCTGGACCGTTTCAAGCTCGAGACACTGCCGGCGCCTGAATTCGTGCGAACCCCCGGCTACCTGATCGACGGTGAGTATTTCAGCGCCACCGACCTGCCCACCAAGCAACCGACCACCGCCGAGGCGCTCAAACGCTACGAAAAGACCCTTGACGACCTGGCCCGCTCGATCGACGACCCGCTCAACCCGCAGGCGACCAGCACGCTGTTCGCCCTCGACCAGATGAACGTCTCCACCTGGCTCGACAAGCTGCAACTGCCGACCACCGCACGCCAGTTGATCAACCAGCAGATCCGCACCCGCTACGATGAGCCGTCGCGCCTTTCGCTGCTGTACTTCGCCCAGCAGAACCGGGTCTACCGTGGCGTCAGCGACCGTGACCTGCGCGCTGCGCGCCTGCCCGGCGGCAGCCCGGTGCTGGCCCAGGCGTTCGTCAAACAGCTGAAGACCATCAAGACCAACTCGCCGGTCACCTCCATCGTGCAGGACAAGGACGGTGTCACGGTCAAGGCCGGCAGCGCTTCCTACCAGGCCGACTACGTGGTCATGGCCGTGCCCCTGCGGGCCTTGGCCAAGATCCAGATCACCCCGGGCCTGGATACCCAGCACGTGGCCGCGCTGAGGGGCACCAACTACGGTTGGCGCGACCAGCTGATGCTCAAGTTCAAGCAGCCTGTGTGGGAAAGCCGTTCACGCATGTCCGGCGAAATCTTCAGCAACGCCGGTCTTGGCATGCTGTGGATCGAGCCTGCGCTCAAGGGCGGCGCCAATGTGGTGATCAACCTGTCCGGCGACAACGCACGGCTGCTGCAGGCCTTCGGTGACAAGCAGATGGTTGATCAGGTGCTGATCCGCCTGCATGCCTTCTATCCACAGGCCCGTGGCGCGTTCACCGGTTACGAGGTCAAGCGCTACAGCACCGACGCCGGCACGGGCGGCGCCTACCTGGCCTACGGCCCGGGGCAGATCAGCAAGTACTGGCGCCTGTGGGAGCGCCCGGTGCAGCGCATCGCCTTCGCAGGCGAGCACACCGATGCCCTGTACCCGGGCACCCTCGAGGGCGCCCTGCGCAGCGGCCAGCGTGCCGCCAGCCAGGTACAGGACTTGCTCGCTGGCAAATCGTTTGACCCGGCCAAGGCTGCGACCGTGGCCGCCGCTGCAACGACGGGCGCAGCAGTGGCGAAGGACAAGGGCGGCTTCTTCTCGCGGCTGTTTGGCGGTGCTGACAAGCCTGAGGTGAAGGCAGCACCGGTTGCCAAGGCCGAGGAACCTGCACCAGCGCCGGCACCGGTTGCTGCTACGGCCGAGGCTGTGCCAGCTGCGATCGCCAAGGAAGAGCCGGCCACGCCAGCTGCCAGCAAGACACCGACCAAGCCTGCGCACAAACCGGCGGCCAAGCAGGCCCATAAAGCTACCGAACCGAAAAAAGCCACCGCCAAGTCGGAGCCGGTGAAGAAACCGGTCGCCAACGCCCAGGCCAAGGCCAACTGAGTCTGTAAGCTACCGGCCTCTGCGGACGTGGCTTTGCCCGTCACGAGGCCGGTGCTGACAAGTTCGATTTCCCCGCTATCGTTAATGTTTCCTTAATAGCGATCTCACACACTATTTATCGATTTTCTCGATAATCCTGAGCGATTTTTTCCGCTTTTATTCGATACGTTTCGCGTTAGTCTTTGCACAGCTTTCACGGGGAAACACTGCAAATCATGCAACTGCGCAATTCATCTTCTCGCTATGGCGTCGTCAGCATTGTCCTGCACTGGGGCGTGGCGCTGGCAGTCTTCGGCCTGTTTGGCCTGGGGTTGTGGATGGTCGGGCTCGACTACTACAGCCCGTGGCGAAAATCTGCCCCTGACCTGCACAAGAGCATCGGCCTGGTGCTGCTGGCTGTGATGCTGTTGCGTGTGATCTGGCGCTTCGTCAGCCCACCGCCGCCGTCACCCGCTAACCACGGCCCGCTGACCCGCGTGGCCGCCAAAGTGGGCCACCTGGCACTGTACCTTGGGCTGTTTGCGGTGATGGCCGCCGGTTACCTGATTTCGACCGCCGATGGCGTTGGCATTCCGGTCTTCGGCCTGTTCGAAGTGCCGGCCTTGATCAGCGACCTGCCCGACCAGGCTGACGTGGCAGGTGCCATTCACCTCTGGTTGGCCTGGGGCCTGGTGATCTTTGCCGTGCTGCATGCCCTGGCAGCCTTGAAACACCATTTCATCGACCGTGACGCGACCCTGACTCGCATGCTGGGCCGCAAAGCTTGACTCTCAACCTCAATTGCAACGGAAGGAAAGTAAGGATGTTGAAAAAGACTTTTGCCGCCCTGGCGCTCGGTACCGCTCTGATCTCCGCTGGCCAGGCCATGGCTGCCGAGTACAAGATCGACAAGGAAGGCCAGCACGCGTTCGTCGACTGGAAGATCAGCCACCTGGGCTACAGCTTCATTCACGGTACCTTCAAGGACTTCGACGGTAATTTCACCTGGGACAGCGCCAAGCCTGAAGCCAGCAAGATCAACGTCGACCTGAAGACAGCCAGCCTGTGGTCGAACCACGCCGAGCGTGACAAGCACATCGCCAGCAAAGACTTCCTGGATGCGAAGAAGTATCCAAACGCCAAGTTCGTGTCTACCAGCGTCAAATCGACCGGTGACAAGACCGCGGACGTCACCGGTGACCTGACCATGCACGGTGTGACCAAGCCGGTGACCTTCAAGGCCACCTTCAACGGTGAAGGCAAGGACCCATGGGGCGGTGAGCGTGCCGGCTTCAATGCCACCACCACCCTTAACCTGAACGACTTCGGCATCAAGGGTCCAGGCGCGACTTCGCAGACCCTGGACCTGGATATCAGTGTCGAAGGTGTGAAGCAGAAGTAAGCCTTTGCCTTGGTAATAAAAAACGCCGCCTTTTCAGGCGGCGTTTTCGTTTGTCTGTTCGGGCGTCATCGCCGGCAAGCCGGCTCCCACAATAGAGGGTGGTGCAAAACCCTGTGGGAGCCGGTTTGCCGGCGATAGGGCCGATACAGACTCAGCCCTTGCGGGTCAGCAGCGCAGGGCGCTCACCGCGCGGGCGGCTCGGCAGGTCGTCCAGTTGCTCGGGCGTCGGATAACGGTCGAGCTTGGATTCCTTGCGGATGATCACTGGCTGGTTCTGCGGCTCACGCGAGCTGCGTACCGCTGGCTCCTGGCGCGAGGCATCGTCACGACCGGCAGGGCGGTTGCGACCGCCACCACCATCGCGACGGCCACCACCGCCCGTGTTGTTGCGCGGCGGACGCTTCTCGCCGCTGGCGTTACGTGGCTGCCCACCACCACCGGTGCGGCCCTGGCCGCCGCCAGTGTTGCCCTGGCCAGTAGCCTGGCCTTGTTGGCCTTGGCTGGCAGCGCCACCTGGGCGACGATTGCGGCCCTGGTTCTTGGCGTTCTGGTACGGGCTGACGTAGTCGGCGCGGTTGCCGAAGTTGTCGACGTCGTCGTCCAGGAATTCTTCCGGGTCACGGTCGGCAGGCGCTTTCGGCGCGCCAGCCTGGCCTGCCTGTTGCTGGCGCGGCTTCTTGTCACGCGGCTTGCGCGGCTGTTGCTTGTCGCCGGTCTTTTCCTTGTCGGCGGGCTTGTCCGCTGCCTGCGGCTTGGCCTTGCCTTTGTCCTTGCCCTTGTCCTTGCGGCCACCGCTGCCTTCTTTGCCACCGTCGCCACGGGCCTGCTGGTTGCGACCGCCACGGCCGCTGTTTTGCGGGCGTTCGCGCACTTCAGGCTTCTCGGCCTCCACCTGGCTTGGGTCGAAGCCCATCAGGTCGCCATCGGCGATCTTCTGCTTGGTGACGCGCTCGATGCTCTTGAGCAGTTTCTCTTCATCCGGCGCGACCAGGGAAATGGCTTCGCCCGAACGCCCGGCACGGCCGGTACGGCCGATACGGTGAACGTAGTCTTCCTCGACGTTCGGCAGCTCGAAGTTGACCACGTGGGGCAGTTGGTCGATATCCAGGCCGCGTGCGGCGATGTCGGTGGCGACCAGCACGCGCACCGAGTTGGCCTTGAAGTCGGCCAGGGCCTTGGTGCGGGCGTTCTGGCTCTTGTTGCCGTGGATCGCGGCGGCGCTCAGGCCGTGCTTTTCCAGGTATTCGGCCAGGCGGTTGGCGCCGTGCTTGGTGCGGGTGAACACCAGCACCTGCTCCCAGGCACCCAGGGTGATCAGGTGCGCCAGCAGTGCGCGCTTGTGGCTGGCAGGCAGGCGATAGACGCGCTGCTCGATACGCTCGACCGTGGTGTTCGGCGGGGTGACCTCGATGCGCTCCGGGTTGTGCAGGAGCTTGTCGGCAAGGTCCGTGATGTCCTTGGAGAAGGTCGCCGAGAACAGCAGGTTCTGGCGCTTGGCCGGCAGGCGGGCAAGGACCTTCTTGACGTCGTGGATGAAGCCCATGTCGAGCATGCGGTCGGCTTCGTCCAGCACCAGGATTTCTACATGGGCCAGGTCTACCTTGCCTTGGCCGGCCAGGTCGAGCAGGCGGCCAGGGCAGGCCACCAGGATGTCGACGCCTTTGGCGATCGCCTGGATCTGCGGGTTCATGCCGACGCCACCAAAGATGCAGGCGCTGACCAACGGCAGGTCACGGGCATACACCTTGAAGCTGTCGTGCACCTGGGCTGCCAGCTCGCGGGTCGGGGTCAGCACCAGTACACGCGGTTGGCGCGGGCCATGGCGCTGGGATTTGTCAGGGTGACCGGCCGGGAACAGGCGCTCGAGAATCGGCAGGGCGAAGCCGCCGGTCTTACCAGTACCAGTCTGTGCGGCAACCATCAGGTCGCGACCTTGCAACACGGCGGGAATGGCCCGCTGTTGCACCGGAGTCGGCTGGGTATAGCCCGCTGCTTCGATAGCGCGGACAAGAGCCTCGGAGAGACCGAGGGAAGCAAAGGACATGGGCAATCCTGTTCTCGTTGGGGCTGGGCCCGTTGGGATGTTCTGCCTGGCGCGACGGGCATCGGTGGGATGCGATCGCGTCCGGTCCAGCTGGGCTTTCACTGCGCATCCCGGAAGCGGGGGATGAGCGCCAAGGGGCGTCAGTACCGATCTGGGTGCTTGTTGCGAGGCCGAGCGTCCGGGCGTGAGCCGGGCGGGAAGGCCCGAGTATAACAGAGCTAGCGCTGCGTGCTGCTTTCCTGCTGCTCAACGGCGTCGGGAAGATGGCCGGTGTCGCCGATATAGCGTGCGATTATTGCAACGTAGGCCGGTTCTTGCTTGAACCGTCGCAGCTCATCGGCAAAAGCCTGGGCCAGTTTTTCGCGCCCAGGTTTGCGGGCCAGGCCCAGGTATTGGGACTGACGGCTGATGACCAGAGGCAACTCTTCGACCTGTTTCTCCAGGCCAAGTTGTCGTCGCAGGTAGCGCCCGACCATGCGGTCGGTCACCAGCAGGTCGATGCGCCCGAGCACGAGCTTGCCGAAATTGGCTTCATGGCTCTGGGCCGATTCACGTGTGAAGCCCGCGGCTTGTTCGAAGGCAGGGCCATAGGCATAGCCTGGCGAGGTGCCCACGGTCAGGTCGCGCAGGTCGCTGAGCTGGTCGACCACATGGCGGCGCTTGCTCGCCTGGTACAGCACGAACTCGACATCCGACATGGGCTCGACCGGGTATACCATGTAGCCCTTGCGCGCTTCGATCTTGAAGATGTCCATCACCCCATCCGCCAGGCCTTGTTCGACCATGGCCAGGCAGCGCTTCCAGGGCAGGAATTCCCATTCCACCTCGACCCCCAGGCGCCTGAAGACTTCGGTGGTGACTTCATAGTCGATACCGGTGGGCTGATCGGCCTGCCGATAGATGTACGGCGCCCAGTCGTCGCTGACCAGGCGCAGTCGTTCGCCCAGCGCCATCGGGCTCAGGCAGGCGAGCAGGAAAATGCACAACAGGCGGTTGATAACAGGCATGGCGCGAGATTACGCGCTCAGCCGTGGCAAGGCCAGAACGCAGACGATGTTGAAACAGGCCTTCTGATGCCTGATGGCCGGGTCAAAGGTCAGGTAGACCCGCTGTGGGCGGGGATGCGAAAGCGGTCGCATCTCAGGCAAGACCTGTCGGGCCGGAAGAAAACAAGGCCTCAGTCCATGACTAAGGCCTTGGTTCTTTCTGAAGGCAATCTTGCCGGAAAGCTTCAGCGAGGCAGCTTCAGGTTGTTCCAGATCGCCAGGCTGGCATCGGCCTGGTTCAGGGTATAGAAGTGCAGGCCTGGAGCGCCGCCTTGCAGCAGTTGCTCGCACATGCGCGTGATCACTTCCTCGCCGAATGCCTGGATGCTGGCGGTGTCATCGGCATAGGCTTCCAGCTGCTTGCGGATCCAGCGCGGGATCTCGGCGCCGCAGGCATCGGAAAAGCGTGCCAGCTTGCTGTAGTTGGTGATCGGCATGATGCCGGGCACCACCGGGATGTCCACGCCCAGCTTCTGTGCGCGCTCGACGAAGTAGAAATAGCTGTCGGCGTTGAAGAAGTACTGGGTGATGGCGCTGTCGGCACCGGCCTTGACCTTGTGCACGAAGTTGGCCAGGTCGGCTTCGAAGTTGCGCGCCTGCGGGTGCATTTCCGGATAGGCGGCTACTTCCAGGTGGAAGTGGTCAGCGCTTTCCTGGCGGATGAATTCGACCAGGTCGCTGGCATAGCGCAGTTCACCACTGGCCATACCCATGCCCGATGGCAGGTCGCCGCGCAGGGCAACGATGCGCTTGATGCCTGCGGTCTTGTACTGGGCAAGCAGGGCGCGCAGCTCGTCCTTGGTGTCACCGACGCACGACAAGTGCGGGGCGGCCGGCACCTTCGCTTCGCTTTCCAGCTGCAGCACGGTGTTCAGTGTGCGGTCGCGGGTCGAACCGCCGGCGCCGTAAGTGCAGGAGAAAAAGTCCGGGTTGCAGGCGGCCAGCTGGCGGGCTACGCCCATCAGCTTTTCGTGACCGGCATCGGTCTTGGTGGGGAAGAATTCGAAACTGTAGCGGCGTTCTTGTGACATCTCTGTTTCCTCAGCTGCAAGCCAGAGGCCGCAAGCTGCAAGTAAAAGCCAGGGCGGTGGGGGCCGGCCTGGCTTGGGCATCGATCAAGATTCAACGACTACAAGCGCCCGGCGACATGCCGACGGGCGCTTGTCGCTTAGTAGCGGTAGGCGTGGGGCTTGAACGGGCCTTCGACAGTCACGCCGATGTAGTCGGCCTGTTGCTTGGTCAGCTTGGTGACCACGCCGCCGAAGCCGCGGACCATTTCCAGGGCCACTTCTTCGTCGAGCTTCTTCGGCAGTACTTCAACGGTCAGACGCTCGGCTTTCTTCTCGGCCGACAGGTCGGCGTACTTCTGCTCGAACAGGAAGATCTGCGCCAGAACCTGGTTGGCGAACGAGCCGTCCATGATGCGGCTTGGGTGGCCGGTGGCGTTGCCCAGGTTCACCAGGCGGCCTTCGGCCAGCAGGATCAGGTAGTCGTCGTTCTGCGGGTCGAAGTCGCCAGCGCCGGTACGGTGGATCTTGTGTACCTGTGGCTTGACCTCTTCCCATGCCCAGTTCTTGCGCATGAAGGCGGTGTCGATCTCGTTGTCGAAGTGGCCGATGTTGCAGACCACGGCACGCTTCTTCAGGGCCTTGAGCATGTTGGCATCGCAGACGTTGACGTTACCGGTGGTGGTGACGATCAGGTCGATCTTGCCCAGCAGGGCCTTGTCGATGCTGGCTTCGGTGCCGTCGTTGATACCGTCGATGAACGGCGAGACCAGCTCGAAGCCGTCCATGCAGGCCTGCATGGCGCAGATCGGGTCGACTTCGGTGACCTTGACGATCATGCCTTCCTGGCGCAGGGACTGGGCCGAACCCTTGCCCACGTCACCGTAGCCGATCACCAGGGCCTGCTTGCCCGACAGCAGGTGGTCGGTACCGCGCTTGATGGCGTCGTTCAGGCTGTGACGGCAGCCGTACTTGTTGTCGTTCTTGCTCTTGGTGACCGAGTCGTTGACGTTGATCGCCGGGACTTTCAGCTCGCCTTTGGCCAGCATGTCCAGCAGGCGGTGCACGCCGGTGGTGGTCTCTTCGGTGACGCCGTGGACGCGGTCCAGCACGGCCGGGTATTTCTTGTGCAGCAGCTCGGTCAGGTCACCGCCGTCGTCGAGGATCATGTTGGCGTCCCATGGCTGGCCATCCTTGAGGATGGTCTGCTCCAGGCACCACTCGTACTCTTCCTCGGTTTCACCTTTCCAGGCGAAGACCGGGATACCGGCGGCGGCGATGGACGCAGCGGCCTGGTCCTGGGTGGAGAAGATGTTGCAGGACGACCAGCGCACTTCGGCACCCAGGGCAACCAGGGTCTCGATCAGCACGGCAGTCTGAATGGTCATGTGGATGCAGCCCAGGATCTTCGCACCCTTGAGCGGCTGCTCGGTCAGGTACTTGCGACGCAGGCCCATCAGGGCAGGCATTTCCGACTCGGCGATGATGGTTTCGCGACGGCCCCAGGCGGCCAGGGAGATGTCGGCGACCTTGAAATCGGTAAAACCTGCAGGCGTGTTTACAGCGCTCATGAGAGCCTCCATTCGTAGTGTGCGAATGGGCGCCGTTGTGCGTTGAGCGTCCGCGGGAGCGGACAACGCCCCATCCGAGCCTGACAGGAAGACCCTGCTGCAGCGCCCCTCGGGTGGGTGGCGGGCATGGCACCGCTACGGGCTGCCATGTGAATCGGCAGGGATTATAGCCGTGGCTGTGTGACACACCAAAGGCTTTCTGTCGATTAATCGAGACGATAGTCGATGTTCAATGGAGCACCCGTCGCGGCTCTGCCATCATTGCTTCACGTTAGCCACGCAGGTCAGGAGTACTGATGAACTTTCACACCCGCAAATGGGTAAAACCCGAAGACCTCAACCCCAACGGCACCCTGTTCGGCGGCAGCTTGCTGCGCTGGATCGACGAAGAGGCGGCGATCTACGCCATCGTCCAGCTGGGCAACCAGCGCGTGGTGACCAAGTACATGTCGGAAATCAACTTCGTCAGCGCTTCGCGCCAGGGCGACATCATCGAACTGGGCATTACCGCCACCGAGTTCGGCCGTACCTCGATCACCCTCAAGTGTGAAGTGCGTAACAAGATCACCCGCAAGAGCATCCTGACGGTCGACAAGATGGTCTTCGTCAATCTGGGCGAGGATGGCCTGCCGGCGGCCCACGGGCGGACCGAGATCAAGTACGTGCAGGACCAGTTCCCGGATTCGGCGGTGGAGTGATGGCTTTGGGGCTGCTCTGCAGCCCAATCGCCGGCAAGCGGCCCCTGCCATACTCAAGGCTGTGCGCTGACCCTTCGCACCACGCCGCCAATGCTCAACCCCTGCACCAGAATCGACGACAGCACCACGATATAGGTGATCGACAGCAGCAGGTCGCGCTCGCTGCCTTGCGGCAACGACAGCGCCAGCGCCACCGAAACCCCGCCGCGCAAGCCACCCCAGGTCAGCACCCGCACCGTGCCCTTCGGCACACTGCGCCAGCGGCGCAGCAGCAGGATGGCCGGCGCCACCGTCAGCAAGCGCGACAGCAGCACCGCCACCGCCAGCACACCGCCCGCCGCCAGGTGCAGCCAGTTGAACGGCAGCAGCAACAGCTCCAGGCCGATCAGCGCGAACAGCAAGGCGTTGAGCATGTCGTCGATCAGTTCCCAGAAACCGTCCATGTAGCGGCGGGTCATGTCGTTCATCGCCAGGTTGCGACCCAGGTTGCCGATGATCAGGCCGGCCACCACCATCGCGATCGGCGCCGAGACGTGCAGCTCGTAGCACATCGCCGAGCCACCGATGACCAGTGCCAGGGTCAGCATGACCTCGACCTGGTACTGCTCGACGCTCTTGATCATGCGGTAGGTGGCGTAGCCGATCAGCCCGCCGAACACCACGCCGCCGATGGCTTCGCGGGCGAACAGCAGCGCGGTGTCGGAAAAGCTCGGCGTTTCGCCCAGCTGGATGATCCCCAGCAGCACGGTGAATACCACGACCGCAGTGCCGTCGTTGAACAGCGACTCGCCGACGATGGTGGTTTTCAGCGGTTTGGAGGCGTTGGCGGTCCGCAGGGCGCCGAGCACGGCGATCGGGTCGGTCGGGGAGATCAGCGCGCCGAACAGCAGGCAGTAGATCAGCGGCACCTGCCAGCCGAACAGGGCGAATACCCAGTGCGACAGATAACCGATCACCACGGTGGCGATCAATACACCCAGGGTGGCCAGCAGGCCGATGGGCCAGCGGTAGCTGCGCAGGTCCGCAAGGTTGACGTGCAGTGCGCCGGCGAACAGCAGGAACGCGAGCATCCAGTGCATCAGCAGGTCATTGAAGTCGATCTGGTTCATCAGCCCTTCGACGCGTTCTTCCAGGCCCGGGAAGCCGATCAGGCTCAGGCCCTGAAGCATCAGGGAAAACAGCAGTGCCGTGACCATCACGCCGATCGCGGGCGGCAGGCCGATGAAGCGGTAGTTGACGTAGGTGAGGAGGGTGGTGAGGCAGATAAACGCGGCTACTAATTCAAGCATCCCAAATCCTGTAACGATGGCTTCCAAGTCGTACCCGAGGGGCATCGGGCAGTTGTTTGATGGCCTGGCGATGGTTTCGGGACACAGCTTTGACCGGATTTGTTCTTTTCGTTCCATGGCTCCCTCCGGACCGGAAGCGTTGTATCGTTGCCAGCTCTGACTGCAAGGAGCGCCCCGCGTGTTGGCAACTTCCCTGGTTCTGATCGCCGCCCTGCTGCACGCGACCTGGAACACCTTGATCAAATTCAGCGGTGAGCGCTTGCTGGTGATCGCCAGCATGGACACCGTGGCGCTGGTCTTCGCCGTGTTCGCCGTGGCGTTCACCGAATTTCCCCCGGCCGAGATCTGGCCCTGGTTGCTGGCCTCGGCGCTGGCCGAGCAGCTGTACCGCTTCCTGCTGATCCAGGCCTACCGGGTTGGCGACCTGGGCCTGGTCTATCCTCTGATGCGCGGGCTGTCGCCGCTGGTGGTGCTGGGGCTGACCCTGGCGTTCGCCGGCGAGTCGCTGAGCCAGCAGCAGATCATCGGCATCCTGCTGATCCCTTGCGGCATGGCCTGCCTGTTGTGGCAGGGCGGCGGCGGAGATCGGCTGCCCTGGTCGATGTTGCCGGTGGTGGCGCTGATCGGCTTGTGCATCGGCTGCTACACCTGGTTCGACGGGCAGGCCGTGCGGCTGTGGGGCAAGCCTTGGGACTACCTGGTGTGGCTGACCTTGCTCAGCGCCTGGCCATTCCCATTGCTGGCCAGCGTGGCGCGGCGGGCACCGTTCGTGCTGTTCTGGCGCATGCAATGGCGGTTGGGCCTGGCGGTGGGACTGTGCGTGCTGCTCAGCTACGCGCTGGTGCTGTGGGCCATGCACCTGGGCTCGGTGGCCGAGGCAGCAGCGTTGCGTGAGCTGAGCGTGATCCTGGTGGTGCTGCTGGGCATGCGCTACCTCAAAGAACCTTTTGGCGGGCCAAGACTCCTAGCTTGCGGGCTGGTCCTGGCAGGCATGCTGGTGATGAAGCTCTAATCCATTTTCGAACAAGGAGTCATGAGCATGACCGTTGCCCTGTGGTGCATCCTGATCGCGCTGGTGCTGGCGCCGCTCTGTGCGTTGATCGCCAAGGTCGCTAGCGGCCGCTTCGGTCTGAAGGACAATCACGACCCGCGCGCCTTCCTCGACACGCTGTCGGGGCTGCCGCGCCGGGCCCATGCCGCGCAGCAGAACAGCTATGAAGCGTTTCCGGCCTTCGCGGCGGCGGTGCTGGTGGCGGATGTCGTCGGCAATGCCGAGCAGGTGACGCAGGATGTGCTGGCGGTGATGTATATCACCAGCCGCCTGCTGTACATCATCTGCTATCTGGCGGACTGGGCGGCGTTGCGCTCGCTGGTGTGGTTCGGCGGGCTGGCGCTGATCGTTTCGTTCTTCGTGGTTTCTGTCTGAGGCCAGTGCAGGTTCACAGAACCTTCGGCACCTCGGGTAATGGCTTGCCCTTGGGCCACAGCATCCAGATCTGCCCCTGCTGCTTCATGTTGCCAGCCAGTTCCCCGGCCTCCGGGCCCGTCCCCCAGAACAGGTCTGCGCGCACCTCACCGGTGATCGCGCCGCCGGTATCCTGGGCTCCGACCGGGCGGACCACAGGGCTGCCATCAGGTCGCGTGGTGGACAACCACAGCAGGCTGCCCAGCGGTATCACCTTGCGGTCGATGGCCACGCTGTAGCCGGCGGTGAGCGGCACGTTGAGCGAGCCGCGTGGCCCTTCGTTGCTGTCAGGGCGCGCGCTGAAGAACACGTAGCTGGGGTTGCTGGCCAGCAGTTCCGGTACGCGCTGCGGATTGGCCTGGGCCCAGGCGTGAATGGCGCCCATGCTCACGTCTTCCTTCTTCAGCTGGCCCTGTTCGATCAGCCAGCGGCCAATCGGTCGGTACGGGTGGCCGTTCTGGTCGGCGTAGCCCAGGCGCAGTTGCCGGCCATCGTCCAGTTGCACGCGCCCCGAGCCCTGGATCTGCAGGAACTGCAGGTCCATCGGGTCGGTCAGCCAGGCCAGCACGGGTGCCTTGGCGCCGTCGCGGTAGATGACCTCGGCGGTGTCGTAGGGCTTGAGTACGCGGCCGTCGATGCGGCCACGCAGGCGCTTGCCCTTGAGTTCGGGGTACACGCTGGCCAGGTCGACCACGATCATGTCCTCCGGCACCCCGTACACCGGCACCTGCGCCGCTTCGGTACGCTTCAGGCTGCCAGGGTAGACCGGCTCGTAATAGCCCGTGATCAGGCCGTTGGCATTGTGCTCGGCAGAACGCAGGCCGTAGACCTGCAGTTGCTCCTGCAGGAAGGTGCGTACCTGGGTGGGGTCCTGGGCAACCGTCTGCGCGGCTTCACAGGTAGGGGCCCACACGGGGTCGCGCTTGAGTTTTTCACAGCCAACCCGCCAGGCAGCGAAACCCGCCAGCAGGTCGCTGTCGCTGACATTGGGCAGGTCGTTCCAGGCGGCCGGGGCGTAGGTGGCGATGGCATGGGGTTCGGACTTGGCGTTTTCACCGTCGTTACAGCCGGCCAGCAATGCCAGGGCCGGGAGTGTCCAGGCCAGGTGGCGCAGGGCAGATTTCATTGGAAGCTTCCTGTCAGGGCCGAACATGAAGATTCGCCCCTGTGTTTTATGTGGCTATTGGTCTTTGGCCGGGGGGCGGCGATACTGGCCGCCCATTTGCGAAGGCCCAAGTGACCGTGATGTTCAAGCGATTGACCGTAGTACTGCTCGCCGCCCTTGCCCTGACTGCCTGTGACCGTGTCGACCCGAACTCGCCACTGGGCAAGCGCAAGGCGATTTTCAAGGACATGCTCAAGACCATGGCATGTTGCGCGGGCGCTTGCCGTTCGACGGCGTGAAATTCGCCGGCGGCGCGGTCACGCTCGACGCCTTGTCCCATGAGCCATGGCAGCACTTTCCCCAGGTCCGGGATGACGGTGACAGCAGCGCACGGCCTGAGGTGTGGGAGCGGCAGGCGCGCTTCCATGACCTTGCACGACAGCTCGAAGGGGTCACCGGCGAACTGGTCGATGTGACACGCAACCAGCCGCTGGACGTTGCGCAGCTCAAGGGGCCGATGGACAAGGTCGAGGCCGCGTGCAAGGCCTGCCATACCGAGTTCCGCAATCATTGATTGCCTGTGAGGGCCTCATCGCCGGCAAGCCGGCTCCCACGCTGAGGCCTGTGGTGATCCTGTAGGAGCCGGCTTGCCGGCGATGAGGCCCTCACGGGCATGCAGATCAGCGGTCGAGTTCGTCGACCGCTTCCTGCAGTTCCTTGCGCGATTCGGCCAGCTTGTCCTTGCGCTTGTTGATCTTTTCAGCGTCGCCTTTCTTCTCGGCCTTCTTCAGGTCTTTTTCGCGCTGGGCCACTTCGTGACGGGCATCCAGCACCTTCTGCTCGCGTTCCTTGCGCAGGCTCGCGTCGGTGCAGTTGTCGACGCCGCGCAGCGCCTCTTCGAGGCCTGCGACCTGGTCGCTGTTGCCGTGGTCACGCGCGATCTTCAGCTGGTTCTCGATGGCGCTGCGCTTGGCGGCGCAGCCAGTCAGGCCGGCATCCGGCTGGGCAGCCTGGGCAATGCCTGCGGTCAGGCCGAGCGT
The DNA here is from genome assembly GCF_000730665.1 of Pseudomonas plecoglossicida NBRC 103162 = DSM 15088. Taxonomy (GTDB): domain Bacteria; phylum Pseudomonadota; class Gammaproteobacteria; order Pseudomonadales; family Pseudomonadaceae; genus Aquipseudomonas; species Aquipseudomonas plecoglossicida. The sequence continues at coordinate 29,354 of NZ_BBIV01000040.1, forward strand.
TGCCAGCAGAACGAGGGTGGAAATACGTTTCATCAAGGCCTCCTTGACGGGGCGGGGCAGCAAAAAGTTGGGGCAAATGCTGCCTTGGTTTTGCCGATTTAGAAACCCTTGTTGGAACTTTCTAGAACAAACCAGCCCATTTCATACCTGTTTTTGTGAAAACTCATTGCGCTTCGCCGGGGTTCGCCAGCCCGAATCCATCTACATCGTAGTCACCCAGCCGTTCGGCAATGCGCTGAACATCGGCTGTGGAAAAGAAGTTCGCCAGTTGTCGCGCTCGCATTTGGCCTACTCCCGGCAGCGTTTGCCAGTCGTGCGCAGAGCGCTTGGCCAGCGCCGGCCAGTCTCCGTCTAGCGATACTGCGCGTGGCGCCGGTACCCCGAGTGCGCGAAGCCACTGCGCGAACGGCCGCGAACGGCCGGCGGCAAAGCCGTGCAGCAAGCGCCTGGACGTTGCCTGACTGATGCCAGGCACGCTCATCAGCTGCTCGGAATCCAGCGCCAGCCAGTCGGTGATGGTGGTCACCCGGCCGCTTTCCACCAGCCGTTGCCAAGTGCCCGGGCCGGTGCCGGGCATGGCCAGGCCATGCTTGCCACCCAGCCAGGTGAGCCTGGCGATGAACTGCTCCTCGCAACCTGCGCTAGCCTGCCAGCAACTGTGGGCGTCGTACCGGCCCGGCTCGGGCGGCGTGACGGGTTGGCGCTCGGTTGCACGGTGCACGACCTGTTCGAAGCGCGGGATGGTCAGCCCGGCCAGGCTGATCGCCACCTGATCCCCGGGGCGGATGTCGCTCGCCTGCCAGCGGGACAGCGAGCCCAGGCTTACCTGGGAGACGCGTCGATCACCCAGCTCGACCGGCCGAAGTGCCAGCAGCGGGGTGATCTTGCCTGTGCGGCCAACCCGGAAATGCACTGCGCGGACTTCAGCCAGCGCCTGTGCAAAGGGATGCTTCCAGGCTGCGATCCAGTAAGGCGCATTGGCCTGCCAGCGCTCGGCTGGCGGGCGGCTGTCCTGACGCAGGATCACGCCGTCGGTAGCGAAGGGCAGTGCCGAGCGGTACCACTGCTGCCGCCAGTGGGCGGCCTGCTCGGGGCTGTCGATGGCTTTGCTGTAGTGCTGGCTGTCCGGGAACCCCAGCGTTGTCAGTTGTTCCAGCCGCTCGGCCTGGCGGGGCGGGCCGTGTGGCCAGTCCCAGACGAACAGGCCGATGCTGGCACCGCGCTCGCGCCCCAGTTGCTTGCGCGCCAGCAAGCCGGCCACGGTGCCGCGGGCATTGGCACTGCCTGCCTGGGCCTGCACGTGCGCCTCCAGGCGCAGGTACAACTCGCCCTGAAGAGTCAGGTCCAGCGGTCGCGATAGCTGCCGGGGGATCGACTCGAGGTTCGGAACATGGCGGCTCCAGTCGTGCCCCTGAAGGCCGTCGCCGCGGCTGAGCAGTTGCACCAGCCGGCCTTGCCGGTAGATCAGCGATACGGCAACACCGTCGACCTTCGGCTGGACCCAGACGCCAGTCTTGCCCGTCATCCAGCGCCTCACGGCCGCTTCATCGGGCAGTTTGTCGACGCCGGTATGGGGAACCGGGTGGGCTGACGGGCCGCGTGAGCTGGCCAGCGAGTCCAGTTCGGTCACTACCGCGAAACAGCGCTGCAGGTTCAGCAGGCGCTGGCGGCTCTGGTCGTACAGCTCATCGGCTACCAGTGCCTTGCCCAGGCGGTGGTAGTGGTCGTCCCAGTGGCCAAGGGTGTCGCGCAACCTGGCGATTTCAGCGTCGGCTTGCTGGGCGGTCCAGGTCGGGCAGTCACGGGCGTAGGCGGGGAAGGCGTGCAGCAGCAGGATCAGCAGCATCCAGGGCATGGCCAGCATCCTTGCGTGGCGGGGTGGAGTTCCCGAGCCTAGGCAATGGCTGCGGTCCGTGCACGGCGCAGTTGTCAGCCTGTATGTCATGAAAAAAGCCCCTGCCGATCGCTCGGCAGGGGCTTTCATTTACCGTTGCAGGAAGCTTACAGGCCGGCAGCGTCACGCAGCGACTGGGCGCGGTCGGTGCGCTCCCAGGTGAAGGTGGTGAAGGTGTCGTCGCCAACAGTCTTCTGCTGCGGAGTACGGCCGAAGTGACCGTAGGCAGCGGTTTCCTGGTACATCGGGTGCAGCAGGTCGAGCATGGTGGTGATGGCGTACGGACGCAGGTCGAAGCACTCGCGCACCAGCTGGACGATCTTGTCGTCGGATACCTTGCCGGTACCGAAGGTGTTGATCGAGATGGAGGTCGGCTGGGCTACGCCGATGGCGTAGGACACCTGGATCTCGCAACGCTCGGCCAGGCCCGCGGCGACGATGTTCTTGGCCACGTAGCGGCCGGCGTAGGCGGCGGAGCGGTCGACCTTGGACGGGTCCTTGCCGGAGAACGCGCCACCACCGTGGCGGGCCATGCCGCCGTAGGAGTCGACGATGATCTTGCGGCCGGTCAGGCCGCAGTCGCCCACCGGGCCACCGATGATGAAGTTGCCGGTCGGGTTGATGTGGTACTGGGTGTCCTTGTGCAGCAGTTCGGCAGGCAGGGTGTGCTTGACGATCAGCTCCATCACCGCTTCCTGCAGGTCTTTCTGCGAGACCTCAGGGTTGTGCTGGGTCGACAGGACAACGGCGTCGATGCCAACCACGCGGCCGTTCTCGTAGCGGCAGGTGACCTGCGACTTGGCGTCCGGGCGCAGCCAGGGCAGCAAGCCGGACTTGCGTGCTTCGGCCTGGCGCTCGACCAGACGGTGCGAGAAGCAGATCGGTGCCGGCATCAGCACGTCGGTCTCGTTGCTGGCGTAGCCGAACATCAGGCCCTGGTCGCCCGCGCCCTGGTCTTCCGGCTTGGAGCGGTCGACGCCCTGGGCGATGTCCACCGACTGCTTGCCGATGATGTTCATCACGGCGCAGGTGGCACCGTCGAAGCCGACGTCGGAGCTGTTGTAGCCGATGTCGATGATGACTTTGCGCACCAGCTCTTCCAGGTCGACCCAGGCCGAGGTGGTGACTTCGCCGGCGATGATGGCGACACCGGTCTTGACCAGGGTTTCGCAGGCCACGCGGGCGTACTTGTCCTGGGCGATGATGGCGTCCAGGACCGCGTCAGAAATCTGGTCGGCGATCTTGTCCGGATGCCCTTCGGACACGGACTCGGAGGTGAAAAGGGAGTATTCGCTCATCTCGACGGGTTCCTAAAATTTACCGATGGTGTGTGTCGCCAGTCGTCCGCTGGAAATGGCGGACCTGTATCTGGAAACCGTTACGCAAGCCCACGTAGAGGCTGTCCCCGGGGGCCAGCCCTGCCGCATTGGCCCAACGGGCCAGGTCGTCCTGTTCGAAGCCGAGCCAGAGGTCGCCGCAGGCGTCCCGCGCCCAACCCTGGTCATGGCTGCACAGTTCGGTGACCAGCAGGCTGCCGCCCGCTTTCACCCGTTTGGCCAACAGGCGCAGGGCCTGGGCCGGGTCGCTGAAATGGTGCAGGACCATGTTCAGCACAACGCAGTCGGCTTCCACATCCGTTGCACCCAGTGCATCGGCCAACTGCAGGTTTACGTTATCCAGGCCTTCGCGATCGCAGACCTGGCGCGCCAGCTCGAGCATGGTCGGGCTGTTGTCCAGGGCCGTGACGCGGGCGAAGCGCCGGGCCAGGTCGGGCAGAAAGCCACCGTCGCCGGGGCCTACTTCCAGCGCACTGGCGTTTGACGCGAAATTCAGCTTGTCGAGCAGTGCCAGCAGGCTTTCGCGGTACTGCGGCAGGCCGGCGATCAGGTCTTGCTGAGCGCGGAACTTCTCTTCCACGCGCAGGAAGAAGTCCTGGCTGGTGGCCGCGCGGCGTTGCTGGATCTGCGCGATGCGGGCCTGGACATCCTGCGCCAGGGCCAGTTCGTCGACTTCTTCGAGCAGCGCCGTGTGCAGGCGGCCATGGGGCAGGGCGCGGCGGTAGAAGATGGCATTGCCTTCGCGACGCGTGGCCACCAGCTCCGCCTGGGCCAGCACCTTGAGGTGATGGCTCATGCCCGACTGGCCGATGTCGAAGATCTGCGCCAGCTCCAGCACGCCGAACGAGTCGCTGGCCAGTACCCGCAGGACGTTCAGGCGCAGCTCGTCGCCGCTGGCCTTGCACAGGGCTGCCAGGGTGTCGCTTTGCTGGGACGGGATCGATTGCGCGCGCTGATTCATGGGGCGGCAGTCTAGACAGGCATCGTTGCCCTCGCAAGATCAATATCAAAAAGTTTTGATATTGGCTGATGGGCGGGTGCGGTGGTCGCCGTGGATTCCCGGATTTCACCCGCTTTGGCGACCAATCACAGGAAAAATACCCAACTGCGACCATACGTCATTGCCCCGGGGCCCGCCTGTGGGCGAAAATGGCCGCCTTTTTCGTGACACCACCTATTCAAGCCCCAGGAGATAAGCGATGCCCAGCCGTCGTGAACGTGCCAACGCCATTCGTGCCCTCAGCATGGATGCCGTGCAAAAGGCTAACAGCGGCCACCCAGGTGCCCCCATGGGCATGGCGGATATCGCTGAAGTGCTTTGGCGCGACTATCTGAAGCACAACCCGAGCAACCCGAACTTCGCCGACCGTGACCGCTTCGTGCTGTCCAATGGCCACGGCTCGATGCTGATCTACTCGCTGCTGCACCTGACCGGCTACGACGTCACCATCGATGACATCAAAGGCTTCCGCCAGCTGCACAGCCGTACCCCGGGCCACCCGGAATACGGCTACACCCCAGGCGTGGAGACCACCACCGGCCCGCTCGGCCAAGGTCTGGCAAACGCCGTGGGCTTTGCCCTGGCGGAAAAGGTACTGGGTGCCCAGTTCAACCGTGAAGGCCACAGCATCGTCGACCACAACACCTACGTGTTCCTCGGTGACGGCTGCATGATGGAAGGCATCTCCCACGAAGTCGCCTCGCTGGCCGGCACCCTGGGCCTGAACAAGCTGATCGCCTTCTACGACGACAATGGCATCTCCATCGACGGCGAAGTGCACGGCTGGTTCACCGACAACACGCCGGCCCGTTTCGAAGCCTACAACTGGCAGGTCATCCGCAACGTCAACGGTCACGATGCCGACGAGATCAAGATGGCCATCGAGACCGCGCGCAAGAGCGACCGTCCGACCCTGATCTGCTGCAAGACCATCATCGGTTTCGGTTCGCCGAACAAGCAGGGCAAGGAAGATTGCCACGGCGCGCCGCTGGGCAACGACGAAATCGCCCTGGCCCGCAAGGAACTGAACTGGAACCACGGTCCGTTCGAAGTCCCTGCCGACATCTATGCCGAGTGGGACGCCAAAGCTGCCGGTGCCAAGGCCGAGGCCGACTGGAACCTGCGTTTCGATGCCTACGCCAAGGCCTACCCGGAGCTGGCTGCCGAGTTCAAGCGCCGTGACAGCGGTGAGCTGCCGGCCGACTTCAGCGAGAAGGCCCAGGCCTACATCAATGAAGTGGCCGCCAAGGGCGAGACCATCGCCAGCCGCAAGGCCAGCCAGAATGCCCTGAACGCTTTCGGCCCGCTGCTGCCCGAGTTCCTCGGCGGCTCGGCTGACCTGGCCGGTTCCAACCTGACCCTGTGGAAGGGCTGCAAGGGTGTCGAAGCCGATGACGCCAGCGGCAACTATGTGTTCTACGGCGTGCGCGAATTCGGCATGACCGCGATCATGAACGGTGTTGCCCTGCACGGCGGCCTGGTGCCTTACGGCGCGACCTTCCTGATGTTCATGGAATACGCCCGCAACGCGGTGCGCATGTCGGCGCTGATGAAGCAGCGCGTGATCCATGTCTACACCCACGACTCCATCGGCCTGGGCGAAGACGGCCCGACCCACCAGCCGATCGAGCAGCTGACCAGCCTGCGCAGCACGCCGAACCTGGACACCTGGCGCCCAGCCGACGCGGTCGAATCGGCCGTGTCCTGGAAGCACGCCCTGGAGCGCAAGGACGGCCCTTCGGCGCTGATCTTCTCGCGTCAGAACCTGCAGCACCAGGACCGCGACACCCAGCAGATCGCCGACATCAGCCGTGGCGGCTACGTCCTCAAGGACTGCGCCGGCGAGCCTGAGCTGATCCTGATCGCCACCGGTTCCGAAGTGGGCCTGGCGGTTCAGGCATTCGACAAGCTGACCGAGCAGGGCCGCAAGGTGCGCGTGGTTTCCATGCCGTGCACCAGCGTGTTCGACGCTCAGGACGCTGCCTACAAGCAGTCCGTGCTGCCGCTTGAAGTGGGCGCGCGTATTGCCATCGAGGCCGCTCACGCCGACTTCTGGTACAAGTACGTCGGCCTGGAAGGTCGTATCATCGGCATGACCACCTACGGTGAATCGGCTCCGGCTGCTGCACTGTTCGAGGAGTTCGGCTTCACCCTGGAGAACATCCTGGGTACTGCCGAAGAGCTGCTGGAAGACTGATAGACCTATGCGGCCTTGATGGCCTCATCGCGGGCAAGCCCGCTCCTACAGGATTTTCGCACTCCCTGTAGGAGCGGGCTTGCCCGCGATGGGCCGCAAAGCGGCCCCTAATGCCCGTTAGCGAGCCACCAATGCCCCACCCGCGTCCTTACAAAGTTGCACTCAACGGTTATGGCCGCATCGGCCGCTGTGTCCTGCGCGCACTGTTCGAGCGAGGGGCAAAGGCCGGTTTCGAGATCGTCGCGCTGAACGACCTGGCCGACCAGGCCAGCGTTGAATACCTGACACGCTTCGACTCCACCCACGGGCGTTTCCCCGGCGAGGTGAAGGTCGATGGCGATTGCCTGCATATCAATGGCGACTGCGTGAAGGTCTTGCGCAGTGCCAGCCCTGAGGGCGTCGACTGGGCGGCCCTGGATATCGACCTGGTGCTGGAGTGCTCCGGTGCCTACCACACCCGCGCCGACGGCCAGCGTTTTCTCGACGCCGGCGCGCCACGGGTGCTGTTTTCCCAGCCCATGGCCAGCGAGGCCGACGTGGATGCCACGGTGGTCTACGGCATCAACCAGGATTGCCTGACCGGCACCGAACGCCTGGTGTCCAACGCCTCCTGTACCACCAACTGCGGCGTGCCGCTGTTGCGCGTGCTGGACCAGGCCTTTGGCATCGAGTACGTGCAGATCACCACCATCCACTCGGCCATGAACGACCAGCCGGTGATCGACGCCTATCACCACGAAGACCTGCGCCGCACGCGCTCGGCCTTCCAGTCGGTGATTCCGGTGTCCACCGGCCTGGCGCGGGGTATCGAGCGCCTGCTCCCGGAACTTGCCGGGCGAATCCAGGCCAAAGCGGTACGCGTGCCGACCGTCAACGTCTCGTGCCTGGACATCACCCTGCAGACCGCCCGCGACACCAGTGCACAGGAGGTCAACCGGGTACTGCGCGAGGCGGCGCTGGACGGCCCGCTGAAAGGCTTGCTGGCCTACACCGAGCTGCCCCACGCCAGCTGTGATTTCAACCATGACCCGCATTCGGCGATCGTCGATGCCAGCCAGACCCGCGTCTCAGGCCCTCGCCTGGTGAACCTGTTGGCCTGGTTCGACAACGAATGGGGGTTCGCCAACCGTATGCTCGACGTTGCCGAACATTATCTGCACGTCGTCCACCCAACCCGCAGCAAACAGCCCTGAAGGACTGCATTCATGACCGTGTTGAAGATGACCGACCTCGACCTGCAAGGTAAACGCGTACTGATCCGCGAAGACCTCAACGTGCCTGTGAAGGACGGTGTGGTAACCAGCGACGCGCGTATCCTGGCAGCGCTGCCGACCATCAAGCTGGCCCTGGAAAAGGGCGCGGCGGTAATGGTCTGCTCGCACCTGGGTCGCCCCACCGAGGGCGAATTCTCGGTCGAAAACAGCCTCAAGCCGGTAGCCGACTACCTGACCAAGGCCCTGGGCCGCGACGTGCCGCTGGTCGCCGACTACCTGGACGGTGTCGCGGTCAAGGCCGGTGACCTGGTGCTGTTCGAGAACGTGCGCTTCAACAAGGGCGAGAAGAAGAACGCTGACGAGCTGGCGCAGAAGTACGCTGCCCTGTGCGACGTCTTCGTCATGGACGCTTTCGGCACCGCTCACCGCGCCGAAGGCTCCACCCATGGTGTTGCCAAGTTCGCCAAGGTCGCTGCCGCCGGCCCGCTGCTGGCGGCCGAGCTGGATGCCCTGGGCAAGGCCCTGAAGGCCCCGGCCAAGCCGATGGCGGCCATCGTTGCCGGCTCCAAGGTGTCCACCAAGCTGGATGTGCTGAACAGCCTGAGCGCGGTCTGCGATCAGCTGATCGTCGGCGGCGGCATCGCCAACACCTTCCTCGCCGCTGCCGGTCATCCGGTCGGCAAGTCGCTGTACGAGCCTGACCTGGTCGATACCGCCAAGGCCATCGCCGCCAAGGTCAGCGTGCCGCTGCCGGTCGATGTGGTGGTTGCCAAGGCCTTCGCCGAAGACGCCGAAGCCACCGTCAAGGCCATCGCCGACGTCGCCGCCGACGACATGATCCTGGACATCGGCCCGCAAACCGCTGCCAACTTCGCCGAGCTGCTGAAGTCGTCGAAGACCATCCTGTGGAACGGCCCGGTCGGCGTGTTCGAGTTCGACCAGTTCGGCAACGGCACCAAGGTGCTGGCCAAGGCCATCGCCGACAGCGCGGCATTCTCCATCGCCGGTGGTGGCGATACCCTGGCTGCCATCGACAAGTATGGCGTGAGCAAGGATATCTCCTACATTTCTACCGGTGGCGGTGCCTTCCTGGAGTTCGTCGAAGGCAAAGTGCTGCCGGCCGTGGCGATCCTGGAAGAGCGGGCAAAAGCCTGACAATGGCAGCGCCTGGCAAAGGGAGCGACCTGATGGTCAAGCGATTGCCTGTGATGATCCTGGCGGGGCTGTTGGGCGCCTGCTCCAGCAGTCCGTCCCCGGACAGCGACCCGGCGCAAGCGCCCAAGGGCGGTTGCTACCAGTCCGAGTGGCAGGCCGAGACGGTGCCGGTGATCAGCAAGCGCGTGGGTCCGGAAGGCCTGGAAAAGTATGATGAGGACCACCAGCGCAAGGCGCCGGGCTGCCCTTGATCGGGTAGCTGGCAACCTGAAGGCTGTTTTGTGGTCTTGAACAGGGGGCCGCTGTGCGGCCCATCGTCGGCAAGCCGGCTCCCACAGGTACAGCGGCGACGGCGATTGGGCTGCAAAGCAGCCCCAAGCGGAGTAATTTGATGAAAGCGCTCTTGGCCGTTACGGCCCTGGCGACACTGGCAGGATGCTCGCTGCTGCAGCCGGCGCAACCCGCCCCGGCCGACAACTGGACCCGCTGGGTCTGCGACACCCAGACCGAAGTGCTGTGGCGCTTCGCCGATACGCAACAGGACGCGGTCGACGTTCGCCTCGGCGGCGGTGACCAGGTCTACCGGCTCAAGTCCGAGCCGAGTGCATCGGGTGCGATGTACAGCGACGGCGTGCTGGCCTTCCACACCAAGGGCGAAGAAGGCCTGGTGTACTGGGTGGCAACCAACGATCTGATAGGGCGGGGCTGCAAGGCACCGTGACTGGCCGGGCCGCGCAGGCGGCCCACACTACTTGAACAGCAACCGCCCCTGCGGCAGGCTTGCACGAAACAAACGACGCTTGTCGGGAGAGAGATACACAATGGCACTCATTAGCATGCGCCAGATGCTGGACCACGCCGCCGAGTTCGGTTACGGCGTTCCGGCTTTCAACGTCAACAACCTCGAGCAGATGCGCGCCATCATGGAAGCGGCCGACAAGACCGACTCCCCGGTGATCGTCCAGGCTTCGGCCGGCGCCCGCAAATACGCCGGTGCCCCGTTCCTGCGCCACCTGATCCTGGCCGCCATCGAAGAATTCCCGCACATTCCGGTGTGCATGCACCAGGACCACGGCACCAGCCCTGACGTCTGCCAGCGCTCGATCCAGCTGGGCTTCAGCTCGGTGATGATGGACGGCTCGCTGGGTGAAGACGGCAAGACCCCGACCGACTACGAGTACAACGTCCGCGTGACCCAGCAGACCGTGGCCATGGCCCACGCCTGCGGCGTTTCGGTGGAAGGCGAGCTGGGCTGCCTGGGTTCGCTGGAAACCGGCATGGCCGGTGAGGAAGACGGCATCGGCGCCGAAGGCGTGCTGGACCACAGCCAGATGCTGACCGACCCGGAAGAAGCCGCCGACTTCGTCAAGAAGACCCAGGTCGACGCCCTGGCCATCGCCATCGGTACCAGCCACGGTGCCTACAAGTTCACCAAGCCACCTACCGGTGACGTGCTGGCGATCGACCGCATCAAGGAAATCCACAAGCGCATCCCCAACACCCACCTGGTGATGCACGGTTCTTCCTCGGTACCGCAAGAGTGGCTGGCGATCATCAACCAGTACGGCGGCGACATCAAGGAAACCTACGGCGTACCGGTCGAAGAGATCGTCGAAGGGATCAAGCACGGCGTGCGCAAGGTCAACATCGACACCGACCTGCGCCTGGCTTCCACCGGCGCCATGCGTCGCCTGATGGCGCAGAACCCGAGCGAGTTCGACCCGCGCAAGTTCTTCGGTGAAACCGTGAAGGCCATGCGTGATGTGTGCATCGCCCGTTACGAAGCCTTCGGCACCGCCGGCAATGCCTCGAAGATCAAGCCGATCTCTCTGGAAGGCATGTTCCAGCGTTACCTGAAAGGTGAGCTGGCCGCCAAGGTCAACTGATTTGCGCTGAAATGATTGAGAAGCCCGCATTCATGCGGGCTTTTTATTTGGCTATAAGGAATGATTTCCTTGTCAATTAGTTTCGATCTTTACTCGTAGATCTACGGGGTTCTTAAATCCGCGGTAGTGGTTACTTTGTTGTCTCCTTTAGTCAACAGAGAATCAACGAAGATGCATTTCATTACCGCAACAACGGGTGAAGAGTTTCTTTCCCCGGAACTGCAACTTCCGGGTGAGGAAGAATTACTGCAGGCTGAGCACGATGAGGTTTCCGACGATGAACACCAATCGTGTGAGTGGGGTTGCCAGGACGTCTGCGACCACCTCATGCAAGGAGAGCAACAATGACCGGCTGGTGCCCAAACGGGCGTTTGTCGCCGGATGACATCTGCAAGCCGGCAAACAACAATCGAAGCAACTGGATGGAACGTTACTCGGGTGCGCGCGTCCTGCCCATCGGTGAAACGCTGTTGCTCGGTACGCACAACGCGGCGTATGACCAGGAAGCGCCACGCACCCCATCGAGTGAAACCTGCCAGGACGTCAAGATCTACCATCAATTGATGTGGGGCGTGCGTGCACTCGACTTGCGTGTACAGTTCTTCAGTGGTGCGACGGGCGCCAAACGATTCGCCATCTTTCACAGTACAACCAATGGACGGCATATCGAAACTGATATTCTGCAGGAGTTGCTCCGTTACCGACGTAATGCCAAAGCCGACAAGGAAATCGTGATCCTCAACTTCCATCGTTTCAAAAACTTCACGTCTGCGGCGCATGCAGAACTCGGTGCGCTGTTGAAGCGTGTATTGGGTCAATCGATCATTCCGCCTTCCTGTAAAGAAGCGGCGATTGTGCAGCTCTGGGCATTGAACAAGAACACGGTGGTTTCCTATAACAACGCCGCCAGGGATGCTTCGTTCTGGCCCGGTGTCAATCAGCGCTGGATCGGCAGGAATACGCCGAGTTTCGATAGCCTCGGGAAGTTTGTTCGGCAAGTCGGCAGCGAACCAAAAGTGTTCGGTGACTTGCGTGCCGTTCAGGCGGCGCGTTACTCCAACCCGTTCTTCACCCCCAAGGATATTTCGGGCCATATCATGAGTTGGTTTGCCGCCACGAAAGAAGGGGGCCCCATCGCGTCCCACTACATCATCAATACCGACTGGTCGCTTCGCTGCCGCGTGGCCGACAACATCATCTACGCAAACGCTGTGCGCGCTCGCCAGCGTGGTGCGCATGTGATTCAGTCTTCGCCGAATACGGCGGGGGCACGGGTTCAGACACAGTCCTACGGCATCTACAACCTGGCGAATGGCAACTGGGAGCGGTCGTTGGATTTTTCCTCCAATACTTCCGGATCCACCTCGATCCAGGTGATTGCCAGCGATGCGGACTACGGCAGCGAGATCAGGTATGGCACGACCGTGCAGCCGATCCGCAAGGGTGACCGGTTGTTGTTCAAGGTTGAATCCGGCCGCACGCCAAGGCTGCTCGTGCGGTTCAATATCGCCTGATGCTCCCAACCACACGAGGCCCGCGCTCGACGCGGGCCTTTTTCGTCTTTGCTTACTCACCGGCAGTCGGCTAACGTCGTCGTGAATGGCTTTTCGCCATCTGTGGACATTGCGTGTTTGGTATCCAAGGCTAGAGTTATAATCGGATCCAAAAGCAAGTTGAAGTCGGTCAAAAAAGAGAAGCAGCATGGATGGCGCTTACCCTCAACCGCTGGAGAGCAACTCCGTACTTCTGGTGGTAGACGATTACCCGGAAAACCTCATCAGCATGCGCGCACTGCTGGCCCGCAAGGACTGGCAGGTGTTGACGGCAAGCTCGGGGATGGAAGCCCTCAGTGCCTTGCTCGAGCACGACGTCGACCTGGTGCTGCTGGATGTGCAGATGCCGGAAATGGACGGCTTCGAAGTCGCCCGGCTGATGCGTGGCAGCCAGCGTACCCGCCTCACCCCGATCATTTTCCTGACTGCCAACGAGCAGTCCGATGCCGCCGTGCTCAAGGGCTATGCCAGTGGTGCGGTGGATTACCTGTTCAAACCGTTCGACCCGCAGATTCTCAAGCCCAAGGTTCAGGCGCAGCTCGACCAGCAGCGCAATCGGCGCATGCTGCAGCGCCTGACCCGCGAGCTGGAAGCCGCCAGGGCGTTCAATGCGTCGATCCTGGAAAATGCCGCCGAGGGCATCCTGGTAGTCGATGCCGCGGGTACCATCAGCTTTGCCAACCCGGCGATTTCACATTTGCTGCAGGCGCCGGTGGAGCAGCTTCAGGGCGTGCACCTGCTGGACCTTGTGCAGTTGCCCAATGCCACCCTGTGGCACGATTCCGAGTTCCATCAGGCCTATCTGGCACGGCGCATATTCCGCGTCCACGATGCCCATTTGCGCACGGTTGACGGCCACCTGGTGCCCGTGGCGCTGTCCTGCGCGCCATTGCCTGCCGACCAGCAGGCGATGGTGGTCACGGTGCTCGACATGTCGGTGGTGCGCAACCTGCACCAGCAACTCGAGTACCAGGCCGTCACCGATCCGCTGACCGGGCTGCTGAACCGCCGAGGCTTCTACCAGGCTGCCGAAAGCGTGCTGCTGCGCAACGAGCGCTCCGGCAAGGCCAAGGCCCTGATGTACATGGACCTGGATGGCTTCAAGCGCATCAACGATTCCTTAGGGCATGAGGCCGGTGACCGAGTGTTGCGCTGGGTCGCCGAGCAGTTCAAGGATTGCTTGGGCAGCGAGGCGCTGCTGGCGCGCATGGGCGGTGACGAGTTCACCGCGCTGTTCGACAGCCTGCCCTATCCCGAACAGGCCGGGCGTTTTGCCGAGCAACTGCTGGAGCGAGTGTCGATCCAGCAGCAGCTGGAGGGGATGGACGTGTGCCTGGGGGTGAGCATCGGTATCGCCACCTACCCGGAATGCGGCGCCACGGTCGAAGGCCTGCTGCGTGCGGCCGACGCCGCGATGTACGCGGCCAAACAGGCGGGGCGTCAGCAGTACCGCTTCTACGACCAGGAACTCAATGGCCGGGCGCGTTCCCGGCTGATGCTCGAAGACAGTGTCCGCGCCGCGGTCGAGGCGCAGGATTTCAGCCTCGTGTACCAGCCCCAGGTCGGCTTCGTCGACGGCCATTTGCGCGGTTTCGAGGCCTTGTTGCGCTGGCAGCACCCCAGCGTTGGCGATGTGCCACCAGGGCTGTTCATTCCATTGTTGGAGGAAGCCCGGCTGATCAACCGCCTGGCCGGCTGGATCTATCGCCAGGGTGCGGCCCAGCGCCAGGCCTGGCGCCAGTGCTTTGCCCCCGACCTGGTCCTGGGTATCAGCCTGAGCCGGGCGCAGTTCGCCGTGCCCAGCCTGGTCGATGAGCTGCGGCGGGTGATCCAGGAGTATGGGTTGAACCCGGCGCAGCTCGAAGTGGAAGTCGCCGAGACGTCGCTGACCAACCTCGACACTGCGATCAGGCAGATACAGCGGGTGCGTGAACTGGGTGTGCGGGTGGCGCTGGATGACTTCGGTTCGGGTGACTGCTCGTTGCGCATGGTGCGTGACCTGCCGATCGACACCTTGAAGCTCGACCGGCACCTGGTGGCGCGCCTGCCGGACTCGGCGCAGGACGCGGCGCTGGTGCGCAGCGTCATCGGCCTGTGCGCGGACTACCGCATCACGGTCATCGCCGAAGGTGTGGAAACGCCGGCCCAGGCAGCCTGGTTGAAAGCCAACGGCTGTGCCTATGTGCAAGGCTTCCTGGTCGCCCACCCCATGACCGCGGCGGATGCCAGCGGTTTTCCGGCAATTTTTCCCTGGCCACGGCGCTGATTGGCTAGAATCGGCATTCGTTACGCCGAAAGCCGTGCCATGACCGTATTACGCTACCTGCAAGCCTACCCGCCGCACCTGCAGCAACAGGTGCAGCAAATGATCGACAGTGACCGCCTGGGCGAGTACCTGCAGCGTCGCTACCCAGGCCGCCATGACGTGCAAAGCGACAAGGCGCTCTACAGCTACGCCCAGGAACTGCGCCAGCAGTACCTGCGCACCGCGCCAAGCCTGGACAAGGTGCTGTTCGACAATCGCCTGGACCTCACCCACCGCGCGCTGGGCCTCAATACCGCGGTGTCGAGGGTGCAGGGCGGCAACCTCAAGGCCAAGAAGGAAATCCGCATCGCTTCGCTGTTCAAGGAAGCGGCGCCGGCGTTTTTGCGCATGATCGTGGTGCATGAGTTGGCGCACTTGCGTGAGCGTGACCACAACAAGGCGTTCTATCAGTTGTGCCAGCACATGGAACCGGACTACCACCAACTGGAATTCGACCTGCGCGTCTACCTGACCTATCGGGAACTGCCAGGCAACCTGTAAGGACCACGCAGCATGGAAGTGAGCAAGACCAAGAGCAGCTTCTATCGTCGCCTGTATGTGGCCTGGCTGATCGACAGCCAGACCGCCACCAGCGTACCGGCCCTGATGGAGGCCACCGGCATGCCGCGGCGCACGGCCCAGGACACCATCGCTGCCCTGGCCGACCTGGACATCGTCTGCGAGTTCGAGCAGCAGGAGGGCGCGCGCAACCATGCCGGGCACTACCGCATCCATGACTGGGGGGCGATCGACAAGCAATGGATCATCCAGCACCTGCGGCAGATCCGCGAGGTGCTTGGCTATCCGTGAGGCGCGGGCCGGATTCAGACCTTGCGCATGCCGATATGGGGGATGTCGTCTTCCAGGTATTGCTCACCCACTGCCTCGAAGCCGTGCTGGCCATAGAAGCCTTGCAGATGTGCCTGCGCCGACAGGTAGACAGGCATGCCCGGCCAGCAATGCGCGGCAGCCTCCAGCCCCTTGAGCAGCAGCGGGTGGCCCAGCTTCAGCCCACGCGCACGTGGTGAGGTCACGACCCGGCCAATGACCGTGTCACCCCCTTGCGATTGCGGATCGAGCACGCGCAGGTAAGCCACCAACTGGTCATCCTGCCAGGCCATCAGGTGCAGGGTGTCGCCCGCGAGGTCCTGGCCATCGACGTCCTGATAGGCGCAGCGTTGCTCGACCACGAACACTTCGCTGCGCAATTGCAGGATGGCGTAGAGCTGCTCTTTGCTCAGGTCGGTGTGGTGCTTGCAGACCCAGTCGATGGACATGATGGATAACTCCTGAAAATGATCGTCGATCATCGCAAATCTGCCGGTCGGCGACGAGTGGCGGTGCCTGTGCCGGCGATAGGGCCAGTAAAGGCAATACAACCACTCAGGCCGGTGCACTTTCCTTGATCAGATGCGCAGCCAGCGTTCTCAGCGGCCCGAGCTGCCGACAGATCAATGCCAGCTGCGTCTGCACCAGCCGCTGATGCTCATCCACCTCATCCGGCATCTGCTCCAGCGCCGTGGCCAGCGCTTCCTCGGCATCACTGTGAATCGCCACTGGCAAGCGCGCCGCCAGCCCGTTGGCGATCTCGTCCAGGCTGTTGGCCAGGCTTTGCCCGGCGCCCTCGATCAAGTGTTCCTGGACCTCGGTCGGCAACGCACTGTCACGGTGCGCGCCCAGTCCGGAGAGGTAGCTGAGCAAGGTGTGCGACAGCACCAGGAAGCGGAAGCCCACATCGGCCTCCTTGCGGAAGTGCCCCGGCTCCATGAGCATGTTGGCCAGCGTGGTGGACAGCGCGGCGTCGGCGTTGTGGGCATTGCGCCGGGCCAGGCGGTAGGCGAGGTCGTCGCGCTTGCCGTGCGCGTACTGCTGCATGATCTGGCGCAGGTACACGCTGGCACAGGCCAGGGTATTGGCCAGCGCCTTGTTCAGGCGACGGCCCTGCCAGTCGGGGAGGAACAGGAACACCGCGAGGATCGCGATCAGGCTGCCCACCAGGGTATCGAACAGCCGCGGCAGGAACAGGCCATAGCCGTCGCCGATCTGGTTGAAGCAGAACAGCACCATCAGCGTGATCGCCGCCGTGGCCAGGGTGTAGCGGGTGGTGCGATTGACGAAGAACACCACCCCCGCGACCACCGCGAACAGCGACTGGATGAGCGGGTTGGGGAACAGGTCGAACAATGCCCAGCCGACGGTCAGGCCGATCGCCGTGCCGAATACCCGCTGCACCAGCTTGCGCCGGGTGGCGCCATAGTTGGGCTGGCAGACGAACAGCGTGGTGAGGAGGATCCAGTAGCCTTGGGTCGGGTGGATCAGGTGCACCATGCCGTAGCCGATCGACAACGCCAAGGGTAGGCGCAAGGCATGGCGGAACAGCAGCGAAGTGGGTGTCAGCTGGGTGCGCAAGCGGGTCCAGACGTCCTTGAGGTTGCGCGGCGAGCGGTCGAGCAGGCTGCTGTCGCTGGCATCGGCCAGGCTGTCCGGGTTGCTCGCGGCGCCCAGCAGGCGGTCGAGGGTGGCCAGGTTGGCGGCCAATGCGCGCAGCGAGCGCAGCAGGCCGCGCCAGGCCGGGTTGTTCTGGTTGCGCAGGTGTTCCAGCGAGGCGTTGAGGTCTTCCAGGGTGTCGGCGAACCGGCTGTCGAGCACGAACGGCTGGCGCAGGCGAATCGAGCGCGCCAGGTCCTGGCAGGCCGAGCCTTGATGGCGCAGCAGGCGCTGGCAGCGGAACATCACGTCGCTGTGGAAGAACGCATCGGCCAGGGCGTTGTAGGGGTAATGCGAGGCGCTGACGCGCTCGTGGATGTCCTGGGCCAGGAAGTACAGTTTCAGGTAGCGGCTGACCTTGGAGTTGGGCTGGCTGTTGCCGACCCGGTGCAGGATGATTTCCTTGGCTGCGTTGAGCGCTGCGACCACCTTGCCATTCTGCTGGGCCAGTTCCAGGCGCCGGGCTTCCAGGTCATGGTTGCGGATGGGTTCGAACAGGTTGGCTTTGAGCTTGAGGTAGCGGCCCAGCTCGAAGAACAGCTTGGCCAGGCTCTGCTGCACCGGCTGGTTGGAGAACAGCGCCTGCCACAGCACCGACAGCAGGCCATACCAGGCTGCGCCGGCCACCAGTAGCATCGGCTCGTGCCAGAAGTCGGTCACCTGGCCGCCGCGCTGGTCGACGCCGATCATGGTGTACACCGCTGTGATCAGCGTTGCCGAGGCGATCGCGCCATAGCGCTCGCCCAAGGCACCGAGCATGGTCAGGCCGAAGGCCGCCAAGGCCAGTGCGATGACGAAAACCCAGGGGTAGGGGAACAACAGCTCGACCGCCAGCGCGGCAATGGCAAAGCACACCAGGGTCACGGCCAGGGCGCTGAGGCGGCCCTGCAAGCTGTCATCGGTCTCGGCCAGGGCGCTGGCGATGATGCCGAGAAACAGCGGAATCAGCAGGCCCATCTCGTTCTGGTACCAGCACAAGGCCAGGCTGCCGGTGAGGGCAATGGTCACCCGGATGCTGTAGCTGAACTTGTCTTGGCCCCACAGGCGACGCAGTGACTGACGGAACGAGCTCGATGACATGATGGCCTTGGGCAGTGATCGAATGAATGCATTGCCGCACGGACCAGCAAGAAGCGTTCCGTGCTGCTGAATGGATTCTACTCTACACGAACTGCGCCGCGGCGTTGGCCGATGCCCAGGCCCACTGGAAATTGAAACCGCCCAGGTGGCCGGTGACGTCCAGCACTTCACCGATGAAGTACAGCCCCGGGCTCTTCAGCGATTCCATGGTCTTGGACGACACTTCGCGGGTATCCACGCCGCCCAGGGTCACCTCGGCGGTGCGGTAGCCTTCGGTGCCGGCCGGTACCACTTGCCAGGCCGCCAGCTTGTCGGCGATCTGCGCCAGTTCCCCCGGCGTGTACTGCTTCATCGGCTTGGACTCGAACCACTGCTCGGCCAGAAGGTTGGCCAGCTTGCGGGTGAACACTTCGCCCAATACCGTCTTGAGTTCGGCGTTGGCGCGTTCGGTCTGCTGCTGTTGCAGCCAGCTCAGTGCGTCACGATCGGGCAACAGGTTGATCTCGACGGTGTCGCCGGCTTCCCAGAACGAAGAGATCTGCAGGATTGCCGGGCCACTCAGGCCGCGATGGGTGAACAGCAGGTTTTCGCGGAAGCTGGTGCCGTTGCAGCTGGCCGTGCAATCGAGCGAAGTGCCGGACAGCTCGGTGCACAGTGCCTTGAGTTGGGGCTCGGTGATGGTGAACGGCACCAGGCCGGCGCGGGTCGGCAGCAGGGTGTGGCCGAACTGGCGTGCCACCTGGTAACCGAAACCGGTCGCGCCCAAGGTCGGGATCGACAGGCCGCCGGTGGCGATCACCAGCGACTGGCAGGCGAACTGCCCGGCGCTGGTTTGCAGCAGGTAGCCGTCTTCGGTCTTCTCGATATGCTCGATGCTGGTGTGCATGCGCAGTTCTGCGCCGGCGTCGTCGCACTCGGTCAGCAGCATGTCGAGGATGTCGCTGGCCTTGTTGTCGCAGAACAGCTGGCCGAGCTTCTTCTCGTGGTAGGGCACGCCGTGCTTGGCCACCAGTTCGATGAAGTCCCACTGGGTGTAGCGGGCCAGGGCCGATTTGCAGAAGTGTGCGTTCTGCGACAGGAAGTTGGCCGGCTCGGTGTACATGTTGGTGAAGTTGCAGCGCCCGCCGCCGGACATGAGGATCTTCTTGCCTGGCTTGTTGGCGTGGTCGAGCAGCAGTACCCGGCGGCCACGGCGGGCGCTGAGCTGGGCGCACATCAGGCCTGCGGCGCCGGCGCCGAGGATGATCACGTCGGTGGTGTGCACGGGGTAACCTCTTTCAAGTAACCGGGGCCGCGTTGCGGCCCAATCGCCGGCAAGCCGGCTCCCACAAAAAGCAATACAAGCCTCCTGTGGGAGCCGGCTTGCCGGCGATTGGGCTGCAAAGCAGCCCCAAAGAATCTTCAGATAATGCGGACTTTCAGGGCGCGGCCCTTGATCTTGCCGCTGTTCAGCCGCTGCATGGCCTGCTTGGCCAGCGCCCGCTCCACCGCAACAAACGCCTGGAAGTCGAAAATGGCGATCTTGCCCACCTGCTTGCCCGGAATACCGGCATCACCGGTCAGCGCACCCAGAATGTCACCTGGGCGCAGTTTGTCCTTGCGCCCAGCGGCAATGCACAGGGTGGTCATCACCGGCAGCAGCGGTTCGCCACCCTTGTTCTTCAGGCTGTCCAGCTGGTCCCAGCGCAGCGGGCTCTTCTGCAGCGCCTCGATGGCCTGGGCGCGATGACCTTCGGCCGGCGCCACCAGGCTCACGGCGATACCTTTCTCGCCCGCGCGGCCGGTACGGCCGACACGGTGCACGTGGATTTCCGCATCACGCGCCAGCTCCACGTTGATGACCATGTCCAGGCCATCGATGTCCAGGCCGCGGGCGGCCACGTCGGTGGCCACCAACACCGAGCTGCTGCGGTTGGCGAACATGGTCAGCACCTGGTCGCGGTCGCGCTGCTCCAGGTCGCCATGCAGGGCCTGGGCGACGATGCCCTTGGCGGTCAGGTGGGCAACCACGTCCTCGCACTGCTGCTTGGTGAAACAGAACGCCACGCAGGACTGCGGGCGGTAGTGGCCGAGCACGCGGGTGACGGCGTCCAGGCGTTGCTGCGGGTCGATCTCGATGAAGCGCTGCTCGATCTGGTTGTCGGCGTGCAGGCTCTCGACCTTGACCTGCTGCGGCTTGCGCATGAAATCGGCGGCCAGCTGCTCGATACCGGCCGGGTAGGTGGCCGAGAAGAGCAGGGTCTGGCGGCGCGACGGGGTCTTGCCGATGATGCTGGCGATGGCGTCGAAGAAGCCCATGTCGAGCATGCGGTCGGCTTCGTCGAGCACCAGGGTGTTGAGCCCGTCGAGCACCAGGGTGCCTTTGTCCAGGTGCTGCTGGATGCGCCCCGGGGTGCCGACGATGATGTGCGCGCCGTGCTCCAGCGAAGCGATCTGCGGGCCCAGCGAGACACCTCCACACAGGGTGAGGATCTTGATGTTGTCTTCGGCGCGGGCCAGACGGCGCAGTTCCTTGGCCACCTGGTCAGCGAGCTCGCGGGTCGGGCACAGCACCAGCGCCTGGCAACCGAAGTAGCGCGGGTTGATCGGGTTGAGCAGGCCGATGCCGAACGCGGCGGTCTTGCCGCTGCCGGTCTTGGCCTGGGCGATCAGGTCCTGGCCCTTGAGGATGACCGGCAGGCTCTGGGCCTGGATCGGCGTCATCGAGGCATAGCCGAGGGCGTCCAGGTTGGCCAGCATGGCGGCGGACAGCGGCAAGGTAGCAAAGGCGGTGGAGTCGGTGGTCACGAGGCGGGCCTGCGGTGCGAAGCGAAAAATGCCGCACAGTCTACCAGCCTCGTGGCTATTCGCCCTACGATTCCACGTGCGGTTCCGGACGACGGGCACGCCTTCCGTCCGTCGGCGCCAGTTGCAGGAAGATTGCCGCCGCCAGCATGGCCATGATGCCGATGGTCACGAACGTCAGATGGAAGGCTTCCAGGGTGGTCTCCACGCCCTCTGCGCTGCCCGCTGCCGTGAAGCCGCCGAGCAACGCGCCGGCGCAGGCCACGCCCAGGCTCAGCGATAGCTGCGCCACCACCGACAGCAGGCTGTTGCCGCTGCTGGCAGAGGAATCGTCGAGGTCGATCAGGGTCACGGTGTTCATGGCGGTGAACTGCATCGAGTTGACCGCGCCCAGCAAGCCCAGTTGCACCAGCAGCAGGACATACGGCGTCTGTTCGTCGACCAGCCCGAGGCTCGCCAGCAGCAAGCCCAGCAGCAGCGTATTGCCGGTGAGCACGATGCGGTAGCCAAGGCGTTCGATCAGCGAGCGGGCGACAGACTTGGCAAACATCGCCGCTGCCGCCAACGGGATCATGCTCATTCCGGCCTGGGCCGGCGAATAGCCCAGCGCCACCTGCAGCAGCAACGGCACCAGGAATGGCAGGGCGCCACTGCCAAGGCGTGCGAACAGGTTGCCGAGGATGCCGATGGCGAAGGTGCGCACACGGAACAGGCTGGGCGCGAACAGCGCCTCCGTATCACGCCCGGCGCGCAGCCAGTAGGCGGCAAGGCAAGCCATGCCGGCGAACAGCAACAGCATCACCCGCAAGTGCGGCAAGTGCAGTTCGCCCAGGCCCTCCATGGCGATGGTGATCAGCACCATCGCCGCGCCGAACAGGATGAAGCCCGGGCCGTCGAAGCTGGTGCGTTCGGCGCCGTGCAGGTCGGGGATGAAGCGCCACACGGCATAGCAGCCCAGCGCGCCCACCGGCAGGTTGAGCAGGAAGATCCAGTGCCAGCTGAGGATCTCCACCAGCCAGCCGCCCAGGGTCGGGCCGAGCAGCGGGCCGAGCAGGCCGGGGATGGTGATGAAGCTCATGATTCGTACCAGTTCGGTGCGCGGATAGGCGCGCAGCACCACCAACCGCCCGACCGGCAGCATCAGTGCGCCGCCCAGGCCTTGCACGACCCGGGCGAAGATCAGGAAGCCGAGGCTGTTGGCTGCGGCGCACAACAGCGAGCCGAAGCTGAACAGCAGGATGGCGCTGAAGAAAATGCGCTTGGTGCCGAAGCGGTCGGCGATCCAGCCCGAAGTGGGGATCAGCAGGGCGACGGTGAGCATGTAGGCGATGATCACACCCTGCATGCGCAGCGGGTCTTCCTCCAGGGAGCGGGCCATGGCCGGCAGGGCGGTGTTGAGGATGGTGCCGTCCAGGGACTGCATGAAGAAAGCGATCGCCACGACCCAGGGGATCCAGCGGGCGGTGATGGGGTCCAGCGGGGTGCGTTCGGGCATGGCGTCCTCTTCCGTCTGTACCGGCCTCATCGCCGGCAAGCCGGCTCACACAGGATCAGCTATGT
>NZ_BBIV01000039.1 GCF_000730665.1 Pseudomonas plecoglossicida NBRC 103162 = DSM 15088
TCGGGTTTCAAGGATTGACCTGGTAGCCACGCCCTTGCAGGCAACCGCTGAAAGCATTGGCATGCGCCGAACTCTGCGCCTCACCCTGGTTGCGCCGGTCCTGGCGGCGCTCCTGGCGCTGGCGTGAGCCGCCAACCACGGCACCGGCAGCAGCCACTTCGCCGGCACGGTTCTGGCGATATTCCTGCTTGGCGTCGTCGCCGACCCGGTCGTACAGCTCATCGTGCTGGTTGCCACGCACCTGCGCCCCCACCGCACCTGCCGCAGCCCCCACGGCCGCGCCTTTGACCCGGCCACCGACATACGGGCTGGTGCTGCTGGTGGCACTGTTCGCCGCGTTGGTCGCCACGGTATTGCAGTCATTGATGTCCAGCTGCGTCTGCTGGCTGCTCTGGCCCTTGAGTGGTACGACCGATTGGGCCTGTGCCGCCGGGGCTGCGCATAGCAGCACCAGCAAGTAACTCCACGTGAGTGCGCGCATTGCACACCTCCATTGAATGGGAACCGCATCATTGAGAATAGCCCGGTCATGACCGGGCAGAAGTGGCCGCAACCTCACTCAGGTTGCAGCCGAACGCAGAGGCACCTCGCGCAACATCCACGACAACGCGAATGCAACGCAGGTGGTCGCCGCCGCCAGCAGGAACACGCCATGCATCGCTCCGGAGAACGCCTGCAGATAGGCCTGCTGCAACGGCGCCGACAGCGCATGGACCGCCGTCGGCGAAAGGCTCGCGGCTCCGCCGGCCGAGGTGGCGAAATCGCTGGGGAGGTTGGCCAGGAGGGTGTGCGAGAACACCGCGCCGAACACCGACACGCCAACCGCCCCGCCGATGGAGCGGAACAGGGTGGCGCCCGAGGTCGCCACACCCATGTGACGCCGCTCGACGCTGTTCTGCACGGCCAGGATCAGCACCTGCATGACCATGCCCAGGCCAGCGCCCAGCAGGCCCATGTACAGGTTCATCACAAGTTTCGGTGTGTCCAGCTCCAGGCGGCTCAGCAGGCCCAGGGCAATCACCTGCAAGAGCGTGCCCACGATCGGGAAGATCCGGTAGCGCCCCCAGCGGCTGATCAGCCGCCCGGTGAGTGCCGAGACCACCAGCAAGGCCCCCATCAACGGCAGCATCTGCAGGCCGGCACTGGTCGGTGTGGCGTCCTTGACCACCTGCATGTACAGCGGCAGGAAGGTCACCGAACCGAACAGCGATACCCCCACGACCAGGCCGATGAGCCCGGCGAGCACGAAGGTGCGGTGGCGGAACAGGTGCAAGGGCATGATCGGCTCGGCAGCGCGGCGCTGCTCGTAGACGAAGCCGGTCAGGCCGATCACGGCGAACAGGCCCAGGCACAGGATATCCAGCGATACCCAGGGTACCAGGCTGCCGCCCAGGCTGGTGATCAGCACCAGCGAACCCAGGGTCACGGTGAGGAAGAACGCACCAATGTAGTCGACCACGTGCTTGACCGGCGCGACATGGGGGCGGAACACACCGCCAATCACCAGCACCGCCAGCAGCCCCAGCGGCAGATTGATGAAGAAGATCCAGTGCCACGACAGGTGCTCGACCAGGAAACCGCCAATCAATGGCCCGACCACGGTCGCCAGGCCGAACACACCGCCGAACAATCCCTGGTAGCGGCCACGCTCGGCGGGCGCAATGATATCGCCGATGGCGGCCATCGCGACCACCATCAGGCCGCCGCCACCCAGGCCCTGCAAGGCGCGGAACAGCACCAGCTGGGTCATGTCCTGGGCCACGCCACACAAGACCGAGCCCAGCAGGAACAGGGCAATGGCGATCTGCAACACCCGTTTGCGGCCGTACAGGTCACCGAACTTGCCGTACAGCGGGACCACCACGGTCGAGGCCAAGAGGTACGCGGTCACCACCCAGGACAGCCAGCGCAGGCCGCCAAGGTCGCTGACGATGGTCGGCAGCGCGGTGGAAACGATGGTCTGGTCCAGGGCCGCGAGGAACATGACCAGCATCAGCGCCCCGAGCAACCAGGGGATGGAGGCCTGCGATTCGGCGTTGGTCTGCGCGGGGGAGGGGGTATCGGCGGTATGTCCGGACATGCTCAGCCCCCCCCGTCCAAGGCGTACTGGTGCCCGGTCGCCTGCAGGCCCGCCAGCGCGAAGTGGTACAAGTGGGTGCTCACCTGGTCGGCAGGCATCCCGAGGATCTCGTGCAGTGCACCGGATGAGCCGCGGGGCCCGATCAACAGCATGGCCCAAGGCGCCGTGACACACAGGATGCAGCGGGTCAGTGCCGGGGTGTCTGCCGGGAGGCCGGTGATTTCGCTGAACAACCCCTTGAGCAAGGCCAGCTTCATGGGCGTGCCACTCTGCAGATGGGCCTGGCCGTGCGGGCTGGGTGCCAGGATCTCGGCGGCGAGCACGCGCAGGTGCCAGTTGTTGTGCACCTGCATCGCCTTGCTCACCACCAACTCGACCAGCGCGCGCAGTTTCTCGGTCGCCGGTTGCAGGCCTAGGGTGATGCGCTGGAGGTCGGAAATGTCCAGAAAACGCCGGCGGGCTTCATCGAGCACGGCCAGGTAGAGGCCATTGCGGCTGCCGAAGTGATAGTTGATCGATGCCAGGTCCACCTCTGCCTTGGCCGCGACGGCCTTGTTGCTGGTTTCGGCGTAGCCCATGGCAGCGAACAGCTCGCCGGCCGCCTGCAGAATGCGGGCGCGGGTGGCTTCACCATCCTTGCGGGGTTCACGTAGCGTCGTGGCCATGGCTCAGGCTCCTCGGTGCGATGGGGCAAGCCTGCGCGAATTGAATATTAAATTCAATTTAAATTTAACGATACTGACGAAAGGTGCCGCCCGGCCTGCAAGGCGACCGAACGGCGCTGAGCGCTAGGGTAGAGGCTCCCACCTATGGTATACAGGCCTTTACCGACACCCCTTCACCCGCCACCTGGATGCGTCGACGCGTGGCAGGTGATCGCCTTGCCCCTGCTCCCTGACAAGAAACGGAGATTCGCCGATGACCGCCACCGACCGTCTGAGCCTGCTGCAATATGAGTACCTGGGCCTGGACGATGTAGCTGTTCCCGAATTCAAGATCGCGCTGAAGGAATTGCGCGATCTGGCGTTGGAGGACCGCTACGAACACCATGCCGCGCTGCACCTGGGTGACATTGCCGACGCAGAGAACTGCCAGCAATTGAAGGAAGCCCGCAACTGGGGCCTTGGCTTCTTGCAAGGGCTGGCCTGCGCCAAGGGGCTTTCGCAAAGCCAGATCGATGGTCTGGGGCGCGTTTTCCAGTTGGCTGCAGAGCGTTCGGCGGCGCGCATCGCCGGCTGACCCGAGTGCCGCTTCGGGCCTTGTTCGAGCAAGGCCTGAAACGCCGACAGAGCAGCGGCCCGCTGCTCGACATCCCCCAGCCCCGCTGGATTGCCATTCTCGGCGCAATTAGTTTCCCTTTGCCCTGCACAAGTACATTTTCCTACTAGGCTTGCTCGTGTCAGCGCGCGTCAAGGTCTGGTGTGACTGCCTGTCTCCAGACTGTCTTTAGGGAAAGAACATGAGCATGAGCAGTCCTCGGAACCTGATCATCTGCGAATACTGCGATGCGGTGTACCAGCGTACCCCCGTGCAGCGCCATCAGCGGGCGCTGTGCACGCGGTGTGGCGGCGTGCTGTACCGGCACGGCAGCCTCGGCATACAGCAGCGCCTGGCCCTGAGCGTGACCGGTGCGGTGTTGCTGGTATTCGCCAATCTCTATCCGGTCATGACCATCGGCATGCAGGGGCTGACCAACTCGGCCACCCTGTGGGATTCGGTGTTGATCCTCAGCAGTGGCAGCATCACCTTCATCGCCCTGGTGATGGCGCTGGCCATCATCTTCGCCCCCGTCCTGCAGATCGCCTTGCTGTGCTGGGTATTGAGCTTTGCCCTGGCCGGTCGCCGAGCGCCGGGTTTTGCCATGTGCATGCGCTGCCTGGAAGGGCTGCGCCCCTGGAGCATGCTGGAAGTCTGCCTGCTGGGGGCGCTGGTGGCGGTGATCAAGCTGGCCGGCCTGCTCGATGTCATCCCGGGCATTGGCCTGATCGCATTGGCCGCGCTGAGCATGCTCATCATCTATATCGCCGGGCGCGACATCCGCGACCTCTGGGAGCAGGTATGAACATGCCCGCGCAAGCCGAAGACATGGGCCTGTGCCTATGCCACGGCTGTGGCCAGGCCTGCGACCTGAGCGACGGCGCGCACACCTGCCAGCGCTGCGGTGCCCCGCTGCATGCGCGCAAGACCAACGCCATCACCCGCGGCTGGGCCTTCCTGTTCGCCGCACTGGTGTTCTATGTTCCGGCGAACCTGCTACCGGTCATGCACACCGAGATGCTCGGCAGTGGCAGCGACAGCACCATTGTCGGCGGCGTGATCGAATTCTGGGAGGCAGGGGCCTGGGATATCGCCCTGATCATCTTCATCGCCAGTATCGGCGTACCGGCGATGAAGTTCTTCTCCCTGGGCCTGCTGTTGTTCACCGCGCAGCAACGGTCCAGCTGGGCACGGCGACAACGCTCGCAGCTGTATCGCGGGGTCGAGCTGATCGGCTACTGGTCGATGCTCGACGTGATCGTGGTGGCCCTGGTGGCGGCCCTGGTGCAACTGCGCGGTCTTGGCACCATCGAACCGCGCCCGGGCATCCTGTTTTTCGGCATGGTGGTGGTACTGACCATGTTCTCGGCAATGAGCTTCGACCCACGCTTGATCTGGGATGAACCTGGCAACGACGGAGGCAGTATCGATGGCGCAAGCGAGTGACGAACGAGAGGGCGCAGGGCAGGCACAGGTGCGTACCCGGCGTTGGAATGTGTCGCTGGTGTGGATCGTTCCGATCCTGGCGATCCTGGTCGGGGCTTCACTGGTGGTGCGCAACTGGATGGAGCAGGGGCCGGTGATCTCGATTTCCTTCCGCTCCGGGGAAGGCCTGGTGGCGCACAAGACCCAGGTCAAGTACCGCAGTGTGGTGATCGGCGAGGTGACCACGGTCGACCTGGCCGAGGACCACAAGAGCGTCCTGGTCACCGTGCAGCTGTCCAATGAGGCGAAATCCTTCGCGACCAAGGGGGCGCGGTTCTGGGTGGTCCGTCCACGGATTGGCGCGGGCGGGATTTCCGGGGTGGATACCCTGCTGTCCGGCAGTTTCATCGGTGCCGATGCCGGTGAGTCGAAGGCCCCGGAGAAAAAATTCACAGGCCTCGAGCTGCCGCCTGCGATCACCTACGGCGAAATTGGCAAGCGCTTCATTCTCAGGGCACGAGACCTGGGCTCGCTGGATATCGGCTCGGCGATCTACTACCGCAAGATCCCGGTCGGCGAAGTGGTGTCCTATAACTTGCGTGAGGATGGCAAGGGCGTGGAAATCGGTGTGTTCGTGCAAGCGCCTTACGATGCCTTCGTGACCAAGGACACGCGTTTCTGGAATGCCAGTGGTGTCGACATGCAGATTGGCGCCAATGGCCTGAAGGTCGACACCGAGTCGATTTCGTCGATCCTGGTGGGCGGGCTGGCATTCGGCTCCCCGGATTTTGCCCCCGACGCCGAGCCTGCCGAGGACCAGGCGCGCTTTCGCCTGTTTGTCGACCGGGAGACTGCGATGTCGCCACCACATGGCAGGCCGCAGTACCTGCAACTGCGCTTCGACCAGGCCATGCGTGGCCTTTCGGTGGGGGCGCCGGTGGAATTCAAGGGCGTGGAATTCGGCAAGGTCACGTCGATCCAGCTCGATTACGATCAGACCAAACAAAGCTTCCCGGTGGTGGTCGATGCGGTGATCTATCCGCAGCGCCTTGGCCCGGTTCATCAGAAGATGCTCGGTGTGTTCAAGCAGACGCAGGGCGACCTGGCCGGGGCACGGCGTCTGATCGGCACCTTCGTCGAACATGGCCTGCGCGCCCAGGCGCGCAGCGGCAACCTGATCACCGGGCAGATGTTCATTTCCCTGGACTTCTACCCCGATGCGCCGAAAGTGGCCTTCGACATGTCGGCCGAGCCCATCGTCATCCCCACGCTGCCAGGCAGCCTGGAGAAACTCCAGGAGCAGTTGCAGCACTTCATCGAGCGCATCAGCAAGTTGCCACTGGAGAGCATCGCCAACAACCTCGACGGCAGCCTGCGCGACCTGCGCGCCAACCTCAAACAGTTCAACAACCAGACCTTGCCTGGCGTGAAGACGACCCTCGACGAGATCCACAAGACCTTGCAGACCGCCAATTCGGCCATCGGCGAGGACTCACCGCAACGTGAACGGCTGGGCGAGACGCTGGACGAACTGGAGCGCATGTCGCGCTCGCTGCGTGACCTGTCCGACTACCTGGGCCGGCACCCTGAATCACTGATCCGCGGCCGTCCCAAGGCGGCCGGCGCAGAAAATCTGAAACCTTGAGGGCGCAGGCCAGAGGAGTGTGACCCGATGCATCGATTGCGCAATCTGTGTGGGGCCGGTGTGCTGGTCTTGCTGTGGGGGTGCAGCAGCACCCCGAACAACTATCACACGCTGGTGCCGGCCCAGCCGGTACAGGGCAACAGCCAGCACATCATGGTCGGCCGGGTGAGTCTGCCGCCCCAGGTGGACCGCTCGCAGCTGGTGGTGCGCCAGGGGGCCAGCGGCCTGGCGATTCTGGAAACCGAGTGGTGGGGCGCCAACCTGGTGGACGAGTTCCGCAGCGCCCTGCAGGACTTGCTGGGCGGGCCGGTAGCGGCACCCAGCGCGCTGCTGCGGGTGGATGTGCAGCGTTTCGACAGCGTGCCAGGTCAGTACGCGTCACTGGACGCGCTGTGGCGCCTGAAAAAGCCGGACGAGGCCGAGCTGACCTGCCGCACGTCGTTGCAGACTGCAGCCGACGACAGCATCACCGGCCTGGTCAATGCCCACCAGGCCAACCTGCGCAAGTTCGCCGAAGCGGTGAGGGCAGCGGCGGCTCCTGGCAGAAGCGCTTGCCCGAGCACCCAGTGAACCCATGCGCTTCAGCGCATGTGCAGGATGATCGGGCTGCTGCTGGCGGGGCCG
Source organism: Pseudomonas plecoglossicida NBRC 103162 = DSM 15088 (assembly GCF_000730665.1). Classification (GTDB taxonomy): domain Bacteria; phylum Pseudomonadota; class Gammaproteobacteria; order Pseudomonadales; family Pseudomonadaceae; genus Aquipseudomonas; species Aquipseudomonas plecoglossicida. Next base: position 7,032 of record NZ_BBIV01000039.1, read on the forward strand.
GTATGCTCGCGCAGCTTGCCGACCGCCTGGGCGTCCACTGCGCCTCCCTGATTGCCCCAGGTGCTGCGCACGAAGCTCAGGACTTCGGCGATTTTCGCGTCCGACAGCTGTTCGCGGAAGGCCGGCATGCGGTAAGCGTCCGGCAATCCCGCGGTGACGACGCGTTGCGAGCCATTGAGGGTGATGTTGATCGCCGAGGCCGCTTCCTTGGCCAAGGCCGAGGTCGCGCCGGCCAGCGGCGGCATCCATTCGCCCTGGCCCTTGCCATCCAGCCCATGGCACGTGGCGCAGCGGGTCACGTAGGTATGCGCGCCGGGGCTGCTGCGCCGCTCACCGGCCAGGACCGCCTGGTACTGCCAGGGTGTGCCGTCGCGGCCCGGGTCGCCGGGCAATGACTTGAGGTAGCGGGCGATCGCGGCCAGGTCGTCATCGGTCATGAACTGCGTCGAGTTGTTGAACGCCTCGGTCATCGAACCGAACACCACCGCATGCGAGTTGCGCCCGGTCTTGAGGAACTGCACGACCTGCGCCTCGCTCCAGCGGCCCAGGCCTGTGTTGTGATCGTTACGCAGGCTCGGGGCGTACCAGCCGTCGAGCAAGGCACCGGCGAGGAAGGGCGCGCCGGCTTCGTCCAGGGCTTTTTCGTTGAATGCCAATCCACGCGGGGTATGGCAACTGCCGCAGTGGCCGGGCCCCTGGACAATATAGGCGCCCCGGTTCCACAGCGCGTCCTGACCCGGCTTGACGGCATAGGGTGTGTCGGCGGCAAACAGGCCATTCCACAAGGCGATCGGCCAGCGCATGTTCAGCGGCCAGGGGATGTCGCTGGGTCGGTTGGCCTGTTGCGCGGGCTGTACGCCGTTCATGAAGAACGCATACAGGGCGCGCACATCGTCATCGCTGAGCTTGGCGTAAGAGGGGTAGGGCATGGCCGGGTACAAGCGTCGGCCACCGGGTGCGACGCCATGGCGGACCGCGCGGTCGAAGTCGGCGAGGCTGTAGTTGCCGATCCCGGTGGCGCGGTCGGGGGTCACGTTGGTGGCGTGGATCGCGCCCAGCGGCGTGGCCATTTCCAGCCCCCCGGCGAAGGGTTTGCCGCCGGGCACGCTGTGGCAGGCCATGCAATCGGCCAGCCTGGCCACGTACTCGCCGCGGCCGACCAGCGCCGGGTCATTGCTGCGGGCCTGTTCCGCAGCCAAAGGCGAGGCGGGCTCGCGGGTCACGTACCAGGCCAGCAGGCCTGCGGCGAGTAGGCATGGCAGCGCCAGCCAGCCCGCGGTCTTTGCAAATCGGCGGTCGGTCATGGGGCGGTCCTTGTCCTGTCAGCTGAAGGTATGGCGGCTCAGGGGCAGGCTGCGGATGCGCTGGCCGGTCAGTTGCGCCACCGCATTGGCTACCGCCGGCGCCACGGCGGGCAGCGGTGGTTCGCCGATACCGCCCATCTTCGCGCCGCTTTCGACGATGCGCACATGCACCCGGGCCATCCGCGAAGCCGGCAGGATCGGATACAGGTCGTAATTGCGCGCCCGCGGTTGACCGTCGACGTACACCGCTTCCTCGATCAGCGTCTGCGACAGGCCAAGGGCCACGGCGCCGTTGACCTGGGCCTCGATGATCGCCGGGTTGACGATGCTGCCGGGGTCGATGGCCTGCCAGATATCGTGGACCTTGACCTGGCCCTGCTCGATCGACACTTCGGCGATCACCGCCGCTTGCGAGCCGAACGGTGAGGCCATTGCCACGCCACGGGCGCGCTTGCTGCCGTCCTCGGCGGTGAACGGGCCGCGCTTCCAGCCGCCGGACAGTTCGCCCACGGCCTGCAGCAGGGTGGTCAGCCGCGGGTTGTCGCGCAGCAGGTGCAGGCGCAGTTCGAAGGGGTCCTTGCCGCCCTTGTCGGCCAGTTCGTCGAGGAACGCTTCATAGAAGAAGTCGTTCAGCGAGTTGCCCACCGAGCGCCAGTAACCGAGCATCGCCGGGCCTTTGACGTAGATCTGCGCGATGCGCCTGTTGGCGATGGCATAGGCCTTGCCAGACAAGCCTTCGAGCGCTGTCGGGTCGATCTGCTCGCCTTGCTTGCCGGCAATGGCTTCGGTCGGGCCCTCGGTGGCACTCACCGCTTCCAGGGCGATGGGCAGGCCGTCGGCATCGAGACCGGCGCGGAACTTGACCACGGCCACGGGCCGCAGCACATCGCGCAGGAATTCCTCTTCACGGCTCCAGATCAGTTTCACCGGCCGGCCAACGGCCTTGGCCAGTGCGATGGCCTGCGGGTAGGGGTTGGCCGAATCGTAGAGGAAATGGCGGCCGAAGAAGCCGCCGAGCAGCGGTGAATGCAGGGTGATCTGCCCAGGGGCGAGGCCGGTGCGTTTGGCGATGTCATCGAGGAACATGTCCGGCGCCTGGTTCGGTAGCCACACCTCCAGCGAACCATCCGGGTTGAAGCGCGCCAGCGCGGACGGCGGCTCCAGCTGGGCGTGGTTGAGATACTGGTTGTGGTAGCTGGCTTCGACCTTGGTCTTGGCGTTGGCCAGCGCGCCGTCGATATCGCCTTCACGCTCCTCGTCGCGGGCCGGGCCCTGCTGGGCAGCGAGGTGGTCGCGCCAGGCATCGCTGGAAAAATCCGCGGGCATCGGGCGCACCTTGCTGTCCGCCGCAGGCTCCAGCCAATCGACCTGCAACGCCTCGACGGCGCGCTTGGCGTGCCACCAGCGTTCGGCGACCACTGCCACGGCGCCCGGCAGGCGGTGTACCGAGTGCACGCCCTTGAGACCCTTGACCTGCTCTTCGTTGCGCAGCGTGCCTACGGTCATGCCCAGGCGTGGTGCATGCTGCACGGCAGCATGGAGCATGCCATCGACCTTGATGTCGATGCTGTACAGCGCCTTGCCGGTGGACTTGTCGTAGGCATCGACACGCCGCACCGGCTTGCCGATCCAGCGAAACTGGCTGGGGTCGCGCAGCTTGACGCTGGCAGGGTCCGGCACCGGCAGGTCCATGGCCCGGCCAGCCAGCTCGCCATAGGCCAGCGAACGGCCCGAAGCGGCGTGCAGCACCTTGCCCGGCTCGGTCGACAGCTCGCCGGCCGGCACCCCCCATTGCTCGGCGGCGGCCTGAATCAGCATGGCCCGGGCCAGGGCGCCGAGGCGGCGCATGGTCGGGTAGCTCATGCGCACCGACATGCTGCCGCCGGTGATGCGCATACCGTTTTCCATCACCACATAGGCTTCGCCGGGCGGGGCGCTGTCGACCAGGAAGGTGGCGGGGTCGGCGTCGAGCTCTTCACCAACGATCTGCGCCATCGCGGTGTAGGTGCCTTGGCCGCCCTCCATGAACGGGCACAACAGGCGCACGCTGCTGTCCGGACGGATTTCCAGGAATGCCGGCACCTGGGTGCCGCGCTCCACCGCCGTCTCCGCCCGGACCCGGGCGCCGCCCACGGGCAGACCGAAGCCCAGGACCAGCGCACCCACCGCGGTACCTGCCAGAAAGCGCCGGCGCGACAGGTTGACGGTTTCGCCCGGCGACAGGTCAAGGGGCGTTGTCGGGGTATCGAGTGGCGGGTTCATCAGGCCTTCTCCCCTTGGGCGAGGTCGTGCACGGCGGCATGGATGGCGTTGTAGGTGCCGCAGCGGCACAGGTTGACCATCGCCGCCGCGATCTCATCATCGCTGGGCTTGGGGCTGTGCTTGAGCAGCGCGGTGGCCGCCATCACCTGCCCGGACTGGCAATACCCGCACTGGGCCACCTGATGCTCGACCCAGGCCGCCACCACGCGTTTGCCCACCGCATCGGCCTCGATGGCTTCGATGGTGGTCACCTCGCGTCCGACCACACCGGCCACCGGCGTGACACAGGCCCTTACCACATTGCCGTCGACCAGCACCGAGCAGGCGCCGCACTGGGCCAGGCCGCAGCCATACTTTGTGCCGGTCAGGCCCAGGTCGTCGCGGATCACCCACAGCAGGGGTGTGTCAGCTTCAGCGTCGACCTGGTAGGTCTGCTGGTTGATGCGAAGTTCCATGGCTCACCTGCTGATCATCGGTTCAATCCAGAAACGCTAGCACAGCGCTGAAACCATTCGTCCGGCCAGGCCAGCAGGTGCAGAGGATCAGGCAAGCATTTCGTTGGAATGCGCAAAGGCCCACCGTTACCTGTGCGAGCCGGCTTGCCGGCGATAGGGCCCGTACGGACAAACAGGACTTCCAGCGGAAAAACCCGGATAATGCCGGCCACTTTCGTTTTGCACGTTCAAATCACGGTAATCCCGCATGGAAATCAAGGTCAATTTTCTCGACAACCTTCGTCTTGAAGCCAAGTTCGACGACTTCACGGTGATCGCCGACCAGCCGATCCGCTACAAAGGCGATGGCTCGGCGCCGGGCCCGTTCGACTATTTCCTTGCCTCATCGGCCTTGTGCGCCGCGTATTTCGTCAAACTGTACTGCCAGACCCGCGATATCCCCACCGAGAATATTCGCCTGTCGCAGAACAACATCGTCGACCCCGAGAACCGCTACAACCAGATCTTCAAGATCCAGGTCGAACTGCCCGAGGACATTTCCGAGAAGGACCGCCAGGGCATCCTGCGCTCCATTGACCGCTGCACGGTCAAGAAGGTGGTGCAGACCGGCCCGGAGTTCATCATCGAGGAAGTCGACAACCTCGACGCCGATGCCCAGGGCCTGCTGATGCCGGTGGCCGACAGCACCACCTACATCCCCGGCAAGGACCTGCCGCTGGAGCAGACCATCGCCAACATGTCCGGCATCCTCGCCGGGCTCGGCATGAAGATCGAGATCGCCTCGTGGCGCAACATCGTGCCCAACGTCTGGTCGCTGCACGTGCGCGATGCGCAGTCGCCGATGTGCTTCACCAATGGCAAGGGTTCGACCAAGGAGGCTGCGCTGGCCTCCGCGCTGGGTGAGTTCATCGAGCGGTTGAACTGCAACTTCTTCTATAACGACCAGTTCTGGGGCGAGGACATCGCCAACGCGCCATTCGTGCACTACCCCAACGAGCAATGGTTCAAGCCCGGCCCGAAGGATGCGCTGCCGGCCGAAATCCTCGATGCGTACTGCCTGGACATCTACAACCCGGACGACGAACTGCGCGGTTCGCACCTGTACGACACCAACTCGGGCAACACCGCTCGCGGCATCTGCTCGCTGCCGTTCGTGCGCCAGTCGGACGAGCAGGTGGTGTACTTCCCGTCCAACCTGATCGAAAACCTGTTCCTCAGCAACGGCATGAGCGCCGGCAACACCCTGGCCGAGGCGCAGGTGCAGTGCCTGTCGGAAATCTTCGAGCGGGCGGTCAAGCGTGAAATCCTCGAAGGCGAGCTGGCCCTGCCGGATGTTCCACAAGAGGTGCTGGCCAAGTACCCGGGCATCCTCGCCGGCATCCAGGGGCTGGAAGAGCAGGGTTTCCCGGTACTGGTCAAGGATGCCTCGCTGGGCGGTGAATTCCCGGTGATGTGCGTGACCTTGATGAACCCGCGTACCGGCGGCGTGTTCGCCTCGTTCGGCGCGCACCCAAGCTTCGAGGTGGCGCTGGAGCGCAGCCTGACCGAGTTGCTCCAGGGCCGCAGCTTCGAGGGCTTGAACGACTTGCCGCAACCGACCTTCGAAAGCCATGCGTTGACCGAGCCGAACAACTTCGTCGAGCACTTCATCGATTCCAGCGGTGTGGTGTCGTGGCGCTTCTTCAGCGCCAAGGCCGACTTCGAGTTCGTCGAGTGGGACTTCTCCGGCCACGGCGAAGATTCCAACATCCAGGAAGCCGCGACCCTGTTCGGCATCCTCGAGGACATGGGCAAGGAAGTGTACATGGCCGTGTACGACAACCTTGGCGCCACCGCCTGCCGCATCCTTGTGCCGGGCTACTCGGAGATCTACCCGGTCGAGGACCTGATATGGGACAACACCAACCGCGCCCTGGATTTCCGTGCCGACATCCTCAACCTGCACAGCCTCGACAACCGCGCGCTGCGTGCGCTGCGCAAGCGCCTGGACAACTGCGAGGTCGATGACTACACCACCATCACCACGCTGATCGGCGTCGAGTTCGACGACAACACGGTATGGGGCCAGCTCACCATCCTCGAGCTGAAACTGCTGATCTGCCTGGCGTTGCAGCGTTTCGAGGATGCCAAGGAGCTGGTCGAGGCGTTCTTGCAGTTCAACGACAACACGGTCGAGCGCGGCCTGTTCTACCAGGCGCTGAATGTCGTGCTGGAAGTGGTGCTCGACGACGAACTGGAGATGGAAGACTACGAGGCCAACTTCCGCCGCATGTTCGGCAATCCGCGGATGGATGCGGTGCTCGGCTCGGTTGACGGCAGCGTGCGTTTCCATGGCCTGACCCCGACCAGCATGAAGCTCGAAGGGCTGGATCGACACCTGCGCCTGATCGAGAGCTACAAGAAGCTGCATGCCGCGCGGGCCAAGGCGGTCTGACGATCCGTGTAAAGGGGCGCCTCGCGTCCCTTTATAGCCGAACATCCGTTTCGTTATCGCCAATCCGTTTTGCCGTTCAGGCATTGCCGCTTGCCGGATAGCTGCACCGGCGCTTAGCTATCTGCCGGCCTGGCCAGGCCACACACCTCATCTACTCCATGGCGCATCAGCCGCCAGAAGGACCTCGGCCGCGCATAGAACAAGAAGGCGCAGACCATGAGCACTCCCTTGGATACCGATGCACTGAAGGCCCGCCAGCAATTGGCATGGGCCAGCGGTGACTACGCGGTAATCGGCACTACATTGCAACTGGTGGGCGAACGGCTCGCCGAAGCCTGCGACCTGCGTTGGGACGAGCGGGTGCTGGATGTAGCGGCAGGCAACGGTAACGTCACCCTGGCTGCGGCCCGGCGTGGTTGCCAGGTCACTTCCACGGACTATGTGCCCGAGTTGCTCAAGCGCGGGGAAGAACGCGCCCGCGCTGAACACCTGAAAGTCGATTTTCAGGTGGCCGATGCCGAGGCTCTGCCGTTCAAGGACGGCATGTTCGATGCCATCGTATCGACCTTTGGCGTGATGTTCGCGCCCAACCAGGCCCAGGCCGCGAAGGAACTGGCGCGTGTCTGCCGTTCCGGTGGCCGGGTAGGCCTGACGAACTGGACGCCACAGGGTTTCATCGGGCAGATGTTCAAGGTACTGGGCCGGCATGTGCCACCCCCCGTCGGTGCATTGCCTCCGTCGCGCTGGGGCGATGAAGAGCAACTTCGCGCGTTGTTCGAAGGCGCGATCGGTGCCATGGACGTCAGCCGTCAGCACTTCAACTTCCGCTACCGCTCGGCAGCGCACTTCATCGACGTCTTCCGCACCTGGTACGGGCCGGTACACAAGGCGTTCGCGGCGCTGTCGGCCGATGCCGCGGCAGCACTGGAAAGCGACCTGACAGCCTTGCTGAACGAAAACAATCAGGCGGGTTCATCGTCGCTCGTGGTGCCCAGCGAATACCTGGAAGTGGTAATCATGAGACGTTGAGATCAGCGGCGCCTGATCGCGGGCAAGCTCCTACAGGCGTGTGCAATCCCTGTA
>NZ_BBIV01000038.1 GCF_000730665.1 Pseudomonas plecoglossicida NBRC 103162 = DSM 15088
GCTCGCGATGCGCCGCGCGGGCGGCGCTCGATCTCAAGAGCGCTGCAACTCTACCGGCAGGCCTCAAGCCGCCTGTTCCAGTCCCCCGCATGGCTGCGGGTACAGGCCTCTTCACTGTCGAACCGCACGTGCCATCCTGGGTTATCCAACGCCACGCCAGCCTCGTCCAGAGCCTTGGACGTCAGCTCGATCATGCGTGCTTTAGCATTCCCGGCCAGGGCGGCTGCCTTGTCCGCCTCGCGCTCGAACACCCAGATGATGCGCAGGCTGGCAGGGAAGTCGGCGGGGTCCAGGCGGTGGGTCAGCCAGGTGAACCCGACGATTTCAGCTTTCGCGGTTTCGCAGGCGTCGGTCAGGCAGGCGACCAGTTCGCGCTCAAGGCGCGCCAGTTCGCGTTTGTTCATGGCATTCACTGGGCGGTTTCGTCGTCGATCTGCTGGCAGAAGCGCAGCAGGTTGCCGAACGGATCGTGGATCTGCATCTGCAGCCCCCAGTCAACGGGCTCGGCATGGGGGCGGGAATAACCGTACTGCTTGTCTTGCAGCTCGCGCTCCAGTGCGCGCAGGTCTTCGGTGCGGGCAAACACGGTAGAGCCTGGGCAGGCATCGCCGTGGTGTTCGCTCAGGTGCAGGATCAGCCCGTCACGGTGGATTTGCGCATAAAGCGGCAGGTCCGGGCTGAAGCGGTGCTCCCAGTCCAGGTTGAAGCCGAGAAAGTCCAGGTAGAACTCCTTGGCCTTTTCGACCGAGAAGATGCGCAGCACGGGGATGGCGGGGGCGAGTGACATGGCGGTTCCTTGGCCTTGAGTAATCCACGACTGTAGCGCAGCACCGGAACGGGGCCAAGCCGCGCGCTCGCATTGTGCGACGTGCCGCGTGTATGCCCCATGCCAGAGCCTTCGCATCGCAGATTTCATTTTCATTCACCTGCGCAGTTGGCCCGCTACCTGCTATATCCCAGCCATCGAATTTGATCGAGTGGTCAGGCCAGACACGCTTGTGTGCGTTGGCCGTGATCCTCCAGGCGGCCGCAAGGCCAGGAAAATCGGGGACTGCAGGATGTCGCTCGCCGTACAGGTGGATAACGCTGAAAAGGATGCAGGCTGGAGCGCCCACCTGCAGTTGCGATTCATCGAGCGCAATGGTGTGACCCGCCTTGGTGCGCGCCGTCATTTCGGACCTCTTTTGGTGCAGCGCCCGTTCCACCCGGAAGGCGCGCCGTGCCACGTCTATGTACTGCACCCCCCCGGCGGCATCGTCGCCGGTGACCGGCTGGAGCTGGACATCCACCTGGAGCCCGGCAGCCATGCGCTGCTGACCATGCCCGGGGCCAGCAAGTTCTACCGCAGCATCGGCCCGACCGCCTGCCTGACCCAGCACTTCTACCTGCAGGCCGGCAGCACGCTGGAGTGGTTGCCCCAGGACAGCATCTTCTTCTCCGGTGCCCGTGCCAGCCTGGACAGCCGCTTCACCCTGGAGCCCGGTGCCCGTCTGCTGGCCTGGGAAACCCTGTGTCTGGGCCGCCCAGTGATGAATGAACGCTTCGACCAGGGCGCCCTGGACAGTCGCCTGCGCGTCGAACTGCCCGGCGACCCCGGCCTGCACGAGCGCCTGCGCATCCGCGGCGGGCAGTTGGGCAAGCTGGGCGGACACCCGTTGTCCGCCACCTTCTGTGCAGCACCGGCAGACCCAGCCGTGCTGGAGCAGGTCAGGGCGCTGCTCGACGAGCTGGAAACGCCCGCGGGCGCGACCTTGCTTGGCTCGCTGCTGGTGATCCGCCTGCTCGACCACGACAACCAACACCTGCAACGTACCCTGCAGCGCCTCTGGCACGTCCTGCGGCCGGCCGTTCTCGGCCTGCCTGCGTGCCCGCCGCGCATCTGGGCCACTTGAGAGAGCGCCATGGAGCTGACCCCGAGAGAGAAAGACAAACTGCTGCTGTTCACCGCCGCACTGCTGGCTGAACGGCGCCTGGCCCGTGGCCTGAAGCTCAACTACCCGGAAGCGGTGGCGCTGATCAGCGCCGCTGTGCTCGAAGGCGCCCGCGATGGCCGCACGGTGGCCGAGCTGATGAGCCTGGGCCGCGAAGTGATCGGCCGTGAGCAGGTCATGGATGGCGTTGCCGAGATGCTCCATGACGTGCAGGTCGAGGCCACATTCCCCGACGGCACCAAGCTGGTGACCGTGCATGACCCCATCGTCTGACCTGGCCCAGGAGCCCCGCATGATCCCAGGTGAAATTCAGGTCGCCGACGGCGACATCGAGCTCAACGGCGGCCGTGCCACGGTCAGCGTCAGCGTGGCCAATCACGGCGACCGGCCGGTGCAGGTCGGCTCGCACTACCACTTCTACGAGGTCAATGATGCGCTGGTGTTCGAACGCGAGCCGACGCTCGGTTTCCGCCTCGACATCCCGGCCGGTACCGCCGTGCGTTTCGAACCGGGCCAGTCGCGCACCGTGCAGCTGGTGGCCTATGCCGGCAAGCGTGAGGTCTACGGCTTCCAGGGCAAGGTGATGGGCGCGCTGGAGGGCAGGGCATGAGCCGCATCTCGCGCAGGGCCTACGCCGACATGTTCGGCCCCACGGTCGGCGACCGCGTGCGCCTGGCCGATACCGCGCTGTGGGTGGCAGTCGAGAAGGACTTCACGATCTACGGCGAAGAGGTCAAGTTCGGCGGGGGCAAGGTCATCCGCGACGGCATGGGCCAGGGCCAGATGCGGGCAGCCCAGGCCATGGACCTGGTGCTGACCAATGCCCTGATCATCGACCACTGGGGCATCGTCAAGGCCGACATCGGCGTCAAGCACGGGCGCATCGCGGCCATCGGCAAGGCCGGCAACCCCGACGTGCAGCCGGGGGTGACCGTGCCGGTCGGACCGGGCACCGAAGTGATCGCCGCCGAGGGCAAGATCGTGACTGCCGGCGGCATCGACTCGCACATCCACTTCATCTGCCCGCAGCAAGTGGAAGAAGCGCTGACCAGTGGCGTGACCACCTTCATCGGTGGTGGCACCGGGCCAGCCACTGGTACCAACGCCACCACCTGTACCCCGGGGCCGTGGCACCTGGCGCGCATGCTGCAGGCCGCCGATTGCCTGCCGATCAACATCGGCCTGCTGGGCAAGGGCAATGCCTCGCGTCCCGAGGCCTTGCGCGAGCAGATCGCCGCCGGTGCGGTGGGCCTGAAGCTGCACGAGGACTGGGGGTCGACACCGGCCGCCATCGACTGCTGCCTGGGCGTGGCAGAGGAGATGGACATCCAGGTGGCGATCCACACCGACACCCTCAACGAGTCCGGTTGCATCGAAGACACGCTGGCGGCCATTGGTGATCGCACCATCCATACCTTCCACACCGAAGGTGCGGGCGGTGGCCACGCGCCGGACATCATTCGCGCGGCGGGGCAAGCCAACGTCTTGCCGTCCTCGACCAACCCGACCCTGCCGTACACGGTCAACACGGTCGACGAGCACCTCGACATGCTCATGGTCTGCCACCATCTGGACCCTAGCATCGCCGAGGACGTGGCCTTTGCCGAGTCGCGCATCCGCCGCGAAACCATCGCCGCCGAGGACATCCTGCACGACATGGGTGCCTTTGCCATGACTTCATCCGACTCCCAGGCCATGGGCCGGGTCGGCGAGGTGGTGCTGCGGACCTGGCAGGTGGCGCACCAGATGAAGCTGCGCCGTGGCCCGCTGGCCCCGGACAGCAGCTACAGCGACAACTTCCGGGTCAAGCGCTACATCGCCAAGTACACCCTCAACCCGGCACTGACCCACGGCATCGCCCATGAAGTCGGTTCGGTCGAGGTGGGCAAGCTCGCCGACCTGGTGCTGTGGGGGCCGGCCTTCTTCGCGGTCAAGCCAGCCCTGGTGATCAAGGGCGGGATGATCGCCACCGCCCCCATGGGCGACATCAATGGCTCGATCCCGACGCCGCAGCCGGTGCACTACCGGCCCATGTTCGGTGCGCTCGGCGCGGCCCGCCATGCCACGCGCATGACGTTCCTGCCCCAGGCCGCCATGGACCGTGGCCTGGCCCGGGAACTGGGCCTGCAGAGCCTGATCGGAGTGGCCCACGGCTGCCGTCGGGTGCGCAAGGCCGACATGGTCCACAACACCCTGCAACCGCTGATCGAAGTCGATGCGCAGACCTACCAGGTGCGCGCAGACGGCGAGCTGCTGGTGTGCGAGCCGGCCCGCGAACTGCCGCTGGCACAGCGTTATTTCCTGTTCTGAAGGAGCGAACATGATTGTCCTGACCCGCCGGATAGGCACTGCCGACACGGTTACCGGAACCCTCACCCTGGACGTCGACAGCCGTATCAAGAGCCGGCTGCGCGTGACCCTCGATGACGGCCGCGAAGCTGGCCTGATGCTCGAACGTGGCCACTTGCTGCGTGGCGGCGAGTTGCTGGCCGATGCTGACGGCAGCCAGGTGGTGCGCGTGCTTGCCGCCCCCGAGAGGGTTTCCACAGTGCGCTGCGACGACCTGCATCTGCTGGCCCGTGCCGCCTACCACCTGGGCAACCGCCATGTGCCGTTGCAGATAGAGCCTGGCCTGTTGCGCTACCAGCATGACCATGTGCTGGACGAGATGCTGCGCGGCCTGGGCCTGGCGGTAATCACCGAACAGGCGCCATTCGAGCCGGAAGCCGGTGCCTACCAGAGCGCGCCACACAGCCATGGCCACGGCCACGATCACCCGTTCGTGCGTCTGCCAGCCCATTCCTGACCTGCCTGATGGAGTTACCCATGAAAAAGACTTTCGCCCTTGTTCTGCTGATGGTCGCGCTGCCGGCCTTCGCCCACCCCGGGCACGACAGCAACCCGCTGCAGGATGGCCTGCTGCACCCGCTGACTGGTCTCGACCACTTGCTGATGCTGCTGGGGACCGGTGTGCTGGCCGCGCTGACCCGACGCAACCTGAGCCTGCCCCTGGCGACCCTGGCGGCGATGTTCGCGGGCGCCGCAGGCGGCCACCTGTTCGGTGGCGTGGTGGGCATGGAAACCGTGATCGCCGTGTCCGTGCTGGTGGCCGCCGCCGCCGTGCTGCTGCCCAGCCGCCAGTTGCTGCTGGCCCTGGCGATGCCGGTGTTCGCCTTGTTCCATGGCTGGGCCCATGGCGTCGAGGCCACCCCCAGCGCGTTCTGGCAGTTCAGCGCCGGCTTCGTCACGGTCAGCGGCTTGCTGTTGCTGGTGGGCTTTGCCGTTGGCTGCCTGCTGCGCCGTCACAGTGGCCTGCAGAAGGCGTTCGGCTCTGGCCTGCTGGCCGGTGCCGCGCTGGTGCTGGCCGGTTGATGGGCAGCGACCTGGCGCTGCTGCGCCTGCTGCAGCTGGCCAGCCCAGGCCTGCCGGTGGGTGGCTTCACTTACTCGCAGGGTCTGGAATGGGCCGTGGAAGCGGGCTGGGTGCGCGATGCCGCCAGCTTCAGCGCCTGGCAGGGCGAACAGTTGCACGACACCCTGGCCTGCCTGGACTGGCCTGTGCTGGCGCGGCTTTACCACGCCTGCCAGGCCGACGACCCCGATGCTTTCGGCCGCTGGAGCCGCTTTCTGCTGGCCAACCGTGAAACCGCCGAGTTGCGCCTTGAAGAGCAGCAACGCGGCGCGGCCCTGACCCGGCTGCTCGATGGCTGGCAGTTGGCCCAGGCCCCGGCCTGGCGTGCGAGCCTGGAACTCAGTCAGCTGGGCGGCATGGCCTGGCTGGCCGTGCACTGGTCGATCCCGCTGCGCCAGTTGGCCCTCGGCCATGCCTTCGCCTGGCTGGAGGGTGCAGTCATGGCCGGGGTCAAGCTGGTGCCGTTCGGCCAACAGGCGGCGCAGACCCTGTTGCGTGACCTGGGCGCAGCCTTGCCCGGGCTGCTCGACCATGCCCTGACCCTTGGCGATGACCAGCTGGGCGGCGGCCTGCCGTTGCTGGCGATTGCCTCATCGCGTCACGAAACCCAATACACCCGATTGTTCCGTTCCTGAGGACTGCCTTCATGCAAAGCTATCAGCAACCCCTGCGCGTCGGAGTCGGCGGCCCGGTCGGCTCTGGCAAGACCGCGCTGCTCGAATGCCTGTGCAAGGCCATGCGCGACCACTACCAGATCGCCGTGGTCACCAATGACATCTACACCAAGGAAGACCAGCGCATCCTGACCGAGGCCGGCGCATTGGAGCCCGAGCGGATCGTCGGCGTCGAGACCGGCGGCTGCCCGCACACGGCGATTCGTGAGGATGCCTCGATGAACCTGGCGGCCGTGGAAGCACTGGCGCGCAAGTTCGGCAACCTCGAAGTGATCTTCGTGGAAAGCGGCGGCGACAACCTCAGCGCCACCTTCAGCCCGGAACTGGCCGACCTGACCATTTATGTCATCGACGTGGCCGAGGGCGAGAAGATCCCGCGCAAGGGCGGCCCTGGTATCACCAAGTCCGATTTCCTGGTGATCAACAAGACCGACCTGGCGCCCTATGTCGGCGCCTCGCTGGAAGTGATGGAGCGCGACACCCGGCGCATGCGCCCGGAGCGCCCCTGGACCTTCAGCAACCTGAAGAAGGGCGAGGGCCTGCAGGCCGTGATCGATTTCATCGTCGAGCGCGGCATGCTCGGGGTGAGGGGCTGAGCCCTTCACTCATGGCAGCAGTGCGGCTTGCCCGGTTGCCCCTCGTAGCGATCGTGGTGTCGCACCCAGTCCATGGTCCCGGCCTCGTTGCGCCCCAGGGGCGCGATGTCGAGGAAGTTGTAGGTGTTGACCAGGATGTCCAGCCCGCGGGCGTAGGTCGAGTAGGTGTGATACACCGTGCCGTCCTGGTCGCGGTAGAAGGCGCTCAATCCCGGTAGCTCGGATTCGTTGCCGGTGTACGGTTCATAGTTGTACTGCCGCTCGCCCTGGCTGCCGACACTGACGCCGAACGCTTCGTTGAAGCCGCTGCCCTGGGACGAATACCAGGGGAAACGCCAGCCCATCCGCTGGCGGAATGCCTGGAATTGGGCATACGCCGCACGCGACACCGCGACCAGCGATACATCGTGATGCGCCAGATGCAGGTTGGCGCCATCGAAGTGGTCGGCCAGGAACGAGCAGCCGGGGCAGCCTTCGCTCCAGCCTTCGGCGAACATGAAGTGGTAGACCAGCAATTGGCTGCGCCCGGCGAACAGGTCGGCGAGGCTCAGTTCGCCGTCCGGCCCGTGAAAGCGATAGTCGTGCTCGACCTTGACCCAGGGCAGGGCGCGCCGTGCAGCGGCCAGTTCATCGCGCTGGTGGGTGAAGGCTTTCTCGTGCAGCCAGAGTTGCCGGCGCGCTGCCAGCCATTGGCTGCGTGAGACGACTTCGTGACCTTTATCTGAATGACTCATGGCGGTGACTCCGCGCTGGGGGATTCATTCAATGGTCGAGCGGGTGAGGCCTGTTTCGACAGATTAGGCAGAAGGGCGACGAATGGACGCGGCTCCCACAGGGATCGAACGACTTACGCTTGCATGGCTTGGATCAGCGCCCACAGCCGCGGATCATTGAAATCATCCACCACCAGCTCTGCACCTGCTTCGATGAGTCGCTCCGGCGTCTGCGTAGTCGCCACCCCTACGGTAAAGATCCCGGCATCACTGGCCGCCTTCACCCCCGGCAGCGAGTCCTCGAACGCCAGTGCCTGCCCGGCCGACGCCCGCAGTCGTTCCAGCCCGGTCAGGTAGGGCAGAGGATCAGGCTTGGCCCGCGCCAGCTCCTCGGCCACCAGCACGTGCTCGAAGCGCTCGCCCAGGCCCATCGCCGCCAGCATGTGTTCGGCGTTGAGCCGGGGCGCGTTGGTCACCACGCACATGCCAAGCCCATGGGCCTGGGCATGGTCCAGCAAACGCAACAGGCCCGGCATGGGTTCGAGCGCCGGCGCCAGTTCGCGAAACAGCGCCTCCTTGCGTTCGGCCAGCGCCTGGCACTCTGGCACGCTGGCCTTGGGAAACAGCTCGGCGAACAGCTCGCCGTTGGCCCGGCCACTGACCTGGGCGTCGAACTGCGCCTGGGTCAGTTCACGCCCGTCGTACGCGTGCAGCAACTGGCGAAACGCCTGCAGATGCAGGGTGTCGGTGTCGGTCAGGGTTCCGTCGAGGTCGAACAGCAGGGCGGTCAGCATCAGGTATCCAGAGAGTTGAAAACACAAGCCAGGGGATGATAACGAAAGGTGACGACGAAGGGGGCTGTTCAGTGTACGCCGAAAAGAGTACAAATGTACTCCATGGACAATCTCACTCCCAAACGCCGGGCAATCCTCGAATTCATCCGCGAGCGCATTGCCGACCATGGCCAGCCACCGAGCCTTGCCGACATCGCCAGCCGTTTCGGCTTCGCCTCACGCAGCGTTGCGCGCAAGCACATCACTGCCTTGTGCCAGGCGGGCCATATCGACGTCACGCCGAACCAGGCGCGGGGCATCCGTCTGGCCGAGCCCTTGCGCCGCCCGGAAATCCTCGAGGTGCCAGTGCTGGGCCAGGTCGCGGCAGGCGCCCCCATAGGCCCGGACCTGGATATCCACGAGCAGTTGCTGCTCGACCCCAGCCTGTTCCGCCGAACCCCGGACTACCTGCTCAAGGTGCGTGGCGACTCGATGGTCGACGACGGCATCTTCGACGGCGACCTGGTCGGTATCCGCCAGCAGGGCGATGCCCGTGACGGCCAGATCGTGGTCGCCCGACTCGACGGCGAAGTCACCATCAAGCGCCTGCAACGCCAACCCGGCGGCTATCGGCTGTTGCCACGCAACCCGGCCTACGCGCCGATCGATGTCGGGCCGGAGCGCGAGTTCTTCATCGAAGGCGTGTTCTGTGGCCTGTTGAGGCGTGACTGATGGGCGCGGTGGTCGATCTCGATCGGCTGCTGGACCAGCGTCAGGTCTGGCGCGGACGGCAGGCCCAGGCTCGCCCCAGCGGCTTGCAGCCCACCGGCCACGCCGTGCTCGATGGGCGCCTGCCCGAGGGCGGCTGGCCTGCTGCGGCGCTCAGCGAATTGCTGCTGGCAAGCCCCGGATGCGGTGAATTGCAATTGCTCTGGCCCACGCTGGCACGCTTGACCGGCGAGGGTGGGCGCGTCGTGCTGGTGGCGCCGCCGTTCATCCCTTATGCGCCGGCCTGGCAAGCGGCGGGTGTGGACCTGCAATGGCTGGTGCAGGTCGAGGCCGAGTCGCAGGACGCCCTCTGGGCTGCTGAGCAATGCCTGCGCTCTGGCAGTTGCGCCGCCGTGCTGTGCTGGCCGCAGCGGGCCGACGACCGTGCCCTGCGGCGTTTGCAGGTGGCCGCCGAAACGGGTCAGGCATTGGCATTTGCCTGTCGGCCACAACAGGCGGCGCTCAACCCTTCACCCGCCGCATTGCGCATTGCCATCGACACCCAGCCGGCGCAGTGGCGCGTACTCAAATGCCGCGGTGGCCTGCCGCCGGCCGTGGCCATCCAGCGGGGCTGATGCAACATGCTCTGGGCCTGTATCCTCTTGCCGCAGTTGGCGCTGGATTCGATCCTGCGCGAACGCGACGATGCCCATTCGCCCCTGGTACTGGTCGGCGGGCCGAGCCAGCGCCGCGTGCTGCAGGCCGTCAACCCGGCCGCGGCGGCACTGGGTTTGCGCGCCGGCCAGAACCTGACAGCCGCCCGTGCCCTGGCCGATGGTTTTCAGTGCGTCGAGGCCGATCCCGCACGCATCGAGCAGTTGCAGCAGTTGCTGGCGGCCTGGGCCTACCGCTTCAGTGCTCAGGTCAGCTTGCATTATCCGCGGGCATTGTTGCTCGAGGTGGGTTCCAGCTTGCAGCTGTTCGGGCCCTGGCCGCTGTTCCAGGCACGGCTGCGGGAGGAACTGGCCGCATTGGGGCTGCGTCAGCGTATCGTGCTGGCCAGCAACCCTGTGGCGGCGCGCATGCTCGCCAACGGCCATGATGGCCTGGCCTTGACTTGCCCTGAAGAAACCCGCCGTGCACTGGCGCGCATGCCCATTGCACGCGTCGGTCTGCCCCAGGCGTCTGCCGAAGCCTTCGCCCGCATGGGCCTGCGTCAGCTTGGCCAGGTGCTGGCCTTGCCGCGCGATGCATTGGCCAGACGCTTTCCGGCACAGGTGCAGTTGCACCTGGACCAACTGCTTGGCCTGCGCACCCTGGGGCTGGATTTCTATCAGCCACCTGACCGATTCGAAACGCGGCTGGAACTGAACTTCGACGTCGAATCGCACCAGGCCCTGCTGTTCCCGCTGCGGCGCATGCTCAACGACCTGGCCGCCTTTCTCGCCGGGCGGGATTGCGGTGTGCAACGTTTCAGCCTGTACCTGGAACACGCCGATGGGGCGGACACGCAGTTGCAGGTCGGCCTGCTGGCCGCCGAGCGCGACGCGGCGATGCTGTTCGAGTTGGCACGCGGTCGTCTGGAGCCCCTGCGCATTCCGGCCCCGGTACGCAATTTGCGCCTGGTCGCCACGGACCTGCCGCCGTTCGTGCCCCAGCACCAGGCCCTGTTCGACCTTCGGGCGCAGCAGGCCCAGCCCTGGGAGCAATTGCGCGAGCGCTTGCGCGCCCGGTTGGGCGATGACGCGGTCAAGGGCCTGCGCGCCGAAGCCGATCACCGCCCGGAGTGTGCCTGGCAAGGCGCCGAGCAAGGCGCCCGCGGCAGCCTGGCAGTTGCCCCCGGCAGCCGTCCCGGGTGGTTGTTGCCTAAGCCCCTGGCACTCGACACCCAGGGTCACACCGTGCTGAGCCAGGCCGAGCGCATCGAATCGGGTTGGTGGGACGGTGGCGATGTGCGGCGAGACTATTACCGCATCGAAACCCGTGAAGGGTTGCGTGGCTGGGCGTATCGCGACCTGGCGCAACCCGGCCCGCTGTGGCTGCAAGGTTGGTTCGCATGACAGCCTTGGGTTACGCCGAGCTGCATTGCCTGTCCAACTTCAGCTTTCAGCGCGGGGCCTCGAGCGCCGAAGCGCTTTTCCGTCGAGCCCATGAACAAGGTTACCAGGCCCTGGCCATCACCGATGAGTGCACGCTGGCCGGGATTGTCCGTGCCTGGCAGGCAGCCAAGGAACAGAATGTCCGCTTGATCGTCGGTAGCGAGGTACGCCTGCAGGATGGGCCGAAGCTGGTGCTGCTGGTGCAAGACCTGACTGGCTACCATAACCTCTGCGCCTTGATCACCCGTGGCCGACGGCGGGCGGAGAAGGGCGACTATCAGTTGTTTCGTGATGACCTGCAGCAGCACTGCGCAGGGCTGTTGGCGCTGTGGGTAGCCGAGGACCCGGGGGACCTGGCCACGGGACAGTGGCTGCGCGCACTGTTCGACGAGTGTTTGTGGCTGGCCGTGCACCTGCATCGCGGCAGCGATGATGAAGCCCGTCTGGCCCGTTTGCGCATGCTGGCGGGGCAACTGGACATCCGCGCCGTGGCCTGTGGTGACGTACACATGCACGTGCGCGGTCGCCGTGCCCTGCAAGACTGCATGACCGCCATCCGCCAGCACTGCAGCGTGGCCGAAGCCGGGCGTTTCCTGTACCCCAATGGCGAGCGTCACCTGCGTACCCTGGAGCAAGTGGCCGAGCTGTACCCCGCCGAACTGATAGCCGAAACATTGAACATCGCCGAGCGTTGCCGTTTCGACCTGGGCGAACTGCAGTACCAGTACCCGCGCGAGCTGGTGCCCGAGGGCCAGACCCCCGCCAGCTGGTTGCGCGAACTGTGCGAGCGTGGCTTGCCCATGCGTTGGCCCGCGGGGCCCAGTGCCAAGGTCCGCGAGGTACTGGCAAAAGAGCTCGCGCTGATCGAGGAGCTGGGCTACGAAAGCTATTTCCTCACGGTGCACGACATCGTCGCCTTCGCCCGCAGTCAGCATATCCTCTGCCAGGGGCGTGGTTCGGCGGCCAACTCGGTGGTGTGTTTCGTGCTGGGCATCACCGAACTGGACCCTATGGAGCACCGCCTGCTGTTCGAGCGCTTCCTGTCTCGCGAGCGCAACGAGCCCCCTGATATCGACGTGGATTTCGAGCACGACCGACGCGAGGAAGTGATCCAGTATGTGTTCCGCCGTTACGGCCGACATCGCGCCGCACTCACGGCGGTGGTCAATACCTATCACGCCGCCGGGGCAGTGCGGGATGTCGCCCGGGTGCTGGGCCTGCCTGCCGACCAGGTCGATGCCCTGGCCAAGTGCTGCGGCCGCTGGACCGACCGCATTCCCGATGAACAACGCCTGGCCGAGGCGGGTTTCGAGCCGGCCAGCCCGTCCTTGCAGCGCATCCTGCTGCTGGCCGGGCAGTTGATCGGCTTTCCCCGGCACCTGTCCCAGCACTCCGGAGGCTTCGTGATTTCCGAACAGCCGCTGGATCGACTGGTGCCGGTGGAAAACGCAGCCATGACCGAGCGCACGGTGATCCAGTGGGACAAGGACGACCTGGACATGATGGGCCTGCTCAAGGTGGACGTGCTCGCGCTGGGCATGCTCAGCGCCTTGCGCCGCTGTTTCGACCTGCTGCAGCGCCACCGTGGCCGGAAGTTGAACCTGGCGACCATCCCCAGCGAAGACCCGGCCACCTACGCCATGATCAGCCGCGCCGAGACCATGGGCGTGTTCCAGATCGAATCGCGGGCGCAAATGGCCATGCTGCCGCGGCTCAAGCCCACCACCTTCTATGACCTGGTGATCGAGGTGGCCATCGTGCGTCCTGGTCCGATCCAAGGCGACATGGTGCATCCCTACCTGCGCCGGCGCCTCAAGCAGGAGCCGGTCACCTACCCGTCAGCCAAGCTCAAGGAGGTGTTCCAGCGCACCCTGGGCGTGCCATTGTTCCAGGAGCAGGTCATGGAGCTGGCCATGGTCGCCGCCGACTACAGCCCCGGCGAGGCCGACCAGTTGCGCCGCAGCATGGCTGCCTGGAAGCGCCACGGCGGCCTCGAAGCGCACCGCGAGCGGCTGGTCCAGGGTATGCTGCGCAACGGCTACGAGCTGGCCTTCGCCGAACGCATCTTCGAGCAGATCAAGGGCTTTGGCAGCTACGGCTTCCCCGAATCGCACGCAGCCAGTTTCGCCTTGTTGTGTTATGCCAGCAGTTGGCTCAAGTGCCATGAGCCGGCGATCTTCACCTGTGCACTGGTCAACAGCTGGCCGATGGGTTTCTACAGCCCCGACCAGTTGTTGCAAGAGGCACGGCGACAGGGGGTCGAGGTCAGGCCGGTGGATGTGTTCCATAGCGAGTGGGATTGCACCCTGGAATCGCTCGGCGAGGGTACCCTGGCCATTCGCCTGGGGCTGCGACAGATCCGCGGTTTCGCCGAAGCCGATGCCCGGCGGCTGGAGCAGGCGAGGGCACAGCGGCCCTGGCGGGATGTCGAGGACCTGTGCTTGCGCGTAGGACTCGATGCCCGTGCCCGTGCCCGGCTGGCCGATGCCGGTGCGCTGCGTGCACTGGCCCACAACCGCCATCAGGCACGCTGGCAGGTGGCTGCGGTGCAGCCCCAGTTACCGTTGTTCGCCGACCTTGAGGCTGCACCTGAGGTTGCGGTTGCCTTGCCGGCGCCCACCGTGGGCGAAGACCTGGTAGCCGATTACGACACGCTGGGTACTACCCTCGGACCTCACCCACTGCACCTGCTGCGCCCTCGGCTGCGTGCGCTGGGCTGTCGCAGTTCGGGCGAGCTGGCGGGTGTCGAGCATGGCGATGCGATCGCCGTAGCCGGGCTGGTGGTGGGGCGGCAGCGGCCACAGACAGCCAGTGGGGTGACCTTCGTGACACTGGAGGACGAGTTCGGCATGGTCAATGTGGTGGTCTGGCGGGATCTTGCCGAGCGGCAGCGGCGCGCCTTGGTGGGGTCGCAACTGCTCAAGGTCAGTGGGCGCCTGGAGCAGGAGAACGGGGTGCGTCACCTGATTGCGCGGCGGCTCGAGGATATCAGCCCGTTGTTACGCGGGCTGGATGTACGCAGCCGGGATTTTCATTGAGTTCATGGGGCTCATCGCCGGCAAGCCGGCTCCCACAGGGAGCTCCACAGGTTTCATGTAGGAGCCGGCTTGCCGGCGATGGGGCTGCAAGGCCAATCACACCATTGCCAGATGCTGTTTGCGGGTGGGTGCCGGAAACGCCCGATCGATCGCGCGCATGTCTTCACTGGTCAGGGTCAACGCCCCAGCCGCCGCATTCAACCGCACATGCTCGGGCGCCACGGCCTTGGGAATGGCAATGAGCCCTTCATCGCGCGTTACCCAAGCCAGGCTGACCTGCGCCGGGGTCGCCCCGTGGCGCTCGGCGATTTCGCCCAGCAGCGGATGCCGCAACAGCCGTCCGGCCTGGGCCAAGGGGCAGTAAGCCATGGTCGGCAGGCCGCGTTGCCGACTCCAGGGCAGCAGGTCGAACTCGATGCCGCGCTGCGCCGGGTTGTACAGCACCTGGTTGGTGGCGCAGTCCGGGTTGTGCAGCTCGCGCAGGTCATCGACATCGAAATTGGAAACACCCCAACGGCGAATCTTGCCTTGTTCGCGCAAGCGCTCGAACGCCTCGACGGTTGCCCAGTTCGATGCCTTGCTGCAAGGCGGCCACTTCGGCCGCCCGCCGGGTGGGGTCTTCGCCCATGTACCAGGTACCTTGGCCAATGGCCGGCACGTTGCAACCCGCCAGTTTCACGTAACGCATGTCACCTCCGGAGCTTGGGTGTGGGAAAGCAGCACTTCGAGCAGCGCCTGGGCTGCGGTGGAAAGCTTGTGGTCGCTCAGGGCGATCACACTGATACGCCGTTCTACCACGGGTTCGACCAACGTGACGCAACGCGCGCCAAGCTCCTGCATCTGGTTGATGCACAACGCTGGCACGGCGCTGACACCCAGGCCGCTGGCGACCATGCGCCCGATGGTGGACAACTGGTGACTTTCGAACGCCACCGCCAGTTTGCCGTGCATGGCGGCGACGTTCTGCTCAAGTAGCAGGCGCACTGCAGAAGGGCGTTGCAACGCGATGAAGTCCTCGGCCAGCAAATTTGACCACGTGACCTGGTGTTGGCCGGCAAGCGGCGAATCGGCGGGCACGACCGCGACGAAACGGTCCAGATACAAGGGATGGAAATTCAAGCCCTCGCTGTTGTCGGGTTCGAAGCCGATGCCCAGTTCGACGCGGCGGTGACGCACCAGTTCCAGTACCTGCTCGTTGATCACGTCGTGCACCGTGACATTGACCTTGGGGTAGCGTTGGCGAAATACCTTCAGGCTGCGCGGCAACAGATTGCCGGCAAAGGCTGGAATGGCCGCGACCGAGACCCGGCCCAACTGCAAGGTAAAACGCTGACGCAGCATTTCTTCGGTATCGTCCCAGTCGGCCAGCAGGCGCCGGGCCAGTGGCAGCAACACTTCACCTTCGGCCGTGAGGCTGACGCTGCGGGTAGTGCGAGTGAGGAGGGCGCCGCCAAGGTTGTCTTCCAGCGCCTTGATGGTCAGGCTCAGCGCTGGCTGTGAAACATGCAGGTGTTCCCCCGCCTGGGCAAAGCTCTGGTACTTGGCCACGGCGACGAAGGCGCGCAGTTGCTTGACGTTCATGGCAGACTCACGGTTTGTTTTGGAAATCTTATCAATCGATGACGAAAACAAAATTAACAAATCAGTCGCCAGCGGTGAAGATGCAGTAACTCGCTCACCGACAGCCTCGTCGGTTCAACAACTACAAAAGGCGGATCAGCATGGCCGGATTGGACAAGCGCGTAGCAACTTATGAAGAGGCCCTCGAAGGCCTGACCGACAACATGACGGTATTGTCCGGCGGCTTCGGCCTGTGCGGCATCCCGGAAAACCTGATCAACGAAATCTGCCGCCGTGGCGTCAAGGGCCTGACCGTGGTCTCCAACAACTGCGGCGTTGATGGCTTCGGCCTTGGCGTGCTGCTCAAGGACCGGCAGATCCGCAAGATGATCGCCTCCTACGTGGGCGAGAACGCCGAGTTCGAGCGCCAGTTGCTCAGCGGCGAGCTGGAAGTGGAACTGACTCCGCAAGGCACCCTGGCCGAGAAGATGCGTGCCGGCGGTGCCGGCATTCCGGCGTTCTACACCGCCACCGGCTACGGCACTCCGGTTGCCGATGGCAAGGAAGTGCGCGAGTTCAAGGGCCGCAAGTACATCCTCGAAGAAGCCATCACCGGTGACTTCGCCATCGTCAAGGGCTGGAAGGCCGACCACTACGGCAACGTGGTGTACCGCAACACTGCGCAGAACTTCAACCCGCTGGCCGCCACCGCCGGCAAGATCACCGTGGTCGAAGTGGAAGAGATCGTCGAGCCCGGCGTGCTGCTGCCCAGCGAGATCCACACCCCGGGCATCTATGTCGACCGGGTGATCGTCGGCAGCTTCGAAAAACGCATCGAAAAGCGCACCGTCAAGGCCTGAGCGCCGTCCACCAGAACAACAAAGAGATCCTGACCATGGCATTGACCCGCGAACAGATGGCGCAACGCGTCGCCCGTGAACTGAAGGACGGCTACTACGTCAACCTCGGCATCGGCATCCCGACCCTGGTGGCCAACTATGTACCTGCCGACATGGATGTGATGCTGCAGTCGGAAAACGGCCTGCTCGGCATGGGCGAGTTCCCCACCGAAAGCACCATCGATGCCGACATGATCAACGCCGGCAAGCAGACCGTCACCGCCCGCCGCGGCGCCTCGATCTTCGACTCGGCACAATCCTTCGCCATGATCCGTGGCGGCCACGTCGACCTCACCGTGCTTGGCGCCTTCGAAGTGGATGTGCAGGGCAACATCGCCTCGTGGATGATCCCAGGCAAGCTGGTCAAGGGCATGGGTGGCGCCATGGACCTGGTGGCCGGTGCCGACAACATCATCGTCACCATGACCCATGCGTCCAAGGACGGCGAGTCCAAGTTGCTGTCCCAGTGCAGCCTGCCGCTGACCGGCGCTGGCTGCATCCGCAAGGTGCTGACCGACCTGGCTTACCTGGAAATCGAAGATGGCGCCTTCATCCTGCGCGAGACCGCGCCGGGTGTGAGCGTCGAGGAAATCATCGAGAAAACCGCCGGCAAGCTGATCGTCCCCGACGATGTGAAGGAAATGACTTTCTGATTTCACCCGCTGTGCACTGACCCCTGTTGGAGCGGATTTACCCGCGAATGCGAAGGCCACGAATCCCGAGCATTTGCAGGTAGACCTGTTCCCGCAGGGTTTTTGCGTTGTTTCTGCTGTCCGATAACACCAATAAAAGGAAGTAACCGTGGACGTAACCGTGGCCGCTGAAATGCAAGACAGCCGCTCCGCCCGCTTTGCCTTGCGCTGTTCCAACTGGGCCGAACGCTGGTTTCCCGACTCCTGGGTATTCGCTGCCCTCGCGGTGATGCTGGTATGCATTGGCGCCTTGGCCATGGGCGCCAAGCCTACCGATACCGCCAAAGCCTTCGGCGATGGCTTCTGGAGCTTGATCCCGTTCACCATGCAGATGGCTTTCGTGGTAATCGGTGGCTATGTGGTGGCCAGCTCGCCGCCTGCCGCGCGGCTCATCGACCGCCTCGCGCGGCTGCCGAGCAATGGCCGCTCTGCCGTATGCTGGGTGGCGCTGATCTCGATGCTGGCGTCGCTGCTCAACTGGGGGCTGTCGCTGGTGTTCGCAGGCCTTCTGGTGCGTGCGCTGGCGCGTCGCAGCGAGCTGAAGATGGACTACCGCGCCGCCGGTGCCGCGGCCTATCTGGGCCTTGGCGCTGTCTGGGCCCTGGGCCTGTCGTCCTCTGCGGCGCAGTTGCAGGCGAATCCGGGTAGCCTGCCGCCGTCGATCCTGTCGATCACCGGGGTGATTCCGTTCACCGAAACGATTTTCCTGTGGCAGTCCGGGGTGATGCTGGTGGTGTTGGTCATCGTCTCGCTGGTCATTGCCTATGCCACCGCGCCTGGGCCGAACAGCGCGCGCAGCGCTGAAGCATGCGGCGTCGACCCAAGCTTCACGGCACCGGCTACCCCCAAGCGCACCCGCCCAGGCTACAGCCCGATCCTGATCCTGCTGCTGGTGGCCCTGGCGGGCGGCTGGTTGTACCAGGAATTCGCCACCAAACCGGCGATCACCGCGATTTCCGGGCTCAATACCTACAACCTGCTGTTCATCATGCTCGGCGCCTTGCTGCACTGGCGCCCGCGCAGCTTCCTCGATGCGGTCGCCCGCGCCGTCCCGACCACGACCGGGGTGCTGATCCAGTTCCCGCTGTACGGTTCCATCGCGGCCATTCTTACCACGGTGAAAGGTGTCGACGAGCAGACTCTGGCCCATCACATCTCGCTGTTCTTCACCCAGATCGCCACCCATGACACCTATGCACTGCTGATGGGCGTGTATTCGGCCGTGCTGGGCTTCTTCATCCCTTCGGGCGGTGGCAAGTGGATCATCGAGGCCCCCTACGTGATGATGGTGGCCAACGACCTGCAGTACCACCTGGGGTGGGCGGTGCAGATCTACAACGCCGCCGAGGCGCTGCCGAACCTGATCAACCCGTTCTACATGCTGCCACTGCTGGGCGTGTTGGGGCTCAAGGCGCGTGATCTGATCGGCTTCTCGTTCGTGCAGCTGCTGGTGCACATACCGCTGGTGCTGGTGTTGCTGTGGGCGTTGGGTACGACATTGCAGTACGTGCCGCCGCTGATGCCTTGAAGTGAAACTGAAGCGCTTGCCGTGAACCTGTGGGAGCCGGCTTGCCGGCGATAAGGCCGGTCGAGCCAGCCGCAGACAACCAGGTACCCCGCGCTGATCACCAGCAGTACGCACCTGCCAGGTGTATTGAAGAAAAGTCCCCCGAGGATCTGTTACAGCTTTTGTAATATTTTCGCGCTTTCAGAAAAACCTGCTGACCTTGTAGGATCGACCTCCCTAATTGTTATCAAGGTCCCCATGCGCACCTTCGCGGAGCCCCCCAGTCCCTGGCCATCCCGGCCATCCTTCCCCCGTCTTCGTGAAGCTTCCCTCGTGAGTACCCGCTAATGGAATGGCTTGCCGACCCTACGGCCTGGCTAGGCCTGTTGACGCTTATCATCCTCGAGCTGGTGCTGGGTATCGACAACCTGGTGTTCATCGCCATCCTGGCCGACAAGCTGCCCCCCCATCAGCGCGACCGAGCGCGGGTGATCGGCCTTAGCCTGGCCCTGATCATGCGTCTGGGTCTGCTGGCCAGCATCTCGTGGATGGTCACACTGACTGCGCCGCTGTTCGAGGTGATGGGCAAGAGCTTCTCTGGCCGTGACCTGATCATGCTGTTCGGTGGTGTGTTCCTGTTGTTCAAGGCCACCATGGAGCTGCATGAGCGGCTGGAGGGTCATGTCACCCAGGCCAGTGGCGCGGTACGCCATGCTGCGTTCTGGCCGATCGTGGCGCAGATCGTGGTGCTGGACGCCGTGTTCTCGCTGGATGCGGTCATTACTGCCGTGGGCATGGTCGAACACCTGTCGGTGATGATGATCGCCGTGATCTTCTCGATCGGCATCATGATCGTCGCCAGCAAGCCACTGACCCGCTTCGTCAATGCCCACCCGACGGTGATCATGCTGTGCCTGGGCTTCCTGATGATGATCGGCTTCAGCCTGACCGCCGAAGGCCTGGGCTTCCACATCCCGAAAGGCTACCTGTATGCGGCGATCGGCTTCTCGATCCTCATCGAGCTGTTCAACCAACTGGCCCGTGCCCGCCGCAAGCGCAGCCTGCAGCAGCACCGGCCGCTGCGTGAGCGCACGGCCCATGCGGTGCTGCGTCTGCTGGGCGGGCGCCGGGTCGAGGCCGACGAGGTGGGCGAGGAAATCGCCGACCTGGTGGAAGGCGGTGAAGAGCAGGTGCTGTTCGACCGTCGCGAGCGGGTGATGATCAGCGGCGTGCTGAACCTTGCCGAAAGGCCGATCCGCACCGCGATGACCGCGCGTGCCGAAGTCGATGTACTCGACCTTGCGCAGGATGCCGCGGCTATCACCGAGGCCCTGGCCAACTCGCCATACTCGCGCTTGCCGTTGATCCGCGACGGTCGCATCGACGAGCCGCTGGGCTTCGTGCACAAGAAGGAGCTGCTCAAAGAGTTTCTGTCGGGCAGTGAGCCCGACCTCGAGCGCATGGCGCATGCACCGTTGAACCTGTTGGAGAGCTTCAGCATCCTCAATGCCCTGGAGCAGATGCGCAGCCAATCGACGCACATTGCCTTCGTGGTCAACGAATTTGGCGACTTCACCGGCTTGTTGACCATGACCGACATTCTCGAGTCGATTGCCGGTGAGTTGCCGGACGCCAGCGAGGTGGAAGGCCCGGCGATCATCGAGGAGGAGGGCGGCTTCGTTGTCAGCGGTGCTCTCAACCTGAGCCAGGTGCAGGCACGTACCGGCTTCGCCGCCCGCGCGACCGAAGACTACCAGACCCTGGCGGGCCTGGTGATGAGCCTGCTGGATCGCCTCCCGGTGGTCGGTGACCACCTGGCCTGGAACGGCTGGAACATGACCGTGGTGGCGGTGGAGGAGCGCCGGGTGCGTCAGGTGCGCCTTACACCGAACGCCGACGCTGGCGCAGCAGGTGCTTGAAGCCCTCGAGCACCAGTACCAGCACCGCGGCCCAGATCGGCAGGTAGGTCAACCACTGATCCGGGCCGATGGTCTCGCCCAGTAGCAGCGCAACGCCGACCAGCAGCACAGGTTCCACGTAGCTGAGCAGGCCGAACAGGCTGAACGGCAACAAGCGGCTGGCCAGCACGTAGGCGATCAGTGCCGTGGCGCTGATCGCCCCGAGCAGCGGGATCAGGCCGTAGAGGCCAGGGTGCTCCAGCAGGTCGGTTCGGCTCAGCGGCCCCTGACTGACGAAGTACAGCGCCCAGGGCAGCAACAGGCACATGTCGCACCACAGGCCACCGAGGTGGTCGGTGCGGCAGCGCCGGCGCAGGACGAAGTAGATCGGGTAGCCGATCGTCACCACCAGCGTCTCCCAGGCGAAGCTGCCATTCTGGTACAGCTCATGCCCCACGCCCAGGGCGGCGCAGCTGACTGCCACTTTCTGCAGGCGCGACAGGCGTTCGCCATAGGCCAGGCGACCGGTCAGAACCATCGCCAACGGCAGGAGGAAGTAACCCATCGACACTTCCAGGCTGCGCCCGTGAAGCGGGGCCCAGAGGAACAGCCACAACTGCACGCCCATCAACCACGAAGTGCCGACCATGCCCAGCAGCAGGATGGGCGTCCGGCGCAGGCGCGAGAGCAATTCACCAACCCGCTTCCAGTCCTTGCTCACCAGCATGAACAAGGTCAGGCAAGGGAGGGTGAGCAGGGTGCGCCAGCCGAAGATCTCCTCGCCGTCGAGCGGGGTGAGCAAGGAGGTATAGAAATACATCACGGCGAACAGACAAGACGCCATGACCGAACAGAAGATGCCTTTTGACACGAATGCCTCGAATGGGGGGAGTGAGCGAGCGGATCAGCCGCGCATGATCTCAGGGGGCGCGTCCTGCGGCAACCGCGCGACGCCTGGGCGGTTGGCCAATGCCTGGAGAAACTCGGCGGCCGGCATCGGCCGGCCGAACAGGTAGCCCTGCTGGAAGTCGACCCCGTGATGGGCCAGGTAGTCGCGTTGCACCTCGCTTTCCACGCCTTCGGCGACCAGGCCGAGGCCCAGTTTGGCGGACAGTTCGATGACGCTGTCGAGAATGTGCTGGGACAGCGCATCACTCCCGATCATGGCCACGAAACTCTGGTCGATCTTGAGGTAATCGACCTTGAACTGGCGCAGGTAGTTGAGGCTCGACTGGCCGGTGCCGAAGTCATCGATGGCAATCATCACGCCCATTTCATGCAGTTTTTCGAACAGGTCCAGGGCGATCGGGGTGGCTTCGATCAGCTTGCGTTCTGTCAGCTCCAGGGTCAGCAGCACACGGCCGGGCGGGAAGTGCTGCAAGAAGGTACGGCAATCGTCGAGCAGGCCGTAGTCGCGGCAATGGTCGGCAGTGATGTTGATGCCAATGTGAAAGCCATCTTCCAGCAGCGCAGCGTACGGGGCCAGGCTTTGCGCAGTGTGCAGCATCAGCGCCCGGGTCATGTCGACGATCTGCCCGCTGTGCTCGGCATAAGGGATGAACAGGTCCGGGCGAACCAGGCCTTCTCTGGGGTGGTTCCAGCGCATCAGCACTTCGGCGCCTGCCCAGCGGTAGTCGTCCTTGCGTACCACCGGCTGGAAATACGGCAGGAATTCGTCGGCCTCCAGGGCGCGCTGCAGTTCGGCGCGTGGCGAGTTGGCGCGGCGAATCTGCCAGCGGCACACGGTACCGGCCACCACGCCCAGCAGCAACAGCAGGCTGAGTAGGGCCGGGTAGTGGCTGCGCAGCAACTGGCCAGGGGTTTCGTCGCTGTAGCCGCCGTGCACGCTGAACGGATAGCGCGTCGAGCTTTGTGTCACCTCGGCGACAGGGGCGCTGGGCAATTGGCCCTGGTGCACCAGCCCATCCTTGCCCATCCAGTCATCGCCCACGCGCAGCTGCAATTGCTGGTCGTGGCCGATCAGGCGCAGTGCGGTCGTCAGGTGTTCGCCATCGACGGTGGTAATGGCGCCAGCTTCGCCTTTGCTGGCGCGGTATACCAACAAGGCGTGGCCTGGCGTGACCGAGTTGCCATCCATCAGCCACAAGGTACCGTCGGTGTAGTCGCCAGGATCGACGGGCTCGTTGAAGCTGCCAAACAGCGATGTGCAATAGAGCGCGTTGTGTTCGAACAGGTTGGTCGAACGCACGTAGGCATTGCGGGTGACCTGGGCGCGCAGCGCCAGTTGGGCAGCATCACACGGGGTGCCGGCGAGGGGCAACAAGGTTTGGGCGGTGCTGGAAAGGGTATCGAGGATGCGCTCTATCTGCTCAACCACCTGGCGCACGGTGGCCTGGCTGTCGCTACGCAGTTCGCGCTCGACCTGCCAGTTCATCACGATCAGGCCGAAACCCAGCGGTAACGCGCCTACGAACCACGGGAGCAAAGTGCGCCAACTCCAGCGGGCAGGGCGTTTAACGGTAAGCGGCATGCTGGCCTAATCTTGTGAAAGTGAACCTGCTGATGATAGCCGCTTGCAGGCGTCGACGGAGAACAAAAGCGCGACAAAGGAATTTACGCACTGTAGAATCGGTTTACGATTACAACAATAAGGTCCTTTTTGCCGAAGGATCGATCCCACCGAGAATGGGTCCATATGAGAAACCCAGGCTTCAAGCTGATCATTGGTGACTTCCTCGCCCGCAGCGTGCGCGGTATCCCGTGTTCTCCGCCATTGCCGCTCCACATCCCACGCATTCAATAATCTTTCGCTGCAGATGAGGACACGAACATGGCTGATATCTTTGAAAACCCAATGGGCCTGATGGGCTTCGAATTCATCGAACTGGCTTCGCCGACCCCTGGGGTACTTGAGCCGGTATTCCAGATACTCGGTTTCACCAAGGTGGCCAGCCACCGATCCAAGGATGTGCACCTGTACCGCCAGGGCGGCATCAACCTGATCCTCAACAACGAACCCAAGAGCCTCGCCTCGTACTTTGCCGCAGAGCATGGTCCCTCGGTCTGTGGCATGGCCTTCCGTGTGCGCAACGCCCACGAGGCGTACGCCCGTGCGTTGGAGCTGGGCGCCCAGCCGGTGGAGATCGAAACCGGCCCGATGGAGCTGCGACTGCCGGCGATCAAGGGTATCGGTGGTGCGCCGCTGTACCTGATCGACCGCTTCGAGGAAGGCAGTTCCATCTACGATATCGACTTCAACTTCATTGAAGGCGTTGACCGCAACCCCGTGGGAGCTGGCCTGAAGGTCATCGATCACCTGACCCACAACGTCTACCGTGGGCGCATGACCTACTGGGCCGGGTTCTACGAAAAACTGTTCAATTTCCGCGAGATCCGTTACTTCGACATCAAGGGCGAATACACGGGCCTGACGTCCAGGGCCATGACCGCGCCCGACGGGATGATCCGCATTCCACTGAACGAAGAGTCGTCCAAGGGCGCCGGCCAGATCGAAGAATTCCTGATGCAGTTCAACGGTGAAGGCATTCAGCACGTGGCCTTCCTCACCGATGACCTGCTCAAGACCTGGGACGCCCTGAAGGGCTGCGGTATGCGCTTCATGACCGCGCCACCGCAGACCTACTACGAGATGCTCGAGGAGCGCCTGCCTGGGCACGGTGAACCGGTCGACCAGTTGCAGGCCCGGGGTATTCTGCTTGACGGCGCTTCCGAGGCGGGTGACAAGCGTCTGTTACTGCAGATTTTCTCTGAAACCTTGCTGGGCCCGGTGTTCTTCGAATTCATCCAGCGCAAAGGTGATGATGGCTTCGGTGAAGGCAACTTCAAGGCGCTGTTCGAATCCATCGAGCGTGATCAGGTTCGTCGTGGCGTGCTCAACGTAGAATGAAGGCAAGGTAACGCCGTCAACGTTGCTTGACGGCGTTATCCCTTTGAAAGCCGCGTCGCCACATTGCCCAGAATATGACAAAGCCCGTGACTATTCCGATAAGTACCAGGGAGGGAAGCACCAGGATCATCGACTGACGTGCCTCCTGCGCCGAGTAGCCTTCTGCATAACCCACTTTCACCGTATAGCCATATCGATCCGAAACCGCGTGGTGGAAATACTCGGTTTGCGAGGGCCGGGTCAGGCTGTGGGAATCCCCATTCCAGATATAGGCATCGCCTACTTCGAGCAGCAACGTCAAACCGTCTTGAAAACCCTTGAGTTCAGCACGCAGTTGTTCCGCGTAGGCGGTTGCCACCGCACTGAAGTCATCGCTGCGAAGCTTGTAGGTAAGAAGGGCGCCCCTGGGAGTCAGTTCAGGATCGACAATCAGTTGTAGCGGCGTGTGTGCATCCGCTAAAAGTATTGCGCTGTCAGCTACACCTGGCATTGAACTGCAGTAGACCTCATCGTTTCGAGACAAGACGAGTGAGCGCAAGTATCGGGTCTCAGAGACTTGTTTGATCAGGTTTGGTTTCACCACGCTACAAGGTTGGTCTGCCAGCGCCAGGGCATTGGTGGCAAGAGTATGCAACCTGTCCAGTGAGAGATCGACGGAGTAAATCGCCTCCTGTAATGAAATTCGTGCATTTTCCGCGAGCTTGCGATCTTGTTGATAGACCATCACCGCCAAGCCTGATACGACCGGTATCAAGGCGATAGACAAGATCAACAGCAACTCCAGCATGGAGCGACCGATCATGGTGGTTCTTGACATAGGCCTAGGCCCTCCGCTTGTAGGCTGTCCGGTATGGCAGTCGAACCAAGAGCCTAGGAAAAGTGCGGCGGGTCTACTGTAATCTCCGGCCGTTTTTACCGGATGAAGCAAGACGTCGGTGCGTAGGACGCGTCAGCGGTTGAGCTGAGCCAATACCTTCTCTGCCAACAACGATGTGGATTGTGGGTTTTGCCCAGTGATCAGGCGTTCGTCGGTCACCACGAACGGTGCCCAAGGATCGTCATGCTTGCTGTAGATACCTCCACGAGCGCCCAACTCGTTTTCGGTCAGGAATGGAACAACCTTGTCCAGTTCGGCAAGCTTTTCCTCGGTATTGGAAAAACCCGTGATCTTACGGTCCTTGAGCAACAAGCTGTTGTCGCTGAGCTTGATGTTCAGCAGGCCTGCCACACCGTGACACACCGCAGCGACGATGCCGTTATTTTCGTAGATGCGGCGCGCCAGCTCCTGCAGCGGTTGATCATCAGGGAAGTCATACATCACCCCATGGCCACCGGTGTAGTAAATGGCGCCGTACTCTTCGGCCTTGACCTGGCCCGGAGACAGCGAGGCGCCCAGGCGGTTCATGAACGACTTGTCGTCGTACCATTGCCAGTCCATTTCCGGAGCCATTTGCAGGCTGTGCGGATCGATAGGCACGTAACCGCCGTTGGGGCTTACATAGTCGACGGTACATCCTGCTCGCTGCACTTCGTCAACGAAATGCACGGCCTCACCCAGCCACAGGCCGGTAGCCCGATTCAGCTGAGGGTACTTGGCGGTGTTGGTCAGCACCACGAGAATTTTCTTGCTCATCACCACACTCCGGTCTGTAGTAATACGCAATGCCGCGCCAAGGCACAGGGAAACCTAAACAGCATAGCTGCCGATTGCAGCCGCGCACGTTTTGATGGCACGGTACTCCTATTGATTGAAATCATTCGCTTGTACCGGTCCTGGCATTTGCAAATCTGTTGCATACCCAGTATTACCGGCGCTGTAGCAGGGAACGGCTAATGCTCGAGTCGCATGTCTACTCAGGGCCTCAATGGAATCTCGACAATGGTCGCTAAAGGCAGCCGGGGCAAATCTTCGGTCCCGGGCATTCAATTGATGTCCCAGGTAACCTCTACACCCGAAATGGGCGAGCGCATCGCCGCCCACGACTGGCACCGAACTGCCCTGGGGCCGTTGCCGCTCTGGCAGGCACCTTTGCGCATTGCGGTCGACGCCATGCTCATGTCGCCCTTTCCCAGTGCCGTGGTCTGGGGGCCCGAGTTGACGGTGATTCACAACAGTGCCTACGTGAGATTGCTCGATGGCCTGGCCAATGCGCTGGGCAAGCGCTTCGACGCGTTGTGGGAGAAGAACTGGGATAACGTGGGGCCATGGGTGTTCAAGGCCCTGCAAGGCCAGGCCAGTTTCGTCGAGGACCAGCCGCTGTGGATCGTCTGCGCCAACACCGGCGCCCAGGCCTGGTATGCCTTCAGCTACACACCGATCTGCGACGAGCAGCAGGAGGTAGCAGGGTTCCTGCACACGGTCATCGAGACGACCGCCAGCATCGAGGCACTGGGCAAGTGGCGTGAGCAGGCGCAGGCGTTCGAACAACAGGTCAGACGCTATATGGTCGATCGCGAATCCATCTGGCAATTGTCACGCGATGCCATGATCACCGTCACCCGCGATCTCAGGCTGCAGGCGGCCAACCCGGCCTGGCACCGCATTCTCGGCTGGACCGAAGCCCAGGTCCAGGACATATCGATCCTGAAGCTGGTGCACCCGGCGGATCGGGCCGAAGTGGAAGTGGCGGTGACCGACTTCGTGCGCGACCAAGGCGCCGAATTTCTCGAAACCCGCTTGCGCCACAGCGATGGGCACTACCGCTGGTTCCGCTGGACGGCGAAGTTCGACGGGACGATGCTGATGGCGGTGGGGCGCGACATTACCGATGACCGGGAGGAGGCGATGCGTCAGTCCCGGGCCCTGTTGGGTGAAAACCAGCAGCTGGAGGTGGTGAGCCACCTTGCAGGAGGCATGGCCAACGAGATGAACAATCTGTTGTCGGGCATCAGCGGCAGCCTGGAACTGCTGCAGCGGCGCATGGGCCAAGGGCGCCTGGAGCGGATCGACCATTACGTGGAGCTGGCGCGCGACTCGGTACAGCGTGCCATGATCCTCACCCACCGTCTGCTGGCCTTCTCCCGCCACCAGCCACTGTCACCGACGCCGCTCGATATCAACCGCCGGCTTGCGGTCATGGAACCGTTGTTGCTTCAGATACTGGGGGCGGAAATAGCGCTGCAATGGCACATGGATGTGGCGCCCTGGGCCGTTTCCCTGGATGTCACGCAGCTGGAAAGCACCTTGGTCAATCTGTGCGCCAACGCACGCGATGCTTGTCTGGGGCGGGGCAATGTGACGGTGCGCACGACCAACACTCGCCTTGCCACCGCATTCCCGGACGAGACCGGGCTGCCGCCGGGAGACTATGTGGCCGTGCATGTCACGGACGATGGCCATGGCATGCCGGCGGAAGACCTGGCCAGGGCGTGCGAGCCGTTCTTCACCACCAAGCCCGTGGGGCGCGGCTCGGGACTTGGGTTGGCGATGGTACATGGGTTCGTTGGTCAGTCCGGTGGGTACATGTGGCTGGAGTCTGTCCAGGGGGAGGGGACTACAGTTTCCTTGCTGTTCCCGCGTTGCCTCGAGAGCATCCCTGAAGAGCCTCCCATGCCTGTTCCGACTACGCAGCGGGCCAGTGGTGAGCGCCTGTTGCTGGTGGACGACGAACAGAATCTGCGTTTGCTGATGCGTGAATATCTTCGCGAACAGGGCTTCGAGATTTGTGATGTGAAAGACGCCAATTCGGCGCTCGATCGCTTCCGCCACCATGGTCCCTTCGACCTGGTCATCACCGATATCGGTTTGCCGGGCGGCTTCAGCGGGCGCCAGGTAGCCCAGGCGATGCGCATGATCAATCCGGATCAGAAGATCCTGTTCATCACAGGCTATACGCACCATTCACTGGAGCCCCATCTGCTCGATACACCTGGCACGGCGCTGCTGCGCAAGCCGTTTCCACTGAAGGCCCTGGCCGATCAGGCGTTGCTGATGCTCACCGAATGATACGGGTCAATGGCCATTTCCCAGCATCTGCGCGACCTGCACCTGCAACTGCTGGAGTTCGAACGGTTTGCAGATCAGCTGCATGCCTGGGCCCAGAAACGCTTCGCGAGCTGCCGCGGTTTCGGCGTATCCGGTAATGAACAGTACCGGTAGATGCGGGCGCAAGGTGCGTGCTATCTCGGCCAGTTGCCGGCCGTTCATGCCAGGCAGGCCAACGTCGCTGACCAGCAGGTCGATCGGCTCGGCTGAGCGCAACACCTGCAGCGCTTCATTGGCATCGCGGACACTGTGGCAAGGGAACCCGTCTTCCTGCAGTGTCTGGCGCAGCAGGTTGCGCACATCCGGGTCGTCTTCGACGAGCAGCACGTTACGACCATCGGCTGGTATTGCCGCTGTCGACGCTCGTTTATGCAAAGGCGCCTGGCTGTGGTGGCGTGGCATGAACAAATCCACCCGCGTGCCTTGGCCAATCTGGCTACGCAGCTCCACATGCCCCTGGGATTGCTTGCTGAAGCCATACACCATGGACAGGCCCAGACCGATGCCCTGGCCAACCGGCTTGGTGCTGAAAAACGGTTCAAAAGCATGTTCCAACGTGCTTTGCGACATGCCCTGGCCTTCGTCGATGACGCTCAGGCAAGCGTAATCCCCGACGTTCAGGCCCGCCGCTGGCAGATGTTTTGCCTGGGCGTGAACATTGCTGGCCTCGATGCGCAGCAGGCCTCCGCTGGGCATCGCTTCGCAGGCGTTTTGCAACAAGTTGTCGATGGCTTCCTGCAACTGGCTCTGGTCGGCTTGCACCGCCCACAAGTCAGGTGCCAGTTTCACTTGCAAGGTCACGCCACGGGTCAGCATCGATTCCAGGCGCTCTGTCAGCAGCAATTGCGGCAGGTCGATGCACTGGTTGTGCAATGATTGCCTCGAGGAAAATGCCAACAAGCGATGCGTCAATCGCGCGGCCCGCGACACGGCCTGCCGGCCCATGCGCAGAATGCCTTCCAGGCCGTCGCTACGCCCCTGTTTCAAGCGCCGGTCGAGCAGCTCGAAACTGCCGCCAATACTGGTGAGCAGGTTGTTGAAGTCATGTGCCATACCCCCTGCCAACTGGCCGATCGCATCCATCTTGCGCGTCTGGTGAAGGGCCAGCGCTTCGCCCTGCTGCGCGGCGCTGCGGGCATCCAGGCTCTGCTGCAGATCACGTAACTGGTCACGCGCCAGGTACTGCCGACGACGGCTGCGCAAGGCAGACTGGGCAAGCTGGACAAGCTGTGCCTGCTGATAGGGCGTGACCAGCAAGGTCAGGTTGCCCAATGGGTGACCGACGGGCGTGGAATTGGTAATGGCAGTCGCCGTGAGCATCACGATGGGCAGGTCTGACCAGGAAGGCTGCTGATCGATGAAATCCTTCAGCAGTGAACGAGGGCTCTCGTTGAACGTCTCTTCTGCGATGATTGCCAGCCCCGCACCTTCTGCCAGGCTAGCCCCCAGGTTTGCCATGTCGCGGGCACAAAGGCATTGCACGCCCGCGCTCGACAACAGCTGCGAAGTATTCTTGGCAAGTGGCGCGGGTGCCAGAATCACGGCACGTTCGCCCAGCGACACCGAACTGGCCAATGGGTTTCTCCTTTGACGATGGGCAAAGCCGATGCGAGCCCAACGCCCATGGCTCTGATAACTACGGGACCACGGGTATTGGCCAAGGGTTCAATACAATCACAGGCCCTGTTGCAGGAACGGGTCGTCGGGGTTCTGCCGCTCCAGCTCGGCAAGCAACACCTGCACATTCTGCAACTGGCCGGTTTCTTTCCAGTATTCGATGAGCAAGACCCGCGCCTTGCGATTGGCCGGTTGCCGGCTGAGCAAGGTTTCCAGTTGCTTTTGCGCCGCATCCGTCTGTTCGAGATCGTGCAGGGTCACCGCCAGGGTGTAACGGTAAGCGGCGTTATCCGGCTCCAGCTCGACCGCCCGCGACAAGGCCAGCAGCGCATATTCGCGCTGATCGTGGCGGATCAGCCAGCGCCCCAGCTGGTTTTGCAGAAATGCCGAGTCAGGTCGCAGGGCCAAAGCCTTGGCCAGTACCTGTCGAGACTGGTCATGATGGCCCTGGCGTTCGAGCAGGCGGACCTGGGTCACCAGCGCGTCGGGGCTGTCCGGGGCCACTGCGAGGCCGCGCTGCAAGGCGATGGCTGCCTGGGTGAAGTCGTTCTCGTGCAGGTACAGGCGCGCCAGGTGTACCTGGGCGGTGGCATCGTCGCGCTGTTGCTCCAATACCTGCTGATATTGCTCCAATGCCGTCTGCAGCGGGCCGAAATACAGGCCGATGGCGTCGGGATCGAGGCCGAGCAGGGCTTCGACCACGGCAAAACGCACGCTTTGTTCGTCATCGTCGAGCAACGGCCCCAGGATCAGGCTGCGCTGCGCTGTCGGGACCAGGCGGTGAACAGTGCCGATGGCGGCGCGGCGGACCAGCGGCTCATCATCTTCCAGGCCCGCCCGGGCCAGTTTCAGCGCTTGTGGTGAGGGGTAGTTGGGCAGTTCGGCAAACAGTGCGGCGCGGCGGATGGGGGCCAGGTCGTCGCGTTGCAATTGCTGATACAGCACGCGCGCGGCACCCGGCTGGCCTTCGTGGGCCATGCGCAGGGCCTTGGCATAGCTCTGCGCAGGCAACGTCGGCGGCGCTGGCGGCGTATCCCGGTGCAGGTAGCCGATGGTGACCGATACCAGGATCAGCACAAGCAAGGCGACCAGGTAGCGGTGGCGTGTAGGCATCAGGGGGTCCATGACGGTGGGAACGAAGAGCTTGGGGCAGAATGCCGCGGGCTGCAAGCACCGTGGCGTGTCTGCCCTGGCCTCATCGCCGGCAAGCCGGCGGTGAGGCCAGGGCAGCCAGCATAAAAAAGCCCCGCGGGCCAAGGCCTGCGGGGCAAAGGGTTGGGAGAGACCAACCAAAGGAGTCGTTGCAGAGGGGAGACTCAGCGCACGCTGGCGACCGTCTCAGGCTGCCAGCCACCGCCGAGCGCCTTGTAGATGGAAACGATGCCGCGATACAGCTCGACTTCGCCCACTGCCTGGGCGTCTTCGGCGCTCAACCTTTCGCGTTCGGCATCGAGCAGCACCAGGTAGTCCACCGTGCCTTCGCGATAGCGTACCGAGGCGAGGTCCGCCGCCTTGCGGCTGGCATCGCTCTGGCGCATCAGCGACAGCAGCCGCTGCTGGGTCTTGTCGTAGTCGCTGAAGGCGTTGGCCGATTCTTCCAGTGCCAGCAGCACCTGCTGTTCATAGGTGGCCAAGGCCCCCTCGGCGTCGGCCTTGGCGCCACGCAGGCGGGCCCGCACGCTGCCCAGGTCGAACGCCGCCCAGGTGATGCTTGGCCCGAGCGCCCAGGCATTGGCTGCCGACGAGCCGATCTGCGAGCCACGCGCCGCGGTGAAACCCAGAAAACCGCTGAGACTTACCCGGGGGAACAGGTCGGCGGTGGCCACGCCCACATTGGCGGTGGCTGCGGCCAACTGGCGTTCGGCGCTGCGGATATCCGGGCGACGGCGTAGCAGTTCACCGGGGTCGCCCACCGGCAGGGCCTTGGCGATCGCAGGCAGCGCCTTGGGCGAAAGGTCCACGCTCAAGGCATCCGGGCGCTGGCCGAGCAGGGTGGCGATACGGTGGCGTGCCCGCGCCTGTTCGGCCTGCAGTTGCGGCACGCTGGCCTCGACCCCGGCCAACCGGGCATCGGCTCGGACCACGTCGAGTTCGTTGCCGACCCCGGCGTCGCGCAGGGTCACGGTGATGTTGCGCGACTCCTGCTGGGTCTTGAGGTTGGCCACGGCGATCTTCTCGCGCAGTTGCGCACCCCGCAACTGGCCGTAGGCGTCGACCAGCTCGGCGATCAGGCTGACCTGCAGCTGTTGCAGGTCGGCCTGGGCAGCTGCTGCCTGGGCCTCGCTGGCTTCGATCTGGCGCTGGATGCGGCCGAACAGGTCAAGTTCCCAGGCCATGTCCAGGCCCAGGTCATAGCGCTCGCTGTTGACCCGCTGATCGGTCTGGCCGGGAATCTGACCCTTGCCGATCTCGCTGCTGACGCGGCTGGTAACCACCGGCAGCTGGTCATTGGCGGCGTCATCGCGGATTGCCCGTGCCGACTTGAGCCGGGCGAATGCCACCCGCAGGTCGCGGTTGCCGTCCAGCGATGCCTGTACCAGCTGGTTGAGCACCGGGTCGTCGAACTGCTTCCACCACACGCTCTCGAAGCGGCTGCGGTCAAAGGACTTGGCCTGCAGCGGGGTGTCGACACTTGCAGGTTCCGTGTCCGGCGTCTTGTAGTCCGGGCCCACGGCGCAGGCCGCCAGGGCCAGGGCCAGCAAGCTCGGGGTCAGGGGCTTGAGCAGGTTCATGCGTGGCTCTCCAGCGAGTGAGCGCGTTCGGCCTTGCGGGCTTGGCGACGCTCGACGAAACGGCGGATCAGGAAGAAGAACACCGGGGTCAGGAACAGCCCGAACACGGTCACGCCGATCATCCCGGAGAACACCGCGACGCCCATGGCGTGACGCATTTCAGAGCCCGCGCCGGAGGAAAACACCAGCGGTACCACACCCATGATGAAGGCGATCGAGGTCATCAGGATCGGCCGCAGGCGCAGGCGGCAGGCTTCCAGTACCGCAGCCAGCGGGTCCAGTCCCTTGGCCTGTTCGTCCTTGGCGAACTCGACGATCAGGATCGCGTTCTTGCACGCCAGGCCCACCAGCACGATCAAGCCGATCTGGGTGAAGATGTTGTTGTCGCCACCCGAGACGATCACCCCGGTGATGGCCGACAGCAGGGTCATCGGCACGATCAGGATCACTGCCAGCGGCAGGCTCCAGCTCTCGTATTGGGCCGCCAGCACCAGGAACGCCAGCAGCACGCAGAGCGGGAACACCAGCAACGCGGTATTGCCGGACAGGATCTGCTGGTAGGTCAGGTCGGTCCATTCGAACGTCATGCCGTTGGGCAGCTCCTGCTTGAGCAGCTTCTCGATCGCAGCTTCGGCCTGGCCGGAGCTGTAGCCCGGTGCCGCCGCGCCATTGATCTCTGCGGTGATGAAGCCGTTGTAGTGCATCACCCGGTCGGGCCCGGAGGTGTCGCTGACCTTGAGGAAAGTCGCCAGCGGGATCATCTCGCCAAGGTTGTTGCGCACCTTCAGCTGGCCGATCTGCTCGGCATCGAGGCGGAACTGCTGCTCGGCCTGGACGTTGACCTGGTAGGTGCGGCCAAAACGGTTGAAGTCGTTGGTGTACAGAGAACCCAGGTACACCTGCAGGGTGTCGAAGATATCGGTAATGGCCACGCCGTGGGTCTTGGCCTTTTCCCGGTCGATGGCAGCATCGACCTGGGGCACGTTGACCTGGTAGCTGGTGAACAGGCCCGCCAGTTCCGGCACATTCTGGCTCTTGGCGATGATGTTCTGGGTTTCCTTGTACAGCGCTTCATAGCCCAGGTTGCCGCGGTCTTCGATCTGCAGGCGGAACCCGCCGATGGTGCCCAGGCCCTGTACCGGCGGCGGTGGGAAGATCGCGATATAGGCGTCCTGGATGTCGGCGAACTGGGCATTCAGCGCAGCGGCGATGGCCGCGGCCGACTGGCTCGGGTCCTTGCGTTCGTCGAACGGCTTGAGCGGGGTGAACACGATGCCGCTGTTCGGGCTGTTGGTGAAGCCGTTGATCGACAGGCCAGGGAAAGCTACCGAGTCGGCGACGCCAGGCTGCTTCAGGGCGATTTCGCTCATGCGCTTGATCACTGCCTCGGTGCGGTCGAGGCTGGCAGCGTCAGGCAGTTGGGCAAAGGCCACCAGGTACTGCTTGTCCTGGGCCGGCACGAAACCGGTCGGGGTGGACGAGAAACCCAGGTAGGTCAGGCCCATGAGGCCGGCATAGACGAACAGGGCGATGCCGCTGGAGCGGATGACCCGGCGCACGCCGCCGACATAACCGTGGCTGGCACGTTCGAAGAAACGGTTGAACGGAGCGAACAGCCAGCTGCCCAGCAGTTTTTCCAGGAACCGCGAGAAACGGTCCTTGGGCGCATGGTGGTCCTTGAGCAGCACCGCGGCCAGGGCTGGCGACAGGGTCAGCGAGTTGAACGCCGAAATCACGGTCGAGATGGCGATGGTCAGGGCGAACTGCTTGTAGAACTGCCCGGTAAGGCCGGAGATGAACGCGGCCGGCACGAACACGGCGCACAGCACCAACGCCGTGGCGATGATCGGCCCGGTCACCTCGCTCATGGCCTTTTGCGTGGCCTCCAGCGGTTTCAGCCCCAGCCCGATATTACGCTCGACGTTCTCCACCACCACGATGGCGTCGTCCACCACGATACCGATGGCCAGTACCAGCCCGAACAACGACAAGGCGTTGAGCGAGAAGCCGAACAGGTGCATCACCGCAAAGGTACCGATCAGCGACACCGGCACGGCCAGCAGCGGGATGATCGAGGCACGCCAGGTCTGCAGGAACAGGATCACCACCAGCACCACCAGCACCAGCGCCTCGAACAGAGTGTGCACCACCGCTTCGATGGAGCCACGTACGAAGATGGTCGGGTCGTAGACGATGCTGTAGTCCATGCCTTCGGGGAAGTCTTTCTTCAGCTCGGCCATCTTCGCCCGCACTTCGTCGGAGATCTCGATGGCGTTGGAGCCTGGGCGCTGGAAGATCGGGATGGCCACGGCCGGCTGGTTGTTGAGCAACGAACGCAGGGCGTATTGGCTGGAGCCCAGCTCGACCCGGGCGATGTCCTTCAGGCGCGTGATCTCACCGTCGGCACCTGCGCGAATGATGATGTTCTCGAACTCTTCCTCGTTGACCAGGCGGCCTTGGGTGTTGATCGACAGCTGGAAACTGGTCGAACCGGGGGCGGGCGGGGCGCCCAGCTGGCCGGCAGCGACCTGGCGGTTCTGCTCGCGGATGGCGGCGACCACGTCACTGGCGGTCAGGTTGCGCGAAGCGGTCTTGTTCGGGTCGAGCCATACGCGCAGCGAATAGTCGCCCATGCCGAACAGTTGCACGTCACCGACGCCGCCCAGGCGTGCCAGTTCATCCTTGATGTTGAGGATGGCGTAGTTGGACAGGTAGAGCATGTCGTAGCGGTTGTCCGGCGAGGTCAGGTGCACGACCATGGTCAGGTCGGGCGAGGCCTTGTCGACGGTGATACCGATGCGTGTCACTTCTTCCGGAAGCTTGGGCTGGGTCCGGGTGACGCGGTTCTGCACCTGCACCTGCGCGTTGTCAAGGTCGGTGCCCAGGGCGAAGGTGATGGTCAGGGTCAGCTTGCCGTCGGCGGTAGACTGCGAGGACATGTACAGCATGTTCTCGACGCCGGTGATGGCTTGCTCCAGCGGTGCGGCGACGGTTTCGCCGATGACCTTGGGGTTGGCCCCGGGGAAGTTGGCGCGCACCACCACGGTGGGCGGCACGACTTCCGGGTATTCACTGATCGGCAGCTGGAACAGCGAGATCGAGCCTGCGATCAGCAGCACCAGTGACAGTACGGCGGCGAAGATCGGCCGGGTAATGAAGAATTTCGAAAAGTTCATCGGTGTGATCCCTTAACCGCGTGGCGCCTGGGCGCTGGCGACTTTCTCAGTGGAGCCCGCTACCTTCTGCGCGCTGTTGCTGGCCTCCAGGGCCTGGCGCTGCTGGGCGAG
Source organism: Pseudomonas plecoglossicida NBRC 103162 = DSM 15088 (assembly GCF_000730665.1). GTDB lineage: Bacteria > Pseudomonadota > Gammaproteobacteria > Pseudomonadales > Pseudomonadaceae > Aquipseudomonas > Aquipseudomonas plecoglossicida. The sequence goes on from NZ_BBIV01000038.1 coordinate 35,989, forward strand.
GGCGGCGAGGGTCTGTTCGCTGGCCATCGGCGTTTCCTCCGGGGTCACCGGCGAGCCGGGGCGAACCCGTTGCAGGCCCTTGACCACGATGCGGTCGTCCTTGGCCAGGCCGCTGCGCACGATGCGCAGGCCTTCGAGCTTCGGCCCCAGCTCCACGGCGCGGTAAGTCGCCTTGTTGTCCTTGTCCATGACCAGCACGAACTTCTTGCCAAGGTCGGTGCCGACCGCTTCATCGTTGATCAGCATGGCGTCGTACTGGGCGCTGCCGACCAGCTTCAGGCGCGCATACAGCCCCGGGGTGAACTGGCCGTCGCGGTTGTCGAACACGGCGCGGCCACGGATGGTGCCGGTACGCGGGTTGACCTGGTTGTCGACGAAGTTCATCTGGCCCAGGTGCGGGTTGCCGGTTTCGCTGGTCAGGCCCAGGTAGACGGGGGTGCTCTGGCCACGCTGGCCTTCGCGCGCCAGCTGGGTGTACTTGAGGTACACGCGTTCGTCGGCGTCGAAGTAGGCGTACACCTTGTCGGTGGAGACCACGCTGGTCAGCGGCGTGACATCGGCGCTGACGATATTGCCGGCGGTGAACTGGGCGCGGCTGACGCGGCCGCTGATGGGCGCGGTGACGCGGGTGAAGCTGAGGTTGAGGCGGGCCAGGTCGAGCTGGGCCTGGATCGCGTCGACGCCGGCGCGGGCCTCGGCGGCGGCGCTGCTGCGCGATTCGGCAAGCTCGGCGGAGATCGCGTTGCTGTCGCGCAGGCGCTCGCCACGGCGGGCTTCGTTGGCGCTGCGGATAGCGGTGGCCTTGGCCTGTTGCAACTGCGCTTCGAGGCGGCGCACGTCTGCCTGGAACGGGCGAGGGTCGATCTGGAACAACAGGTCGCCTTTCTTGACCTGGGCGCCTTCGGTGAACGCCACCAGGTCGATCTGGCCAGAGACCCGCGGGCGCACTTCGACGGTTTCCGGGGCTTCAAGGCGGCCGGTGAACTCGTCCCATTCATTGATCGGCTGTTCGATCACCTTGGCCACGCTGACCTTCGGCGCGGCGGGCGCCTGCGCAGCGTCCGGGGTTCGGCCACAAGCGCTGAGCACCACCACTGCCAGGGCAGCGAGGGGGAAGCGCAAGGGTTTGAGTGAGTGGTCCATGGAGAACTCCGCCAAGATATTAGTAGTGGGCGGAGTGTGAGTGCCTTGCGCGTGGCGCACGAATCGAACGCAGCGAAGGTTATTATCACGGGCAATGATATGTCGGGATATTTCATCGATGGCGGGCATGGTAGGGTGCCCTCACTGGCCCCATGTTGCTGGACATCCCAAAGCTTGCGCGCCCCCTGTGGGAGCCGGCTTGCCGGCGATGAGGCCGGAGCAGGCACAACACTGTGGCCTTTGGCTACGGGCTGAGGCTTCCGACCATCCGCATTGGCGCGCGAGCGCCGGGTGCACTAGCGTTTTGTTCAACTCCGCCAGTTGCGTTCATCGCGCTGGACCCGCGAACGCTGACGCGAGACACATCATGCAGGACTTGCGCCCGAACCCGACGCTCCCCCTGGAATACCGTGCCGAACGGCCGATCGTCAGCGACTTTTTGCAGCAGGCGAAGCGCTCGCCCGAGGCGACGGCGATCATTGGCGAGGGCGTGAGCTGCAGCTATCAGCAACTGCAGCGGATCAGCCACGGCATTGCCAGCTTCCTCTTTGAGCACCGCACCGGCGACGCGGACCGTGTGCTGATCGTCTGCAGCCGCGGCGCGGGCCTGGTCTATGCCATGCTCGGTGCATTGCGTGCCGGGTTGCCGTTCAGCGTGGTCGATGTGGCTTACCCGGCAGCTCGCGTCGCGCAGCTGGTCGAAAGCCTGGAGGCGACCTTCATCGTGCTCTGTGGCGAGGCGCAGGTCACGTTAGCGCAGGGCCACTGCCCGGCACGACGGGTCAGGGTGCCGGAAGCCCCCGACCAGGCGTTGCAGCAATTTCCCGAGCAGACGGGGCCGCTGCCTGACATCGACGCGAGCCGACCTGCCTACATCACCTTCACCTCCGGCAGCACCGGCATTCCCAAGGGGGTCGTGACCCATCACGCACCCCTGGTGCATTTCATCGACTGGCACGTGCGCCGCCACGGCTTCACCGAACACGACCGTTTTTCCCTGCTGTCGGGACTGGGTCACGACCCGGTCTATCGGGATATCTTCACGCCCTTGTCGATCGGCGCGGCGGTAGTCTGCCCGGCCCAGTCCACCTTGACCCACCCGGTGCAGCTGGCGACCTGGATACGCCGCCATGGCATCTCGGTGATTCACCTGACACCGCCCCTGGGCAAGCTGATCGCCACCGGTGCAGGTCTGCAGCAGCAGCGGTTCGATCAGTTGCGCTGGCTGTTCTGGGGCGGCGATGCATTGAGCCCCGCGCTTTACCAGACCATGCGCTCGATTGCCCCCCAGGCCACCAGCGTGAATTTCTACGGGACCACGGAAACGCCGCAAGCGATGGTGTTCCATCAGCTCGATGAGCAGCCCGTGCAGGCGACGATCCCGCTGGGCAAGGGGATCGACGACGCGCAGGTGCTGGTGGTGGGTGAGCAGCGACAACTCGTCAGTGAAGGCGAAGTGGGCGAGATTTTCATCCGCAGCTCTTATCTGTCGATGGGGTACTGGCAGGACCCTGCGCTGACCGCGGAGAAGTTCGTGGTCAACCCATTCACCGGTGCGCCGGGCGATACCTGTTATCGCACGGGCGATCTTGGCACCTACCTGGCCGATGGCAGTGTCGCCTTCCTTGGCCGTGCCGACTGCCAGGTGAAGATTCGCGGTCATCGCATCGAGCCTGCGGAAATCGAAAGCGTGATCGCCCGTCAGCCACGGATCGAGCAGTGCGTGGTCGTGGCCAGCAACGACGGTGCGGCGCCAAGGTTGATTGCCTATTGCGTTACGCCCTCGGCAGTCGAGGCTGGGCAATTACGCGAGGTGGTGGCCGCGCAGTTGCCAGACTACATGGTGCCAGCGCTATTCGTGTTCATCGACGCGATACCGCTGACACCCAATGGCAAGATCGACCGGCGGGCATTGCCGCCCCCCCTCGACAGCTCGGAAACCTGCGCCGGCAATGTCGGCGAGGCACTGACACCGGTGACGCGAAAGCTGGCCGATGCCTGGGCGCAGATCCTCCAGGTGCCGCACATCGATGCCAACCTGAGCTTCGTCGAACTGGGCGGCGACTCGTTGTCGTTCGTTCAGGCTTCCATGGTGCTGGAGGACCTGGTCGGGCAACTGCCGGCGCGCTGGGAACTGATGCCGGTGAGGCAATTGGCGGAACTTGCCGGCCAGACCAAGGCGCCCGGTCACGCGATGCGGGCCCTGGAAATGCCGGTGCTGATGCGCATGCTGTCGATCCTGTTGATCGTCATGGGGCATCTGGGTGTGCTCGGCAAAGGGGTGATCACGGGGGAGACCACTGCGCTGTTCCTGGTCTCCGGCATCGGGCTTGCCAGGTTCCAGGTCAATGCGATCCACGAGCGCGGTGATGCACGGGTGCTGCTCAAGTCGGTGCTTGGCATCGCCTTGCCGACCTTGCTCTATACGGTACTGGTGCAGTTTCTGTTCGACACGGTGCATTGGCAATCGCTGCTGCTGATATCCAACTGGTTCCCTGCCTCGCTGGTGGGCCACTTCAGCTACTGGTACATCGAAGTGCTGGTGCAGATGCTGCTGATCGTTGGTCTGCTGCTGTCCATCAGGCCGTTACGCCTGCTGATCATGGCCGACCCGTTCCGCCATCTGTTGCTGGCCGCATGCGTGCTGTTGCTCGCGGACATTGTGCTGGGGCTGTTCGTCTTCGACGCCACGCCGCTGTACAACCGCGTGCCGCAGCACTACCTGGCGGCCATGGTGCTTGGCATGGCCGTGCAGTATGCCGATTCGACACTGCGCAAATGGTTGGCCAGCGCGGTGGCCGTGGTGGTGGTCGGCGAGCTGGAGCTCGTCACCATCGCAGGCTACGGATGGGACGCGTGGTTCAGCGGGCTGCACATCGACGTCGCCTTGCCGGCGGTGCTGGCGCTGATCTGGTTGCGCTCGGTGCCGATGCCTGCAGCTATTGCACGCGGCGGCGCGCTGATCGCCTCGTCGACCTTGTTCATCTACCTGACCCATTACCAGTTCCAGTCCGTGGCCCGGCGCATCAGCGACCAGCCGCTGCTTGCGGTGGCCCTGGCCATCGTCGGCGGTATCGTCGTGGCCTATTGCTGGAATACCGGGCTACGTTTGGCCCTGAAGCGTTGGGCCCGGGCACGCAAGAAGCGCCCGGCGGATACCCTCGAACCCGTCGCTTGAGGCGCGTCAGGGGTTGCCGGGGGCCAGGCCATTGAGCAGCAAACGTATCGACGAAGCCGTTGCGGCGGGGTAGTCGATACGTTGCTGCGAATCTTGCGGCGCGTGCCAGCAGCGGTTGATGCACGCTTGCGCAATTGCCCAGACCGATGGCAGCACATGCTCCGGGTTTACCGCGGCCAATTGCCCGCTGCCGACCCATTGGCGGATGTGGTCGGTGTTTTCCTGCGCCTGGCAGGCCCAGCGTTCGAGAAAGTCGCCCGGAATGCGCCGCCCACCTTCCTTGAGCTCCTGCAGCAGCACCTTCGATGCGAACGGGCGCCCCTCGAACAACCGGATCATCGCACTGACCATACGGCCCAATGCTTCCAGCGGCGCGTCCTCCTGGCGAAAAGGCGCGCACACCTCCAGGTAGCGGGGGGCGATGTCCTCCAGCACATGGCTGTAGAGGTTGGCCTTGGACTTGAAGTAGTAGAGCAAGTTGGACCTGGGCAGGCAGGCCAGTGCGGCGATGGCCGAAAGCTTGGTGGCGGCATAGCCCTGTTGGGCGAACGCTTCGCTTGCGGCATTGAGGATGGTACTGCGCACGGGCTCGGCCAATGGCGCCTCGCACGCCTTGGGCATTTCTCGCGGCAGTTCGAACGGCATGATGTACACGGCGGGGTTCCCTGGAACGGGTAAATACGCAATATACAAAAATATATAGCGTAAGTGTGCAGTCCACTGACAAAAGCCTGTGGCGCATCACGCAATCGCGTTGGCACTGGCCAGTACCAGTCCACGCAGCCACTTGGAGGCCTGCGCGCGATGTTTGCGTGCATGCCACAGTTGGTAGTAGCGCAACGGCCGGGTGGCGGCCGGCAACGGTTCTATGCGCAGCGGCAGCAGCTCGGCGTAGTGCCACGCTGATCGCGGGTTGGCTTTGCCCCAGGCGTTCGGCGGTGCGGGAAACGCTTCGGTGAGTAGCGTGTGCAGCGTGCGCAGGAGCTGGGCATCGCAGTTTGGCGTGGGCTTGGGCACGAAAGCTCTCCAGCGCTGAGAAAAATCAGGACGAATACGTCACCAAGGGCGGCAAATTGGCTTGCTGAAAACCATAGAATCTCCCACAGGGTAGGGATTGCACCCGGTGTACTACCCCTCGGGGTCAGCGGCGGTAGTAGCGGTGATCCGCATCGTAGCGATGCTGCATGGCCCGCTCATGTCGGCGTTCCCAGTCGCGGTGGCGCTCCCAGTCACGGCGCGCCTGCTCCCGGCGCCATTGCTCGCGGCGCCACTCTTCACGGCGCCAGCCGCCACGCCCGTCATGCCGGTAGTGGTCGTGCTCGTACCGCTCATCGTGGGCCAGCAGTGTTTCTGGCTGCTGCGCTGCCACGCTGGCCAGGTCCGGCCACGGGTTTTCGGCCGCCTTCACGGCCGGCGCCTCAATGGTGCGCGCAGGGGTTGAAACCTTCAGGGGTGTTGCAGATGCCGAGCCCATTGCCGCGAACGCGAACAGGCTGACAAGCACCATCCGTGGGACATGGATTTTCATGAGCGAAGACAACCTCTGCTGAGTATTGGGTGTAAGGCAACAGGCCTGTTCACATAGACCACCAACCCGGAAAAAGTTCTAGAAAACCGCAACTTAAATCACCTGGACGGCGCTGCCCGATGCCGGCCGGATGCACGCTCAGGCTGTCGGGAACGCTATACTTCGCGCCTTTCCCAACGCCACGGAGCGCTCATGCGGCAGGTTCTTCTCATCGTCGATGTCCAGTCTACCTTCAGCCCGCCCGAGTGGCTGGTCGATGGCATCCGGGCATTGTCCGCGACGATTCCTACCATCGCCTCGATCGAGCTGCACGATGAGCAGGTCACACCGTTCGACAAGCAACTCGGTTGGCACCCTGCTGCCCAGGACGAGAGCCTGGTCGAGGCCGACCGGGTGTTCGTCAAGCACGGCTACGGGCAGACTGCGCAGACGATCGAGCACCTGCGTCAGATGGGGGTGGAGCGGGTACTGGTGTGCGGGCTGCAGACCGAGACCTGCGTGCTGGCCGCCGGTTTCGCGTTGTTCGATGCGGGGCTGATGCCGACCTTGATCACTGACCTGACGGTGGGCTCCTCGCTGGACCGGTCGGGAAAAATGGGCATCGAGCTGTGGAAGCATCACTTTGGCAATGTCACCACCCGGGCCGAGGTACTGGCCGAACTCAAGGCCTGATCTGTCCCTGTGGGA
>NZ_BBIV01000037.1 GCF_000730665.1 Pseudomonas plecoglossicida NBRC 103162 = DSM 15088
ACAGGTTACCTGTGCTGCGCATTGGGCGTGGGAGCCGGCTTGCCGGCGATCAAGGCGACGCGGTCCCAAGCTGAGCTATCATGGCGTCTGCTGTTTTCAGGTTGAGTTAAGGACCGGTGGTTAATCTGAACCCCGTAGACATATCGCACATCTCGATGGAGAGACCCCATGAAAACTTTGACTGCCCTCTTCACTGCCGTCGCACTGGCGTTCGGTGCCAACGCTGCCCTGGCCAAGGACGTCCAGCCTGACGAAGTGGTCAAGCTGGTCAACGCCAAGACCATCAAGTCGCTGGACGAGCTCAAGGCTGCCGCCGTGGCCAAGCACCCGGGCGCCACTGTCACCGATTCGGAGCTTGAAGACGAATACGGTCGCTACATCTACAAGGTCGAGCTGCGTGACACGCAGAACGTCGAGTGGGATGTCGACCTGGACGCCAAGACCGGTGAAGTGCTCAAGGACGCTCGAGACAACTGATGATCCCTGTACCCCGGCCAGCGCGATATATGGCGCTTTCGCTGCTGGCCGTCTGCTCCCTGGCCATGGCCCGCGACCTGGACCAGGATGAAGCCCTGAAGCTGCGCCAGGACGGCATCATCCTGCCGCTCGAACAACTGCTGGAAACCGCCCTGGGGCGTTACCCTGGGGCGCGTTTGCTGGAGGCCGAGCTGGAGCAGGACGATGACCGCTACGAATATGAAGTCGAGCTGCTGACGACCGAGGGCGTGGTGCGCGAGATCAAGCTCGATGCCAGCACCGGCGCCCTGCTCAAAGACGAGGAAGACGACTGAATGCGCCTGTTGCTTGTCGAGGACAACGTGCCCCTGGCCGACGAACTGATCGCCGGCCTGCAGCGCCAGGGCTATGCCGTGGACTGGCTGGCCGACGGCCGCGATGCGGTGTATCAGGGCCAGAGCGAGCCCTATGACCTGATCATTCTCGACCTCGGCCTGCCCGGCTTGCCGGGCCTCGAGGTACTGGGCCAGTGGCGCGCCGGTGGCCTGGCGACTCCGGTATTGATCCTCACCGCGCGCGGCTCGTGGGCCGAACGCATCGAGGGCCTGAAGGCCGGGGCCGACGACTACCTGAGCAAGCCGTTCCACCCCGAGGAACTGCAGCTGCGCATCCAGTCCCTGTTGCGTCGGGCTCGCGGCCTGGCCAATCAACCCAAGCTCGAAGCGGCCGGCCTGCACCTGGATGAAAGCCGCCAGTGCGTGAGTCGCGACGGTGTCGATATTCAGCTCACCGCGGCCGAATTCCGCCTGTTGCGCTACTTCATGCTGCACCCGCAACAGATCCTCTCCAAGAGCCACTTGGCCGAGCACCTGTACGACGGCGAAACCGAGCGCGATTCCAACGTGCTCGAAGTGCACGTCAATCACCTGCGTCGCAAGCTGGGCCGCAGCGTCATCGAGACGCGCCGCGGGCAGGGCTACCTGTACGCCGGAAACGTCGGATGAAATCGATCCAGGCGCGCCTGAGCCTGGGCCTGGTGGCCGTGCTGGTGGTGGTCGGCGTGGCGCTGGCACAGCTCACCTTGTGGTTGTTCGAAGCCGGTTTGCAGCGCTACCTGGAAAGCGGCCTGCGCAAGGAAAGCGAGAACCTGCTGGTGGCGCTGGTGCGCGGGCCTTCGGGCCTACAGCTGGACGAGCGGCGCATTTCCGCTGCCTACCAGCGACCGTTCTCGGGTTATTACTTCCGTATCGATTTCGACCAGGGCACCTGGCGTTCCCGTTCGCTGTGGGACCTGGACATGCCCAAGCCGGCCGCGCCCGGCCTTTCCGACAGCCACGAGCTGGGCCCGGAAGGGCAACAGTTGCTGGCTTTGCGCGCCGACTACCGACGCCTGGGGCAGAACATCACGATCAGTGTGGCGCAGGACTACTCCCCGGTGCGCGAAAGCTTCCGACGCGTGCAGCAGATCGGCCTGGGCATGGGGCTGGTGGCCTTGCTGCTGGTGCTGGTGCTGCAACGCATCACCGTGACCCGCTCGTTGCGCCCGCTGGAGCGCGCCCGCCAGCAGATCGCCCAGTTGCAGCAAGGCCAGCGCTCGCAGCTGGATGCCGAGGTGCCCAGCGAGCTGGCGCCGCTGGTGGACCAGATCAACCACTTGCTGAACCATACCGAAGACAGTTTGCGTCGCTCGCGCAATGCCTTGGGCAACCTGGGGCACGCCCTCAAGACGCCGCTGGCGGTGTTGTTGAGCCTGGCGTCCAGCGAGCGTCTCAAGGACCGGCCCGAGGTGCGCGCGCAGATGCGCGAGCAGCTGGAGCAGATCCAGCAGCGCCTGACGCGTGAGCTCAACCGTGCGCGCCTGGCTGGCGATGCGCTGCCGGGCGCACAGTTCGACTGCGACGCCGAGCTGCCGGGGCTGCTCGCCACCCTGGGAATGATCCACGGTGAAGGGCTGCTGCTGACCCGCGATGTCCCTCCGGGGCTGCTGCTGCCGTGGGACCGCGAGGACTTTCTGGAGCTGCTTGGCAACTTGCTGGACAACGCCTGCAAGTGGGCGGACAGCGAGGTGCGACTGGGCATTGCGCCAGCTGACGATGGTTACCAGATCTGGGTCGACGACGATGGGCCGGGAATTCCTGAAAGCCAGCGGTTGCAGGTGCTCGAGCGCGGCTCGCGGCTGGATGAGCAGGTCGATGGGCATGGGCTGGGACTGGGTATCGTGCGCGACATCGTCGAGGCCTGGGGTGGGTCGCTGGCCTTGCTGGAGAGCCCTTTGGGCGGGTTGCGGGTGAGCATCCAGTTGCCGCGCAAGGGGCGTTGATCCGCGCTGATCCTATCGCCGGCTTGCCGGCGATAGGGCCCTACCAGCACTGCAAAAAAATTGCAGCACAGCCGCATTTTTTTGAATTGGCCCAAACCCGCCCCCTCCCGGCACAATCCCGTCCACGAAACCCTGCGGTTTCCATCTCTCCACGGACGGAGCCCCCTAGGGCCCAGCCCAAATCGGCTGGGCTTTCTTTTAAATCAAGAAAATACCCATACGAACACTCAAATGTCTGCCTCGCGTTCCGAAAGTCGTCTGCAGCGGCTATTGCCCGCGCCCCTGAACATCCCCCCGAAGCAGTGGCTGCGTGCCGGTATCGGTGCGCTGCTCGGCCTGTTCCTGGCCGGCTGGCTGACCAGTCTGGCGTACGGCCCCGGCATCGCCTTGCACTTGCTGGGCCCCCTGGCCGCTTCTGCGGTGCTGGTGTTTGCCGTGCATTCCGGGCCGCTGGCCCAGCCGTGGCCAGTGCTGGGCAGCTATGCCCTGGCCGGGGTGGTGGGCCTGGCCATGCGCGAAGGCTTCGGTGCCGAACTGTGGGTCGCCGCTGCGGCCCTTGGCCTCTCGCTATTGGTGATGTGCCTGCTGCGCTGCCTGCATCCGCCAGGGGGTGGTGTGGCGGTCAGCGCGGTGCTGGCCGACTCGGGGCTGACGGCCATGGGCGACCATCTGCTTGAGCCGGTGCTGCTCAATGCGCTGATCCTGGTCGCGGTTGCGGTGCTGTACAACCGCCTGACCGGCGTGCAGTACCCCAAAGGCGCGGCTCCGCGAAAGGACCTGCACCACACTCACGACCCCTTGCCCAGCGAGCGGGTCGGCATCCGCAGCGAGGACCTGGACCAGGCCCTGGAAGAACTCGGCGAATACGTCGACGTCACCCGCGACGAACTCGAACGCATCATCCTGGCCACCGAGCAGCACGCCCTGCAGCGCAGCCTCGGCGGCATCACCGCCGCCTCGGTGATGTCTCGCGATGTGCAGTTCGCAAGTCCCGACACCACCCTGGAGCAGGCCTGGAAAATGCTCGCCAGCCACCACCTGAAGACCTTGCCGGTGCTGGAGCAGGGCAAGCTGGTGGGCATCGTCAGCCTCAGCGACCTGGTCGGCCCGGCCATGCAGCGGGGGCGGTTCAGCTGGCGTGGCCTGTTCGCCCGCAAGGCGGTGCGCATGGAACAGGTCATGAGCCGGCGCGTCATCAGTGTCGGCAGCCAGCATCCGCTGCAGCGCCTGTTGCCGTTGTTGTGCGAGCAGGGCCTGCATTGCCTGCCGGTGCTCGACGGCGAGCAACTGGTCGGCGTGATCACCCAGACCGACCTGATCGCCGGCCTCAAGCGCCAGTTGCTCAGTGCCGCTGGACGGGTTTCAGATCAGCGGGTCCCAGCGTTGTGACCAATCGCTGGCGCCGGCCTCCACCAGCCGGCGCAACACCGCGAAGGCCTGCTGCAAGGCCTGGCTGTCGCGTTTGCGCGGGTAGACCAGGTAGGTCGGGTAGGTGAACTCCGGCGCCTGCGGCACCCGTTCGAACACGCCGCTGTCCAGGTAGGCCTGCACCACGCGGGTACGAAAATAGCCACTGCCGCCCTGATCGAGGATGAACTGCAGCGCCAGCGGCCCGAGGTTGAAGCTCAGCGCCGCGCGCGCGCAGTCGGGCAGGGCGGCATCGTGCTGGCGGCGGAAGGCCTCGCCCCAGTCGATGTAGATGTACGGCTCGGGGCAGTCGACCCGGCGTACCCTGATCAGCTTTTCCTCCATCAATTGCTCAACCTGCAGGCCCGGGCCATAGGTCGGCTGGTACACCAGCGCAGCGTCCAGCAGGCCCATCTCCACCTTGCGCAACAAGGATTCGCCGTCACTCACCTCGCTGCGGATGGCATGGCTGGGCAGCTCGCGGTGCAAGGCACTGACCCAGTCGAGCAGCATCGGGTTGCCCAGGCTGACCTCGCTGCCCACATGCAGCACCTGCTGGCAGCCTTCGGGCAAGGGCAGGTCGCGTCGTGCGGCCTCCCAGGTCTGTACCAGCTGGTTGGCATAGCTGACGAAAGCCTCGCCGTCGCAGGTCAAGCTGGCGCCGTTGCGGCTGCGCACGAACAGCTGGCAGCCCAGTTGCTGCTCCAGCCGCTGCACCCGGGCGGTGATGGCGGTCTGCGACACGAACAGGCGCTCGGCGGCGGCGACCAGGCTGCCGCAACGCACGATTTCGAGGAAGGTTCGGGCCTGATCGATGTCCATGGCGGGCTCGGTGAGAAAAAAGGATGGCGTATTCTAGAGCCTTTGCACTGTTATGGGGCGCCTTTGCGCGCACTGCAAATCTGCACATGGGTTGTGACTTTAGTCCCATGGCGGGCCTGGCGCTGCGGTCCATACTCAAGGTTCGCCCTTCAATAACAACAAGTACCGGGTTTTCGTCACCATGACCTACCAGCACAGCTACGACCATTCCATTGCCGACCCAGCCACCTTCTGGGCCGAACAGGCCGATCACCTGGCCTGGTACCGCAAACCCACCCAGACCCTGCAGGAAAACTCCGACGGCACCCACCGCTGGTTTGCAGACGGCCGCCTGAACAGCTGCTACCTGGCCTTGGACCAGCAGATCGAGCAGGGCCGTGGCGAGCAGACCGCACTGATCCATGACTCGCCGGTGACCGGTGTGCAGCAGTCGTTCACCTACCGCCAGCTGCTTGACGAGGTGGCCCGCCTGGCCGGCCTGTTGCGCCAGCTTGGCGTGGGCAAGGGCGATGGCGTGATCATCTACATGCCCATGGTGCCCCAGGCCGCCATGGCCATGCTGGCCTGTGCGCGCATCGGCGCCGTGCACTCGGTGGTGTTCGGCGGCTTTGCCGCCAACGAACTGGCATTGCGCATCGATGATGCGCGGCCGACGCTGCTGCTCACGGCATCCTGCGGCCTGGAGTTCGAACGGGTCATCGAGTACAAGCCGCTGGTCGATCGCGCGCTGCAACTGGCCCGCCACCAGCCGCGTCATGTGCTGGTGCTGCAGCGGCCCCAGGCCCGTGCACAGTTGCAGCCAGGGCGTGACCTGGACTGGGGCCAGGCGCTGGAGACTGCCCAGGCGGTGCCGCCGGTGGAACTGGAGGCCGGCGATCCGCTGTACATCATGTATACCTCTGGCACCACCGGCAAACCCAAGGGCATCGTTCGCGAAAACGGCGGCAACGCGGTCGCGCTTCGTTATGCCATGCGCCACATCTATGGCATGCAGGCGGGCGATGTGTGGTGGGGCATTTCCGATGTCGGCTGGGTGGTCGGCCATTCGCTGATCGTCTACGGGCCGCTGATGAGCGGCTGCACCACGGTGTTCTATGAAGGCAAGCCGATCCGCACGCCGGATGCCTCGGCCTATTGGCGCGTGGTCGAGCAGTATCGGGTCAATGCGTTGTTCTGCGCGCCCACCGCCATGCGCGCGATCCGCAAGGAAGACCCGGAGGGCGAACTGATCCGTCGGCACGACTTGAGCTCATTGCGCCAGCTGTTCCTGGCCGGGGAGAAGCTCGATTCCAGCACTCACGAATGGCTGGAACGGGTCAGCGGCAAGCCGGTGCACGATCACTGGTGGCAGACCGAGACCGGCTGGCCGGTCACTGCACCCTGCGTGGGCCTGGAGGGCAGTTCGGCGCGGCCGGGTTCGAGCAACCGCGCGGTACCGGGCTACAACGTGCAGGTGCTGGATGACGAGGGGCGCCTGCTCGGCCCCAATCACCAAGGCGCCATCGTCATCGCGCTGCCATTGCCGCCGGGTTGCAGCCAGACCCTGTGGGGCGATCACGAGCGCTACCTGCAGGCTTACCTGCGCACCTATCCGGGCTATTACCACACCGGCGATGGCGGCTACCTGGATGACGAGGGCTTCGTCTACATCATGGGCCGCACCGACGATGTGATCAACGTTTCCGGCCATCGCCTGTCGACTGGTGAGATGGAAGATCTGGTGGCACGCCACCCGGCGGTGGCCGAGTGTGCGGTGATCGGCGTGCATGACGAGATCAAGGGGCAGGTGCCACTGGCGCTGGTGGTGCTCAAGGATGGCGAGGGTATTGCCGAATCTCAGCTGCTGGTGGACCTGGTGGGCAGCGTGCGCGAGGAGATCGGGGCGCTGGCGTGTTTCAACCGGGTGCGGCTGGTGAAGCGGTTGCCCAAGACGCGTTCGGGGAAGATCTTGCGGGCGGTGCTGCGCAAGATTGTCGATGGGCAGGCGTATGTGCCGCCGTCGACGTTGGATGATCCGGCGGTGCTGGGGGAGATAGAGACGGTGCTGGCGGATTTGCCACGGGCCGGTTGACAGGTTGACCCCATCGCCGGCAAACCGGCTCCCACAAAGGGCTCACAGCACCTGAGACCTGTGCACTCCCCTGTGGGAGCCGGCTTGCCGGCGATGAGGCCACTTCAGGCCCTGAAACCCTCAGGCCCTGCCTGGCGCAACTGCCCCAAGCGACTGCGCGTGCGCATCAGGTCGGCAATTGCCCCGCCCAGGCTTGCTTCCAGTGGCCGCCGTCCAATCACCGTCAGTTGCCGATCCTGGTCATACAACACATCCACCAGGTTGACGAACCGCTGCTGCGCGGCCAGCGAACATTCCGACAGGTGGAAATGCAGCCGCCGCTTGGCAGCGATCGGCACCGCCTGGAAGAAACCGTCGAGCAGCCAGCTTTTGCTGCGGCCCACCGAGCCATGCAAGTACAGGCTGCATGGCTGGCCGTCTGGCAAGACGGTCAGCTGTTCGGCCATGCTGTGAATGACCCGGCGCTGGCCATCGCTCAGATGATAGCCACGGTCATGTGCCTTGTCCTCGAACCAGGCGAGCAGTTCGCTCTGGTTGGTCGATGCGCCGTCAAGGCGCTGGCCGAGCTGGCGCAGCGGGGAAGGGATCCAGGCAGACAAAAGCGATGCTCCTTGGGCGAAGGCTGGGCAGCGTGCAGCTTGCCCGAGGCAGGCCATCGTGACCAGTCGATAAACTGCGGGGCAATGATCGGCTGGCGAGATAGGTTGGCCTGGGAGGCGTAGGCTAGGGGAAGGAACGAGCAGAGGAGCAGCGGCCCGAGGCCTGCGTCACCGCGCTCGTGCAGCACAGTGACAAAAGTGCCCGCGAGATACTCGGCAGCCCCGATGACCTCAAGCTGCGCTCGTGCCTGACCTTGTTCGGCAAGGTCGCACCTGACAATCCGCTGTTCCAGCGCGCCCTTGCGCAGTTCTACGCCGGCCAGCCGGACGCGCGTACCCTCGAGCTGCTCGGGCAATAGCTCAGGCCTTGCGCTCCAGCTGGCGCTCGATCATGTACTTCACGGTAAGCCGGCGTTCCTTGAGCTGGCGCAATTCGTCGTCCTGGAAGTTGCCCGCCGAGATCGATTCGGCGGCCAGCACCTGGTTGTCGATGTCCATGTACTCATCGAGCAGTCGGTCGAGGGTCGGGTCCTGCTGGCGGCGTTGCTGGACGATTTCGCGGGGGTAGTGCAAGTCCTGGTACAGGTCGTGGGAAACGGGCATGGGGGCCTCCTTGGTCTGCTCAGTTCGCTTACCTGATTTGAAGGGAGGAATGCGATTGTGTTGAGGCAGGGCAGCAGAAATTCGACGGATGGTGGGTGCTATTGCCGGGTGAGGCGCGGGCGGGAACACTAACTTGCTGTTTTAAAGCATTTTTTTTTGCAAAGGGGGTTCACAGACTGAAACTTTGTTGTTAAAGTGCCGCGCATTCCAAGACAACAACCCAGTTGTCGACAAATTGGAATTGTCAGAGCAGCGTCAGCTGCATCCGATACAGGGGCGTCGCCAAGCGGTAAGGCAGCAGGTTTTGATCCTGCCATGCGTTGGTTCGAATCCAGCCGCCCCTGCCATTTTCCCAATACTAGTTTCCTACTCAGTGCAGATGAAGTCGGCGCTGGGTTTTCGCGTTTCTGGCGTTTGTGCTGGCCTCATCGCCGGCAAGCCGGCTCCCACAAGGGGGGGTAGGGCTCATTCATGTGGGAGCCGGCTTGCCGGCGATGAGGCCAGTCCAGGCAACCCCAGAACTACGGGTCCCCCCGCAGCATCTCGTTCAGTGCCCGTGCCAGCTCTTCGGCTTGCACCGGTTTCTGCAGCACCAGGCTTCCAGGTATGTCCAGCCCCTGCAACTCGGCATAACCGGTCAGGAACACCACCGGCAAGCGTGGATGCCGTTCGCGCGCTGCCAGTGCCAGTTGGGCGCCGTTGAACTCGGGCATGGCGAAGTCGGTCAGCAACAGGTCGATGCGCTCATCCAGCAACGCCAGCGCCTGCTCGCCATTGTGCGCCTGGCGCACCTGGTAACCGTACTGGCGCAGCACATCGCCGAGCAGGTCGCGGACCAGGTGGTCGTCGTCCACCAACAGTACCGTGCGATCGCGGCCACTGTCACCGATCGCCTGGGCCACCGTCGGGGCCGTCGGTTCGCTGGCCGTTTCATGCTTGACTGCCGGCAGGTACACGGCCACCTGAGTACCATGCCCTGGCTGGGTGTCGATGCGCACGCCACCCCCGGATTGCTTGGCGAAGCCGAACACCTGGGCCAGCCCGAGGCCCGAGCCCTTGCCGATGTCCTTGGTGGTGAAGAACGGCTCGAACACCTTGGCCAGTACCTCTTCGCTCATGCCGCAGCCGGTGTCGCGGATGCTCAGCATCACGTACTCGCCAGGTTCCGGATCTTCCGGGCGTTGCGCGCGGGCCTTGATCCGGGTGTTGCGAGTCGACAAGGTCAGCTGGCCACCTTCGGGCATGGCATCGCGGGCGTTGATCGCCAGGTTGAGGATGATCATTTCGGTCTGGGTCGGGTCGGTCAGCGCCTGCCACAGGCCACGGTCCAGGTCCAGGCGCACCGAGATGTTGCCACCCAGGGTGCGGCGCAGCAGTTCTTCCAGGCCGCCCAAGGTACGGTTGAGGTTCAGTGGCACCGGCTCCAGGCGCTGGCGCCGGGAGAAGGCGAGCAGTTGCGAGGTCAGCTTGGCGCCGCGCTCACCGGCCTCGCGAACATGTGTCAGGCGTGAGCGGGCTTTTTCCACGTCCCCCTTGGCCAGGTCGCGTTCGAGGAAGCTGGCGCCGGTGAGGATCACCGTCAGCAGGTTGTTGAAGTCGTGGGCCACCCCGGCCGTGAGCTGGCCCACCGCCTCGAGCCGCTGCATCTGCTGCAGCGCAGCTTCGATGCGCTCGCGCTCGGTGATCTGCTCGCGCAGGCGGTCGTTGGCTTCGGCCAGGTCCAGCGCGGCTTCGCGCTCGCTGGTGATGTCCCGGGCCACTACATAAAGCAAGGTGTCTTCCGGCACGACCGCCCAGGACAGCCAGCGCAACTGGCCCGTGACATGGCGGATGCGGCCGACGAAGCGTGCGCTGGTGCGACCGTGGGCAAGGGCGGCGAGCTCGGCTAGCAGCGCCGCCTGGTCGGCCTCTGGCAGCAACTGCAGCAGCGAGGCCTGGCTCAGGCGCTCGCGGGAAAAGCCCAGGCTGGCTTCCCAGGCGGGGTTGAGCGCGACTGGGGTGAGGTCCTTGTTGAGCACGGCGAGCAAGTCCTGGGACAGCTCCCAGGCGCGATCGCGTTCGCGGGTTCGACGTTCGACCCGTTCGCCGAGCATTTCATTGAGCTGCCTGAGCGCCTGGGTCGCCTGGCGCTGGGTGTGGATGTCCTGCAGCACGCCGGAAAACCGCGTGCACCGGCCATCGACGAACTGGCACTGGCCGCTGCTGAGCAGCCAGCGTGGCTCCAGCCCATTGGGCTGGGCGATGCGGAACTCGACACGGTACAGGCCGTCGCTGTCGGGGCGCATCGCCTGTTCCACGGCGTCGCGCACCCGCTCCAGATCCTCCGGATAGATGCCGGCATAGAACAGCGCCAGGCTCATTTCGGTGTCCACGGGCAGGCCGAACAGGGTCTTGCAGCGGTCGTCCCAGATCAGCAGGTTTTCCGCCGGGCGCATGTCCCAGGTGCCCATGCCTGCAGCATCGATGGCGATATGCGCACGCGCTTCGACATCGGCCAGGGCCTCCTCGGCGCGCCGCCGCCGCTGGCGCTCCTGGACCTCGGTCAGGGCGCGGCGCACGGCCTTGGGCAGCAGCGGCAGGTTCTTCTTGAGCACGTAGTCGGTGGCGCCCAGGCGAATCATCTCCACCGCGTGCTCTTCACCGTAGATGCCGGAGAGGAAGATGAACGGTGTGTCCGGTGCCAGGCGCTGGGCGATGGCCAGTACCTCGGTGCCGGAGGAGCCGGGCAGCACGCAGTCGCAGAGAATGAGGTCGAAGCGGGTCTCGAGCAGCGCATGCTCGGCAGCCACATGGTCGAACACCACTTGCGAGCGTACCTGCAGCCCGCTGCGCTCGAGGTTGAGCAGGGTCAACTCGGCGTCCAACGAGCTGTCTTCGACCATCAGCAGTTTCAGTGGCATCGGCAACATCTTCGTGCAGGCCTCAGTTGCTGCCGCGCCGGTTCAGGCGCAGCGAACCCGGCGGTGGTTCATTGAGCACGGCCCAGAACACCCCAAGGTCGGAAATGGCGGCGACGAATTCCTTGAACTCCACGGGCTTGACCACATAGGCATTGACCCCCAGTTCATAGGCGCGCTGCAGGTCGGGCTCCTCCCGCGAGGAGGTCAGCATCACCGTGGGGATGCTGCGCAGTTCGGCGGTGGTGCGCACGACCTTGAGCACTTCGAGGCCATCGACCTTGGGCAGCTTCAGGTCCAGCAGCAGCACCGCCGGGTTGCCGTCGTCGCGCTCGGCATAGGCATTGCGGCGCAGCAGGTAGTCGAGCGCTTCGGCGCCGTCGCGCAGCACGATGACTTCATTGGCCAACTGGCTGCGCTCCAGGGCCAGGAGCGTCAGCTCCAGGTCGCGGGGGTTGTCTTCGACCAGCAGGATGGGCTTGAGCATGATGGTACGGGTGCCTCAGGTAGTCGCTGGATGACGGGGAAGGGTGAAATGAAAACAGGCACCCTGGCCGACCTGGCCTTCGGCCCACACCCGGCCGTCATGGCGCTCGATGATGCGGCGCACGCTGGCCAGGCCGATCCCGGTACCTTCGAAGTCCTCCATGCGGTGCAGGCGCTGGAACACCCCGAACAGCTTGTTGGCGTAGGCCATGTCGAAACCGACGCCATTATCGCGAATATAGACCTCGGTTTCGCCCTTGTGCTGCTGCGCGCCGATTTCGATCCGCGCAGGCGCTCGGTCACGGGTGTACTTGAGGGCATTGGCGATCAGGTTGTGCAGGACCAGGTTGATGAACGCCGGATCGCCGATCACCTTGGGCAGCGTCGCGACTGTCCAGATGACTTCGCGGCCCTGGTAGTCCGGTGCCAGTTCCTGGCGAACGGTGTCGACCAGGGCGTTGAGGTCGACATCTGAAAGACGCAAGGCCGAACGGCCCATCTGCGAGAAGTTGAGCAGGTTGTCCACCAGGCTGCCGGCGAAGCGCGCAGCTTCCTCGATGTGCGTGAGGAAGCGCCGGCCGCGCTCGCCCATGCCCTGGCCTTCGATTTCGCCGAGCAGTTCGGTGTAGCCGGCGATGTGCCGCAACGGCGCCCGCAGGTCGTGGGACACGCTGTAGGAGAACGCTTCGAGCTCCTTGTTGGACCGGCGCAGCTCATTGGTCAGCTGCGCCAGCTCCTCGGCCTTGCGCAGGACGATCCCAAGCACCGCATTGCGCAGCTCTATCACGCCTTCGATGATCAGCGGGTGCCAGGCCTGGCAGTAGCCGCTGAGCTGTTCCTGCCAGTGCTCGAAGCTGTGCCGGGGGTTGAGTGCGCCCTGCGGGCCGATCTGCTTGTCCGGCCGCCCGGCCCAGTGCACCGTGCGCACCTGTTCCGGGCGGAACCACAGCAGGTAGTGCGAGTGGATCTGCGAGATGGCCACCGCCAGCACGCCGCCGGCATGCGCGGCCAGCTCGGGCAGTTCGCCGATGTCACGGGCCAGGTTGTCACTGTGGAACACGGTTTCGGTGCCGCGCTGGGACAGCCAATGGACCAGCGCATTGACCAGCGCGGCAGGTGGGGTCTGGCCGAACAGGTCGCAGCGCTCGGCGGAAATCACCACAGCGCCGCTGGCGCCGGCGAAATCCAGCAGCACCTGGGGCAGGGCACGCAGGCCATCGCTGACGCTGTCGTGGTCGGCCATCGAGGAGATCATCCGCACGATGTGCTGACGCAGGTCGAGCAGCTGGCGGGTATGGGCGTGGGATTCACGCGACTCGATCTGCAGCGACAGCACGCTGGCCAGCAATTCGCAGGCGGTGCGGGTGCGCAAGTCGACCGGGCACGGTTGTGCGTGGTGGCACGACACCAGCCCCCACAACTGCCCGTCGACCACGATCGACAATGACATCGACGCCAAGGTGCCCATGTTGCGCATGTACTGCAGGTGCACCGGCGACACGCTGCGCAAGGCGGCGAAGCTCAGGTCCAGCGGCTTGCCAGTGCGCGGGTTGGCGGCAGGCAGCAACGGCGAGGCCTGGTAATTGGCGTCCTCGATCACGCGGATGCGGTTGACCCGATACAGTTCGCGGGCCTGGCGCGGGATGTCGGAAGCCGGAAAGCACAGGCCCAGGTAGCGCGGGTAGCCGTCATCGGCCACCTCGGCCAGTACCTGGCCATTGCCCTGGGCATCGAAACGGTAGGCCATGACCCGGCCGAATCCGGTGATGCGCTTGAGTTGTTGCACGGTCTGCTGCAGCAGCGCCTGCAGGTCGCCGGCAGTGTGCACGCTGCCGACGAACTCGCGCACCAGTGGGTAATAGTGGTCGTGATCGGTCAGCGCGGCGGGCAGGCGCACGGGTTCGAATTCGGCGATCAGCACCTCGTCGTGACGGTGGATCAGCAAGCGCAGCTTTTCGCGGCAGGGTGCGTCGGAGCGCAAGCGCACATCGCCGAGGTGAAAAGGGAAGACTTGCTCATCAGGCAGGCGATCAAGCTGCGCGCTCAGGTCGAAGCTGGCGCCGACCACTTCGGCGAAGCTGCATCCGAGCAGCGCCTGCGCAGGTACACCCAGCCAGCGTTCGGCGTTCTCGCTGGCCTGGAGGATGCACAGGCTCGGTTCGTCGAGTACCAGCAGGAACCCGTGAGGCTGGATGCTGCCGGGCACCTGGATAGGCTCCTGGGCGCAGCGCTCCACGGCTTCGGCAAGTAGCTTGTCGGTGGTCTTCAATGAAACGCTCCTGTCATGTTCGTCCATGCATGCGCATGCGCCCGATACCGGCGGGTGCCCGAACAGGCACCGTATCAGAATGTGCGCCGCTTTGCCGGCCCATGGCCATTGGAGGCACAGGATGTGCAGGGGTTCGCTGGCCTGGGCAAAAATGGTGTTTACGCTAGGCCTTTGTCGTTAATACAAAAGAATGGCACTCAGCCATCACGCCTTCGCCAACCACTGCTACGCTCAAGTTCAGATGAGAAAAACAAGGATCACCCAGTGACGGAACGCTTCATGGCCGCGCTGTTGGGCCTGGTGTTGAGCGGCTTGGCTGGTGCGGCGGACTTCCTCGTGGAGGTGCGGGTGCAGGTGCAGCGCGGCTGCATGCTGATCAACCAGCCCCGCGACGCAGGCCCTCAGGCCCAGGGTCGGATCGACCTGGGCGACACGGCGCGCCTGGACGGGCCGGGTGCCCCGTTGAGTGGTGTCCTGCTCAACCGCCGCCCACCGCGACTGGAGTGCAACCCCGACACGCCTTACCAGGTACGCATCGACGGTGGCCAGCATGGCGGCGTCGGCGAGTTGCGTTTCCTGGCCAGTGACGACGCCAAGGCGCGGCCGATTCCCTACCGTCTCTACCGCGACGCTGGCTGGCAGGAACCTGTGGTCGTCGGGGTCGCCCATGCTGACCGGGTGCCGGACAGCGGCACGGTGGAGCTGCCGCTGTATGCCCGAATCGACAAGCTGGCCTGGGTACCCCGTGTCGGGCAGTACGCCGACCTGCTCAAAGTCACGGTCATCTGGTAGCGAGGCCACCATGCACAAGGACGTCACGCCATGAAACGTACCTCGATCCTTTTGCTCAGTCTCGGCCCGCTGCTGTTGCCCGGTGGCGCGCATGGCACCACCACCGGCTTCATCCAGGCACGCCTGGTGATCAGCGCCGCCTGCCAGATCGATAGCGGCGACCAGCCTCCGGCCACCCTGGGCAACCCTGGCTTGATGGACTTTGGCGAGCGTGGCCCGAACTGGGAACAGCCGCTGCGCAGCCGGGTCGACGAGGCCGGGGGCGACGGCAGCCTGCAGATCAGTTGCACGCCTGAGGTCAGGGCCTTCAACGTGCGTATCAACGGCGGCCTGAATGGCAACGATGGCGTGCGGCGGTTGAGCAATGGGCGCGAAATGATCCCTTATCAACTGGCCGTCGACCCGGGCGGCAATAGTCACTACGGCATCGGCCAGGCCCGTGCCTTCACCATCCGCGGTACCGAGCAGATTCCGATTCCGATCTACGGCGTAGTGGTGGCGCAACCGCGCGCGCTGCCTGCCGGGCTGTATCGCGACACCTTGAGAGTGACCCTGGACTGGTAAACATCGCAAGGAGACCCCGATGCGAACGACCCTTACCCACTGCATCCTCGCCGGCCTCGGCCTCGCCCTGGCAACCGATGCCCACGCCGCCACGGTGACCGGCACCATCAGCTCTACCCTGACGCTGACCGCAGCGTGCCAGGTCAACGGCAGCACGGGCAGCTCGGGGTTGAACTTCGGTTCCCTCAACTTCGGCAGCCAGGACGCCCTGTTCACCACGGCCCCCGGGCAAGTGCTCGGCGGCGGCGGGGGGGCCATGAGCATCCTCTGCTCGGCCGGCACGGTGCCGGCGATCCGCGTGCGCGCGGGGGCTCACGATGGCCAGTCGGCCGGAGGCACCCGGGCGCTGGCCGATGGCAGCGGCAACTTCGTGCCCTATGACTTCTACACCGACGCCGGGCACACCCAGCTGCTGGCCATCGACGGCACCATCACGCTGCCGACCAGCACGGGCGTTGCGCAAACCGTCAACCTGTACGGCCAGGCCCGCGGCAAGGCGGGCCTGCCGGCAGGGGTCTACACCGACACCGTGGCTGTCGAGCTGTCGTTCTGAGGCGCGGCCATGCGCGCCTGGCTGGGGGCTGCCTGACGGGCCTCGGCATGCTGCTGGCGACGCCGCTGGACGCGGCGACCACCAGCACGTTCCAGGTGACCGCGCAGATCGTCGCCGGTTGCCTGGTGGTCGGCGGGGTGACCCATTACGGCGTGCTCGACTACGGCACTCAGTCGGCGCTGTCCACCGGACTGCTCGGTACTTCCCTGGGCGGCTCCACGGTGACTTTCCAATGCACGCCTGGCGTGAGCCTGAGCATGAGCCTGGATGGCGGCCAGAACAGCGCCAGCGGCACGCGTTACCTCAAGCGCAGCGGCGGCACGCAAGTGCTGGCCTACCAGCTTTATCGGGATGCGGCCTACACCCAGACCTTGGGCATTGGCCAGAGCGTGGTGGTGAGCTACAGCGACCCCACGGCCATCAAGCTGCCGGTCTACGGCCGCACCCAACTGACCGGCACCCTGCCGGCCGGGACTTATACCGACGTAGTACAGGTGACGGTGACCTGGTGAAGGTGCCGCCACCCAAACCCAAGGAGAGTTGGCATGCGGGCAGGCGCGAAGTGGGCGCAGGGTGTGTTCGGGTTACTGATGATGGCGAGCCTGCCGGCAGGGGCCGCCACCTCGGTGCTGATATGGCCCATCGACCCGGTGCTGGAGGCCGACCAGAAGGCCGGTGCCTTGTGGCTGGAGAATCGCGGCACGGCCCCGGCCAGCCTGCAGGTGCGGGTCTTCGCCTGGCGCCAGGGCGATTATCAGGAGCAGTTCCAGGCACAGCGCGAGATCATCGGCAGCCCGCCGGTGGCGACCATCGCCCCGGGGCAGAAGCAGTTGATCCGCCTGACCCGCACGGCCAGTTCGCCTGCCGGTCAGGAGCAGGCCTATCGCATCATCATCGATGAAATCCCCTCGCCACTGCCGGCCGATACCGGCAATCAAGGCACCAGCGCCGCGATTCGCCTGCAGATGCGCTATTCGGTGCCGCTGTTCGTGTACGGCGAAGGCCTGTGGGGCAAGCCGGACCCGGAGGGCAAGCGCAACGCCAGTGGCGTCGGCAAGCCGCAATTGAGCTGGCACCCGGTGACCGTGCAGGGCAAGCCCTATGTCGAACTGCGTAACAGTGGCCCGGTGCATGCGCGCCTGACCGATGTGGTAGTGGAGCAGGGCGGCCAGGCCAAACCGCTGGCCGAAGGGTTGCTGGGTTATGTGCTGCCCGGTGCCAGCATGCGCTGGCCGGCCCCGGCGGCCAGCGGGGTGCTCAAGGGCAGGGTGAACGGCCAGGAGGCGGCCGAAGCGATCCGCCAAGGACAATGAGACCGATTGCGCATGAAGGTCTGGGGCCACGGAGGACCCGACAATGGCCGCAGTCCCAGGGTGAAAGGGATGTCGCGGGCGAGCCGACGCTGGTGCCTTGGGCTGGCCTTGCTGGGCTCGGGTCTGGTGCTGGCCGACGACCTGCCGCCGCCACCCACCGAGTCCGCGGCCATCGCCGACGCCACGCTGTACCTCGACCTGCTGGTGAACCAGGTGCCCAAGGCTGAGCTGGTGCCGGTGCAGCAGCGGGCCGGGCACTTGTTCCTGGACAGCGAGGTGCTGCGCGCAGCGGGCATCCAGTTGCCGGGCGATCCCCACGGCGAAGTCGCACTCGATCAGCTCGACGGCCTGCACAGCGACTACGACAGCCCCAACCAGCGCCTGCTGCTGCAGGTCCCTGCGGCCTGGCTGCCGGACCAGCAGGTCGGCGATCGCAACCTGTATCCGCCCAGCGCTGCGCGCAGCAGCTTCGGCGCCCTGTTCAACTACGACCTGTACCTCAATGACACCGATGACGGCGGCAGCTACCTGGCTGCCTGGAACGAACTGCGGCTGTTCGACAGCTGGGGCACCTTTTCCACCACGGGCCAGTGGCGCCAGTCGTTCAATGGCGCACCCGGCGACGACAGCCACCAGGGCTTCCTACGGTACGACAGCACCTGGCGCTTTACCGACGAGCAGCGCCTGCTGACCTATGAAGCGGGCGACGTGGTGACCGGGGCCTTGCCCTGGACCAGCTCGGTGCGGGTCGGTGGCCTGCAGCTGTCGCGTGATTTCGCTGCCCGCCCGGACCTGGTCACCTATCCGTTGCCGGCATTCGCCGGCGAGGCCGCCGTGCCGACTTCGCTGGACCTGTTCATCAATGGCTACAAGTCCAGTTCCACCGAACTGCAACCGGGCCCCTACACCCTGACCAACGTGCCGTTCATCAACGGTGCCGGCGAGGCGGTGGTGGTCACCACCGATGCCTTGGGCCGCCAGGTGTCCACCACCTTGCCGTTCTATGTCACCAGCAGCCTGCTGCAAAAAGGCCTGTCGGACTTCTCGGTGGCCGCCGGCAGCCTGCGCCGCGACTACGCCGTCGAGGACTTCAGTTATGGTCCCGGTGTCGCCTCGGCCAACCTGCGCCACGGCATCAGCGACTTCTTCACCCTGGAAAGCCACGTCGAAACGGCCGAATCCCTGGTGCTCGGCGGCCTGGGCGGCAACATGCGCCTGGGAAACTTCGGCGTGCTCAATGCCGCCCTGGCGCAGAGCCAGTTCGACGGCGACAACGGTCACCAGGTTGCCCTTGGCTACCAGTACAACAGCCAGCGCATCGGCTTCAGCTACCAACGCCTGCAGCGCTACGGCGACTATGCCGACCTGAGCCGGGTCGACACCCCCGAGATACAGCTGAGCCAGCGCAGCGAGCAAGTGACCGTGAGCCTCAACCTCGACCGCTACGGCAGCCTCGGCGCGGGCTATTTCGACGTGCGCGCCGGCGACGGCACGCGCACTCGGCTGATCAACCTGAGCTGGAGCAAACCGCTGTGGGGCAACAGCAGCGTGTACCTCTCGGCCAACCGCGAGGTCGGCGACAGCCAGTGGGCGGTGCAGGCGCAGCTGGTGATTCCGTTCGATTTCAACGGCACCCTGGCCGTGGGCGTGGAGCGCACCCAGGACGGCGAAGACCTGCAGCGGGTCAACTACAGCCGTGCGGTGCCGGTGGGGGCGGGCGTCGGCTACAACCTCGGCTATGCCATCGGCAGCGACCGCGATGCCTACCGCCAGGCCGACGTCACCTGGCGCCTGCAGTCGGTGCAACTGCAGGCTGGCGTGTACGGCAACAGTGGCGAGATGACCCGTTGGGCCGATGCCAGCGGCTCGCTGGTATGGATGGACGCCGGCGTGTTCGCCGCCAATCGGATCGACGATGCCTTCGTCGTCGTCAGCACCGACGGTTATGCCGATGTACCGGTGCGCTACGAGAACCAGGAGATCGGCCGCACCGACGACGGTGGGCACCTGCTGGTGCCGTACAGCAGCGGCTACTATCGCGGCAAGTATGAAATCGACCCGATGGACCTGCCGCCCGATGTGCTGGCCCCGGAAATCGAGCAGCGCGTGGCCGTGCGCCGTGGCAGTGGTTACCTGCTGGAGTTCCCGCTCAAGCGCGTGCTGGCGGCCAGCATCGAGTTGGTCGATGGCAGCCAGCAGCCGCTGAAGCTGGGCAGCCAGGTGACTCATCAGGAAAGCGGCAGTCAGGCCGTGGTGGGCTGGGACGGGCTGGTGTACCTGGAAAACCTGGCGTCACACAACCGCCTGCAGGTGGCAATCGAAGGGGGTGGGCAGTGCCAGGTCGAATTCGATATGCCGCCAGCGCAGGGCTCGATTCCGTTGATCGGCCCGCTGGTGTGTCGATGAGAGGGGTTGCGCGGGCTGTCCTGGCGGGGCTTGTGCTGCTGCCGATAGGCTCGGCGTGGGCGCTGTGCTCATCGGTTGCAACCGCCCCGGCAGGGTTCGGCACGCTCAGCTCGACCGTGGTGCGGACCACCGTGCAAAACGCTTCCAGCATAAACTCCGGGCTGCAATGCACGGGTTCGTTGCTCACGCTGCTCAGCTCGGGCGACCATTTCTACGCCACCATCACCTCCAGCACCGCCGGCCTGGTGGGCCCGACGGGCGATGTGATCGGCTACACCCTGTACGCCGACAACAGCACCAACTTCCCGATCAGCCGCGGCGTGGCATTCGACTTCGCCCGCAATGGCATTCTCGACCTGCTCGGTCTGCTCAATGGCACCACGCCCAAGGCCGTGCCGCTCTACCTGCGCACGCAGATCGGCAGCAATGTGGCGGCAGGCGTGTATCGCGAAACCCTGCAGGTGTTCTGGGACTGGAACTACTGCTCGGGGATTGGCATCGGCAGCATCTGCCTGGGCCGCGACATCGGCTCCGGCACCAAGACCCTGAGCGTCACCCTGACGGTGACCAACGACTGCCAGATCACCACGCCCAACATCAATTTCGCCAGTGCACCGGTGGTGGCCGGGTTCGGTACGGTGAACCAGAGCGTGAGCCTGTCGTGCACCAAGGGCAGCAGCTACACGGTGGGGCTGGATGACGGGCAGAACGCTGCGGGCGGGCGCCGCAGGATGAAGTCCGGTGCCAACAACTACCTGGCCTACGACATCTTCAAGAGCGCCGGTGCCGTGCGCTGGGGCTCGGTCAGCAGTGCGCGGCGTGCCAGCAGCGACGCCGATGTGAACCCCGGGGCAGGGACCGGGACGGGTAGCCAGGTGTTCAACTACAACGCCAAGGTCTACACCGACCAGGCGACGCCGCCGGCGGCGAGCTATTCCGACTCGGTGATACTGGACGTGCAGTTCTGAACGGGATTAGTGTGGCCCTCATCGCCGGCAAGCCGGCTCCCACATGGCATTGACAGCTGTGCTCCCCTTGTGGGAGCCGGCTTGCCGGCGATGAGGCCTGTAGCATCAGCGCAAATCACCAGCCATCTTCAACAACGTCTCCAGCACAGCCCCGGCCAGCGCCTTCGACCGTTCCCCCGACCACCCGGTGACCGGGTCGGGCGCATCGTCATGGTCCTTGAACGGCATCTCCAGGGTCAGCGACAGGCAGTCATGCGCCATCCCCACCGCGTTGCACGCCAGCGTGGTATTGGCCTGCCCCGGCTCATCGCGGGTGTAGCCATATTGCGTCTGGAAGTCCGGCGTCAGGCTGCACAAGGTGCTGCGAAACTGTTCCTCCAGCTTGGCCAGTCGCGGCGTATACCCCGGGTTGCCCTCGCACGCCGCCGTGAACACATGGGGGATTTCCTCATCCCCATGCACATCGATGAATGCATCCACCCCGTACTGTTTCATCTGCGCCTGAGCGAAGAACACCTCAGGGCTCGCCTCGACACTGGCGTCCTGCCAGGCCCGGTTGAGGTCCTTGCCCTTGAAGTTGGTACGCAGGTGGCCGAGGAAGGCGCCATCAGGGTTCATGTTCGGGATCAGGTACAGGTCGGCTTTTTCCAGCAGCTTCTGCACGGTCGCATCATTGGCCTGCAAGCGGTCGATCACCCCCTCCATGAACCACTCGGCCATGTGTTCGCCCGGGTGCTGCTGGGCAATCAGCCATAGCTTGCGCTTGCCCGCAGCGCCGTCACCTGCGCGCAGCAGCGGGATATCCCGACCCTGCACGCTGCGCCCGTGGGCCAGTAGCTCGACGCCCGGAATCTGCTGTGCACGCTCGATCAGCTGGTTGTGGCGTGCGCGCGGATAAGGCTCGAAGTAGGCGAACCAGATCTGCTCTTGCTGCGCCTCGATCTCGAACGACAGCGCCTGGCCGTCGAACTGGCTGGGCACGCGGAACCAGGACTTCTGGTCGTAGGACGCCACGGCGTTGTAGCCGGTCCAGGCGTTCTTGTAGGAAGACTCGCTGGCGTTGTCCAGGCTGAAACGGTGGCGCTGGCCCGGGGTGAGGCCACCGACCTTGAAGTGGAACCACTGGTAGTGGCCGCTGTGAGTGTCCGGGCGGATGGCCAGGTGGACATCGGACGGGTTGCTGGCGTCGAGGACCTGAATGTTGCCGGAGTCGAAGTCACAGTCGATCTGCAGGGGGGACAGCGTCACGGTCATTGGCGGGCTCCTTGGGAATTGTTGTGGGGCTACTGTACACCGCTTGATACTCAAGCTCTGTACCAAATCCCAAAAATGCCAAGTTACCCCAACGTATGAAACCGCTACGCGTCGTGCGGGCCCGATTGGCAGTTTTGCTATTCAGGCCCAATAGCCAAACAGCAATAGCGCCGCAACGCCCAAACCAACAGCAACCGAACACCCACCCAACGAAATCGCCGCACGCCCTTGCCGATACCAGCCATCGCGCCCCAGCTCACGCGCCGGTGCAAGCAGGCTGCGCCAGCGCAATTCGGTGTCATGGAATGCCTGCAGGTGCGCAGGGTCTGCATCCAGCCAGCGGCGAAAATCGATGCGTTCGCAGGAGGTCACCTCGGGGCTTTGCAACCGTACATACCATTGCCCGGCCACGCTGGCCAGCGAATCTCCCTGGGGGCGTGCCGTCTGCAAGGCCTGGTTCATGTGCCGCTCGATGCTTATCAAGGGCAAGTCGAGGCGTGCGGCAATGCTGGCAAAATCCAGTTGATCGAGACGGTTGAGCAGAAACACCTGCTGCACTCGCCGTGGCAAGCGCTTGAGGCCATGCAGCAGCGCGTGCTCGGCAAACTGCTCGGCCGAGGGCGTGGGGTGCTCAAGGGGTAGCAGTGCACGGCTCATGGGAAGCTCCTTGCTCGAGAGGGTAGAGGTGGGGGCATCGTCCGTGATGCGGAATCAGAATAGGTGAAACGAGATTGATTCTCAAGTACTGATTCCGCAAAGTTTTGTAATGAGCGTTCACGCCCTGACACACTTTTGCTACCATGCCGGCCATCAACGATCTTCATTAGCCTGAAGAGCCAAAAAAAAGACCCGGCAAAAAGCCGGGTCAAAAACCGTGATTAGCCTGATGAGGAGATAATCTGAGAGCGACCTAAGCTCCAGGTTATCCAGCAGATCTCGCGATCAGCTGAGTGCAATAATAATCGTTATCATTTGCCAGTCAAATGAATTTTCAGTTATCCGGTAAAAAATTTACCGGAGCGCTTCCTTGTCCCGGCAATCGGCCTTCTGCCGCAACCCGGCAATCACGTCTCTCCCTTCCTTTTCAGCCCTGAACCCCCGTGTTTCCGGCATGCTTGTGCTCGAGCAGCGCCCGGGCCATGTCCATCATGTGCATCAGCGCGAAGATCAGTTCCCGGGTAGTGCCTTCCTGGTGAATGGCGGTTTCGTGAGCGGTAGCGGCGGCACAGCGGAGCAGGGCGATGGCGTGTTCCTGTGCCTGTTCGTTGCTGACGCCCTCGTGCAGGGTCCAGATCTTGTTGTATTCGGTGGGGCGGGTAGGGTTGGGGTTGAGGTAATAGTCGAGGGCGCGGCGGGCGGCTTCGCTGTCGAGATCTGTTACGTCGTTTTTCGGTGGTTTCATCCTGATACCTGCGCATGCCAAGAGGGAATAGCTTCTGGTCGAGTCTAATACTTGAGGTATTCGAGCGCATTTCGATAAATAATACTGAATGTTTATTGAGCGTCGGAAGGCAGTCCGTATCGTGCCAGCGATGAATATGGATAAATGGATTGCCCTCGTCCGTGACCGGATGGAGGAGCTGGATATCTCCCAGGAGCAGCTCGCCGAACGCGTTGGGGTTTCCCAGGGCAGCGTGGGGCACTGGGTGAACAAGCGGCGCCAGCCCAAGGTCGATTCGATGAACCGGGTGTTCGTCGAGTTGGGCATGCCGCATTACCACGTCAGCTTGCAGTTGCGCGTCCTTGGGCAGGTAGGTGAAGAAAGCGCCCGCTACGAGATGGATGACGACGACGACGCGATCGACCTGATGCAATACATCGTGTGCTTCCGTTATCCGGTACTGCATTGGGACGATTTGGCGGGTAGCGAGGCCTGTGATGCGGCCGTTTACGAACAGACCGAGTACCTGGCCCAGGGCAAGGCGTTCTGGCTGACCGTGGAAAACGATGCGATGAGTGCGCTGAGTGGCCGTAGCGTACCCCAGGGCATGCGCATCCTGGTGGATCCGGGGCTGGAGGCTGAGCCGGGGCGTCTGGTGATTGCTCGCCAACCCGGCAAGTCGGCGATCTTGCGCGAACTGGGCGAAGAGGGTGGGCAGCGGTACCTGAAGGCGCTGAACAGCAGTTATCCGGCGTTGGTATGCGAGGAAGGCTGTGAGTTTCTTGGGGTGGTCGTGCGGGTGCACGGGGTCTTTTAGACGGGCCGTTTGCTGTTGTGATTGCGTGATGGTTGGAAGGTGTAGGGCAAGAAAGTGTGGGTGGCAGTGAGATCGAGCGCCGCCCGCGCGGCGCTCGATCTCACAAACGCCAAACCCCATCAGGCGAGCCCTACCTCACTCCACCAATTCGACCAGCACCGTCCCTTCGCTGACCATATCCCCTTCCTGGCAGAACAGCGCCTTCACCGTCCCGCCATGGGGCGCGCGGATGCTGTGCTCCATCTTCATCGCTTCCAGTACCACCAGCGCCGTACCGGCCTCCACCACCTGCCCTGGCTCCACCAGCACGCGCACGATGCTGCCGTTCATGGGCGCGCCCAGCCCGCCCTGATGACTGTGGCTGGCTTCGGCTTCGGCGATCGGGTCGAACGCTTCGATGGCATGCATCTCGCCTTCCCAGCGCAGGAACAGCGTGCCACCCCGGCGTACCGCCAGATGACGGCGACGGATGCCACCCTCATCATGCCCAAGCTGTTCTGCGTCCAGACGCCAGATCGACGCCGCGCTTCGCTCCAGCGCTACCGCCTGGCATTCGCCTCCGCTTTGCAGGTGCAGGCTGCTGCGTGCCGGCAGGCCCAGGCGCAGGCCGCTGCGTGGCGCCCATGGCGAGTGAAGGTCATCATCACGCTCATGCGCCGGCTGGCCTTGCAACCAGGCCTCGGCGGCGGCCTCCCAGAAACCGGCTGGCAAGGCTTGCGGCGCCGGTAGCAGTACATCCTGATGACGCGGTATGAAGCCGGTATCCAGTTCCGCTGCAGCGAACGCCGGGTGCGCGAGGATGCGGCGCAGGAAGGCAATGTTGGTCTTCAGCCCGCCGATGGCGAATTCGTCGAGCATCGCCAGCAAGCGCAGCCGCGCCTGTTCGCGGTTCTCGCCCCAGGCGATCAGCTTGCCCAGCATCGGGTCGTAGAACGGCGACACCACGTCACCTTCGCTGACCCCGCTGTCCACCCGGCGGCCTTCGCCCGGCGCCGACTCGCGGTACAGGGCCAACGTGCCGGTGGCCGGCAGGAACTCGTTGGCCGGATCTTCGGCATACAGGCGCACTTCGATGGCATGGCCGATCAGCGGCACCTGCGCCTGGGTGACAGGCAGCGGCTCGCCGCACGCCACGCGAATCTGCCAGGCTACCAGGTCGAAGCCGGTGATGGCTTCGGTAACGGGGTGTTCGACCTGCAAGCGGGTGTTCATCTCCATGAAGAAGAACTCGCCGCGGGCATCGAGCAGGAACTCCACGGTGCCGGCGCCGACATAGCCGATGGCCTGGGCAGCCCGTACCGCAGCCTCGCCCATCGCCTGGCGCAGCTCGGCCGAGAGGCCTGGAGCGGGGGCTTCCTCGACCACTTTCTGGTGGCGCCGCTGGATCGAGCAATCACGCTCGTTGAGGTACAGGCAATTGCCGTGCTGGTCGGCGAACACCTGGATTTCCACATGACGTGGCTTGAGCACATACTTTTCGACCAGCATGCGCGAGTCGCCAAACGATGCCTGCGCCTCACGCTGGGCCGAGGCGAGGGCGTCAGCCAGCTGACTTTCCTCCTCGACCACTTTCATGCCCTTGCCGCCGCCACCGGCGCTGGCCTTGAGCAGCACCGGGTAGCCGATACGCTCGGCGGCGGCGCGGAAGGTTTCCAGGTCCTGGGCTTGACCATGGTAGCCCGGCACCAGCGGCACGCCGGCGGCCTCCATCAGCGCCTTGGCCGCCGACTTGCTGCCCATGGCATCGATGGCGCTGGCCGGTGGGCCGAGGAAGATCAGGCCGGCCTCTTCGATGGCGCGGGCGAAGCCTGCGTTCTCGGACAGGAAACCATAGCCCGGGTGGATCGCCTGGGCGCCGCTGGCCTTCGCCGCGGCCAGCAGTTTTTCCACCACCAGGTAACTCTCGGCGGCCTTGGTGCCGCCCAGGTCGACGCGGATGTCCGCTTCGCGGCTGTGCCGGGCATCACGGTCGGTAGCGCTGTGCACGGCGACGGTGGTCAGGCCCATGGCCTTGGCGGTGCGCATGACCCGGCAGGCAATTTCGCCGCGGTTGGCGACCAGCAGGGTGGTGATCGTGGGGCGGCTCATGGGCGCGGCTCCTTCTTGTGCTCGGTTTGCCAGGCGGGGCGGCGTTTTTCCAGGAAGGCGTTCAAGCCCTCCTGGCCTTCGGCGCTGACGCGGATGCGGGCAATGGTGTTTTCGCAGTAGCGGCGCAGGGCCGGGCTTAGTTCGCCGTCGTCCACTTCACGTAGCAGGTCCTTGCTGGCGCGCAATGCTTGCGGGCTGTTGAGCAGCAGGTTGTCGACCCAGGCTTGCACCTGCGCGTCCAGCTCGCTGGCCGGGTACACCTCGGCCAGCAGGCCCAGTTCGCGGGCCCGCACGCCGCTGAAACGCTCGGCGGTGAGGGCGTAGCGGCGGGTAGCGCGTTCGCCGATGGCCTTGACCACGAACGGGCTGATCACCGCCGGGGCCAGGCCGATGCGCACTTCCGACAGGCACAGTTGCGCATCTTCGGCGCCAATGGCCATGTCGCAGCAGCTGATCAGGCCCAGCGCGCCGCCAAAGGCCGCGCCTTGCACCACGGCCAGGGTCGGCGCCTTGAGGCGGTGCAGGGCATACATCAGCTCGCCCAGCTCATGGGCGTCGTCCAGGTTGCTGTTGAAGTCCAGTTGCGCCGATTGCTGCATCCACGCCAGATCCGCACCGGCGCTGAAGTGCCGGCCACGGCCACGCAGCAGCAAAAAGCGCAGGCTGGCGTCTTCGGCCAGCTGGTCGAGTGCCTTGATCAGTTCGTGGATCATCTGCGCGTTGAAGGCGTTGTTCTTGTCCTCGCGGCTCAACCACAGGGTGGCGAAGCCGCGTGGGTCGCGAGTCACTTCGATAGTGCTGAAATCGCTCATGGGTCACATCCGGAAAATGCCGAAGCGGCTCTGTTCGATCGGTGCGTTCAACGCGGCGGACAACGCCAGGCCAAGCACGTCCCGGGTTTGCGCCGGGTCGATGACGCCGTCGTCCCACAGCCTTGCACTGGAGTAATAGGGGTGGCCCTGGTGCTCGTACTGATCGAGGATGGGCTGCTTGAGTTTCGCCTCGTCTTCGGCGCTGAAGGCATGGCCACTGCGTTCGCTCTGCTCGCGCTTGACCTGGGCCAGCACCCCGGCAGCCTGTTCGGCACCCATCACACCGATCCGCGCGTTGGGCCACATCCACAGGAAGCGTGGGTCGTAGGCGCGGCCGCACATGCCGTAGTTGCCGGCGCCAAAGCTGCCGCCGATGATCACGGTGAACTTCGGCACCTGGGCGCAGGCCACCGCGGTGACCAGCTTGGCGCCGTGCTTGGCGATGCCGCCTTCTTCGTACTTCTTGCCGACCATGAAGCCTGTGATGTTCTGCAGGAACAGCAGGGGAATGCCGCGCTGGCAGGCCAGTTCGATGAAGTGCGCGCCTTTTTGCGCGGCTTCGGCGAAGAGGATGCCGTTGTTGGCCAGGATCGCTATCGGGTAGCCATGCAAGTGGGCGAAGCCGCACACCAGGGTGGTGCCGAACAGCGCCTTGAACTCATCGAACACCGAGCCGTCGACCAGGCGCGCGATCACTTCGCGCACATCGAACGGCTGCTTGGCATCGGCCGGCACCACGCCGTACAGCTCGTCGGCGGCATACAGCGGTGCCACCGGCGCCATTCGCTGCAGCTTGCCCAGCTTGTGCCAGTTGAGGTTGGCGACGCTGCGCCGGGCAATCGCCAGGGCATGTTCGTCGTTGTCGGCATAGTGGTCGGCCACGCCGCTGGTGCGGCAGTGCACGTCGGCGCCGCCGAGGTCTTCGGCGCTCACCACCTCGCCAGTGGCAGCTTTCACCAGCGGCGGGCCGGCGAGGAAGATGGTCGCCTGCTGGCGCACCATGATCGCTTCGTCGGCCATGGCCGGTACATAGGCGCCACCGGCGGTGCACGAACCCATCACCACGGCGATCTGCGGGATGCCGAGGGCGCTCATGTTGGCCTGGTTGAAGAAGATCCGCCCGAAGTGCTCGCGGTCGGGGAACACTTCGTCCTGGCGCGGCAGGTTGGCGCCACCGGAGTCCACCAGGTAGATGCACGGCAGGCGGTTCTGCAGGGCGATGGTCTGCGCCCGCAGGTGCTTCTTTACCGTCAGCGGGTAATAGGAGCCGCCTTTTACCGTGGCGTCGTTGGCCACGATCATGCATTCCACGCCTTCGACGCGGCCGATGCCGGCGATCACGCCTGCAGCAGGCACGTCTTCGCCATACACCTCATGGGCGGCCAGTTGGCCGATCTCGAGAAACGGCGAGCCCGGGTCGAGCAGGCGGTCGATACGCTCGCGCGGCAGCAGCTTGCCGCGTGAGGTATGCCGTTCCTGGGCCTTGGGGCCGCCGCCCTGGGCCACCTGGGCGAGCAGGCCACGCAGGGCCTGGACCTGTTCGAGCATGGCCGCGCTGTTGCCGGCGAATTCCGCCGAACGCGGGTTGATCTGGGTGTGCAAGGTTGCCATGTGCGCCCGTCCCCTGTGCTCAGCGGGTTTCGTTGAACAGTTCGCGGCCGATCAGCATCCGGCGGATTTCGCTGGTGCCGGCGCCGATTTCGTACAGCTTGGCATCGCGCAGCAGGCGGCCGGCCGGGAATTCGTTGATGTAGCCGTTGCCGCCGAGTATCTGGATCGCTTCCAGGGCCATCTGGGTGGCGCGTTCGGCGGTGTAGAGGATCACCCCGGCGGCGTCCTTGCGGGTGGTCTCGGCACGGTCGCAGGCCTGGGCCACGGCATACAGGTAGGCGCGGCTGGCGTTGAGCTGGGTGTACATGTCGGCGATCTTGCCCTGGATCAGCTGGAACTCGCCGATGCTCTGGCCGAACTGCTTGCGGTCATGGATGTAAGGCACCACCAGATCCATGCAGCTTTGCATGATGCCGGTCGGGCCGCCGGACAGCACCACACGCTCGTAGTCCAGGCCGCTCATCAGCACGCGCACGCCGCCGTTGAGCTGGCCGAGGATGTTTTCTTGCGGCACTTCGACGCCGTCGAAGAACAGCTCGCAGGTGTTGGAGCCACGCATGCCCAGCTTGTCGAACTTGTTGCTGCGGCTGAAGCCTTTCCAGTCGCGCTCGACGATGAAGGCGGTGATGCCGTGGGCACCCTTGTCCAGGTCGGTCTTGGCATAGATCACGTAGGTGTTGGCGTCGGGGCCGTTGGTGATCCAGGTCTTGCTGCCATTGAGCACATAGTGGTCGCCGCGTTTCTCGGCGCGCAGTTTCATCGAGACCACGTCGGAGCCGGCGTTGGGCTCGCTCATGGCCAAGGCGCCGATGTGTTCGCCGCTGATCAGCTTGGGCAGGTACTTGAGCTTCTGCTCGTGGGTGCCGTTGCGGTTGATCTGGTTGACGCACAGGTTGGAGTGGGCGCCGTAGGAGAGGGCCACCGAGGCCGAGCCACGGCTGATTTCTTCCATCGAGACGACATGGGCCAGGTAGCCCAGGCCGGCGCCGCCGTACTCTTCCGACACGGTGATGCCCAGCAGGCCCATGTCGCCGAACTTGCGCCACATGTCGGCAGGGAACAGGTTGTCGTGGTCGATCTGCGCAGCGCGCGGGGCAAGCTCGGCGGCAACGAAGGTGCGCACCTGGTCGCGGAGCATGTCGATGGTTTCGCCCAGGGCGAAGTTCAGGGTTGGGTAATGCATGCGGGGGCACCTTCTTGTTCTTGAAATAAGGAAACACCGTAGCTCATGGATTCGCCGCCGAACCCCGAGGGAGCAGGTGTGGTTGATCACCTTTACGTTAACGTAAACCTGCCTTTGGTCAGTGTCAATCGGGTCATCACCTTTACGTAAACGTAAATCTGCGCCAGAGTAATTGGCGCTTGCTTCAGCCGTGCCCAGAACAACCACAAGAAGGGACACCCATGAGTCAACCCAGCTACACCCGCGGTCGCCAGGACCACCCTTTGCTGACCCTGACCATCGGTCAGGCCTTCGATGCCACCGTGGCCCGCTGCACCGATGGCGAAGCGCTGGTGGTGCGCCACCAGGGCGTTCGCTACACCTGGCTAGAACTGGCCGAACAGGTCGACCTGCATGCCCGTGCGCTGATGGCCCTGGGCGTGGATACCGGTGACCGCGTCGGCATCTGGGCGCCCAACTGCGCCCAGTGGTGCATCCTGCAACTGGCCAGCGCCAAGGTCGGTGCGATCCTGGTCAACATCAACCCGGCCTATCGCGTCGGTGAGCTGGAGTACGTGCTGCGCCAGTCCGGTTGCCGCTGGCTGGTCTGCGCCGATGCCTTCAAGACGTCCGATTACCACGCCATGGTTCAGCAGCTGGTAGCGGAACTGGCCAGCGCTACGCCGGGCGAGCTGGCCTGCCAATGCCTGCCTGACCTGCGCGGCGTGGTCAGCCTGGCGGCCAACCCACCACGCGGTTTCCTGCCCTGGCAGGCGCTGGCCGAAAGGGCAGGGCAGACCAGCGACGAGGCGTATCTGGCCCGCCAAGCCAGCCTGCAGTTCGACCAGCCGGTGAACATCCAGTACACCTCGGGCACCACTGGCGCGCCCAAGGGTGCCACGCTCAGTCACTACAACATTCTCAACAACGGTTTCGTGGTCGGTGAAAGCCTGGGGCTGACCCACGCCGACCGCATGGTGATCCCGGTGCCGCTGTACCACTGCTTCGGCATGGTCATGGCCAACCTGGGTTGCATCACCCACGGCAGCACCATGGTCTACCCCAACGATGCCTTCGATGCCGAGCTGACGCTCAAGGCCGTGGCCGAAGAGCGCGCCAGCATCCTGTATGGCGTGCCGACCATGTTCATCGCCATGCTCGACCACCCGTCGCGCCCCCAGCTCGACCTGTCGACCTTGCGCAGCGGCATCATGGCCGGCGCCACGTGCCCCATCGAAGTCATGCGCCGGGTGATCGACCAGATGCACATGGCCGAAGTGCAGATCGCCTATGGCATGACCGAAACCAGCCCGGTGTCGCTGCAGACCGGCCCCGACGACGAGCTGGAGCTGCGTGTGACCACGGTCGGGCGCACCCATCCGCAACTGGAAACCAAGCTGGTGGATGCTGACGGATGCATCGTTGCCCGCGGCGGGATCGGCGAACTGTGCACCCGTGGCTACAGCGTGATGCTCGGTTACTGGAACAACCCCCAGGCCACGGCAGACGCCATCGACCCGGCAGGCTGGATGCATTCGGGTGACCTGGCGGTGATGGACGAGCACGGCTATGTGCGTATCGTCGGGCGCAATAAGGACATGATCATTCGCGGGGGCGAGAACATCTACCCGCGTGAACTGGAGGAGTTCTTCTACACCCACCCGGCGGTGGCGGATGCGCAGGTGATCGGCATACCGTGCAGCAAGTACGGCGAGGAAGTGGTGGCGTGGATCAAGCTGCATCCTGGGCATGTCGCCAGCGCTGAAGAACTGCAGGCCTGGTGCAAGGCGCGCATCGCGCATTTCAAGGTGCCGCGGCATTACCGCTTTGTTGATGAGTTCCCCATGACGGTGACGGGGAAGGTGCAGAAATTCCGCATGCGCGAGATCAGTGTGGAAGAACTGTCTGCGTAATGACCTCCGGGGCCCCATCGCTGGCAAGCCAGCGATAGGGCCGCTGAATGCGCCGCTGAATCCTTGTCTATCCTTAAGCCTTCACCGGCGGTTCATCACTCGGTGGGTCCCCCACCGTCGGCGGCACGGTCGGCTTGATCGGCAGATCGTCCGGGTCTTCTTCCGGTACGGGCGGCGGCAAGCTGGGGTCGTCGATGTTGGGGTCGGGTGTCTCCGGTGGAATGGGAATGTTCATGGCCTGACCTCGCGTGGGTGAATGAAGAGGTGCTGCAGGCTCTGACCGCTGGCAGCTGCCATTCGCTCAATTTTTTTGAACCCCCACGCCTGCGCACGGCTCTGAACCCTTACCGCCACCAGCCTAAGGGAGCAAGGTCAGATGACACGAAACGAGCCCTTCGAAAGCGTGCCCATGGCGAACGACCATCCGGACCAGGCCATCAGCCTGTCCCAGGCGCTGCTGGCGCCGCGCATCGTGGTCGAAGACACTCAACCCGTGCTCGACGGCGGCACCTTCGCCGCCAAGGCCATCAGCGGCCAGCCGGTGGCGGTCAGCAGCAAGGTCTACAGCGATGGGCACGACCGTCTGGCAGTCATGCTCAACTGGCGCCAGGCCCACAGTCGCCGCTGGCACTGCGTGCCGATGCACTCGCCGGGCAATGACCTGTGGCTGGCCGAGTTCACCCCGCTCGAGCTGGGCCCGCACCTGTTCAGCATCGAGGCATGGATCGACCCGTTCGCCACCTACTGCCATGACCTGGAGAAGAAGTTCAATGCCGGCGTCGAGGTCAAGCTCGAGCTGGAAGAGGGCAGGTTGCTGCTGGGCAAGGGTGCCGAGCGCAGCGAAGGGGAATTGCGCAGCGCGATCGAGGCGTTGCAGGCGCGCCTGCCGGGCCTGCCTGCCGACGAGCAGGTGGCGCTGTTGCTGGGGGCGCAAGCCTCGCGCCTGATGAGCGAAGCCGAGCACCGCTCTTACCTGACCCGCAGCAGCGAATTCCCGATCGACGTGGACCGCCCGGCGGCGCAGTTCGCCAGCTGGTACGAGCTGTTCCCGCGCTCGATCACCGACAGCCCGGAACGCCACGGCACCTTCAACGACGTGCACGAACGCCTGCCGATGATCCGCGACATGGGTTTCGACGTGTTGTACTTCCCGCCGATTCACCCGATCGGCACGCAGTTTCGCAAGGGCCGCAACAATGCCCTGCGCGCCGAGCCCGGCGACCCCGGCAGCCCCTATGCCATCGGCAGCCCCGAGGGCGGTCATGACGCCATTCACCCGCAGCTGGGCAGCCGCGAGGACTTCCGGCGCCTGGTCGCCGCCGCCGCCGAACACGGCCTGGAAATCGCCCTGGACTTCGCCATCCAGTGCTCCCAGGACCACCCCTGGCTCAAGGAGCACCCAGGCTGGTTCAGCTGGCGCCCCGACGGCACCATCCGCTATGCCGAGAACCCGCCGAAGAAGTACCAGGACATCGTCAACGTCGATTTCTATGCCGCCGAGGCCGTGCCATCGCTGTGGCTGGCCTTGCGCGATGTGGTGGTCGGCTGGGTCGAGGAAGGCGTCAAGACCTTCCGCGTCGACAACCCGCACACCAAGCCGTTGCCGTTCTGGCAATGGTTGATCGCCAACGTGCGCAGCCAGCACCCCGACGTCATCTTCCTCGCCGAGGCCTTCACCAAGCCTGCGATGATGGCGCGCCTGGGTAAGGTCGGTTATGCCCAGAGCTACACCTATTTCACCTGGCGCAACAGCAAGCAGGAGTTGCGCGAGTATTTCGAAGCGCTCAACCAGCCGCCGTGGAGCCAGTGCTACCGGCCGAACTTCTTCGTCAACACGCCGGACATCAACCCCTTCTTCCTGCACACCTCGGGCCGCGCCGGTTTCCTGATTCGCGCAGCCCTGGCAACCATGGGTTCGGGCCTGTGGGGCATGTATTCGGGCTTCGAGCTGTGCGAGGCGACGCCGCTGCCGGGCAAGGAGGAGTACATGGACTCGGAGAAATACGAGATCCGCCCGCGCGACTTCACCCAGCCCGGCAACATCATTGCCGAAATCGCCCAGCTCAACCGCATCCGCCGGCAGAACCGCGCGCTGCAGACCCATCTGGGCGTGGCGTTCTTCAACTGTTGGAACGACAACATCCTGTACTTCGCCAAGCGTACTGCCGAGCGCGACAACTACATCCTGGTGGCCGTCAGTCTCGATCCTTTCAACGCCCAGGAGGCGAGTTTCGAACTGCCGCTGTGGGAGCTGGGGCTGGACGACGATGCCGACACCCTGGGTGAAGACCTGATGAACGGCCATCGCTGGACCTGGCATGGCAAGACCCAGTGGATGCGCATCGATCCATGGCACCAGCCGTTTGGTATTTGGCGCATCGAGAAGGCCCGTTAGGGCCCCGTCGCCGGCAAACCGACTCCCACAAGAGCCGGAAACTTGCACATGAACCTGTGGGAGCCGGCTTGCCGGCGATGAGCTGCAAGGCAGCCCCACAGAATTGAAAGGAGTCGCACATGGCCAAGCGTTCCCGCCCGGCAGCCTTCATCGACGACCCGCTGTGGTACAAGAACGCCGTGATCTACCAGCTGCACGTCAAATCGTTCTTCGATGCCAACAACGACGGCATCGGCGATTTCGCCGGCCTGATCAGCAAGCTCGACTACATCGCCGAACTGGGTGTCAACACGCTCTGGCTGCTGCCGTTCTACCCCTCGCCACGGCGCGACGACGGTTACGACATCGGTGGGTACAAGGCCGTGCACCCCGACTACGGCAGCATGGCCGACGCCAGGCGCTTCATCGGCGAGGCGCACAAGCGCGGCCTGCGGGTCATCACCGAGCTGGTCATCAACCACACCTCCGACCAGCATCCCTGGTTCCAGCGCGCCCGTCACGCCAAGCGCGGCAGCAATGCACGGGACTTCTACGTGTGGTCGGACGATGACCAGAAATACGACGGCACGCGGATCATCTTCCTCGACACCGAGAAATCCAACTGGACCTGGGACCCGGTGGCCGGCCAGTACTTCTGGCACCGCTTCTACTCGCACCAGCCGGACCTGAACTTCGACAACCCGCAGGTGCTCAAGGCGGTGATCGGGGTGATGCGTTTCTGGCTCGACCTGGGCGTCGACGGCCTGCGCCTGGACGCCATCCCGTACCTGATCGAGCGCGACGGCACCAACAACGAGAACCTGGCCGAAACCCACCAGGTGCTCAAGGCGATCCGCGCCGAAATCGACGCCAACTATCCCGACCGCATGCTGCTGGCCGAGGCCAACCAGTGGCCCGAGGACACGCGGCCGTACTTCGGCGAAGGCGAGGGCGATGAATGCCACATGGCCTTCCACTTCCCGTTGATGCCGCGCATGTACATGGCCCTGGCCATGGAGGACCGCTTCCCGATCACCGATATCCTGCGCCAGACTCCGGAGATCCCGGCCAAGTGCCAATGGGCGATCTTCCTGCGCAACCACGATGAGCTGACCCTGGAGATGGTCACCGACCGCGAGCGCGACTACCTGTGGAACTACTACGCAGAAGACCGCCGCGCGCGCATCAACCTCGGCATCCGTCGCCGCCTGGCGCCTTTGCTGCAACGCGATCGCCGGCGCATCGAGCTGCTCACCAGCCTGCTGCTGTCGATGCCCGGTACGCCGACC
Source organism: Pseudomonas plecoglossicida NBRC 103162 = DSM 15088 (assembly GCF_000730665.1). Taxonomy (GTDB): domain Bacteria; phylum Pseudomonadota; class Gammaproteobacteria; order Pseudomonadales; family Pseudomonadaceae; genus Aquipseudomonas; species Aquipseudomonas plecoglossicida. The sequence goes on from NZ_BBIV01000037.1 coordinate 35,228, forward strand.
CTGTACTACGGCGACGAACTGGGCATGGGCGACAACATCTACCTGGGCGACCGTGACGGTGTGCGCACGCCGATGCAGTGGTCGCCGGACCGCAACGGCGGCTTCTCCAAAGCTGACCCGCAGCGGCTGGTGCTGCCACCGATCATGGACCCGCTTTACGGCTACCAGACCGTCAATGTCGAGGCCCAGTCCCACGACCCGCATTCCCTGCTGAACTGGAACCGCCGTCTGCTGGCGGTGCGCAAGCAGCAGAAGGCCTTTGGCCGCGGCAGCCTGCGCACGCTCACCCCGAGCAATCGGCGCATCCTCGCGTACATCCGCGAATACACCGATGCCGAGGGCAACAGCGAGACCATCCTGTGTGTCGCCAACGTCTCGCGCGCGGCGCAGGCGGCGGAGCTGGAATTGTCACAGTACGCTGACAAGGTGCCTGTCGAGATGCTTGGCGGCAGCGCCTTCCCGCCGATCGGCCAACTGCCGTTTCTGCTGACCTTGCCGCCCTATGCCTTCTACTGGTTCCTGCTGGCTACCCACGACCGCATGCCCAGCTGGCACGTTCAACCCACCGAGGGGCTCCCGGAATTGACCACGTTGGTGCTGCGCAAACGCATGGAAGAACTGCTCGAGGCGCCTTCGCGCGACACTCTGGAAGGCTCGGTGCTGCCACAGTACCTGCCCAAGCGCCGCTGGTTCGCCGGCAAGGAAGGGCCGATCGACCAGGTGCGCCTGCGCTACGGTGTGCGTTTCGGCACGGCCGGCACGCCGGTGCTGCTGAGCGAGATCGAAGTGCTTGGCGATGGCCAGGCCAACCAGTACCAGCTGCCGTTCGGCTTCCTGCCCGAGGAGCAGATCAACAGCGCGTTGCCGCAGCAGCTGGCCCTGTCGCGGGTTCGCCGCGGCCGCCAGGTGGGGCTGATCACCGATGCCTTCGTGCTCGAACCTTTCGTCCGCGCGGTGCTGCGTGCCTGTCAGGACGGCATGCGCCTGCCCTGCGGCAATGGCGAGGGTGAGCTGCGCTTTACCTGCACCGAGCAACTGGCCGGCCTTGCGCTCGACGAAAACAGTGCAGTGCGCTACCTGAGCGCCGAGCAGTCCAACAGCTCCGTGGTGGTCGCCGATCGCCTGGTGCTCAAGTTGATTCGCCGGGTCAACCCGGGTATCCACCCGGAGCTGGAAATGAGCGCCTACCTGACGGCCGCAGGCTTTGCCAACATCTCGCCGCTGCTGGCCTGGGTCAGCCGCGTGGACGAGCGCGACGAAGCGCACCTGCTGATGATCGCCCAGGGTTACCTGAGCAACCAGGGCGATGCCTGGGCCTGGACCCAGAACACCCTGGAACGGGCGATCCGCGACGAGATGGAACCGACCAGCATCGACCCTGAAGCGCACACCAATGCCCTGGCCGAGCTCAACGGCTTCGCGGCCTTGCTTGGCCAGCGCCTGGGCGAAATGCACCTGTTGCTGGCCGCGCCGAGCAACGATGCCGCCTTCCAGCCGCAGGCCAGCGATGCCCGGGACAGCGCACGCTGGAGCCGGCAGATCAACGCCGAACTGGCCCACGCGCTCGACCTGCTGGTGCAGCACCGCGATCAGCTGGACAGTGACAGCCAGGCCCTGGTCGACGAGCTGCAGCAACAGCGTGACGGCCTCGCCCAGCACATCGACAACCTTGCCCAGCAAGCCCAGGGCGGGCTGCTGATGCGGGTTCACGGCGACCTGCACCTGGGCCAGGTGCTGGTGGTGCAGGGTGATGCCTACCTGATCGATTTCGAGGGCGAGCCATCACGGCCCCTGCAGGAGCGTCGGGCCAAGCACAGCCCGTACAAGGATGTCAGCGGCGTGCTGCGATCCTTCGACTATGCTGCTGCGATGATCTTGCGCAGCGCCTCGGCGGTAGACCTCTCCGAGGCCGCGCGGCAGGCTCGTCAGCGGGTTGCCCGGCAGTACCTGCACCAGTCGCGCCATGCCTTCGTCGAAGCCTATGGCCTGGCCACCGCCGCCATGCCCCACGCCTGGCAACAGGCCGAGGGCGAGCGCGCCGCACTGGAACTGTTCTGCCTGGAAAAAGCCGCCTACGAAATTACCTATGAAGCCGAGAACCGGCCAAGTTGGCTGGCCGTGCCTTTGCATGGCCTGCATGGATTGATAAGTACCTGGGGAGAGTCATAGATGAATGCAAGCACGCGTGACAACGGTGGCCTTCGGCAGCGGGAGCTCGATGCCCTTGCCCGCGCCGAGCACGCCGATCCGTTCGCAGTACTGGGTCCCCATGGCGATGGTGCGGGTGGTGTCTGGGTGCGTGCTTTCCTGCCCGGCGCCTTGAGCAGTCGGGTGCTCGCCCGGCAGGACGGGCGGGTGCTGGCCGAAATGGTGCAGGGCAGCCTGCCCGGGCTGTTCAGCGCTCACCTGGACCAGGCACAGCCGTACCTGCTGCAGATCGGCTGGGCCGGGGGCGAGCAGGTCACCGAAGACCCCTACAGCTTCGGCCCGCAACTGGGCGACATGGACCTGTACCTGTTCGCCGAAGGCAACCACCGCGACCTCTCCGGGCGTTTTGGCGCCCAGCCGATCGAGGTCGACGGCATCCAGGGGGTGTGCTTCTCGGTGTGGGCACCGAACGCCCGGCGGGTGTCGGTGGTGGGCGACTTCAACAACTGGGACGGACGCCGCCACCCCATGCGCCTGCGTCACAGCGCCGGCATCTGGGAGCTGTTCGTGCCGCGCCTGGGTGTGGGCGAAACCTACAAGTACGAGGTACTGGGCAAGGACGGCATCCTGCCCCTCAAGGCCGACCCGTTGGCCCGTGCCACCGAGTTGCCGCCCAGCACCGCATCGAAGGTGGCAGGTGAGCTCGGCCATGACTGGCACGACCACGACTGGATGGAGCACCGCGCCCAGCGCCATGCCTACAGCGCACCGCTGTCGATCTACGAGCTGCACCCGGGTTCCTGGCGCTGCGAGCTGGACGACGCGGGTGAAGTGTCGCGCTTCTACAACTGGCGCGAACTGGCCGATCGGCTGGTGCCTTATGTGCAGGAGCTGGGCTTCACCCATATCGAGCTGCTGCCGATCATGGAGCACCCCTTTGGTGGCTCATGGGGCTATCAGCCGCTGTCGCTGTTCGCACCCACCTCGCGTTATGGCACCGCCGAAGACTTCGCGGCCTTCGTCGATGCCTGCCACCAGGGAGGTATCGGGGTGATCCTCGACTGGGTGCCGGCGCATTTCCCCACCGACGAACATGGTCTGGCGCGTTTCGATGGCACCGCGTTGTACGAATACGACAACCCCCTCGAGGGCTTTCACCAGGACTGGAACACGCTGATCTACAACCTGGGCCGCAACGAGGTGCGCGGCTTCATGCTGGCCTCGGCCCTGCACTGGCTCAAGCACTTTCACATCGATGGGCTGCGGGTCGACGCGGTGGCATCGATGCTCTACCGCGACTACTCGCGCAAGGCTGGCGAATGGGTGCCCAACCGCCATGGCGGACGCGAGAACCTCGAAGCCATCGACTTCATCCGCCACCTCAACGGGGTCGCGGCCCATGAGGCGCCTGGCGCGCTGATCATCGCCGAGGAATCCACCGCCTGGCCGGGCGTCAGCCAGCCGACCCAGCAGGGCGGCCTGGGCTTTGCCTACAAGTGGAACATGGGTTGGATGCACGACACCCTGCACTACATCCAGAACGATCCGGTGCACCGCACCTATCACCACAACGAGATGAGCTTCGGCCTGATCTACGCCTACTCCGAGCACTTCATCCTGCCGATTTCCCACGACGAGGTGGTGCACGGCAAGCACTCGCTGATCGACAAGATGCCCGGTGACCGCTGGCAGAAGTTCGCCAACCTGCGCGCCTACCTGACCTTCATGTGGACCCACCCGGGCAAGAAGCTGTTGTTCATGGGGTGCGAGTTCGGCCAGTGGCGCGAGTGGAACCACGATCACGAGCTGGACTGGTACCTGCTGCAGTACCCTGAGCACCAGGGTGTGCAACGCCTGGTCGGTGACCTCAACCGGCTGTACCGCGAGTTGCCGGCGCTGCATGAACTGGATTGCCAGCCTCAGGGCTTCCAGTGGCTGATCGGCGATGACGCGCACAACAGCGTATATGCCTGGCTGCGCTGGAGCAGCCAGGGCGAGCCGTTGCTGGTGGTGGCCAACTTCACCCCGGTGCCGCGCGAGGAATATCGGATCGGCGTGCCGTTCGGCGAGCGCTGGCAGGAACTGCTCAACAGTGATGCCGGGCTGTATGCCGGGTCGAATGTGGGCAACCTGGGGGCGGTTGAAAGCGAGGCGGTGGCCAGCCATGGGCAGCCTTTGTCGCTGGCCTTGAACCTGCCGCCGCTTGGGGTGTTGGTGATGAAGCCGGCTTGATGGATTGACTGTACCGGCCCTATCGCGGGCAAGCCCGCTCCTACAGGATAGTGGTGATCCCTGTAGGAGCGGGCTTGCCCGCGATAGGGCCAGACCTGCCTACCATCTCATCCTGACCCCAAGGCTGCCAATCAACCCATTCAAGTCATTGCCATCCACATCACTGCTGTAATCGGCACTGACAAACAGCGCCACAGAAGGCGTCACCCGCGCCACCAGCCCCAGGCCCAGTTCCACCGTGGTCGAATACCGAGAGCTGGAGATCTTGTCGACCTCGTCCAGCTTCACCTCGTCGGTGTCGTTGAAGTCATACCAGACGTTGGTGCGCACATAGGGTTCGATCGGCATGCCGCGCACGTAGTATTTTCCCGACAACTTGGCACCGACCCGGCCACTCCAGGTGGGCTGGCTGTCGAACGCCTGCAAGGTTTCTTCCTGTACCTGGTTGCCGGGGAAGAAGCGCTGGTTGATCAACTGCGCCTGCGGCTCGATCACCCAAGTGTTGCCCAGGCGAATCGGATAACCGCCCTCCACGGAAAAGGTCATGGCATGGCCGCTGTCGTTCAGGCGCTGGCCGCTGTCGCCGCGGCCCATGACATCGATGCGCGAACCCATGGCCACGGCATCCACGTGCCATCCCTGTTCATGGGTCATGCTCCAGTACATCCCCAGGCTCTCGCCACTGAGGTTGACGGCATTGCGTTGCTTGTCGCCGAGCAAGGGGCGCGTTCCGCTGAAGCTGCTTTGCAGGTTGTTGTGGCCAACGAAGATACCCGCGCGGTGCACATTGCCGCCGGGGGTTTCGCGCACGAACAGGTCCGGGCCGATCATCAGTTGCTGGCTGGGTGCTTCCAGCTGTTCGGGTGGCTGCGCACCGAGCCGTGGGGCGGTGGGGAAGAATTGCTTCCATTGGCTGGCTACAAGGTCAGGGGCCATCTGGCCGTGGCGTTCGCTCATGTTGTCGGAGAAGGCTGCCAGCGTGTCCAGGTTGATGGCGCTGGCACCGACCGGCTCGAGCGACAGGCTTGGCACTGCCGGTTGTTGCAGAAATGCGGAGAACGTTGGATCGTCCTGCAGTTCGAGGGCAAAGGTTTCCACCGGGGTTGCCAGAAGCATCGACGTGGAAACCGCGTATAAGATTCGATCGAAGCGCACGGGGATCGAGGTTCTTTTCATGGCGGATCTCCTCTGTTTTTTGTTGTACAGCCCAAGGACCTGGCCGGTTGTCACGAGCTGTACGGCAAAAACAGAGGGCGACCCAAACCGGCACGCCAGCTTTCGCGAGCGCGCACAAAGGCGCGAGCTAAAGGCCCGGCGCGAGTTTTCTACGACTAGGTAATTGTTCAGCTAAGGTGAGTTGGGGGGTTGCGTCAAGAATGTGTTAAAAAACCGGACACCCCTGGCGAAGGTCGATATCACGTTGTTTTTCTTCGGAAAAACGGCTCAGATAGTGGTGTTCGCTATTTGCCGCGCTGTGGCTATGACGAATCATTGCTACAGCCTCACTTCCACGGCCAATGGCAGATGATCGGAGAGGTGGGTCCAAGGTTTGTGCCCCAGAATCCTGGGCGCATGGCTTTCGGCATTGCGCAGGTAGATGCGGTCCAGGGCCAGTAAAGGCAGGCGCGCCGGATACGTGCGCGCGAGCAATCCGTGGTGCCGTTCGAAGGCCTCGTGCAAGTCGCGTTGCAGGCGCAAGGTGCGGTTGCCGCGCAGCTTCCAGTCGTTGAAATCACCGGCAATGATCACCGGCGCATCGGCTGGCAGTGCGTCGAGCAGTTGGCCCAGCAACTGCAGCTGTTTCTGGCGGTGACTCTCGAGCAACGACAGGTGCACGCAGATCGCATGCACCTGGCGCTGGCCTGGCACGTCGAGCACGCAGTGCAACAGGCCACGCCGCTCGGGGCCGGTGATCGACACGTCGAGGTTGCGGTGTTCGATGATCGGGTATTTGGAAAGCAGCGCGTTGCCATGATGGCCGTCGGGGTAGACCGCATTGCGGCCGTAGGCGAAGTCGCTCCACATGCTGTCGGCGAGAAACTCGTATTGTGAAGTCTGCGGCCAGCCGGGGTAGCGTGCGGCATGCCGGTCATGGCTGCCGAGCACTTCCTGGAGAAACACGATATCGGCCTGGGTGCTGCGCACCGCTTCGCGCAGTTCGTGCAGGATGAAGCGACGGTTGAAGGCCGTGAAGCCCTTGTGCGTGTTCACCGTCAGCACCCGCAGCCGGTGCACGGCCGCGGATGGGTCAGCATGGGCGAAACCTGGACGGCCGGCTTCGGGGTTCACGGTGGCTCCTTGAGTGAGGATGTTGTCCATACCGGCCCTATCGCCGGTACAGGCCACAGATAGTCATGGGACCGGCCAGGACAAGCTGGGTTCACTCTTCCTCGCGCTGCAACACCATCAGCAGGAACGATCGCCCCTTGACCTCGAACGTGCTGTCGAACTGCAGGTGCTGTGGCTTGCGCATTTCCGGCCGGTCGGTGTCGACCAGGCAACTCCAGTACTCACCTTCCGGCACCGCCGGCAGCTGGAACGGCACCACATCATGGTGGGCGTTGACGATGATCAGCATGGTCGCCTCGGACCCGGGCCGGGCAATGCCGCTGACCTGCGCGCGCCCGTCGATCAGCATGCCCAGGCAACGCCCATTGGGGTCTTCCCACTGCTCCACGGTCATCTCGCTGCCGTCCGGCGCCAGCCAGGTCACGTCCTTGACCCCGATGGCCTCGTTGTAGTCGCCCACCAGGAAGCGCGAGCGGCGCAGCACCGGGTAGGCCAGGCGCAAGCGGGTCAGGCGCTGGACGAATGCCAGCAGCGCCTGGCCGTCCTCGTCCAGGTCCCAGTTGATCCAGCCGATCTCGCTGTCCTGGCAGTAGGCATTGTTGTTGCCATGCTGGGTGCGGCTGAATTCGTCGCCGGCGACGATCATCGGCGTGCCCTGGGCCAGCAGCAAGGTGGCGAAGTAGTTGCGCATCTGGCGCATGCGCAGGGCATTGATCTGCGGGTCGTCGGTGGGGCCTTCGACGCCGCAGTTCCACGACAGGTTGTTGTCGGTGCCGTCCTGGTTGTTCTCGTCGTTGTCCTCGTTGTGCTTGCTGTTGTACGACACCAGGTCGCGCAGGGTGAAGCCGTCGTGGGCGGTGACGAAGTTGACCGAGGCGTAGGGCCGCCGGCCACGGTTGTTGAACATGTCGCCCGAGGCGGTCATGCGTGCGGCGAAGTCGGCCAGTTGGCCTTCGTCACCCTTCCAGAAAGCGCGCACGGTGTCGCGAAAGCGATCGTTCCACTCCGCCCAACCCGGTGCGAAGTTGCCCACCTGGTAGCCGCCCGGGCCACAGTCCCAGGGCTCGGCGATGAGCTTGACCTGGCTGAGCATCGGGTCCTGGCGGCAGGCCACGAGGAAGCCGTGGCGTTCGCTGTAGCCCTCGTGGTAGCGGCCAAGGATGGTCGCCAGGTCGAAGCGGAAGCCATCGACGTGCATTTCGCCGGCCCAGTAGCGCAGCGAGTCGGTGACCAGCTGCAGCACGCACGGGTGGCTGAGGTCGAGGGTGTTGCCGGTGCCGGAATCGTTGATGTAATAGCGCTTGTCGTCGGGCATCAGGCGGTAGTAGGAGGCGTTGTCGATGCCGCGCATAGACAGGGTCGGGCCGCGCTCGTTGCCTTCGGCGGTGTGGTTGTAGACCACATCGAGGATCACCTCCAGGCCTGCGTCATGCAGGTGCGCGACCATCTCCTTGAACTCGGCGATCTTGCCGCTGGCCAGGTAACGGGGGTGCGGTGCGAAGAAGGCGATGCTGTTGTAGCCCCAGTAGTTGTTCAGGCCCTTGTCGAGCAGGTGCTGGTCGTTGACGAAGGCATGGATCGGCAGCAGCTCGATGCTCGACACACCAAGGTCCTTGATGTGCTTGAGCAGCTCGTCGTTGGCCAGGCCCGCGAAGGTGCCGCGCAGCTCTTCCGGGACCGCCGGGTGGCGCATGCTGATGCCGCGCGCATGGGCCTCGTAGAGGATGGTGCGCTCCCATGGCACCAGCACGCGCTGGTCGCGGCCCCAGGTGAAGGCCGGGTCGATCACCTTGCACTTGGGCACGAAGGGCGCGCTGTCGCGTTCATCGAACGACAGGTCGCCGTCAGGGTGGCCGATGGTGTAGCCGAACAGCGCCTCGGACCATTTCAGGCTGCCGACCAGTTGCTTGGCGTAAGGGTCGATCAGCAGCTTGTTGGGGTTGAAGCGGTGGCCGTTCTGCGGCGCGTAGGGGCCGTGCACACGGTAGCCGTAGATCAGCCCTGGATGAGCGTCGGGCAGGTAGCCGTGGAAGATCTCGTCGGTGTATTCGGGGAGCTCGATGCGCTCGATTTCCTGCTCGCCGCTGGCGTCGAATAGGCACAGTTCGACCTTGGTGGCGTTGGCCGAGAACAGGGCGAAGTTGACACCCAGGCCGTCCCAGGTAGCGCCGAGGGGGAAGGGCATGCCTTCACGGATGCGCGACGGGGCGACGGAGCGGGTTTTCTTCGGGGTGCGGGGGCTCATGGCGGTCCTCGATTGGCCGGGGGAAGGGAGTTTGCGCAAGGCAGGGGTGGCCCTATCGCCGGCAAGCCGGCTCCCACAGGTACCCGATAAAACGCGAGAACTGGGTGACCCTGTGGGAGCCGGCTTGCCGGCGATAGGGCCCGAACAGGCTCAACCAGCGCTCGGTTTCTTCACCGCCCGTGGCTTCTTCGCTACTGCCGGCTCAACCCCTGGCAACGCTGCCGCCTTGGGCTCGGCCGGTGCCTTGGGCTTGGCCGCCGCCTTCTTGCGTGGCGCTGCCTTGGGCGCTAGCGCCTCGGCCTCGGCCAGCTTGCGCGCCATGTCCCAGTGCCGGTCTTCCTGGCCAGCGGGCTTACCCTCCGACTCCCAGATCTGATAGGCGAATTCGCGAATACGTTTTTCATCGACACTCATCGTGACGCTCCTGATATTCAAGATTGTTGTATCAACAGGTTGACCGGAAACTCCGCCAGCACCGCGCTTACCAGCAGCTCCTTTGAAGGGCTGACCGCCGCGCAGGGGAAAAGTCCCGTCGAGGTTGCAGGTGACGCGGCAAACGGCAGGATCACCCGGGTGTCGTCCCAGTTCTGCGCCGGGATCAACGGTGTCGTGGCGCCCTCCAACAGGCCGCTGGCCAGGCGCGGGGCCACCACGATGGCGCGCTCGCCTTCACCCAGGCGAGCGAATGCGAGCACCTCGTCGGCATGCCGGCCCTGCACGGTCAGAGGCAGATAGGCGCCGCGGCGGAACAGCTCGGCGTGGGCCTGGCGGCAATCCAGCACCCGCGCAACCAGGGCCTGCTTGATGCGTCCGTCATGCCAGTGCGCGAGCAGTTCAGCGGGGGCCGCAGCGTCGTCCAGGGTGCGACGCCTGGCGGCGTAGTCCACTGCCTGGCGGTTATCCGGATCGACCAGGCTGAAATCCCAGTACTCGTTGCCCTGGTACAAGTCGGGCACGCCGGGCACGGTCATGCGCAGCAGCGCCTGGACCAGCCCGTTGAGCGCGCCGGGGCAGGCGATCAACTGCGCGGCATCCGCCAGTGACTGGCGCAACTGCTGGTTCTCGCGGCCTTGCAGCAGGCCATCGACATAGGCAGCGCAGGCCCCTTCATAGGCTTCGTTGGGTGCATTCCAGCTGCTGCGCAGCTTGGCCTCGCGCAGTGCTTTCTGCTGCCACTGGCGTATGCGTTCGGCGTAGCGGCGCACTGCACTGTCGTCGTGCAGGTCCAGCGCCAGCGGCCAACTGCCGAGCAGGGTCTGCAGCAACAGCAATTCATCGCCCGGGCTCGGCGCCGGGCCATCGTCCAGCTGCTCGCGCAGGGGGGCAGCGAGCTCGCGCCAGTGTTCCACCCGGCTGGCCAGCCACGTGCCCCGTTCGCTCAATACCGCCAGGCGCGCACGGGTGTCTTCGCCGCGCTTGTGGTCGTGGGTGGCGGTGGCCAGCAGGTTGTCGGGGAAGTCACGCAGACGGCGCTGGGCCTCGTTGTGGAAGTACTCGGCGCCGGCAGCGAAGCGTTCTGCGTCGAAGCCGACGTCATTGCGCGACAGCAGCCGAGCCGAGCGGTAGAAGGCGGTGTCTTCCACCGCCTTGGCCGCACTGGGCGCAGTCAGTTGCTGGAAACGCACGCAGGCATGGCGCAGGTGCTTGCGGGGTCGGCCGTGGGGCAATTGGCGCCAAGGTTGGCCGCCGAGCCAGTGCGCCAGCTGCTCGAGCAGCGGCCAGTCGGCTTCGGCAAGGTCCTGGCGAGCATTGGCCAGGGCCTGCTGGAAGCATTTTTCGTCCTCGGCCGGGCGCCCGCAGGCGTTGAAATAGGTGCGGTACACCGGGTAGTGGGCGACCAGCGCCTGCAGCGCACGGCGGATGGCGCCGAGGGTCAGGTCGCGGGTCATCAGGTCGTCGCGGGCCACCTGCAGCAGCGCCTGGGCCACCGATTCGCAATCGCCGGCCAGGCTGGCATTGAGCACCAAATGGCGGGCCTGGCGCACTTCCTCGGCAAACGCGGGGCGTTCGCTGAGCGTGGCCCACAGCTCGGTGAGTGGCGCTTCGCCTGCCGGGTCGTGCTGCAGCAGCGACACCTGGTTCATGAATTCGTAGCCGGTAGTGCCGTCGGTGAGCCAGTCGCGGTGCAGGTGTTCATCACTGCCGAGGATCTTTTCCACGTAGATCGGGAAGTGCTCCAGCGCTGCCGACAGCGGTCGGCTGGCGAGCAGGCCGGTGACCCGCCGGCGCAGCTTGCGGCAGTAGCCACGCGGGTCGGCCAGACCGTCGATGTGGTCGATGCGCAAGCCGTCCACCAGGCCCCGCTCGATCAGCTCGAACAGCTTGGCGTGGGTCGCCTCGAACACCACCGCGCGCTCCACCCGCAAGCCACCCAGCTCGTTGATGTCGAAGAAGCGCCGCCAGTTGATGTCGTCGGCGGCGGTGCGCCAGCTGGCCAGCCGGTAGGTCTGGCGCTCAAGCAGCAGGTGCAGGCGCTTGAAGCCGTTCTCGCAGCGGCTGTCGAAGGCGACGAGGGCGGATTCGAGGTCGGCCCCATCGGCCACCAGGCGCGCCAGCTCGACGTGCAGGGGCAGGGCGGCGGCCAGCGGCGCGGCATGCTCGTGCAGGGCCGTGAAGTGCTCGGCCAGCGCCTGCAGGGCAGGCTCCGGGCTCAGGGACAATATCCAGCCGTAATCGATGGGGCAGATCGGGAATCGGTGGTCGTAGTGGGCGATCTGCAGTACGCCCTGATGGGCATCGAACTGCAGCGGGATCTCGCCGTTCTTCAACGCCATGCCATAGTCGCTGGCAAGAAACGGCAGCAACAACTGGCCAGCCAGCAGGGGGTCGTTGGAATGCCACTGGATGTCGAAGAATTCGGCATAGGGGCTGCGTCGCCCCCATGCCAGCAGGCTCTGCCACCACGGGTTGTCGGCGCCGCCCACGGCCATGTGGTTGGACACGGTGTCGAGGATCAGCCCCATGCCATGTTGGCGCAGGGCGGCCACCAGGCGTTCCAGCGCGGCTTCGCCGCCCAGCTCCGGGTTGATCTGGGTCGGGTCGACCACGTCGTAGCCGTGGCGCGAGCCTGCACGGGCCTTGAGGATCGGCGAGGCATACACATGGCTGATGCCCAGCTGGGCGAAGTAGGGCACCAGCGGCACCGCATGGTCGAGGGTGAAGTCACTGTGCAGTTGCAGGCGCAGGGTCGCGGTCAACGGCTTCATCGGTCACGCTCCCAAGCTTGCTCGCGGGCCTGGGCCAACAGCTCCAGGCGGCGAGCGGCGTCTTCGTCGTCGAGCAGCTCGCCCACCGGCGCGGCGAAGCGCCGGCGCCAGTTGGGGTGGCCTTCGGTGGTACCTGGCAGGTTGGGTTGTTCATCGCTGCCGAGCAGGTCTTCCAGCGGGATCAGCACCAGCGGCGCGCGGGTGTGGCCGACGTAGCGGATCGCGGCATCGATCAGTGCGTCGTTGTCCGTCAAGGGCCCATAATTGGCTTCCAGGGTGCGGCGCAGGCCGTCCCGCTCCTTTTGCCGTTCGTGTCGCCAGTGCAGTTCGGTGGCGGCATCGATCAACTTCAGGCGCTGGTTCCAGTCGATATCCCGGCTCTGCAGCCAGCCGGCCAGGGGCGCCAGGTCGTGGGTGCCGGTGGTGGCCAAGGCATCGTCCGGCCAGTCGAGGATCGGCTTGAAGTGTCCGGGGTGGGTCTGCTCGAAGGGCAATACGCGCATGCCTAGCAGCGCTTTGTCGGCCAGCTGTTCGCGCAGCCCTTCAGGCACCGTGCCGAGATCTTCGCCAAGGATGATCGCCTGGTGCCGCACCGACTCCAGGGCCAACAGGCGCAGCAGATCCTCCAGCGGGTAATCGAGGTAGGCGCCTTCGCTGGGCTTGCAGCCACGCGGGATCAACCACAGTCGGCGCAGGCCCATCACGTGGTCGATGCGCAGGCCGCCGGCGTGCGCCAGGTTGGCCCGCAACATCTCGATGAAGGCGCGGTAGCCATTGCGCTTGAGGCCTTCCGGGGAGAACGCGCAGATCCCCCAGTCCTGCCCGGCGCGATTGAGGATGTCGGGTGGCGCGCCGACCTTGAGGTTGGCCAGCAGCTCGTCCTGGCGGCTCCAGGCCTGGCTGCCGGCACCGTCTGCGCCTACGGCCAGGTCGGCGATCAGGCCGATCGCCATGCCGTTGCTGCGCGCGGCCTCCTGGGCGCGTTGCAGGCTGCGTTCGGTCAGCCATTGGCAAAAGGCGTGGAACTCGATCTTCGCCGGGTAGGCGTTGGCGAAGGCTTCGACCTCGGGGTGATAAGGGTCGTGCCAGGCACTGGGCCAGTTGCGCCAGTCACCCCCCAGGCCGTGGTCGACAGCTTGCGCTTGCAGCACTTCGAAACGGCAGTGGTGCTCCAGGGCCTGACCTGCAGCGCCGCGGTAGCTGTCGAAGTCCTTGCGCAACGGGTGATCGCCCTGGCTGAAGTCCTGGTACAGCGCTTCGAGCAGGCTCAGCCGGGCATAGGCGGCGCGTGGCCAGTCCACCAGCGGGCGGCGTTCCAGGTCTTCGAGCGTCTGCTCCAGGCGGCAGGCGTCGATGGCCATGCGCACGGCGCGCTCGCCGAGAATGGCCGCGGGGCTGGCATAGAGGGTGTTGAGCAGCAGGCGGCTGGACGGTGAGTAGGGGCTGTAGTGCAGTTGGTCGACCGCCGACAAGGCATGGATCGGGCTGATGGCCAAGGCGTCGGCGCCGCGTTCGGCGGCGCTGCGCGCCAGTTGCTCCAGCGCCAGGCAGTCGCCGAAGCCGCCGTCGCCCGTGCGGCGCAGGCTGTACAGCTGCACGGCGATGCCCCAGCAGCGTGGCGGCGGTTGCTGGATGGCGTCTGCCAGGCTGTAGCAGCGCGGGGGTGCCACGGCGAGGACAAAGGTGCGACCTTCGATTTCCACCTGGTGATAGCCGATGGGCAGCTGGCCCGGCAGGTGCGCCTGGGCGTCGAGGGCGATGCGGCGCTGGCTGCCGTCCTCCAGGGTGCATAAGGCGTTGCTGGCAGGTGCGAAGAAGTGCGCCAAGGCCAGCGGCTGGTCAACCTCGGCAGTCAGAAGGGGCGGCAGGTGCTGGCTGTCTTCGCAGGCTTCGACAGCGTGCAGGCTGCTGTGGACGGCGCTGTCGTCGGCGGCTGGGTGGCCCAGGCCTTCGAGGACCTTGCGCAGCACCTCGTCGGCCACCTGCTGTGGCCGGTTGTTGGCATCGATCCAGTCACGGGCAAGGCCGACGCGGGCGGCCAGGCGGTGCAGTGCGGTTTCGCTCATGGGCTCTCCTGGCCAGGTGCAAGCAGGCTGACCACGCAGCTGTAGGCCGATAGTGCGGTGTCAGGGTGCGTGGTGTCGCTGCTGTCGAACAGGCGCAGTTCGGCGGGGGGCAGGGCTGCGGCCTGGGGCGTGTCTGCCAGGTTCAGGTCGATGCGCAGGGTGCTGCCATCCCCAAGCCGCCAACGGGCGCTCAGCGCCTTGTCGCCCAGTACCTCGGCACCCAGTGCGTGGCTGCCGAGCAGGTGCGGGATGACGTGGCGTTGGCGCAGCGCCAGCAGCTGTTGGTATAAACCGTGCCAGCCAGCGATGACTTCCTGGCGCTGTGGCCGTGAGGCCTCGAAGGTCTGTTCGGCGTTGGGGTCGGGAATCCGTTCGCGCTGGTGTGGGTCGGCGAAGGCGCGAAAGTGGGCGAACTCGCCGCGGCGGCCTTCGCGCACGGCATCGGCCAGTTCGTCGTGGAAGTCGGTGAAGAACAGGAACGGCCGGCAACTGCCGTCGTCGTCGCCCATGAACAGAAGCGGGATCATCGGTGCCAGCAGCAGCAGGGCAGTCGCGGCACGCAGGGCCGGCGGCGGGCACAGCCGGGTGAGGCGCTCACCCAGGGCGCGGTTGCCGACCTGGTCATGGTTCTGCAGGAACAGCACGAACGCGCTGGGCGGCAAGTGGCCGCTGGGTTCGCCGCGTGGCGTGCCGTGGCGGTTGGCTTGGCCCTGGAACACGAAGCCTTCGCCCAGGCAGCGAGCCAGTTTGTCGATCGGCCGTTGCCGGTAGTCGGCGTAGTAGCCTTCGGTCTCGCCGGTCAGCAGCACGTGCAGGGCATTGTGGCCGTCGTCGTTCCACTGGGCGTCGAAGCCCTGTTCGAGCAGCGAGGCCTGGTTGTGCTCGTTCTCCAGCACCAGCCAGACATGCCGGCCAGGCTCCACGGCAGTGCGCACCCGCTGCGCCAGCTCGACGAGAAAATCCGGCTGGTCGATGGCATGCACGGCGTCCAGGCGCAGGCCGTCGCAGCGGTACTCGCACAGCCACATCAGGGCGTTCTGGATAAAGTACTCGCGCACCTCGGGGCGGCGGAAGTCGATCGCGGCGCCCCAGGGCGTCTGCCGGTCCTGGCGGAAAAACGGGCTGGCGTACTGATGCAGGTAATTGCCGTCGGGGCCGAAGTGGTTGTAGACCACGTCCACCAGCACCATCAGGCCGTGGCCGTGGGCATCGTCGACCAGCGCGCACAATTGCTCGGGGCTGCCGTAGCTGTGCTGCGGCGCGTAGGGCAGCACGCCGTCGTAGCCCCAGTTGCGTTCGCCCGGAAACTGCCCGAGGGGCATCAGCTCGATGGCGCTGATGCCCAGCTCGGCCAGGCGCGGCAGGTGCCGGGCCACGCCGTCGTAGCCATCGAGCACGCCGACGTGCAGCTCCTGGATCACCGCTTCGTGCCAGGGCCGGCCCTGCCATGGGTGCTGCCAGGCATGGGCCCCGGTGTCGACCAGCTGGCTCGGCCCCTGCACGCCTTCAGGCTGGTAGCGCGACGCGGGGTCGGCCACCTGCAGCTGGCCATCGATACGGTAGTGATAACGGTCACCTGCCTGGCACGCGGCGACTCCCGTGTACCAGCCATCGTCATCGGCCAGCAGCTCGATCGCCGGCTGCTGCTCCAGTTCCAAGCTCACGCTGCGCGCATCGGGCGCCCAGAGGGCGAAGCGCGCCGACGTGGCGTCCAGCAAGTGTGCGCCATGCCTGTGCATCTTCGACCCCCGCTTAGTAGTGGCTGAACTGGGTCTGCTTGACCAGGTCCTCGTAGAGGCGGGCGTAGGGCTCGACCGCCTGGCACCAGTTGAACGGCTGGGTCATGGACAGGCAGCGCATGGCATTGAGCAGGTTCTTCTTGCCGTAGACATAGAAGGCCCGGCTCAGTGCCTCGCGGTAGCTTTCAACCGTCGACTCGTCGAACAGGAAACCGGTGACGCCGTTCTCGATGGTGTCGGCCAGGCCGCCGGTGTTGCGTGCCACCGGCAACGAGCCGAACCGCTGCGCATACATCTGGCTCAGGCCGCAGGGCTCGTAGCGCGAGGGCATGAGCAGGAAGTCGCTGCCGGCAAACATGCGCCGGGCATCGGTCTCGTTGAAGCCGATGTGCACCCCGATGCGGCCCGGGTGGCGCAGCGCCAGATCGCGCATGGCCTGTTCTTCTTCCGGCTCGCCGCGACCAATGATGGCGATCTGGCCGCCTTGCTCGACGATGTAGTCGGCCACGCCCAGGGTCAGGTCCAGGCCCTTCTGGTAGACCAGGCGCGAGACCACGGCGAACAGCGGGCCGCTGGCAGGCTCCAGGCCGAACAGATGGCGTACCTCGTCGGCGTTGCGCGCCTTGCCGTCCCAGTCATTGATGCTGAAGTTGTGCTGCAGGTGCTTGTCGGTGGCCGAATCCCAGCTTTCGTCGATGCCGTTGGGGATGCCGCCAAGCAGACCTTGCTGGGCCTTGCTGGCCAGGAAGCCATCGAGGCCGCAGCCGAATTCCGGGGTGGTGATCTCTCGGGCATAGGTGGCGCTGACCGTGGTGATGTGGCTGGAGTAGGCAAGGCCGGCCTTGAGGAACGACAGCTTGCCGTAGAACTCCATGCCTTCCTGTTGCATGGCGTGGTCCGGGATCGCCAGTTCCGGGCTGCAGCCGCGGCTGTACACGCCCTGGTAGGCGAGGTTGTGGATGGTGAACAGGGTCGGCGTGTTCAGCCCGCGCCAATGCATGTAGGCCGGGGCCAGGCCGGCGGGCCAGTCGTGGGCATGCACCACTTCGGGTTTCCAGTGGATCATGCCTTCGCCTGCGGCGATCTCGGCCGCGGCCAGGCCCAGGCGGGCGAAACGGATATGGTTGTCAGGCCAGTCGCGGCCGTTGTTGGCACCATAGGGCGTGCCGTCGCGCTGGTACAGTTCGGGGCAGATCAGCACATAGATGACCAGGCCGTCGGCCAGGTCCATGCGGCCGATCTTGCACGGTGGCAGCGCCGCATGGCCGCCGAGTTCGCCGACGATATGAATGGGGTTGTCGCTTTCCATCACCTGCGGGTAGCCGGGGATCAGTACCCGGACATCATGCAGGTGGGCCAGTGCCCGCGGCAGCGCTGCCGATACGTCGCCCAGGCCGCCGGTCTTGACCAGGTCGGCGATTTCCGAGGTGACGAACAGGATCTTGCGCTTGTTGGGGTTGTGCTGGCGCTGGGCGCCGGGTGCCTTGGCTGTCGTGGCGAAGTCAGGGGTGAGCGGTTCGCGGTTGTCCGGGTTGAATGAATCTACGTGAGGTTCGACAGCGGCACTGATCATACTTCTCTCCGTCCCTATGTTATGGCCGGGTGCTTGCACCCGTTGCTTTATTTCGTGTTGGCGATCTCTGGTTCTTGGCGTGGTAATGCTGTCCTTGCCCCAGGGTCGTGCGCGCAGGCACGGCGCAATCGGCATTCCGGCCGAAGGCGATTGATCGAATTGGGTTGGGTCGGCTTCGGCAAGGGTGGTCCCTCTACCATGGCCTACTTATGTTGCTGACCCGCTACCGTTTGCAAAAGTTCGACTTATTTAGGTCGCTTCTTCCCTGAGCAAATCGCGGGCCGAAAACCGAGTGTAGGAGAGACGGAGATAAAAAGGTGACCCGTTGGTCACTTTCGTTATGACGCGTGCTAGACGCAAACGTTGGCGTTTGTGACCGGGTGTGAATGGAGAGCCAGGAGGCATCTTCGAAGAGCAGGTGTGCATCATTTTGCAGCACGCTCAAGGCATTTTTGCCCTGAGGCGGGGCGCTCGCCCCGCGGGCTTGTGGATCAGGTCGAAGGCAGCAGGGACGAGTGATGGTGGCTGATCAACCACTGCTGGCCATTCCAGCGATAGATGAAGCTGTAGCGTGCCGCCACCTGCTTGCCGCTGGCGGCAAGATCGAAGGTATAAAGGCCGGCGAGGATTGCCGTGTCGCACGCCGCCTGGAAGTGGTGGCTGTCCAGCTTGCCGCTGGGTTTTTCGGCCAGGAAGTGGGTGAAGTAGTCGATGCGCTCTTGCTGGGTCAGGCGGGGCTGCATGGACACCGTGGGCAGCAGCAGGGCGTCATGCTGGTAGAGCTGGGCGACCTGCTGTGGGTCACCGCTCTTGAGGCTGTCGTTCCACTGTTCGAAGAGCGCCAGTGCATGTTGTTCGCTGACGGTCTGGCAGTTCTGGGCCGCTGCCTGAAGGGGCAGCGCTACGAGGCCGAGCAGGGCCATGGGCAAGCAGCATTTCGCGATGTTCATGGGTATCTCCGTTGCACGCGGGCGCCTGGCTGGGCCCTTGACGCAGGCCACTGTAGGCACTGCCACGGTGCTCAACTATCGGAGATATCTTGGGTCGAATGGTGATTATTCGGCGCTGCCAGTCAGGTTGGGAGCCGTGCAGCCCCCACGGGAGGATGGGGTGACTCAGAGGCTTACGGATTTGTCGTCGGAGCGGGCCTGCTCCAGCAGCATGTGCAACTGGGCGACCTGTTGGCGCAATTGGTCGCGTTCATCCTTCAACTTGCGCAGCTCATCACGACGCACGGAGACATAGAGGGTCTGGGTTGGAGTTGCAGGCATCAAGGTACCCATGAGCACACCTCGCGGTTTTGGCTGGTGACAATTGAAGCGTAGTCGCTCCACGCGGCGCGCATTCTGAATTCTTTTGCAGGCCTTGGGAACTTTTTTGTTTGGCGTTGTCTCGCCGTCCGTCGCTGAACCCCTGGTCCGTGTGCTGGACTAATCTGAAATGCTGAACTGAATTTTCATTCATTTGCACAGGGGAGCATCGGCTCATGCAACTGGGAATCGTCGGGCTGGGCCGCATGGGCGGCAATATCGCAAGGCGCCTGATGCGCGCCGGTCATCGCACGGTGGTCCATGACCGCAACCGTGACGCTGTCGTCGGCCTGGAAGGCGAGGGCGCCCAGGGCGCCCACGACCTTGGCGCGCTGGTGCAGAAACTCAAGGCGCCGCGTGCGGTGTGGGTGATGCTGCCGGCTGGCGAGCCTACCGAGCAGACCATCGCGCAACTGGCCGACATGCTGGAACCGGGCGATGCGATCATCGACGGCGGCAATACCTTCTACAAGGACGACATGCGCCGTGCCAGCGAGCTGGCCAAGCGCGGGCTGCACTACCTGGATGTCGGCACCTCCGGTGGCGTCTGGGGCCTGGAGCGCGGCTACTGCATGATGATCGGCGGCGAGAAGGATGTGTTCGAACGCCTGGAGCCGTTGTTCAAGGCCCTGGCGCCGGGTGTCGGTGAGATTCCCCGCACCCATGGCCGCAGCGGCGAGCACCAGCGCGCCGAGCACGGCTATATCCACGCCGGCCCGCCAGGCGCAGGGCACTACGTGAAGATGGTGCACAACGGCATCGAGTACGGCTTGATGCAGGCCTACGCCGAGGGCTTCGACCTGCTGCGCAGCAAAGGCGGCGAGCAACTGCCCGAGGACCAGCGCTTCGATCTCGACGTGGCCGAGATCGCCGAGGTCTGGCGCCGCGGTAGCGTGGTCACATCGTGGCTGCTCGACCTGACCGCCGATGCCCTGGTGGGCGACCCGCAGCTGGCGCAGTTCAGCGGCTCGGTGTCCGACAGTGGCGAAGGCCGCTGGACCGTCGACGCCGCGGTCGAACAGGCCGTGCCGGTGCCGGTGCTGTCCAGCGCACTGTTCGCCCGCTTCCGCTCGCGCCAGCAGCAGGGCACCTACGGCGACAAGATCCTCTCGGCCATGCGCCTGGGCTTCGGTGGCCATGTCGAGAAGAAAGACGCATGACCAAACAGACCATTCCAGCGGCTCCACCCTGCACCCTGTTCCTGTTCGGCGCCAATGGCGACCTGGTAAAGCGCTTGCTGATGCCAGCGCTTTACAACCTCGACCGTGACGGTTTGCTCGACCGCAACCTGCGCATCGTGGGCGTCGACCACAATGCCGCCACGGCCGAGGCGTTCGCCGAGCGCCTGCATGCGTTCATGCAAGAGCGCGACAGGGGCGGCGAGGGCGCCGGCAAATGCCTGGATGAAAAGCGCTGGGCGCGACTGGCCAGACGGCTGGACTACCAGACTGGCGACTTCCTCGACCCTGCCACCTACACAGCCCTGGCCAAACGCATCGACAAGACCGCCCATGGCAACGCCATTTTCTACCTGGCCACTTCGCCACGCTTCTTCCCCGAAGTGGCCCAGCGCCTGGGCGATGCCGGCCTGCTCGACGAGTCGGCAGGCGGGTTCCGTCGGGTGGTGGTGGAGAAACCCTTCGGCACCGACCTGGCCAGCGCCGAGGCCCTCAATGCCCGCCTTTTGAAGGTGATGAGCGAGCGGCAGATCTACCGCATCGACCATTACCTGGGCAAGGAAACGGTGCAGAACATTCTGGTCAGCCGTTTTTCCAACGGCCTGTTCGAATCGTTCTGGAACAACCACTACATCGACCATGTGCAGATCACCGCCGCCGAAACCGTTGGCGTCGAGACCCGCGGTGCGTTCTATGACAACACAGGTGCCTTGCGCGACATGGTGCCCAACCACCTGTTCCAGTTGCTGGCCATGGTCGCCATGGAGCCGCCGGCGGCCTTTGGCGCCGATGCCGTGCGCGGGGAAAAGGCCAAGGTGATCGGTGCCATCCGCCCGTGGTCGGCGAAGATGGCCTTGAAGAACTCGGTACGTGGCCAGTACACGGCGGGCAAGCACGGCCGCAAGCGGCTGCCGGGCTACCGTCAGGAGGACAAGGTCGCGCCAGGCAGCCAGACCGAAACCTATGTCGCCCTCAAGGTGATGATCGACAACTGGCGCTGGGCCGGAGTGCCGTTCTACCTGCGTACCGGCAAGCGCATGAGCGTACGCGACACCGAGATCGCCATCTGCTTCAAGCCGGCGCCCTATGCGCAGTTTCGCGAATCGGAGCTGGAGCGGCCCAAGCCCAACTACCTGAAGATCCAGATCCAGCCCAACGAGGGCATGACGTTCGACCTGCAGGCCAAGCGGCCGGGGCCGGAGATGGTGATCGAGAACGTCGAGCTCGGCTTCGCCTACAAGGACTTCTTCAACATGACCCCGGCGACGGGCTACGAGACGTTGATCTATGACTGCCTGACCGGCGACCAGACCTTGTTCCAGCGCGCCGACAACATCGAGAACGGCTGGCGTGCGGTGCAGCCGTTTCTCGATGCCTGGGCGCAGGATGGCGAGGTGCACGAGTACCCGGCCGGTGAGGATGGGCCAGAGGCCGGGGATGAGCTGCTGGCCCGCGATAAGCGTGAATGGCACAAGCTGGGGTGACTGTTCCGGCCTCATCGCCGCGGTTCGTCGCCACGACAAGCCGGCTCCCACAGGGTGTTCTGTGATCCTTGTGGGAGCCGGCTTGTCGTGGCGACGAACCGCGGCGATGAGGCCCGTACAGACAAACCTACCAAGGAGTTGCAATGCCCGCCCCAATCGAAGACTACGCCCTGCTCGGCAACTGCCGCAGCGCCGCCCTGGTCAGCCGCGACGGCTCCCTCGACTGGCTGTGCCTGCCCCGTTTCGACGCCCCGGCGGTATTCGCCGCGCTGTTGGGCAATGAAGACAACGGCCGCTGGCGCCTGGCCCCCAGCGACCCGGTCGAGCATTGCAGCCGCACCTACATCGACGACACCCTGGTGCTGGAAACCACCTGGGTCACCGCCAGCGGCCGCGCCCGGGTGCTGGACTTCATGCCGCTGGACGAGGTCAACTCGGTGGTGCGCATCGTCGAGGGCATGGCAGGCGAAACCAGTTTCGAAATGGACCTGGTGTTGCGTTTCGATTACGGCCGCAGCGTCCCTTGGGTGGAAAAACTCGACCCCCTGACCCTCAGCGCCGTCGCCGGCCCCGAACGCCTGATCCTGTGCAGCAGCGTGCCACCGCAGGCGCGTGACCAGCACACGGTCGCGCGCTTTCGCGTCTGCGCAGGCGAACGTCACGTCTTCAGCCTGCGCCACCAGCCCTCCCACCTGCCCGTACAGCCGGACTGCAATATCGACGACGCCTTGGCGCGCACCATCGAGCAGTGGCAGGCGTTCGCTGCGCGCTGTCCGCAGGTGGGGCCCTACACCGCCCTGGTGCGCCGCTCGTTGCTGACCCTCAAGGCCATGACCTACGCCCCCACCGGCGGCATCGTCGCCGCCGTCACCACCTCGTTGCCCGAGCGGGTGGGTGGCGAGCGCAACTGGGACTACCGCTTCTGCTGGCTGCGCGACGCCACCATGACCCTGCTGGCATTCATGAACCTGGGTTACTTCGACGAGGCCCAGGCCTGGCGCGAGTGGTTGCTGCGCTCGGTGGCCGGCAACCCCGAGCAGATGCAGATCATGTATGGACTGGCCGGCGAGCGCGACCTGCAGGAGTTCACCTTGCCCTGGCTGGCCGGTTACGAGCATTCGCAACCGGTGCGGATCGGCAACGCGGCCTCGGAGCAGCGGCAGCTGGATATCTACGGTGAACTGGCCGATGCCATGAGCCAGGCGATCAAGGGCGGGCTGCCGCGTCACCCGCGTAGCGCAGCAATTGCCCGGGCGATCCTGCCCTACGTGGAGCGCATCTGGCGTGAGCCGGACGAAGGCCTGTGGGAAGTACGCGGCCCCCGCCAGCACTTCGTGCATTCCAAGGTCATGGCCTGGGTCGCGTTCGACCGCGCGGCTGGGCTGGCCGACACCACCGAGGAAGATCGCGAACGCAGCCGGCATTACCGGCAAGTGGCTGACCAGATTCACCGCGAAGTCTGCACGCATGGGCTGGATGCGAGCGGTGCGTTCTTCGTCCAGGCGTATGGGTCGCAAGAACTGGATGCCAGCCTGCTGCAGATTGCCCTGACGGGCTTTCTGCCGGTGCAGGATCCTCGCTTCCTGCGCACCCTGGAGCAGATCGAGCGACGGCTGCTGAAGAATGACCTGCTGTTGCGCTACGACAGCGACACCTGCAGCGACGGGCTCACGCCGGGGGAGGGCACCTTCCTGGTGTGCTCGTTCTGGTTGGCCGATGTCTATGTGTTGCTGGGGCGCGAGCCAGAGGCACAGGCGCTGTACGCGCGATTGACCGGCTTGTGCAATGACCTCGGCCTGCTGGCGGAGCAGTACGACCCTGCCGGGCGGCGCATGCTGGGCAATTTCCCGCAGGCGTTCAGCCATATCGGCATCATCAATACGGCGTTGAACCTGCACCGGGCGCAGTGCCCGGTGCGGGATCGGGCGAGCTGTGGCCAGGGCCTCAGTTGACTGCTTCCTTCAACCCTTTGCCGGCCTTGAACACGGGTTTGTTGCGCGCGGCGATGACCAGCTTGTTGCCGGTCTGAGGATTGCGCCCGCTGCGTTCCGGTACCGGGGTCACGCTGAACTTTCCGAAGCCGGCCAACATGATTTCTTCCCCATTGGCCAACTTCGTGGACAGGGAATCAACCACCACATCCACGACGATTTTTGCTTTGGTTTTTGTCAAACCAGTCATTTCCGCGACGGCATGGATCAGTTGTTTCTTGTTCATCGGATCATCCTTGCAATGAGGTGTCCGTTGAGTGTCAAGGCTCGGTTGCAGCGGGCGCAACTGGCAAAAATGTCAGGTACCCGCCGTTGCAAAGCTGTTAGCCTTGACGGGTTTCAGGCGTTTTGGACAGGCCATGGCCAACCACAAGATCGAGATTCGTCGGCGCAATGTTGAAAAGATCCTGCAGGCGGCCGAAAAGGTGTTCGCCGACAAGGGCTTCGGTGCCACCACCATGGGTGATATCGCCGAGCAGGCCGAGCTGCCGCGTTCCAACCTGCACTACTACTTCAGCACCAAGGACGACCTGTTCCGCGCGGTGCTGCAGGACCTGCTCGATGTCTGGAAGCAGGACGCCCTGTGTTTCGAGAACTTCGACGACCCGCGCGTGGTGCTGACCAGCTACATCCGCGCCAAGATGGGCCACTCCCGCTCACGCCCGCTGGGCTCGAAGATCTGGGCCGAAGAGATGCTGCATGGCGCGCCGGTGCTGGGTGTGAGCCTGGATGAAAGCCTGGTGCCCTGGGCCAAGCTCAAGGAAGACAAGATTCGTCGCTGGGTGGAAGAGGGGCGCATCCTGCCGGTGGAGCCTTCGGCGCTGCTGTACATGATCTGGGCATCGACCCAGCACTATGCCGACTTCGGCTATCAGGTCGCGGTGCTCAATGGCGGTGAAGCGCTGTCGGATCCTGCGTTCGAGCGGGCGGTGCAGACGGTGACCTGTGTGATCCTGCGGGGGATCGGGCTGGAGCCCTAGGGGCTGCCTTGCAGCCCAATCGCCGGCAAGCCGGCTCCTACAGGGCTGCGCTGAACTTAACC
>NZ_BBIV01000036.1 GCF_000730665.1 Pseudomonas plecoglossicida NBRC 103162 = DSM 15088
CAGACCAACCACTAAAGCTCCGCCTTAGCAATTGACGTAGAGGGCAAATGCAGGCAGATTGCCACCCATAAAAATAGTTACTAACTGTCTTACATAAACTCACAAATTGAATGGACATCATGTGAAGCTCTTAACAGATGATCACTACCTTCGCCAAAAACGAATTGCCAAGCAACGTAACTGGCAAAAGCATGGTCGTGACAAGACAAAAAATAATCCATATATTTGCCACCAGACGTCTGAAGAAAGCCTAACAATCGAAGCACCCGAGGTAATAGGACTTCACTCAAAAACTCTGCACTCCAACTTAACAAGATTCCTTTCCACGCTTAGAAAGGAGTCCTTACGTCAGCGCAGAATTCGAATTGACTTCAGCAAAACCAACAAGGTCATTAGCACTGGTATGTTATTGATGCTTGCGGAGATCGATCGACTACGAACCGTACTGGGAGATAAGTGCAGAATAACCTGTAGTTACCCGCAAGATGAAACAGTTGAGAAAGTTTTCCAGCAGATTGGTTTTTTCAACATCCTGGACAAGCCACATCGACTCGAAATAAATGAAGATGACATCACGGTAAAAAATTGGCGTTATGCCTCCGGAGTCAGCGTCAACCCTAAAGATGCAGATATTTTACTGAAAGCTATCAGAGACAAAATCCCCAGAGGATACCTCCGCTTAGTCCCCGGCGTGAGCGAGGCCATGGATAACGCTGTACACCATGCCTACTTGCGACCAAGGGAAGATCGGATCAGCAGAAGCGGACTTGATAAATCAAATGACAAACGATGGTGGGTATTTGCCCAGGTTAATGACGGTCGCCTTTCAGTTATATTCTGTGACTTAGGATTGGGCATCCCTGTAACACTCCCAGAAAAATGGTCAGAATCAATTAGTGATATTGTACGATTGACGTCACTTACCCCTGGGAAGCGTGACATGAGGATGATCCGGCGAGCGCTGGAGCTGGGACGTACTCGCACCGACCAAGGGCACCGAGGCAAAGGCTTAGCCCAAAACGTGATGAAAGCCGCAGAGGAACTGCAGGGTCGGCTCCATGTCTACAGCAATGCAGGCGTGGTAGGGGTTGATTTTTCCGAGGGAACCCCTACCTATATCCAAGGCGGCCACCAACGTTCTATACTGGGCACAGTCATTCAGTGGTCGGTGCCGATCACAGACGAGCAGGTACGGGAAGATGAAAATGTCGAAAATTGATATCTCTAAAGACTTCAGTGAATACCCTGCTGGGAGATACAGGGTAGACGGCGACTACTCCGGAGAAGTTTTCAGGGAGGAAATACTCGTGCCCAACCTACTTGAAAGTGACGTCGTAGAGATAGTTTTCGATGGCTCTATGGGATATGGCTCCTCATTTTTAGAAGAGGCATTCGGCGGCTTAGTAAGACTAGGTAAGTTTACAAAAGAAATCCTACATCGAAAACTTTCATTAAAATACAAAGAAGACCCATACCTTATCGAAGAGGTTTGGTATTACATCGACTCCGCAAAAGCTCCAGCCTAATGGATATCTCGATATGGATTACGGGGACTTTCCAGCCTGGGTTGCACTTGCGATATCTCTCTATACGCACATAGCTCAAAACAGGCAGCAAAAGCGCTCTGCAGCAGAACAAGCGGAATCAGCAAAAAAAGCTGCAGAAGATCGAGACAAACTCAGGGAATCCGCAAAAGAAGAGCTTGCAAAAGTCAATCGCAAGCTCCGCTTGGAAAAAATGAGTCAAGACTTGGAAGAGTTATTAGCATTGACTCTTCAGTATTGGACTAGGGACGGCCGCGAGGGTGCCACATCAGCATTGATGCTCAAAGTCAAATTTAAAGATTTCTCATCACGGTGCCTTGAGTACAGGTCATTCCTGTGGGAGAGAGCTGGCGATGATTTTTCTTTAGTCAGGAGGCATGTCACCGGCGGCCAATTTGAAGTTTTGAGCCGCCCTGCGTTACCTCCAAACGACCCGTTTATCAGTACAGCATCACGCCTTATATCCGACTTTCGGGAAAATGTGCGACGAGCCACTGATCGCCTTGATAGCTTGCGCTAGCCTCATTTTTTGCTCATCTGCCCCCTCGGTGGTCATGGGGGCGAATTATTTGGCAAGCATTCGGCCCACGACCTTAGGTGGGCCGAGCCACAAAGCGGTTTCAGACTGTCTAGCTAGAAAAGCCCTCCCAACGACGACGGCAGCCAGTTCATGATCACCAGCTCGCCGGCCACCTCCGCCTTGCCCTGTCGCTGGTTCGTGTTGCTGTAGCGGATATCCAAGCACTCGAAGTGGAAACCGGCGAATGCACGCCGGATGTCTGGGTGGTCGTTGATGCTGACCATCACCTTGCCTTTGCACCGGCGCATGAACTCGGCCATGCGCTCGTACTCCTCGAAGGGGAAGTCCACACCATAGCCGGCGGTCTGCCAGTAGGGCGGATCCATATAGAAGAACGTGTGCGCTCGATCGTAGCGCTCAGCGCAGGCGAGCCATGAGAGATTCTCAACGTAGGTGCCGCCAAGACGCTGCCAGGCAGCAGACAAATTCTCCTCGATGCGCAGTAGGTTGATGGCCGGTCCAGTGGTGGCGGTACCGAAGGTCTGCCCGGTGACCTTGCCACCGAACGCATGCTGCTGCAGGTAAAAGAACCGGGCAGCACGCTGGATATCGGTCAGGGTTTCGGGGCGAGTCATTTTCTGCCACTCGAAGATCTGGCGGGAGCTGAGCGCCCACTTGAACTGGCGCACGAACTCCTCCAGGTGGTTCTGCACAACACGGTAGAGGGTGACCAGGTCACCGTTGAGATCATTCAGAACCTCCACTGGAGCAGGCTGAGGGCGCATGAAGAACAACGCGGCACCGCCGGCGAAGACTTCGACATAGCATTCATGAGGGGGAAAGAGGGGGATCAAGCGGTCGGCCAGGCGGCGTTTGCCACCCATCCAGGGGATGATTGGAGAGGTCATAGGTATGCAAGTCTTTACTGTATGGATAAACAGGTGTTAGGCTCGCCGCGCTTTGTGCACAAGGCAGAGGCTGCGGCTGGACTTGCAGGAAGGGTCTGCGGGTTCGGTGGGCCGGGCTGGATGTTGACGCATCCACCCGGCTCGCCTCTTTACTACTTGGTGACTTCGCGGACGTAGGCCTGACAGGCCTGCAGCGCGATCAGTCCCCGGTCAGCTTCGTTGGTGATGGCGACAATTCGTTGAGCATGCGCTCGGTCAAGTTGGGCGCGTATGGCTCCATGTACCAGGCCTCCGGTGTCGGCGGCTTCTCGCAGCCCACCGTCACTACTCGAGGCGGTAAGGGCTCCGGCGTCGACAAGGACTGACAGCCGCAGATCAGCGGTAGCAAGCCGGTCACGCAGACGAGCCTGAGCTTGGTGAGCATCGTTCATTTCCTTCCAGTGCGTTTTGGTCTGGTCCTGCAGGCGAGCCTCCAGGGCGCGGCGCGCGCCCTGCTGCGCTGCCAGTTGATTGAGCGCCGATGCAGCGGCCTCTTCTCGCTCACGGCCGTATGCGCGGTCCTTATCCGCCAACTGTTTTCCATAATCGTCGGCCTGCTCAGCGAGCTGTTTACCGTAGGCATTGGCCTGCCAAACCCAGGCTGCCCGGGCGCCGATGGCGCACGCCATCACCAGCGCTACGAGCGCGATAATTCGAGTTCCCCAGGCGCTCACTGCAGCACCTCAAGCGCCCGCTGGTAGATGGCCTTGCGATCCTCCAGGCCATTGGTACCGCCGTTGACTCGCTTGGTGATGGCGAGGATGTCGCCCTTGTCGGCCAAGCTGTTCAAGCCCTCCCTGTGCCAGAACCAGCCAGCAGAGAGCGAGGCGTATACCGGCTGCTCAAGCAACTCTGGCGTGTTGAGCAGACGGCTGTCGCCGAACAACGCCTCGCTGCAGGCTTCATAGTTCGAACGCCCCGTCACCTGGATGAGCCCTCGACCACGGTACAGCTGGCCATCGCCGTCAGCGTCCGGCGTATTGCCCAGCCGCTGCGCTAAGCGGCCGGTGTCGTACTTCGACAGGTAGTCATCGCCGCCGAGTTCGCGCACGTACAAGAACTGGCCCGACTCGTGTCCTATCTGAGCGAGAAACGCGGCCATACGCAGCCGCGTGATGATCGCGTACTTGCCCATGGTGGCGTTGAGGCCGGGAACAAAAACGCCGGCTTTGCGGCCGGCGTTCGGGAGGATCTGCTGCAGCTGCTTTTCAGTAATAGGCATCGCTTTGCTCCTTCAAGTCTCACGCCGGTGCTACATCCACCGTGCGCAGTGGTTTGGTTTGTTTGGTTTTCTTGCCCTTGGCCTTCGCCTTGCCCTTTTTGCCGCCGTTGCACTCGACGGTGGTCGACCAGCCGGCCGCGCTGAAGAGCTGCTCGACGCTTTCCAACAGGTACTCGCCATCCAGACCACTCTTGAAGCCCTGGGCGCTGATGGTCCGTTCGGCAAACAGATCGGTGCGCCCGACCATTTCCAGGCGAACGCCGGCAGTACTCCGGTTGAATGCCGCGAGGCGGGCTTTAGCGGCCTGCTGAGCGGCGCTCTTGTCGGGATAGATATGCCGGTCGGTATGCACGCCCGGCACGCCATCCGGGGCGTCGTCGTTGTCCAGCTGCACCACCTGCAACTTGCCGGTCTTCTTGTCCTGGTGCTGGGTCTGCACGGCCTTTTGCGTGTTGCGATCACCTAGCCGGAACGAATAGCGGCTCACATCTGCGCGGGTGATGGTGACGACGGTGAGCGCCTTACCGCTTGTGCTCTGCCCACCCTGGCGGGGGAGTACCAGCAACTTGCCGCTGGCCACCTTGGCCGTGCAGTCGTATTGCTTGGCCAGGCGGGTGATGAAATTGAAATCGGATTCATTGCGCTGATCGACGCGGGGCACCTTGGTCTGCACCGAGCAACCCGGCGTCCAGCCGTTGCGTGCCGCCACGTCACCGACAATCTTGGCCAGGGACACGCTCTCCCAACTACCGCTGCGGGTGGTCTTGCCGCTGCCACGCATGTCGCTGGCCTTGCCGCGCAGAGTGATCGTGTCCGGCGGGCCGGTAACCTCGATCTCGTCCACTGTGTAACTGCCGAGGCGTGCCAGGGCTTGTGCGCTATAGCCCAGATAGACCTCGATCTTGGCTCCCCGCGAGGGCAGCGTGATGACCTGGTCACGGTCGTCTATGCGCAGCTCAAATTCGTCCGACTCCATGCCAGGCTTGTCCGAGGTGCGCAGCAGCAGGAGACGGTCATTGATAAGCGCGGTGATGTCCTTGCCATCCGCGACGATTTGGAACATGGGTTTCATGTGGACTGCTCCGGAATGAAAAACCCCGCACAGGGCGGGGTTCGTGATGCGTAAAGCGGGATCAATCCCAGAGGGTGACTTCCTCGATCTCGGCCGCGGCCAAGTCCGGCAGGTGAATCAGCACACCGGCGCGGAACGGCTGTGCCTCTTCGGCCAAGCCTTGGTTGGCCTGCAGCACCGCCTCCACGGTTCCCACCAGGGTGCCGTAGTAGGCGTGGCACAGGCTGTCGAGCAGGTCGCCCTCAGACGTTCTGCATGTCATTGCCATAAGCGACAAACTCCAGGCTAAAGGACTGCTTGCGAGGGATACCGCCAGCGAGCAGCGCGCCCTGCTCCTCGTCCACGTTCAACAGGCACCAGTTGCCCAACACTTCGCCATAACCTGTAGTCAGGGTCAGCGGCTGCAGGCGGCTGCCAATGGTGCGTAACTCGCTCAGTTGGCCTATGCCTCCCTTGAACAGCGGGAAGATCGCGCCCTTGATCGTCAGCCTGTCCTCGCCCTGCCCTACCGCCTGCTGCGCAATGTGGCGCGTCAGGCGCTCCTGGCCGGCCCAGCGGAAGGCGGTTTTACGCATCAGCTCATCAAACGCGGCCGTGTCCAGGTTGAAGTAATAGGGCTTCAGCTTCGGGTCTTGGGGCTGGATGATCAGCAGATGCGGGAACGGCTTAACCGCTGCGGCCGAAGGCGTCATGTCCGCCCCCAGAACGCTGCTCGGGAAAATGTTGCCGAGGCTCGGGCTCAGCGAGCCGGCAATGCGGTTGACGGCCGCGCCGGCCTTGCTGGTTTGTTCCTTGAGTGAGCCCAGGCGCTCCTGCACCTGGGAGGCCGCCGACACGACCTGGCTGTACTTCGCGGCTACCTGTCCGACAGCGGACTGTGCTGCGTTGATCTGGCGCATGGTGCGTTGCAGCTTCTCGCCGATTGCCGGTCCAACAATCGGCAGGTTTTCCAGCTCCGATGCCGCGCCAGTCATGTCGCTAACAGCGCCCGTGAGTGGCCCTAACATGCCATCAAGCCTGGTACGTCCAGCCATGCCGGCCGCCACCAGGGAAGACAACGTCGAGCCCAATAATTCCATGTAGCCCATGGCACCTCCTTACGCGACATCTGGCGCGTCATACAGTTGAGTTGAGGCCTGACGAGACGCCACTTCACGCTGAAACCCCTCCCACATCCCACGCAGCGCCTGCTCGGCTTCACGCACGATTTGGTTGGGGTCTTTCACATCGCCATGCACGTTGATGGGCATGACCGGCGCAAAGGTGAAGGACTGGTCAACCTTCGGCTGCACAGGCTTGGCCTTTTCGGTGGGCTTCACGGCTGCGGGGACTGCGGCCGCCGGCGCCGGAGGCGATGATTCCTTGTCCAGGGCACGCACTACCGCCCCAGGCACCTCGGCTTTCGGCACCGCCTTGACTGGGGGCTTTGCATCAGCGACCTCTACCGGCTTGTCCTCGCCGAACAATCGCTTGCCCAGCCAGCCACCGACGGACTCGCCTCCCAGGCCGCCGAGCACCATGCCAAGCACGCCTCCCACAGCACCACCAACAGCGGTACCAATGACCGGCACGACAGATCCAATTGCCGCACCCGCCATCGCCCCCGTGGAGCCACCTGCCCAAGCGCCGGCCATGCCGCCGGCCAAACCACCGTAACCCTCGGCCTTCTCATCTCGGGTTTCTGCGTTCAGCGCAACATCCAGCACGCCCGGCGCCATGTCGAGTAACTTGCCGCCCGGCAGCTTGGACATGCTCTTGGTCACGCCACGCACGTTATGCACTGCTCGAGCGAAGCCGCCCACTTCTCCGGCTATGCTCGGACCAACCAACGGCGGTACCACGGGTGATGGTAGGTGTACCGCCGGCACCTTGGCCGGCGATCCTGCCCGCCTCCGCCGTCGACGGCGTGCACGCCGACTACCAGGTTCTGCCGTTCCCATGTCAGCAACGCTACCGCCCAGCCGGCCGATAGCATCAGCATTGACCACAAAGACGCGCTGCGGCTGGCTGCCCAAGCCCGGGCCCACATCGTTGCTAGCCGGTGAACCCAATACTTGGCCAAGCATGCCTATGCCGGTATCCACAACCTGGTTGCCAGTCTTGGGCGCAGCCATCCCGCCCGACGCGTCTTCAACCTTGCCACGACGTCGAGCACTCCAGACGCGGCCACGGGCCACGCTGTATACGCCTCGGGCAACCTTGCCCCCAGCACGTGCAGTCAGCACGGCACTGACCGCCGCCGTCAGACCCGCAATACCCATGATCACCGCCGGGAATTTGTCCGACAGCGTCGTCATGCCTTGCGCAATCGCCGTCAGGCCCTGGGCAACCGCGTCAGTCGCGGGCCGGATGGCATCTCCCACGCTGCGCATCGAATCGCTCCAGGCCTGGCCGAGCTCTGCCCAGCGTTGCGACGACGTTTCGCGGCGCTCCTCCAGGTTCTTGTCCAGAATGCCGGTAGCGTTCTGCGAGTCGGCCTTCAGCTGGGTATACAGCCCCCGGTTCTGCGCGTAGGCGGTCAGGGCCGCCTTGACCTGCATGTCGGCGAACAGGTCGCCGGTGCGCAGTGTCTTCTCAAGGGCCTCAAGCGCAGCCTTGGCCTTCTCCGGGTCGACTTCCTTGTCCATATTGGCCTGGGCTTCCTTCATTTTTTGGGCCTTGGCCGGGTCGGTCGCTTCGACATACTTCATGGCAAGCGCCATGGAGGACTCGATAACGTTCATGCCCTTCTGCAGCCCAGTGTTCAGCGAGGCCTGGTAATCAATGCCTGCATCCTTGTAGGCCTTGACCACCTCCCCCGAGCCGATCTTCTCCATCCAGTTCTTGAAGTTGTTCGCCGCTTCGTCAGACCCGCCGGCAGTCTTCATCTGCACCTGCAGCATGGCGCCCAGAGATGAAACGGAATCCAATCCAGTGATGCCGTTCTTCTCCATCCCCGCGAGCAGCTGCGGGAACCACTTGGCCATATCGCTGGCCTCGAAGCTGCCTGCCTGGCCTTGGTAGGCGATGGCCTCCAGGGCCTGCTCCATGACCTTGGGATCGGTAATCTTGGCGTTCTGCTGCAGCGCCATGATCATGCTGGCCGTGTCGACGCCCGAGGCGCCCTGGCCGATGGCGAACTTGGCTGCCGTCGGCGCGTAGGACATGGCCTTGTCCAGTTCCATACCCGCACCGACAAGCTGGTTGATCAGGTCGGCCACATCGTTGCGGCCCATGCCTGTGTCCTTGGCCGTCTGGATCACCGTGCGGCTTAGCTGGACCTCCTCAGGCTTATTGACGGCATCGGCCTTGATCGCAATGTCACGGATGATTGCCTGATAGTCGGCGCTGATCTTCGTCGGAATGGCGGTCAGGCCAATGCCCACGGCGGCAGCACCTACATTCGCCTTGAGTGACGACTTGCCCGCATTGATTTGCTGCTGGCCCTTGAGCTGTAAATCGGCGCCCTTCGCCTCACGGGCCAAGCGCTGGTACTCACGGCTCAACCGGCCGACCTCGACGCCCTGCTTACGCAGCGACTCCAAGTTACCGTTGAGCTTGCGCAACAGCTTGTCGGCACCGGCAGCGCCAGTGTCATGCGCCCGCTTCCACTCGGCCTGCAGCTTCATGGTGTCGCCGATGGTGCCCTTGAGCACCTTGGCCTTGTTGCTCGTCTGCTCGAGCTTCTGAATCCGTCCTTGAACGTCCTTGAATGCCGCACCGACCGACCCCGCAACGGATCCGCCGATCTCCAGGGCTAACTTCATCTTTGCCATCGGTTATCCCTACTCAGTCATTGAGCCACCACAGCATGTCCACAAAGTTCATGCCTGATATCTCAGCAGCCGAGAAATGCAGCTCGGCGGCCAGCCGTTTGGCGAGCCGCCGCTGCGTTTCCGCGTCAAACGTCGTCGTCTTGCACCAGGCGAAAGTAGCCAGTCTGCAAGCGGTTGTAGTCTTTGAGGGCTAGTCCCTCCAGGTCCTTGACGCCGACCTCGGCGAGCGAGGCGAACAGGTTGAGTTCACGCTGCTCATCGTCGGCACCGGCACCCTGCTGCGCCGCACGAATGTCGCGCACGGTCGGTGCGCGCAGGCTGATCTGGTCGACCTGTACGCCGTTGGCTTCGGAGGGTTTGGTCAGCTTCACGATCACGCGATCTGGGGCGACAGTGAGCCAGACAGGGGTTTTAGTGATAGTACCCATGGGGGAAGAGTCCTTGTGATTGCAGAGAGGGGGTTACAGGCCGAGGGCGGTGCGTTGCGCGGCCAGCTGGTCGACACCATCAATGACGCGTTTCATACCCAGCGCGTCGATCTCGTAGACCAGGCGGCCGTCGACTTCGAGCTTGTAGTAGGTCAGGCTGACGGCGTGCTTGATCTCGGCCTTGTCGCCAGCTTTCCAGTCGCCCATGTCGATCTCTTTCAGGCTGCCACGCAGGGTGACTACCACTGGATTGATTCTGCCCTTGAGACCTTTGAAAGCCCCCCGGAACGTGCCGTTGAAGGCGGTGCCGTCGGCCAGGCCGAAGAACTTCAGCGACTCGCGGCGCACGCCGGTGGTGGTGAAGCTGGCTTCCTGCTTCTCCATGCCCTGATCCATTTCAACCGGCATATCCATGCCGCCGGGACGGTGCTCCTCCATCTTGAGCGTGAGCTTGGGCAGGGTCAGGCTGGGTACATCGCCCTGGAAGCTGATGCCATCGACGAACAGGTTCAGGTTGGCCAGGGTTTCGGGAATCATTGCCATGCGAAGCGCTCCTTATGCGGCCGAGTCGAGGACTTCGGTCAGCCATTGATTGGTGATCTCGACGCGGAAGTTGGGGTTTTCCGCTGGCGGCACATCGGTGAAGCGGATGTTCCAGTACACCTTGCCCTGCTCCAGCTGGCTGGCGGTGTTCAGTTCGATATCCGCAAATACCTCGAAGTTGATGATTGCGCCCTGGTTCTTGAGGTCGCGCATGAAGGCCTGCAGGCCCTCGGTTACGTCCTTGACGTAAGTCGCGGTGATCGAGCGGTCGACAGCCCACTTGTGGCCGTACAAGATTGCGTCCATGACGATATCCATGGTGCGCACGCGGGTGACGAAGGCCCATTTCGGATCGCTCGACAGCGTGCGGTTGCCCCACAGTCGGTAGCCGTCGTCGCGGATGATGGTGGTGATATTGGCGTTGTTCAGCAGGTTGGCCCGGCATGTCTCGTCGCCGTCCAAGAACTCCACTGAGCGGGTGGTGCCGGTGACGCCGACGAACTCTTTGTTGGACGGCGAGGCCCAAAAACCGTACTCGCTGTCGGTCCACGCGAACAGGCCGGCCACCCAAGCCGATGCAGGGGCATCCACTGTCGCGCTCGCGTCGGTGTCCCAGAACTTCACGCCGGGGTCGACCAGGTAGGCGCGCTTGGCGCCGAACTCGCCGGCGTAGGCCACGGCAGCTTCGTCGGTGGTGCCGGGGCCGTCGATGATCGCGATACCCCGCAGCTTATCGGCCAGGGCCACCAGCGCGGTGCCGACGGCCTGGGTTGCGCTGTGCTTGGGGGTTACCAATAGCCGCGGCTGGGCGTTGTAGCGGCTTTTGCCATCAAGCAGCGCCTGCATGCCAGTACGGGTGCCATCGGCCAACACGCCGCCGATGATTGCCGAGGTTTGCTCGGCCGCGTCCTCCAGCTTGGCCACGCCACACGCGACAATCACCGCCTTGGCGCGTATGTAGATCGCCCGGCACGCCTTGGTAATGGCCGAGCTGGCACCGAAGGCAGCCACCGCCTCACGCTCGCTGGTGATCAGCACCAGGTCGTTTGCCTTGGCCGTGGGGGTGCCGTCAGCACCAGGGCCAGGGGTGAAGGTGTCGACCAAACCAATGATCGAGGACGACGGCAAGGCGATTTGGCGGGCGCCGGTGTCGACGTTCGTTACGGTAACGCCGTGAAAGAAACCGCTCATAGACTCTCCAGAAATGAGAAGGCCCCGCAGTGCAGGGCCAGGTGGTACAGCGGAAATGAAAACGCCCCGTCAGTGCGGGGCGTCATTGGGTGTAGAGATCAATCCAGTCAGGCGGTACTGGACGCAGCGCCGTGTCGGGGAATGCCTGGGTTTGGGGCCAATCGCGCAGCACCTGCAGATACTCCAGCAGTTCGGCAAATTGCGCCTCACTGAGCGTGGTGGCGCGGCCCAGGTCCTGCTCATCACGGTGACGGTCGCGCAGCCACTGCCGGGCCGCCAGCTCGCCGTCGCGCCAGGCGCGCTCCTGAGCCGCCACCTCGTCGGCGGTCAGTCCAGGCGGGTCAATCAGGATCGGAAGCCCCTGAGCGTCATGCGAACGCACCTTGCCCGGATCAGGGTTGCCGATCACCGCCTCATAGCGGTCGTCGGGAATCTCCACGGCATCCGCCGGCATGCTGGTGTGAATACCCGTCAGGTAGCAGCACCCGGTGGTTTGACTGTAGTAACGCATGCCTCATTTCCCCAAGCACAAGAAGGTGTAGCCCACGATGCCAGGTGGCACAGTGAGCGCGCCGCTGATCACTGTCCGCGCGTTTACATCAATGCCGGTCGTGGAGGCACCTTGACCGGTCATGGTCACGCCTGCCGACGAGGTGCCGATGGAATACACCACCAGGCTCGAAGTGAACTCAAGCGGCAAGGTGATTCGTGCCATCCCTGCGCCAGCGTTGATCTGCCCGTTGGACCACTGAATGATCAGGCCGCCCAACCAGGTCGGAAACACCATGTAGCCGCTGGAGTTGTACGAGAAGGCAAAGCCCCAACGCATTTTCTTGGGTGTTACCGCGACCATATCCAGCGTACCGGTATCGACCTCGGCCTGGGTGCCCACACGCAGCACACCGTAAAGCACCTCAGTGGCCAACGCCGTCACGTTGCGGATCAGCTGCAGGGCCCGCAGCGGCGTCATCAACTTGGTGTCTAGCGCGCCCGCCTCGGCCTCGACCTGCGTGGCCTGGGCTCCCCGCAGCTTCTTTGGCGTTACCGCCGTGGCGTCATCCGTGCCGGTGGTGACCTGCGCCTGAGTGGAAACCTTGAGCCAACCAAACACTGTTTCCGTGGCCTGGGTGACCACCTTGGCAATCGCCTGAGCTACCCGCAGGGCTGACATCCATGCCGTCGACGAAACACCCGCCTCGGCCTCGGCCTGGGTTGCCTGCACCATGTTGCCGGTGTGCAGCATCTCCACCCAAGGCTCCCAGTCATCGGCCGACGATGTTGGCCAGGTCTTGTTCGCTGCTCGGTAGAAGAAACGGTTTTGATAGACCCGCTTCACCTCTTGGTGCGGGTAGACAAGGGCGCCACGAACAATCACATGGCTAGCCCCCAAAATGGGCGCGTTCGCCAATGGCTCGCCCGAGGTGTAGGCATACACGCCGTCTTGCAACAGCGTATTCAGATTGGAGCCACCATCCAGCGGCAGCGGGGTGCCGACGCCATACTGGCCGAGCTTGACCGCGTCGACGATGCCATAACCGGCCAGCGTGGTTGGATTGGTCCCCCCGGTTACACGCCCGAGCTTATCGACGGTTACGCTCTTGAACGTCCCCACCGTTACGCCGGTGCGGCCGGCCACCGCCTCGAAGGTCAACGCCGTAACGCCCAGGGTAATCGGCGCATCGGTCACCAACTGCCAGACGCTATCGCCGTTGGCGGTGCCCTTTTCCACCGACACCATCAGGCCGGGGGTGACTTCCGCGCTCAGGTCGGCATCGGCGCTGCGACTCCAAGCCCCACCCGCCACTACCACATAAATGCCGTTGTCCTTTCCGGCGGTTTGGTCCTTCACCAGCACCCGTGCGCCGGCAGTCAGCACCACACCGTCAACGGTTTGCAGCCCGCTCAAGGCGATGTTTGCGGTGGTGGCCACCACTACAGACTGCTTGAAGTCCAACTTAGCCAACTCGCCCTCAACCCATTCACGGGTAGCGAGCACCACGCTCGGGTCAATCTTGAGCTGTACGTTGCTGGAACTGCTGACGATCAGGTTCAGGCGCACTACCTGGGTACGTCCAGAGCCCTGGCTAAGCAGCGGCTTGAAGGTGGGCGGACAGTTGGCCACCGCCACCATGTCGCCATCGGCGTCGTACAGGGCAATCTCGCGAATCCACTTACCGCCCACATCGGCCGGAATGATCTGCTCGGCAATGATTACCGCTGCATTGCTCGGGTCGACCTTGAGCTGATTCAGCGGCGCCCGGCGCCATTCATTGAGCAGTGCCGTTTGACTGGCCGTTGGCAGGGGCAGCGGCGGGCTCTCCAGGTTGTTCGGATTGCCGTCGCCTACGGCCATTTGCGAGAAGGTCCAGGGCACGCCCAGAGCATCCGCGTTAGCTTGCTTGGCGGCCCCGACGTTGGTCAGGATCGCGTAAAACTGTGAAGTCTGGTCAACCATAGTTAACGTCCAGATAGTCAATGATGTGGTCACGGCCGCCACGGCCAATTTCGCCGGTGACCTCCAGGTCAACCGCTTCGGGCGGGTAAACGTCGAGTTCGTCGCCGTCGTATGCGGATGTGGCCAGGTACAGGGGGCCGGCAGTTTCCAGGCTGATCGCCAGGCCGACCATGTGCCGGCTGACTGGCCGGGCGTCATCGATCAGCGCGGTCAGTTCCTGGTAGGTTTCCTCGTCGATGCCTTCATCCGACACACCGACCTTGAGCGAGAAGGTACCCGGCACGCCCAGGGGCTCGGTCTGCCACCACTCGATTACCTCGATCAGGTAGCCAAACGGCTCGACCACGCGGCGCAGCGCGCCGATGGTCCCTTTGTGCTTATGGATGTAGAACGACGACCGGATGACGGAGCGCTTGACCTCCTCGGCCCACTGGTCGTCCCAGCGGTCGACCGACCAGGCCCAGGCCAGCAGGTACAGCAGGTTGGCCGGGCAAGTGTCCGGGTTGTAGAGCGTGCGCAGCATGACGGCCAGGTCTTCGTCGGCTGCCACCTCTATGGCGGCCTCCAGCGGCGTTCGATTCAGAGGCAGCAGACTGGCCATCATTCACCCCACTCAACGGTGAACCCAGAGCACCAGGCTGCTTGCGCCTTGGTCGGTCGGATATCGGCCCACCCCTCCAGCTCGACGCGGCTGACCCCGTCGATATGCAACTGGGCATCAATGCCAGAGCGCGCCACCTCAATGCCCAGCCGACGGCGGGGGTTGATCCATGCTCCCAGGCGTGCCCGGCACTGGGTCAGAATCGCCTCGCTTTCCGGGCCGCTGCCGGCCAGGTAAATCTTGGCGTCGATCCGATACGGCAGGATCTGCGCGCTTTGCACCGTCAGGCGGTCGGCTACCGGTCGAACGTCATCGTCGCTCAGGTACGCATCAACGGTCGCGAGCAGTTCGGCCGAGGCCGAGCCGTCACCATCCAGGGCCAGCACCGTTACTTCCACCACTGCCGGCGATGGGCTCTCGGCTGTGGCGTCCGCGACCTGTCCGGAGGCGTTGCGCGCATGCAAGATGTAACTGTTACGCGGGCCGGCCGTGGTGAGCCCTTCGTAGACCAGCTGGACCCGCTCACGCAACGCGTCGTCTTCCTCCAGCACCTGGGACACCGGGGGCACCGCCGTCAAATCCTCGACCTGCACCACGAGGCGCAACAGACTGACATTGGCCGCAAGTTGGTCCAGGTCGGTGCCCTTGGCGTAAGTCAGCATCAACGCCTTGGCCGCGTCGTTGATCCGCGAGCGGTTGAGCAGCTTGCGATACGACCCAACCTCCAGCAGTTTGGTCACCGGGTCGCTCTCCAAGATCGCACTCCAGTTATCGCCCATGTGAGCGCGAAAGGTCGTCAGGTCGGCCTGATACAGCGCCTCATAATCCAAGTCCTCCACTACCTGTGGCGCCGGAAGCTGGGAGAGATCGATCGCGCTCATGCACTCACCTCCATTACGACGCTGTCACCCACGTAGGTTCCGGACAGCGACAGCGTGATTTGCCCGTCGAGCACCGCAACCACGCGCACGCGCTCCAGCTTCAGGCGCGGCTCCCAGCGCCCCAAGGCACGCGCCACCTCGGCCTGCACTGCGCTTTTCCAGCCCTCATTCACTGGCAGGTCGACGTAGCGGCGCAGGTTGCTGCCGTACTCCGGGCGCATGCGCCGGTGGCCGACCGGGGTTGTCAGGATGTCCTCGATGGACTGTTTCAGATGGGCCACGCCAGAAAGCGGCTGCCCGGTGCGACGATCCAGTCCGATCATGGGCTTATTCCTGCAGCTGCTCGAAATCAGGACGCTTGCGAAGGTAGGCGATGGCGACCGCATCATCAGCCTGCACCGTCACTCGCGCCCGCTTTACCCGCAGTTCGCGCCAATCCCGCAAAAGCAGGATGCGCTCGCTGTAATCCTTGTCTCGGAAGGTGATCGGTGTGGCCGGTACCGGCTCTGCGGCGATCACCTGCCCCGCCCCTTCGGACGATGCTTCTTTCTCTGCTTTGGCCATGCTGCCTCCAGATACGAAAAAGCCCGCATTTGCGGGCTTGGTTCAGTGCTTGTGGTTGGCCGTGTTGCCGGTCGTGTCAATGATGCGGCCACCACCGTTGATGTCCCCTGTGACCTGTAGCGGCCCCACGATCTTGACGCTGCCGGTCAGCGTGATGCTCGTTGACTGAGCGGTGATAGCGTCGTCGGTAAGGACAGCCTTGGTCCCCCCTACCTCAATGGTCACAGTGCCGGATGGCACCTTGATGGTGTAACTGTTGGCCGCCCAGTCGTAGACCAGGGAGCCACCGTCATCGAAGCGCCAGACTTCAACGTGATCGCGGTTATCAGGCTGGTCGCCGGCGTTGCCATAAAGGCCCGGCACGAAGGTGCCCTGCGCCGGCTCACCGCTTGGGCTGACCAACAGGCCCTGCTCGCCCAGACTGGGCGCCCGCCAGTGGCGAGCCTTGCCGGCGGCCTGGGCGTGCCACCGAACCCAGGCGCTGGTCCAGTTGCCGCCATCCGAGACACGAACGCGAGCAACCGACAGGTCGACGGCGACCACCGTGCAGGGGATCACTACGGAGGCCAGCATGCGGTCGTGCTGGGCTGACGCGTAGCTCATGCCATGTCCTCCGGCGACTGGTAGTGGTGCTCGCTACCAGGGCCAGTATCCGGACTGAAACCGAACACCAGATTGCCTGGGGGTTGATTAGGCCAGGGCCATTCCTCTTCGCCGAGGTAGATGGTCTGCACCCACTCGACGACCCACACGGCATAGCCATCCAGCTCTGGGCGAGTCCAATCCCGCTCCGCACGCACAAACTCGGCAAGCTCGACGGCCAAGCCCCAGGACTGCATCCGCAGCAGCACCGCCAGCTGCGCGGCGACGAATGCCGCCACCTGTAGGCAGTTCGCCTCCTCTTGACCCACGATCACACGGGCCTCAAAGCGCCCCTCCACCGCAACCTGCCCGGTGCCAGGGTCCTTGTCCGCTGCCTCAAACCCCGCCAGCTCAATCACCACTGCCGGCGGCGGGATCGTCCGGATGCCTTCCGGCATGGTCCCGACATAGGCCAGGCCAGGGATCGCGTCCCTGATGTGCTCCTCAATGGCAGCAAACACTTGCCCGAGAGTTATCGGATCGTCATCCATTGCCCGACCTCCGCAAATACTTCTGCAACTCGAAGTTCATTTCCTGCTCCATCACTACCTGCAGGCGCTCATGCGCCTGACTGGTCCACTTCTCGAAGTGCACGCGGGTGTCATCCAGCGAGATCTTCGCCTTGGCCAAGGGGAAGCGGCTGTCGTTCTCCGAGATCCAACCGGAGCTGCGACCTCCGCTGCCTGACACCTGGCTGTCGGGGTAGTCCTTCGCATCGAAGTGCTTGCTGGCCGTGCGAATCCAGATGTCTGGGCTGCCGCCGTAGACTCGCTTGAAGAAAGCGCCTTCGTAGCGACGCCCGGCCACCGACACGCCCGAGCGGCTTTGTCGCGGCCGGCCAGCCCGGCTGGCTTCGATTGGGTTGATACCGAACCACAAGCGCCCCACCCCATTGCTGGAGACCGGGAACGCCTTGAGGCGCTGTCGTACTGCGGCGATTGCAATGCGCTCTTGACGGCCGACATCGCGGGCGATGTGCGTGCGAAGCCAGCGAAGAACCTTGTTGATGGCTCGCCGCTGCACCGCGGCAACCGCCTTTGGAAACAGTTGTGCGAAATCCTGAAAGGCCTTCATGTCCTGCGGGTCGACCCTCAGCGAGATCATCCCGCCAAGGGCCGACTGCTTGTGGTAGCTGCCAACGCTCATGGTGTCTTCCTCAGCACAAGCGCGACCAGGCCATCACCGCCCGGTTCGCTCGCCACGATGGTGTAGTTCCCACCGCCATCCTCAGGCGGCAGATCGATGAACACCTTCTGCCTGGTTTCGACCCCAGCGTTGTCGCCGACGCGGATCACCAGGTGCGGCTCTCGCAGGGCCGTTCGGATCTGGCCGAGCTTGGGCTGGAGCCAGGGCGCGGAGAACATGCCCTGCACCTCGCGCCCTTCGATCAGAGCGCGATCACCCAGGACCTCGAACACCGTGTCATCCACTTCGTCGATCAAGTCCCGAAAGGCCATGATTAGAGCGTCAGGCGCAGGACAGCACGGGGACGGGTGCAGAGGTGCAGGGGGTTGGATTGCGCCTCGCCATCGATACCCTTCCCGAAAGGCATTTCCTCGATCTTGCTGTAGTACGGCAGGCCCTCGGTATTCACGGTCTCGATGTAGTCCGCCGGCGCGTAGATCGACAGGAACAGATCCGAGACACCCTCTGGGACCAGGCGGGCTTCGTCATCGGACACGTAGGCCTTGCCGCCGACTTTGCCGCGATAGCGCTCCCAGCTGATGCCACCGAACTCGAAGCCCTCCCGACCATCGCCCCGCAAGGCAGCGGCTTGCTGGCTGCCCTTGTAGGTCTCGACCACCGACGGGTGAGCGATCAGCTTCTTCCAGAACGTCTTGCCACAGAACGCGCGCGCGCCGGTGGTGGTGACATTACCGAGCGCGTCTTCCTGCATGTCCAACGCGTCGACGCACTGAACCTGGATGTTGGTGTTCGGATCGTTCAGCCCCATCGAAAGCGTCTGCCGAGACACACCAAAGGATTTGTAGATGTCGAGCAGCACCGACGAGCCGTCGGCGTCCAGCACCTGGCCATTGACTGCGCCCATGCGGTGATACTCGTGGGTGGCATCCAGCTGGCTCCGGGCCTTGCCCAGGCGCTTGTTCACTACCGCCTGAACGGCCTGCAGCTCGGTGGTGGAGCCGAATGCACGAATGCCATGGATCTCATCAGCCTTGATCGAGAAACGCTGCGGCAAGTGAATGGTGTTGAAGGGGATGAGCTTGCGCTTGCTGCCACCGACCACCAAGCCGGAGGTTCCGCGCTCACCCGCAGGCACCAGAGCGAGGGTATCGCCGTCCTTTTCGATCTGAACGGTCAGGGTCGGGACGCCCTCTTCGCGAAACAAGCCGAGGGCTGCCAGGCGGCCCGGCACGTACTCCTGCTCGTTGATGGCCGCAGTCAGGGCTGCAACGCTGAAGGCATCATCTTGAAAAATGGCAATCTCAGCCATGGGGTACTCCAGAAAGTAAGAACCCCGCTCGAGGCGGGGTTGGGAGATAAGAAAGGGTCAGGTCAACGCAGGATGATGAAGTTCGCCGCCAGGGACTTTTCCGCATCGCCGTCCAGGCCCGTCAGCAATGCCTCGGTGACCTCGGCCAGGCGCACCACCGCGCGCCCGCGCCGCGATACGTCCGACTCACCGAGCGGGGCGAAGAGGATGCAGACAGCGTTCTCGCTGCCGTCCTCAGCCGCTGGGTTGTAAGGTGCGAACTCACCACTCGCAGTGACCAGGCCGAGCAATTGGCCTGCAACCAGGGCCGGGCCGGCCACGATGTTGATGGCTTCGCGGGAGATCTTCCCCGCACCTTCAGAAAGCAGAAACTCACCGGCGTGGACCGGTTCCTCTTGGATGGTGCTCATGCTCGTGCTCCTTTGGTGGCGGCCTGCCGGCGGGCAGCCCAGATGTCGGTTGGGTTGGGGAGTTGCGCCTTGACCGTCTCTTGTTCGTCGTCAGCCGGCGGCAAACTGTTGTCGATCTCAAAGCCCTTGCCGGAGCTGACCAATTTCTCGAACAGCCGGGCCCGCACCGCATCGGGCTCCAGGCCGGCCTTCACGTATTCAGCGGTCAGCTCGGGCAGCCGGGCAGCGGCACAGAGATCGTGAATGCCCTTGGCGCGCTTCAGCGCGGCCTGCACCGTGGCCTGGTCAGTCAGCTTGGTGGAAACGATCAGCGGCTCGACCAGGTTGCTGATTCCCGCCTTGGCGCAGTCCTGGGTGATCATCAAGGCCAACGCGGTAGAGTCGCCGGGCCCAGCAGCCGGTGGCTCTGGTGGGGTTGCCGGCTCCTCATCTGATGACGGCGGCTGCTCGGCTAGCTGATCCAGCAGCGCCTTGGGCGTCTGGCGGTACCGCTTCATCGCGGCGCCCTGGCCCAGACACGCCTTGACCTCGACCCCGTTGCCTACTTCATCGGCCAGCCCCAGCGCAAGGGCCTCTTGCGCGGTCAACCAGGTCTCGTCGTTGACCATGCGCCGCAGTTCGGCATCATCAATGCCCGGCGCCTTGGCCTTGTAAGCAGCGATGATCGCCT
Organism: Pseudomonas plecoglossicida NBRC 103162 = DSM 15088; assembly: GCF_000730665.1. Taxonomy (GTDB): domain Bacteria; phylum Pseudomonadota; class Gammaproteobacteria; order Pseudomonadales; family Pseudomonadaceae; genus Aquipseudomonas; species Aquipseudomonas plecoglossicida. The sequence goes on from NZ_BBIV01000036.1 coordinate 19,901, forward strand.
CGAAGGTCTGGTCGAGAACGTCAGCAACCCGGCGCAAGTCTTCGGCATCACCGCTGGTCCATGTCCACGGGTTGTGCACCATCAGCATCGCGTTTGAAGCCATCACCAGGCGGTGCGCACCACATGCAGCCACACTACCCGCGCTGGCTGCCAAGGCATCAACACGGGCAGTACAGCGCTCACCTAGTCGGTTCAGCGCGTTATGAATGGCCAGGCCGTCGAACAGATCGCCTCCGATGGTGTTGAACGCCACCACCACCGGGGAAACACCATCATCAATCGCCTTCAAATCCTGAATGAACTCGTTCGCGGTGATGCCCCAGCCCCCGATTTCACCATAGATGTAGATCTCGATGGGCGTGGCGTCGGCCTTAGCAGCGTCCTGCCCCTCAGCCGCCGCGCTGATCTTGTACCAGTGTTGGTCTTCGACCTGCGGCACCGACGGCGCCTTGTTGAAGATGCGGAACGGCATCAGCTCTTTCATTTCTTCCCCTTGTCACCGGACTCATCAGGGTCATCCTCGACGGCCGGCAAGCTGCTGTAGTTGAGGCCTAGGGCTTTCGCCCGGGCGATATCGGCGGCGTTCTCTTCGTCGACCACCTCCGCATCCGTTCCATTGCGCAGGCAGACCTCGCTGCGCGACGCGAAGCCTGCGGCGATCTCCATGCTGCGCGACTGAACGTCTTGCACAGGGTGGATGTAGGCCCATCCCTGCGGTACCCAACGGGTGCGCTGATATTCTCGACGTCGCTGTGCGTAGTCCGGCAGGTCAAGCGCACCTGCGAGCACGGCCATGTCCAGCCAGGCTTTGCGCACTGGTCGACACAGTTGGTGGACGTACACCTGGAACTGGAGCTGCTCCAGCCGCCGGCGGAACTCCGTCAGCACCACGCGAATTGCCCTGTCGTTCACGCCCTGCATGTCGCCGGTCATGAGTTCGTAGGGCAGCCCCGACCCGGCGGCGGCCATCAGCTGCTGCCGCATGAAGTCGGGGTAGTTGTTGCCGGCGTCCGGCGGGTCCGAAAACTCGACCTGCTCACCTGGCAGCAGCTCCTGCATGGTGCCCGGCTCCAAACCCACCATAGGGGTGAAGCCGTCGCGGTCATACTTGACCGGCGCCCCGGTAAGCGGGTCGAGTTGCGGCGGGCCGTCTGGCGATGGCTTGCGAACGAAGCCGGCAAACAGGTTGGCCACTTCTTGGCGGAACAACACCGCGTCGTCGAAGTTGTCCAGACTGCGCAGGCGTTTCAGGACGGGCGCCAAGCGCGGAACACCGCGCAGTTGGCCAGGCTCCAGGGGCTCAAACACGTGCAGCATCTGCTCCGCCGGGATCCGCACCAGCTGGTTGTAGCCCACATTGAGCGAGGACTTGTCGCTGGGGTGGTTGCGATAGCACCAGTAAGCCACCCGACGGCCCATGGCGTTGAACTCGATGCCGGCCCGAATGACGTTGCCAAAACGGGTCATTTCGAACTTGTCATGCGGAACAAACTCCGGTGATAGGCACTGCAACTGCAGCGGCACCGCGTAACCATCCTCCAGCCGGCGCGGCCGCAGGCGAATGAAGCATTCGCCCGATTGCTCTACCGTGCGCGCCACTAGCGCCTGCAAGCCGTAGAAGTCCGTGAGCTGATCGGCATCAGCCTCATCCACCCAGTCCTCCCACAACTCTTGCATCACCTTGCGGATCGCTTTGTCGAGCAATCGCGGGTGCGGCGTGATGCCGGTACCGATCAGGTTGCTGACGCGCTTGTCGATGACGTTAGCCGCGTAGGGATCATTGCGCACCGCGCTGCGGGAGCGGGAACGCAGGTTGCGCAAGGCCGGCATGATCAAGCTGTTCACGCCGGTGTCCGGCGCATCCCAGTTCGATGAGCGCCGTCCCTCGGCGGCGCCTTCGTAGCTGGCCTTGATCCGTTCGGGCACCAAGATGCCCGAGCGACCGAGAGTCAGGTAGCGTCCGCTCACAGCCCTTTGCCTCCGTGGAATACCCGTACTACGCGCGAGCGCGGCCCGGCGGCGTTCGCCAGCTCAGTGCGGATCAGGTCGCGAGCCTTGATTAACTCGTCGACCGTTCGATACTCGACGGTGCGGTCCGAGTAGCGAACGATCTTTTCACCGCGCGCAATCGCCCGCTCGACAGCGTCGAGGTGTGCTTTTGTATACGCCATTAAAAGCCTCTTGCAGCAGTGCTGCCGACTGCGTTAGGTATTAGAGGAAGTTCTGATGCCGAGAGCCTATTTCCTGCCGGTAACTTCCTCCGGCGAGGACGTGCGATAGAGCATCCGCCAGTTCTTCAGCAGGTATGCCAGGCAGTCGTAGGGTCCAGTAGGTTCGGGCCCTGACCCAATCCATCCTTCCGGTCAGTTGGTCGGCTATCACGCGCCTTAGCTCGCCTTGAAGTTCAGCGGATGCCTTTACCTTTTCAATCTTTGAAGTGGAATCTTGTGACATGGCTGTCTCCAATATTGAGATGTTTGACGAAATCACCGGGAAGCTCTTCGCGAAGCTGTACCTGCAGTTCCCCTTACCGACGTACCTAACAGCCGAAGACTTCGTGAGTAATGCCACGCAATTCGATGAACGGCAGGGAATGGAAGTACCCACAAAGGAAGCAGAGTTTTTCTTCGCAACAGGCAAGTGGCTGATGGACGCTGGTTATCTAACCGCTAAGCCGCACCCCTTCACCCACTTCACTGAGGCGGTCCTTACTGCAAAGGGGCTTGAGGTTCTGAAAGCTGTACCTGACAGCGTTAGCTCGAAGGACTCTATAGGCGAGCAACTTTCCGGCCTCGCTAAGGAGCAAGGTCGAGAAGCAACCAAAGGTTTGGTAACAGAAGCCTTGGCATTGGGTGCGAGATTCATCAGCCCGATGATTGGACTGAGCTAGCGCTTAACGCCTCTTCAGGTAACCGCTGCTTGAACTGCGGCGTAACGCCGGTTGGGTTGAGGTTCGCGGCACCGGTGCGAATGGCGTGTCGTTTCGCTTGACCGGAACAGGGACAGGAGCCGGCGAATCGACCTCGTCGGTCTGGTCTTCAGCGTCAGGCTCGCTAGCTTGGGGCCGGGCTGTCTGCTGTTCGCTTTGCTCGAACAAGTTGGCCTGCGCAAGCGCCTGCCGGAGCTTGTCCCAATCCTGTTCGCCGTAGCGGTGCAGGCCTAGGAAGTTAGCCATGGCCAGGTTGTAAACCATGAGGTCCAGTGCCTCGTTGCGCTCGGCCTTGCTCTTGACCCACTCGATCCGCTTGTAGCCCTTCACGTAGCGAGCGATCTTGCGTTCGGCCACGCACTGCTGGAAGAACTCGTCCGGCAGGTCCTTGGCGAAGTGCAGCGCACCAGGGCCCGTCTCGAAGCTGTAACGGTTGTATATCCAGTCCTTGGCCGTGTCGGTACCGACGATCCACAGCTCGGCGCCGTTGCGCTCGGTTTGCCCCTTCCAGGTGACATCCACCTGCGACGGGCGTTGGGCGATCACTGGCCGGCCCGGCTTGCTCGCCCCCTTGAGCGCAAACACGTTGCGCCAACGGCGCACTCGGGTGAACTGGTAGACCTCGTGGGTGTGATGGCCACCGGAGTCAATGCCAGTGGCCAAAATCCCCAGGCTCACGCCGCAAGGATGGCGGTAGCGAATCTTGAGGCGGTCATCGAGCAGCGCCCAAGTGCGCTCGTCGGCCGGGTCGCCGGGAATTACCTGGTGATCGACCACCCAGCGCTCCATGCCAGCACCCCAGGCCATGACCATCAGCTCCAGGCGGTTGGCCTGAACGTCGACGGAGGCCGTCAAGGCAAGCGCCCCCACAGGCAGAGTGCCAAGGACGTAGTCCTCTTGCAGCGCCCGGGCTTGCAGCACCTCAGCCTTAGTCTGCTCGACTGCGCTGTCCCAGACCTCTGCAAGCCTGGTGTTGTAGAAAACCTGCATGGGTTCCAGGTCCCCGCGATCTTGGGCACGCTTTGCCCCCTCAAACTCGCGGGCCAGCATGGTCCAAGAATGCCAACCCAATGGTGCATAAAGCGCATTGAGGTGGAAACTTACTGTTTCGCCGTCGCCTTGGGCATGGGCTCGCCACTCACCCTTGGCCAGCATCTCTGCCTTATGGTGCTCCTCGATCAGCACATCACACTCAGGCCCTTCGCACTGGTAATGAACCGCGCTGAAGTCAGGGGAGTAAAGCAGGCGCTCCCACTTGAGGACCTGCATGTGCCCACAGGTCGGACATGGTACGTAGTAGTGCCGCTGATCCCCCATCATGAACAGATCATCGATCCGCGAGGCCCCCTTGATGAGCGGGGAGCTGGAGAAATAGAACTTGGCGTTGCGGCCGAAGGTACTGCCCCGCGCCTCAGCCAGCTTGATGCCATCACCCTCTTGGTCGACGTCAACGTCCCAGCGGTCGACCTCATCGCCGTAGACATAACGAGCCGACAACTCCGACAGGTTGGCAGCCGAGCCAGCGGTAGTGGCGTATAACGTGCCACCCTCGAACTCTTTGGTGTCCATGGTGTTGCGGGCGTCCCTGGAGCGGTTAGACGCCACGCGCGCCTTGAGCTCGGGCGTTGCGTCGATTGTCTTGCCGATCCGGGATGACACACGCTTGGCCAGCCCCAGGCTGGGCAGCAGCGTCAGAATGTTGGATGGGGCCATGTGGATCAGGGCGCCGATCCAGTTCAGGGCGATCTGCGTCTTCATCAGCTGCGAGGCAACCTTGGTCACCACCCGCTTGCACGGGTGCGCAGGAGAAAGACAGCGCATCGGTTCACGTGCGTAGGGCGTGCGCGCGGTGCGATATTTGCCGGGTTCGGCGGCGCCGGTATCACGCGGGATCCGCATGTACTCGTCCGCCCATTCATCAACCCACAGTTCGGGGTCAGGCGTCAGCCCTCGGCAATACGCTTCGCGGTACACCTCGGCACCGTCTGCGTATCCGGTGGGCATAGGCTCAGCTCTGTGTGATGGCTTGGTTGAGGTCGGCGTCGGTCATCTTGCTGACCTCTGTTAGGACGCGGCGGAAGGCGCTGGCGAGATGCTTTTCGATCTCCCACGGGTCACTCATACCCACTAGCTCGGCGGCGAGCTGCGGCGTGAGCCCGAATAACTGGTCGCGCAGCATCCGGCCCGCCATGTAAGCCGCATCTTCCACCGCTTTACGCTCGACCAGGTTGCCCTGGACTTTGTTGAACTCAGCTTCGGCCAGCTGGGCGAGGTAGTACTCGCGGTGCGCCTTCGCTTTCTGAAAGTTGTGAGCCCCGCCGGGCGCCGGCGCCGGATCCGGCTGCGGCACCGCAAATGGACCGAGGCCGGGCTGGAGCTGGCTTCGAACGTCCCGCTCGACGCGGTTCTCCTCATGCCGGGCAGCGACAGCTGCCTTGCTCGGATCAGCGGACTCGGCCAGCAGCAGCTCCGTGGCTTCGACGTCGACCTTGCCGTCATCGGTCAGCACCAAGCGATCCTGCTTGGCCAGTTTGGAAACGTAGGATTTCGACCATCCGTGCCGGGCGGCGAACTCCGATTTCGTCAGGTGGGTCATGTCAAAACGTCCAGTTCACCCAATGAATTCAAGGGGTTAACCAGTTCACCGCAGTTCACTAAGCTGGTGAACCTCCCGCTAACAAAGAAGCGCGGGTTTCCTGCCCCGTACCCGGCGAAATTCGACAGGGTCCCCCGCCCCTCCCTGGCTCCCGGGCAGATCACTCCCCCGCCCCGCTGCTCGCTGGCGACACCCCGGAGATGCCCCAGCCCTGGAGGATTCCGCATTGATGTAAGCCGATTATCAAACTGATAAAGCATCGTCTCTTGACCTCAAAGTGCTAGCATCTCGAAGTCCTTCCTAGCAGAAGGCATGCCGAGGAAGGACTACCTCCAAAACCACAAGGAACCGAGATGGCAAAGTACAAAATCGCTCACGTGCATCACAGTGGGCAGGACATGATTGTCTTCCCCCTGGAATCTTCGTTCGGAAGCAAATCCGACAGTCAACAGCAGGACATCATGGACTCGCTCCAGCAAGCAGCCTGGAGCGCGGATCTTGCGGGGAATGTGGTGGCGATCTGGAAGTCAGGCAACAGGGTTTACTTCCGGGCCCCACCCGCGTGGCATTCGTTCTTCCGCTCCCCGAACATTTGGGGATGGGTGATGGCCAACATCAACAAAGAGCTGACGATCTAACATCTCCTCAAGGGCGGCAGAATTCTGCTGCGCCACATCTCCGCCCGTCTCTTGGCAGATCAACTCTCCCCGAGCCTGCTCCAATGCAGACTCCAAGTGCGCAATGATCTTCGCCAGCGCTCCATCCCGGCGGTATGACAAGCTAGTCAGACCGCCGGTCTCTGTTTTGACCCACAAAATATCTTGAGCCTCATCGATCACTCGCACTTGCATCGCAGGTACCTCCCGATCTTTTGTTGATATCACCAACTTGCGACATCTCGCTTACACCCAGCCGTTTGGCCGCCCAGCGCTCGTACAGGTTGATCGCCACATCGGCACCGGCCATCGCGGTCAGGCAACCAACCGCTGCCGCCGCCCACACCGAAACACCTAGGGCGTACAGCAGCATGTTGGTCGACAGTCCGCAGGTGACACAGGCACCAGACCTCAATGCCAAACGGCGAATCAGCCCCCAACCGCGAGCACCCGCCTTGTCCGCCCGCCACATCTCACCCGATACACCTCCGACCAGGGACAGTACGATCACCATCCAGATCGGCAGTTCGGCTAACGCTTGTTGCTCGCTGTTCATGTAAGCCTCATTGGCAAAGCACGGCGCCGGAAAAAGAAAACCCCGCCGGTTGGCAGGGTTCTCGATGCACCGACAGGTCGGGGCGGATTGCACAGCACAGTGCTTGTGGGGAAGCGCCTAAGCGCACTTTTGATATCGTGGGGACTTTTTACATGCCACCGGAAAAACCGAAAAGGGGTGTTTTTCGGTTCGTCGCAATGTGATCGCTATGTAGCATCAATGTTGCACACAAGTTGCAAAGAGACCCGACGAACGGTCTGCTGTCGGACGCGACCAGAGCGTGCGGCCAGTTGAGCAAACACCCGCAGGTGCAGAGCCTTGACCCAATTGCGGTAAGTCCGGTCGGCTTCCTCGGCAAGCCCGACCTCGCGCATCTGCTCCCTGATAGTGACTTGGTGGAGGTAACGCAGCTCGGCCAGCTTGGCCAGCGTTGCCGCACGCTTGTCCCCGCGAGCCAACTCAGCGACGGCTGCATCGACTTCGGCGGCGGCGTAATCCAGGCCAGCGCCCGACATCAGAATCCGCGCTCCAGAGGAGCCAGTGCGGGGCGCCGCCCCCTTCCATTCCATGATCGTACCCATCTGGCTACCGAGGCTGGCTTCCAATCCCAATTGCCTGCGCTGCTCGCCCCAGTGCTGCATCAGTCCGCCGACCAGACGCAGGCGCTCGGCTGGATCAATCAACTCCGCCATATCCTTCAGGTGCTGGGCCACTTGCACCTGACGCTGAAGGCGTCTTTCCAAGTCCATCGTCATCGCCATCCCTCCGAATTCAGTACCCGACACACATTTAGCCAACCCAACACAAACCCAACACACTCGAAACCCAATAAATTCAATGGATTGAAAGCATCTGTGTTTAGTGTGTCGGGTGTGTTGAGTTTTTCAGGGCTCGCATAGAGATTTATCGGGCCTTCGATTTCAGCGCTTGAAGAAGATCGCCTGCGCGCGTGCGTGCGCGAACCCAACACACCCAACACACACTCCCGCCAATCCACGGATTCCGGGGCCTGAATCTGTGTTGGCTTGCGGAAACCAACCCAACACCCACCCAACACACCCAACACACTTACCGACAGAGTCATGCTGCAACCCTCTTGATGTGGTCCCAGGCTTCCACCGTCCAGCCCGAGAGCTTCGCTCGCTCACGCCACTCGATGACGTTCTTGCCCAGCACGGCCGCATTCATGGATGGGGGCAGGGAAGGATCACCATCAGTGGGCATGAAGAACGCCGCGAATCGCCGAGTGCCGTGCCCCGTGGAGCAGTCCGACCAGGGGATAGCCCTCGTCTTCTCCACCTTAGCGCTCAGCATCAAGGAGAACTTGGTTTGGCTCATGGCATGCTCTTTGTTATGGGCGCACCACTCAATGAACATGGCGTACACATCCGAGGTCAGGCAGCAACCCCACAGGCCGTACCCAAGCTCACCGTTCCGCCAGAGGTGGAAGAATGTCTGCCAGGCCGTGCGGCTCAGCTCAACCAGGCGTTGACGGGCCTCAGTCTTAGGCGGACGGGTGCGCTGGTTGAAGTCCTCGAGGTCGACGTCCAGCAGCCAACCGTACAAGGCAGCCACCCCGCCATTCGCCAGCTCCCGGGCGATTGCCTTCTGCCTCTCAGGCGGCAGCGTCTCCAGAGGCCACATCACCAGCATCCGGCGGTCGTCTTCGCTGATCGGCCACGGCATGATCTCGTTGCTCAGGAACGCCGAGTTCATGTGGTTGGATTCTTCCCAGCCGTTGATGAACTTCGACTCCATCCGCACTGTTTTGCCGGTGATCATGTGCTTGATCTTGCCGACCTGGTTGTAGCGCTGGTCGCGGCTCACAACCTCTTCGAACACGGCCCACAGCTTGCCGCTCTGCCAGGCGTTGAAGTTGCCTTCAAGCTGCGTCTGGCCAACTGTGGCGCCGTAACGGCCGTACAGCTCACCCATGATGTCCGCGAACAACAGGCTTTTGCCCGAGCCTTCCATGGTCGAGTGGAACAGGATGGCAGTGTCCATCTTCGCGCCCATGTGCTGCAGCGGGTAGGCCAGCCACTTGACCAGCCAATCCAGAGCTTCAGTGTCATTGTTGCAAAGAAACGAGATCAGCCAGCGCAGGTTCTCGCAGGCAGCGTCATCGCGCACCGGCGCAAGCGGCAAGCCCTCGAAGGTGTTGATGTAGATCGCAGGATCCTTGGTCATCGTCGGGTCGAACACGATGTGGTCGACGTCCACCACCCGCCGATCCGGGCTGTTCAGCCATAGCTGATAAGCATCACCCAGGGCCATCTTGACGCTACCCTCGGGCAGGCGCCGCTTCTTCTCGCGGTCCCAGGCCTCTTTCGTACCGTCGATGTAGATGTACCGGTCGAGCGGCTCCAGCTTCAGCGCCCCGCCCTTCTTGCTGGCCATCTTTCGGGCCTGTTCAAGCTCTGTCACCTGCTCGGAGGCAATGAGCTTCTTGTCGGTTCGCTCTATCCACTCCTTTGCCAGGGGCTTGCCAACCAGAGCTTCGAAGCCTGCCCGCTTCATCGCCCGCCCATTGTCCAAGTCCCACACACTGGTGGTGCCTTCGACCAGGGCGAATCGGCGCATTGCGCCATTGATGTCCAGGGCGTCACCCCCTGCCCCCCCTTTGGCCGAGGAGCCGGCCGGGCTGGGCGCTTCATCGTCCGATGGGGCGTGGGGAAGGTTCTCGGCATCGCTGCCCTCGAGCGAAGGCAGCTCGGCCTGCTCGACCACCGATGGGGCGCGGGGAAGTTCGCCCAATGGCGGCGGTGCCGGTGGACGGGACTTTGCATCAATGCCGAGGATCCGCGCCGCTGCTTTGGTAGCAACCTTCTGGTCGCCGTCGTGCATCAGGATGCAGAACACATCGAACGCGTCGTTCTTGTGTCCGTTCGCCAGCGGGTCCGAAGTGTGGTGCGAATACAGCTTGCCATCCGTGATCGTCACGCCGGGTGCGCCGGAGCTGCTGTGTGGGCTCAACCACTTGCCGTCGATACGCTTGTATCCATGTGCCTCAATTATCGTGGCGATATCATGGATGCGATTGAACTCGGGGATGACCTCGGGAAGCCGGTCGCCGGATCGTGCTGCAGCTGGTGATGGCTTGGCCACGGGACGAGCTGCAGACGCAGGCGCTGCCGACTTAGGCTTCCATGGGCAAACCCCCTCCCCCATCGGCTTGAATTCGTCCCAATCCTGCCAGATGGCCAAGAGGTCGGCCGGCAACACCGGCAAGCCTTCTGCGGCTGGAGGGGTTCGCCAGGTGTAAGGTTTGCCTGTACCAGGGTGAATGGACGGCGGCAATACGTCCTGCACCAGGCCGCCCCGAAGCTCGAAGACCGTCACTTTCTTGAAAGGATCAGCCGCCATGCGGAAAGCCGCCTCGCGCTCGGCATCTCCGTCGGCCTTGGCAGCAATTGCTTGCGCCATGATCCCTTTGTAGATGGTGCCACAAGGGTCGTTCTTGTTGGGCCAAACCAGAGCGTGACGACTCAGTTCTACACCTTCGGGAACGCGGAACATCACGCGGAATCGCTCAGGATTGCCAACAGAGGTCGGGTACATGTCAGCAAGAGCGTCGACGTCGAGCCCAAGCGTCTGCTGGAGAACCAGTCTGGTCAGCTCAACATCATCAACGTCGAGCGAACAGACACGACTCGGCCCGAGCACAACACCGAGGTTGTGATTCGGGCTCGCTATCCAGAACGCTTCAGCCTTTGAGGCATCAGTAAAGTAGCCACCTGGCTTGTTCCAGCCAGCCCCCTTAGGGCCTTTCTCACCTGGTTCAATGGGAACCAGAGCGAGATCGAAGGCTTCAATGTAACGCCGCGCCCAATCAGCTGTGGCAGGAGTTGGGCGCTCGCTCATCTGCGGCGCTCCCGCAGCTCTTGGCAATCGATGCAGGTCTCGCAACCCGCAGCCGACTGCTGACGAGCGAGCGGGATCGGCTCGTCGCAGTCCTCGCAGAACTGGGCGCTTGGCTTTTCAGGGAGTCGTGCAAGGCGCTGCAGCGACAGCTGCAGGAAGTACTCGGCGTGATCGTTGGCGAAATCGACGGCGTCAGCCATGGGCTTCATCCTCCATGGCTTGGCGGGCACCTGCCATGATCGCCAGCACCTGACGGATCACATCCATCCCGCGGTGCTCCAGATCCAACACCTCGGACTCCGTCCAGACGTTGTCGGCGGCACCATCGTGGAGACTGCCAACGAATTCGCTGGACTCCTCAAGCAGCTTGGCTACCGCCTGAAGGGCTTCGTTGGTCGCTGGCAATGGCTCCGGGCGGTACCACACAACACCGGCCGGTCGAACGAGGGCATCCAGCAGCCGCTGATCTGCGGTCCACCGGACGATCTCTTCTATCTCATCCGGACTTGGCCAGCGCCGCTCTTCGGTGGGATGGAGTTTCTTCTGCAGGGTATCAACGTCCATGACCATATCGAAGGCCAGCTTGGTGATACCACCGTGATAGTCGCGACCGGCGCGGTAGAGCGCCTGCCGCAATGCGAGAACCGGACCCGCGTCCGGCAGTAGATCAATGCGACTCATAACCGTAAATCCTCGGTTTACGGTGTAGCCACAGGATGAGGTAGGACCTATCCTACAGCTACGACCGTACTGTGCTGTGCGTCGTCGTCGCTGGGCCAGGGAGGTGAGAGTCCCTGGTCCAGCACCTTATTCCTTCACTTGCCTCAAATATGCCCAATCGATGTCCGGCCGCAGTGCTTCACAACGAATCACACCTGCCGTTTCTCGATCCAGGCAGACAGCTAGTCCCGCGCTAGCGCGGCGGTTGCCGTAGGCCACTTGTTTCAACTGGCCAACAGACGTACCGCAACGTCGCGAGAAAGCCTCGAGCCCTTCCTTGTCCATCGTCTTCAAGTACTCGCTAAGCGTCATAGACACCTCCGTTGGTGGCGAGATTAGCAATTGCTAATTAGCAAGGCAATAGCAAGTAGTAATTTACTGTTTGCTAACGGAAAGCAATCATCGCCAAATGGATATCAATGAAAGGCGTATCGCCTCCCTCCGTACGATCATGGGTGCACTGAGCCAGAAGGAATTCGCTGAGGCTCACGACCTAGACGCGTCGTACCTGTCACAACTGCTCAACGGCCATCGCAAGCTGGGGGAAAAGGCTGCGCTTAATCTGGAGCTCAAGATCGGGCTCGCAGCAGGGACGCTGACATCTCCTCCCTCCGAGGAGCCATCCACCGCAGCCCCAGCCAACGTGGTTCGCCTGCCCACCAGGGCGGCAAAGGACAAGAACTTCGTGCTGATTCCGCACCTCGATATCGCGGCGTCTATGGGGCATGGCAAGGCAGCCCCAGGTATGATTGAAGTCATCCGTGACATGACGGTTCACCTCGACTGGCTCAGGATGCAGGGCCTGACCTTCTCGAATGTCGACAACTTGGCCATCATCACAGGGGATGGCGATAGCATGTCTGGTACGTTCGCCGACGGCGACGCCCTGCTTGTGGATCGCGGGATTTCCGAGGTGAAAACAGACGCGATATACGTCTTCACCCTCGACGGCGACCTCTACATCAAACGCCTGCAGCGCCTTACCGGAGGCCAGCTCCGAATGATCTCCGACAACCCCATCTACCCACCGATTACCATCGATGAGTCGATGATCGAACGCATGCACATACAAGCCCGCGTCCTGCTGGCCTGGAACGCGAAGAAGCTCTAACCCCCTCGTGTTGCGTTTCACCGGCCATCTGCCGGGGCGCAATCACGCCCAATCAATTTAGCATTTGCTATTGTACAATTAATTAGCCCTTGCTAATTTCAGTCCCGTGCCTTCTCTCACATCAAGGACACGGAAGAATGAAATCAGCACAGCGCAACGGATCCGTAGCGGTCCTCATCCATCCAACCGCCTGCACCAGCCTGGCGAAAATCCACGCGTTCCAACGCAGCACCGGCTTGCAGTTGGTCGTCTCCCTGGATGGCAAAGCCCACGCCGTACCTGCGAACGGGGGTGCAGCATGAGCGAGTTCCAGATCTCCCTACGCCACATCATGCTGCTGCAGCGCACCCTGGATAACGGCGGTATTGCGACCTGCAAGTTGCAGCGCCCTGAGGCCACCGTCGACGCGCAGATCGAGATCGAAAACGACTGCACGCACCACCGCATCAAGGTGATCCTTGGATCGCTCTGCAGCAGCCTGAGCCTGCCGCGCGCCCTCTCCACCAAATGCCTGTCATTGAGGGACTTTGTGCAAGACCTGGCCAATGGCCGAGCTGACTCCGGCGCTCAGTCGGAGGAAGCGCTCGCTCTCATGGAAGCGCAGGTCAGCGTTGAAGAGGTACTCCTGACCGGCCAAACCGCCTACGTCATCGCCACGGTCAACCGCCAACTTCCCCTCGGCGCCGTCGTGACCAACGACCAGGGCGATGTCTGCGTGGCTGTCACAGGTACCAGCAAAGAGCACCTCGCTGATGCAGTCCGAGCGAAGCTCCAGCCCGGCCCCGACAATCTCAGGGAGTGCGCATGAGCACCCTGGAACAACTGCGCGGCGAGTTCTCCACGCCCTGCCCGACACTGACCGCTGTGAGGGAGCGCTACTTCCCTCACATTGGTTCAGATCGCCGTCTCAGGGAGCTCATCAACAAGGGACAGATCAAGCTGGTGCTGAGCAAGCTGCACAACTCGGCGAAGGCGCAGCACGTTGTCTACCTGCACAACTTGGCCGAGTACCTGGACCGACAGGCAGAACGATCTCGTCAATCCGCTTGAACCAAGCGGCCCCGGCCAGCAGGGGCACCCAGCCCGCCACCGACTCTCACCTTACCCGGCGGCGGGCCATTTCGGAGCACAGCACATGCAACCACATCAACAAGTACTTGCCCTGGGTATCGCGTGGCTTATCGGCCTTATCGCCCTGACCTTCATCATCCCGAGAATGCGGCACCGCGCCTTCATTCGAGGTCTGGACGAAGGCAGACAGCAGCAAAGGGCTGACCTGAAACTGCAGATCAAAGGCCTGCAGGATGATCTGGACGAGGCTCGGATTCAGTCCGAAGCCGGCCAACGCAAGCATCACCAGGATGTCGCCAACCTCAAAGCGAGTATGCTCGAACTGGAAGCCCGCATCATGTCGTATACCGGCTTACCGGTGACCAAGGCGGACTACGAGAGTCTGGTCAGCGCCTTGTCCATCATGCGTCTGGCTCAACGCACGTTCAAAGCCCTGAAAACCGAAGCGGAGGCAGCCCGAGCTGGCGCGCAGGCAGATGTCATTGATGAGCTGGCCAAACGGATCCATGCCCAACTACGCAGCACACCTGGTAGCTCCGTAACCACAGGAGCTGCAGCATGACCACTCCCACCCCACGCAGCTGCATCGTCCATGGCCCGACTGGGTGCGGTAAATCCACTAACGCTCAAGCCATCGCTAAGGCGCTCGGCTTGAGCCACATTCGCGACAATTGGGAAGCAGGCGCACCCGTGCCACTGCTCGACACCCTGGTGTTGACCAGCGCTGACAATCCCGCCTGGTACTTCAATGGCCGAGTGCTGAGCTTCGATCAGGCGATGCTGCTGGTTGAGCATGCCAAGGCTCACGACTGCACCGCACCCACCGCAGAACATCCCGCCGCCGCTTGGCTCGGCCAGGCCGGGCTGTACCGCACTCGGTTTGACGCAGTGCGCAACTTTGAGCAGTCCGTCACTCCAGTTTCCGCCGATGAACTGTTCAACCTTGCCAGCAAGCAAGTGCTCAGCCAGCAGGAGGGCCATGCATGAACACAGCCTTTGTTTTGATGGCGCAGTACAACGGCATGGCGATTATCTCGCTCGAGCAGGTATGCAGTGACTACTTCACTCACCTCACCCCTGACATGTTTCAGCGGAAGGTTCTTGCCGGACAGATCAAGCTCCCTATCACCAGGCTCGAGACAAGCCAGAAGAGCGCACGAGGCATTCATATTGCCGATCTGGCGCAATACCTGGATCAGCAGCGGGAGGCTGCCCGTAAGGAGTGTGCGCAATTGAACAAGACGCTTCGGGCCGGCTAACCGGGAGATTGCACCTCGCCTGGCCAGGTGTCGGTGGCCGTCGACATCGTCGACGATCACCCGGACCGGCCTTTGGCGAGGGCAGATAACGACCCAAAGCTGCCCTCCGCTAGAGACCTATACCGTGACAGAGGCAACCTGGGCGGTAGCCAATAGCTAAGGTCAGCAGGCCCTAAAGTCCATATAATTCGGGGCGGATTGTGCCATGTTTACCGCTGTTACACGCTCACGTACAGGCTGAAGCAGCCTTGGGCATTGAAGTGTCAGCCAACCTCATCGCTATCAGCAAAGCGCTCCGCGATAGCCTGGAAGTGCTCATGGTTGGCCAGGAAAACGTCGCATATATCCGGATCGAAATGCTTGGCACGTCCCTGGCGGATAATCTCCAGCGCCTGATCATGGGACATGCCCTGCTTATAAACGCGCCGGCTGATCAGTGCGTCATACACGTCCGCCACCGCCATCAGTCTGGCGCTGATGGGAATGTCGTCGGCACTCAGCCCTTCGGGATAGCCGGTACCATCCCACTTCTCGTGGTGGCCGTAGGCGATTTCCTTGGCCAGACGCAGAAACCCCACCGAGGTGCCCAGCTGCTCCTCGGCGTGCCGGATAGCATTGCCTCCCAGCACCGTATGGGTCTTCATCGTCTCAAACTCCTCCGGTGTGAGACGCCCCGGCTTGAGTAGTATGTGATCGGGTATACCGACCTTGCCGATGTCATGCAGCGGAGCCGACTTGAATAGCAGTCGGATGCTCTCATCATCAATGAAATGGCGGAACCTCGGGTGTTCGCGCAGCATCTCGGCCAGCAACCTGACGTAGTGCTGGGTTCGTCGGATGTGGTTGCCCGTCTCATTGTCGCGGGTTTCGGCCAGCGAGGTCATGGCTTGAATGGTCACATCCTGGATAGCCATGACCTCGGCGGTGCGACGCTGCACTTCCTGCTCAAGATAAGCCTTCTGATCTCGTAAGAAGTCGGCGGCCGCCTTGATATTCAACTGGGTTTCCACCCGCGCCAACACGATCGGCGGGTTGATAGGTTTGGTGATGTAGTCCACGGCGCCCATCTGCAAACCGAGGATCTCGTCTTCCATGGTCGCCATGGCGGTGAGGAAGATGATCGGAATATCGGCTGTGCGCGGATCGCGCTTGAGCTGCCCTGCCACTTCATGACCCGACAGGTCGGGCATCATGATGTCGAGCAGGATCAGATCCGGGCGGGGCTCCTGGGCCGCTGCCTTCAACGCGCGCTCGCCGTTGATGGCCACCCGCGTACGGTAACGATCCTTGAGCAGCCCATTGATCAGTGTGATGTTCTCTGGCGTGTCATCGACAATGAGGATGATAGGGCCATGGGGGGTGCTCAGGACTTCATTCATGATGTTCCCTCCCGCAGCGTTTGCCGCGCGGCCTCGAAGTCAAAGTTGTTCACCTCATTGCACAACTGTTCAAAACAATCCTTGCCAAGAACACCCTGCAACGCAGCTGCGTGCTGCTGGACATAATCCGGGGCGACCCCGTCATTGGCCTCCAGCAGCTGCATCAGCGCTTTGGCATGCTGCGTATCGTCGATGCTCGATACTACCAGTGGAGCTACCTGTTCACTGCCCAAGGCTCGACGGATCGCCTGCACGGCCAGCGAAAGCGCCTCAATGACGTCACTCACCAAGGCGTCCGACTCGGCGTACGCCTTGATTGCGGTCTCCAGCTTCCCAGCCATGATTTGCAGGCCACTGAAACCGAGGTTGCCTGCAACACCTTTTACGGCATGGGCTATGCGCTCGGCCGAGGCCCGGTCACCGGCCCGCAGCGCGTTCAGCAACGCCTGCCCTGCCAGCGCCTTGCGCTCGGCAAAATGCCCCAGCAGCTTGAGGTATAGATGGCGATTGCCCGCCACTCGCCTCAATCCGTCGGCGCTATCGAGCCCCGGGATGTCCGGCAGCCAATCCTCGCCTGAAGCGGCGCTGGTCGGCTGCGCTACGGCCGACCGAGGTACGACCCAGCGCAGCACCGTGGCGATCAACGCCTGCGGGTCCACGGGTTTGGTCACATGGTCGACCATGCCCGCCTCGATGCAGCGCTCGCGATCCTCAACCCTGGCATGGGCGGTCATCGCAATCACCGGAAGCTTTGCCCAGTGCGGCTCGGCGCGAATACGCCGGGTGGTCTCGACACCATCCATCTGCGGCATCTGCACATCCATCAATACAGCGTCGTATTGCGCAGCGGCAAGCATGGACAGTGCCTCGCAGCCATTGCCCGCAACCTCTACCAGGGCACCGGCGGCCTCAAGCAGCTCCCTGGCGATCTGCTGGTTGATTTCGTTGTCCTCTGCGACGAGCAGGCGCACCCCGGCAAGCACCTGCGCCTGCGCAGTGGGTACGGCTGCCGCCACTACGCCTGTTTGCGGCACGAAGAGGTTGACCAGTATCTCAACCAGCGAGGATTGGTTGACCGGTTTAACCAGAAACGCTCGAACGCCGGCTGCCTGCGCGGCGGCGCGCATTTCATCATGCCCGAATGCACTGACCATGACGGCGTGCAGTGCAGGACGCAGCGCAAGGGCCCGGCGCGTTGTTTCGATCCCATCCATCGCCGGCATATACCAGTCCACGAACAGCACAAGGAACGGGTCGTCTGCTGTGGCACTGTGCAGGCTTTCCAGGGCAGCCTCGCCGGACGCCACCGCGACCGGCGTAAGCCCCGCTACGCGCAGCATGTCGGAAAGGATCTGACGTGCGGCAGCATTGTCATCGACAACCAATGCACGCGCTCCGGCAAGCTCGGCAGGGACGATCTGGCGCTGCGCCTGCAGTTGCGGGCCAAGCCCAAGCCAGACGCTGAAAGAAAAGGTGCTGCCGTTACCCGGTTCAGAGTCCACCGTGATCGTTCCGCCCATCAGTTCGACGAGGCGCTTGGAGATGGCAAGGCCCAGACCAGTGCCGCCATATTGCCGGGTGGTCGAGCTATCGGCTTGGGCAAAGGCCTGAAAGAGTCGCCCGGCCTGCTCGGGCGTCATGCCAATGCCGGTATCGTGAACGTGAACCTGCAGTTGAATTTTGTCCCCGGTGCGGCCCAGGTTGCGGACCACCATCATCACCTGGCCATATTCGGTGAACTTCACCGCGTTGCCTACCAGGTTGAGGATGATTTGCCCCAGTCGCAGCGGATCCCCGAGCAGTGTGTCGGGCACGTCCGGCGCTCGGTCGAACAATAGTTCGAGCCCTTTGTCGTAGGCCTTTTGCGCAATCAACGAGGACACGTTGTCGAGCACTGCATCGATCTGAAACGGTACTGTCTCGACGCTGAGCTTGCCGGCCTCGATCTTGGAGAAATCAAGGATGTCGTTGATGATGCCAAGCAGCGAAGTGCCCGCGTTGTGGATCTTCGAGACATAATCGCGCTGCCGGTGGTCCAGCGATGTCTGAAGCGCGAGGTAGGACATGCCGATGATCGCATTCATGGGCGTGCGGATTTCGTGGCTCATGTTGGCCAGCAAATCGCTTTTTGCCCGCGTCGCCTCTTCAGCAATCTCCTTCGCCCGCTGCTGAGCCAGTTCCGCTGCCTTGCGTTCGGTGATGTCGTGAAGCCAAGCAAGCAGCCCTTGCTCACCCTGGATCTGAATAGGCAGGTAAGTGACCAGCATGGTGCGTTCGTACCCGTGCCGGTCGAGCATCTGCACTTCCTGGCCCTTGGCAATGCCATCGTCCGCGAGGCGCTCGACGATGGCCTGGCGATCCTGCCCGTTCACGTAGAGCTGCAGGGCAGCGTCACCGACACCCAGGCCGAACGTTTCACAGAAACGGGGATTGGCGAAGCGGATCACGCCCTGGATCGAGAAGGCTATGTTGATCGGACTGATATCGAGGATCGCCTGCAGCCGCATGCGTTCTTCACTGAGCGCCACCGCTGCCGCATGGTGTTCCGTGACATCACGCATCCAGCTGGCGATCAAGACCTCACCGTGGATCGTCACGAATGATGCGCCCACCAGAACCCAGAGGATCGAGCCATCCTTGTGCAGCAGGCGGGTCTCGAAGTGTTCGACCTTGCCGTTGCGTGTCAGCAGTTCAAGGAAGCGTTCGCGCTCGTCAGGGTCAACATACAAGCTGGTGGTGTTGCGCCCGAGCAGGTCCTCAGCGACATAACCGGTCGCCTGCGAAAAGCGTTGGCTGACTTCCCTGACTGCGCCGTTCCGGTCTGCCAGTATCAGACTCGCTGGGCTGGTATCCATGAGCGCTCGGGTGAACGCCTCACGTTCGGCCAACTCCGCAGCAACGCGCTTGCGCTCGTCCACTTCCCGGTTCAGGCGTCGGTTCCACGCAAGCATGGCGCCAAGTAGCAGCAGGACCGCGATAACACTAGGAATTGCCCAGCTCATAACTGCTTTGATATCGAGGCCGTCCTCGCTGAAGGATTCCTCAAACAGCCGATATTCCATCAGCGATACGTGATAGTACTGTCGCCAGCTCGCATCGAGTGGCGAATCGATACGATTGCTGGACTTGAAGAACCGCTCCAGCGCGCGCGCGAGATCCGCAGCGTTGCGCGCAACACCCCAGCCAACGCTGGTCGGTTCGCTGACCGGAAACGCAATGGAGAGACGCTCGGGGTCTTCGCGTGCCCAGCGCAGCGCACTTTCGCTACCCAGCACGGTGAAATCCACCTTTGCATCGGCGACCAGTTTCACCGCCTGATCGGTTGTCGCATAGACCAGCTTCACCGGCTGACTGGAGAGAGGGCCGCGGTTGGCTTCATCGATCCATTGCTCGTAGCCCGTGCCCTTCTGCACTGCCGCCGTCAGGCCACGCAGATCAGCCACCTCATTGCCCAGCGACTGTCTGGAGCGATGGACGATGACGAGATTGCGAACCTTGTAGTAAGGCACCAGCAGCATCTTCGTTTCGCGCCAGGGTACGATCTGCAGGTCATTTGGATAGAGATCACAACTGCCGTCGGCAAGTAGCTTCGGGTCGTAGCTTGCGTCGCGTACGGTTTCACCCCGAGCGTTATGAAACTGCGCATCGAAGCTCGGCAGCTCCGTTACCTGTGGGCGCACCGCGAGTGACCGGGCAAACGCCTCGGCATTGGTCCGATAAAAGGAAGCACTCGAGCCAGCGACGCATATGCGCAGGACGCCGCTTTCCCGAACCTGGGCCAACGTACGCGCTTCCACACATGGAATGGCCAGCGCCAACAAGTTCACCAGCGCAAGCCATATCCTCCAGCGCGCCTTCATGCTCAAAAAGCAACTGCTGGTAGGTAAATGATCACGAGGCACACGACTTATCCCTTCTGAAGGTCCTTTTCACGCGTTCTTTGCCGGCCGGCACTTAATTATCAGCGAGGCCCGTCCAGACAGACTTTCGCAGTGTAGGCAGCCCGGAAAGCAAGCGCCAGCGCCTAAACTGGCCAGCCGTAGCGAACCGGTATATCTAAAGGTTGTCATGGATAAAGCGAGTGAGCGTGGTTCCCCGTACGGCTTTCGCCAATGTCCGCAATGGGTCGAAAGCAGCCGGTCGCGGGCGACCGCAATCACCCCAAAGCGGATGCCTACCACGAGTAAGCGCTGATAAAGGTAGCACCCGTACCCACCCGCCTACTCAGCCCGGGCGCCGAGTTTAACCGGTGCCTGAATGATCTGATCCAGCCACTTCCAGCCCTTATACCCATCTCCTCGTCCACGCAAATGGGTATACCGCCGCAGCGAGTTCCAATCGCGGTGCCCGGATACACTTGAAACCCTCGGTATATCCCAGTCCATTTCAAACAGTCGACTCACCCCTTCGTGACGCAAGTCATGAAAATGCAGATCCTTGATCCCTTTCATCTTGCACGCCTTGGACCAGGCGGTACCGATTGAATCAGTGTTGTATGGGAATATCTCGCGACACTCTTGGGGCATGCTCTGCACAATGATCCACGCCTCATCCGGCAAGTAACACCAGACATCGTTGCCGATCTTCTGACCGGGGTTCTTCATGTCCCGCACCTTCACAGCCTGCCGGTGCTCATCCAGGTCTTCCCATCGGATGCGGGTGATCTCGTCCATTCTGCGGGTCGAGAAGATCGCGAACGCCACCACCTTGGGCATATGGATGACGCTTGGCCGCCGCTGCAACATCTCGAAGAAGTGTTCGAGCACCTTATCGATCTCATCCAGCGTAGGGCGCCGATCCCGCTCTCGGCTCTTCAGGTTGTAGCCGAACTTCTTCAGCACGAGGCGCGCATCTGGCATTGCTTGCGCGTCAATCTCATATCCCCACGCCGCCCTGGCCAGGGACAGCACCGACCCCAGGTGCGCCAGGTCATTGCCGGCCGTCTGCGGTTTAATGCCTCCACCTTCAGGGCTCATGCGCCACAGCGCGTAGTCCACCAGCACCTGCTGGGTGAGGTCGGAATCCACCTTCTCACCCAGGTAGCTGTTCTTGATGGCATTCAACGTGCGCCGCTTCGTCTCACCCAGCGGCCCGGCTTTCTCGGCCTCGACCAGGTAGCGGTCGATCATCTGCTTGACCGTGTGCCCTACCCGGCTCGCCCGCTCGATTGCACCAGGCTCTGCCAACTCGGTTTCTCGTCGCTTCGCCCAGGCCACTGCGGCCTGTTTGCGGGCGAACGTCTGGCTCTCTTGGTAGACTGTCACCTTGTCGCGGTTGATGCGGATCTGAGCTGTGTAGCTGATGGTGCCGTCGGCCTTCTTGCGGGGTCTGATGGTTGCCATGAGAATTGGTACACGTCCTGATTCGATTGGTACATTGTACCAAGCGCTTGGTAAAAACGCCCCAAAACCCCCGAAATTCGGTACAAAACACGTTGAACGAAATCACTGCAAAACCCGGCTCAAAGCCAATGACCACGCGCCCTGAGCCGTCCCGCCGCTTCAGCATTGCACCGATGATGGATTGGACCGACAGGCACTGCCGGTTCTTCCTGCGCCTACTCTCCAAAGAGACCCTGCTCTACACCGAAATGGTCACCACCGGGGCGCTGCTGCACAACGACGCCCACCGTTTCCTGCGCCACGACGTCTCCGAGCACCCGCTGGCCCTGCAGCTGGGCGGCAGCGTGCCGGCCGATCTGGCCGCCTGCGCGCGCCTGGCCGAAGAGGCGGGCTATGACGAGGTCAACCTCAACGTCGGTTGCCCGAGCGACCGGGTGCAGAACAACATGATCGGCGCGTGCCTGATGGCGCATCCGGCACTGGTGGCCGACTGCGTGAAGGCCATGCGCGATGCGGTGTCGACGCCGGTGACGGTCAAGCACCGCATTGGCATCAACGGCCGCGACAGCTACGCCGAGCTGTGCGACTTCGTCGGCCAGGTGCGCGAGGCTGGCTGCCGCAGCTTTACCGTGCATGCGCGGATCGCGATTCTCGAAGGGCTCTCGCCCAAGGAGAACCGTGAGATTCCGCCGCTGCGCTATGACGTTGCGGCGCAGCTGAAGGCCGATTTCCCGGACCTGGAAATCGTGCTCAATGGCGGTATCAAGACTTTGGCCGAGTGCCAGGCGCATCTTGAGACCTTCGATGGGGTGATGCTGGGGCGCGAGGCGTACCACAACCCATACCTGCTGGCCGAGGTGGACCAGCAGCTGTTTGCCAGCGCTGCGCCGGTGGTCAGCCGCAGCGAGGCGATGGCGCAGTTGCGACCGTACATCGTTGCGCACATGGCCAGCGGCGGTGCGATGCACCACGTGACCCGGCATATTCTCGGGCTTGGGCAAGGGTTCAAGGGCGCGCGGCGGTTCCGCCAACTGCTGTCGGCGGATATTCACAAGGCGCCGGAGCCACTGGTGGTGTTCGACCAGGCCGCCGAGCTGTTGCAGGGCCGCTGAAGCGACGCCCCCTCTCTTGTGGGAGCCGGCTTGCCGGCGATGGGGCCATGACAGGCAGTCCAGCTGGGCCTGCCCCGGCCTCATCGCCGGCAAGCCGGCTCCCACAATCGGGGCTGCGCCCGACGAAACGCATCCTGTTGCCAGGCGCAGGGAACCTCGTGCTGGCGCGTGACTCGAATCATCACCTTCGACAATTCGACAGTGCCCCAAAGGCCCCTTGAGCGGCCGTCGGGGCTCGGGTAATGTCGAGTCATTGCACAGGACAGAGCACGCCCATGACCTCCAAGCTGGAACAACTCAAGCAGTTCACCACCGTGGTCGCCGACACCGGGGACCTGGACGCCATCACCCGCCTCAAGCCGGTCGATGCCACCACCAACCCGTCGTTGCTGCTCAAGGCTGCCGCCATGCCTGGCTATGCCGACCTGCTCAAGCAGGTCAAGGCCGACGCCAAGGGCAATGTCGACCTGGCCTGCGACAAGTTCGCCGTGGCCGTGGGCTCGGGCATCCTGAAGGTCATCCCCGGGCGCATTTCCACCGAAGTCGATGCGCGCCTGTCGTTCGACGAGCCGGCGCTGCTGAACAAGGCCCGCCAGCTGATCGGGCTGTACGAGGCTGCCGGGATTTCCAGGGACCGCGTGCTGATCAAGCTGGCCTCCACCTGGGAAGGCATCCGCGCCGCCGAGAAGCTAGAGAAGGAAGGCATCCAGACCAACCTGACCCTGCTGTTCTCCTTCGCCCAGGCCCAGGCCTGTGCCGATGCCGGGGTATTCCTGATCTCGCCGTTCGTGGGCCGTATCTACGACTGGTACAAGAAAAGTACCGGCCAGGAGTACGTCGGCGCCGACGACCCGGGCGTGCAATCGGTTACCCGCATCTACAACTACTACAAGGCCAATGGCTACGACACCGTGGTCATGGGCGCCAGCTTCCGCAACCTCGGCCAGATCGAGCAACTGGCCGGCTGCGACCGCCTGACCATCAGCCCTGATCTGCTGGATAAACTGGGCACCGACCAGGGTGAGCTGCCGCGGATGCTCAAACCTGGCAATACCGGCGAGAGCAAGCAGGTATTGAACGAAAGCCAGTTCCGCTGGGCGATGAACGAAGATGCCATGGGCACCGAGAAACTGGCCGAGGGTATTCGCCAGTTCGCACGGGACCAGGAGAAGCTGGAAAAGCTGCTGGCTGAAAAAGCCTGATACATCTCGGGTTTGCCAGACGGGCGGGAAATGTTCAGCATTTTCCGCCCGTTTTCGTATCGCCAAGCGCTAGCCGTGACTTGAACTCCAGGGCCCTCTGGCCCGCATACCCCCGAGCTGTCGATGACCTCCTCCGCCCCACTGCCCCACGTACTCGCCGGCCCGGTACTGCGCCGCATTGAGCTCCAACGCCTGGCCATCTGGCTGGTCGGCACGCAACCCTTGCAGCCCGAGTTCATCATGGACGGCACAGCCAGGGTGGATTGCCAGATCGTTCCCGTAGGCCGGAATGCTTTCATTCACCTGCTGGACATTCACTTCAGCCAGCCCCTGCCCCGCGACGTTGCCCTCGAATACGACCTGCGCATCAATGGCCAAGGCATTGCCGACTGGGCACCGCACCTGCTCTACCCTGGCTGCCAGCGCCCCAGCCTGGTGCTGCGCGGTCGCCTGGACCAGTTGTTGCACGGATCCTGCCGCAAGCCGCATTACCCGGCAAGCGATGGCCTGCTCTGCGCCGATCGCCTGCTGCAGGCCTGCCAGAGCCCGCAAGAGCGACCCGCAGTGCTGTTGATGACGGGCGATCAGGTCTATGCCGACGACGTCGCCGGGCCCATGCTGCGGGCGATTCATGCGTTGATCGAACGCTTGGGGCTGTACGACGAACAACTGCAAGGGGCAGTGGTCGCCGATAGCCAGGCGCTCTACCGCCACCCCGCCAGCTATTACCACCGCGCCGACCTGCTGCCTGCCCAGGAACGCAACGAAAACCTGCGCGAACGCTTCTTCGGCGGCAAGCGCAAGCCGATCTTTTCCTCCAGCAACGCCGACAACCACCTGGTCACCTTCGCCGAGGTCATGGCCATGTACCTGCTGGTCTGGTCGCCCACGCCCTGGCAGCTGGTCGATCTGCAGATGCCTGCGGGGCTTGCCGGTGAGCACCAGGCGCGCTACCGCCAGGAGTTGCCGTTGATCGAGGGATTCGCCGCCGACCTCGGCCAGGTGGCGCGGGTAATGGCCCACCTGCCCAGCCTGATGATCTTCGACGACCACGACATCACCGACGACTGGAACCTTTCGGCGCAGTGGGAACAAACCGCCTACGGCCACCCGTTTTCACGGCGCATCATCGGCAATGCCTTGCTGGGGTATCTGTTGTGCCAGGGCTGGGGCAACGACCCGGACGGCTGCCGGGCGCTGGTCGAGCAATGTCAGCAGCTGGCCAGCCAGTCACAGGACGCGCTGATCGACGAGCTGCTGCGCTTCCAGGGCTGGCAATTCAACCTGCCCAGCAACCCGCCGCTGCTGGTGCTCGACACCCGCACACGCCGCTGGCGCAGCGAAACCGACCTGGCCAAGCCGTCCGGCCTGCTCGACTGGGAGGCGCTGTGCGAGCTGCAGCAGGCGCTGCTGGACCACCCCACGGCCATCATCGTCTCGCCAGCGCCGATATTTGGCGTGAAGCTGATCGAAACGGTACAGCGGGTCTTCAGCTGGCTGGGCTACCCGTTACTGGTGGATGCCGAAAACTGGATGGCCCACCGCGGCGCGGCGCAGGTGGTGCTGAACATTTTCCGTCATTCGCGCACGCCGGGGCATTACGTGATTCTTTCGGGTGATGTGCACTACTCGTTCGTCTATGAAGTGCTGATCCGTCACCGCCAGCGCAGCCCGCACCTGTGGCAGGTGACCAGCAGCGGTATCAAGAACGAGTTCCCGCGGCGCTTGCTGGATGTACTGGACCGGCTCAACCGCTGGTTCTACTCGCCGCGCTCGCCGCTCAACTGGTTTACCAAGCGGCGGCAGATGGAAGTGGTACCGCGCACGCCCAACCGTAGCAGGGCCGGGGAAAGGCTGTGGAACGGGGCGGGGTTGGGGCAAGTGTTCTTCGATGAGCAGGGGCGGCCGGCGCGGGTGCTTCAGTTGAGTGCGGATGGCAGCGAGGCTGCCGAGTTTGTGGCGGCGAAAGACTGAACTGGGTTTTGCAGGAGGTTTGCCGGCCTCATCGCCGGCAAGCCGGCTCCCACAGAGAACCCCACTGCGCTCAGGCTGCGGGAGCAGGCGATGAGGCCGGTACAGGCTCAGGTCCGCTCGAGGGCGTTCACCAGGTCGTGGAAAGCTTCACGATTGGAATCATTCAGGCCCATGAGAATCTTGTGCGCCTCCAGTACCTTGGAGCGCACCACGTCCTCGTTCTGATCCTGGGACGGCAGGTCAGTCAGGCATTCCGGGCACGGCACCGGGCGATCGACGATGTTGAACACCTGATCGAAGCCCATCGACTGCAACAGGCGGGAAATGTCCGGGTTGGTCGTGACCACGGTGGGCAGCAGGCCCACTTTCTGCCGCGACAGGATCGACAGCTTGGCCAGCAGGCCCAGGGTGGTGCTGTCGATGCTCTCGGTTTCAGTCAGGTCGATGACAATGGCCGAGAAGTTCAGCGCGGTGAAGATCTTCTCGATCGTTGCATCCAGCGCCGAACACAGGGTCAGCCGCACTTCACCGACGAATTTCAGTACGAAGGTACCGCTCTGCTCGGCGAACTGGATTCTACCGGTACTCATTGAAGGTTCCTGCTCAACACCAATAGGGCGATATCATCCGGCATCTCCCCAAGCGTAGCCAATCCGAATCGTTGGCGCAGCCCATCCAGGCTGCCACCCGAGGCCTTGACGATGTCCGGCAAGGCGGCTTCTTTATCTTTGAGCGTGTCCCCCGGCAAAAGGTCCAGAATGCCATCGGACATCAAGCTCAGGCTGAACTGCGGCGGCAACTCGATCACCAGGTCCTGGTAGGTCGCCTCTTCGAACAACCCCACCGGCAGACCGCGGCCTTCCAGGTAACGCGCATGTCCCGGGGTGTACAGCACCGGCAGCGGCAGGTGGCCACCCACGGCGTAGGTCAGCAGACCGGTCGCCTCGTCGATCACCCCGCCCACCATGGTCACGTGCTTGCCCAACTTGCAGTTGATCAGCCCGCGGTTGATGTGGCTGAGCACTTCCGAGGGCTTGAATTCGCGAATCTTGCTGCCGCGCTTGAATTCGAACAGCAACCGGGTGGTCATGAACTTCAGCAGCACCGTGACGAAGGCCGACGAGGCGCCATGCCCGGAGACATCGGCCAGGTAGAAGGCAATGCGCCGCTCATCCACGCGGAAATAGTCGGCAAAGTCGCCGGACAGGTACAACGACGGGATGATCTGGTGCTCGAAGGCAAACTCGCCGGCTTCCCAGGGGCTCTCCGGCAGCATGTTCATCTGCACCTGGCGACCGGCGGTCTGGTCCTCCTGCAACAGGTGCAGGCTGGCTTCCAGTTCACGGTTGGCCGCTTCCAGCTTGTCGCGGTAACGCTGGTTTTCCAGCACCAGGCGCGAACGGTCCAGCGCCCGGCGTACCGAGTGTTCAAGTACGGCAAGGTCTTCCAGCGGCTTGATCAGGTAATCGGCGGCACCCAGGCGCAAAGCCTCTACCGCATCGCTCATCACGCCGGCGCCGGAAACCACGATCACCGGCAACTGCGGGGCGCGCTCGCTGATCTGGCGGATCAGTTCGAGGCCGCCCATCTGCGGCATGCGCAGATCGCAGATCACGAGGTCGGGCTGATGTTCTTCGAAGACCTGGAGCCCCTGCTGGCCATTACTGGCCTGGAGGACGCTGAAGCCACTGTCTTCCAGATAGGCGGCGAGGCTCGCACGGACCACGTCGTCATCATCGATGATCAGCAGCGTTGCACTGATTTTCTGCATGTGGGCGAACGGCGCCGATTTGGGGTGATGCAGGGGCGTCTGCAAGGCTGACATCCGACTGCTGGAATTCTTGGTAGTAACGCTCTACTTGAGTTGTAGGCCAAGAACAGTGGCCAGGCAACCGGCAGAGGTACCTCGTAAGGCGCAGACGGTACTCCCATCCGCCAGGCGTTTCAAGCATACGAGGGTCGAGTGCGTTGCACTTTGAACGGCAAATTACCGGGAGTTATAAGAAAGCCGAGCACAGGGCCGAATTGAAAGGTTGCACCCTCCCCGACAGACATTGCCGGAAAATGAAAAAGGCGACCCGAGGGTCGCCTTTTCGCTACTGCATGAATCAGAAATCGTCTTCGACTTCGCCGTCCTTGACCCTGAACTCGCGGTTCTGCAGGTAGGCATTGCGAATGAAGATGTACTTGTCACCCTGGATGAGCTTTTCCGCCGACAGCAGGCTGGCCCGGGTATCGACCACGTCCAGCGCGAAGATCGAGTTGCGGGTCGGCACATGGTCGATGTAGCGGTAGGGCTTGGTGTAGGTGTCCGGGTACTTGGCCAGGCCATCACGCACGGTACTTGGGCCAAGCAGCGGGATGACCACATAGGGGCCGCTGGGTACGCCCCAGTAGCCCAGAGTCTGGCCGAAGTCCTCGTCGTTGCGCACCAGGCCCATCTTGGTGCCGACGTCGAAGAAGCCGCCAAGGCCAAAGGTGGTGTTGACGATCAGCCGCGCCGTGTCCACGCCAGCCGCATGTGGCTTGAGCTGCAGCAGGTCGTTGGCCAGGTTGGTGACATCGCCCAGGTTACGGAAGACATTGTGGATGCCGTCCTCGAGGAACTGCGGGGTGACTGCCTGGTAACCCTTGGCCAATGGCTTGAGGGCATACGTGTCGAGGGTGTCGTTGAAGCGGAAGATAGGCCGGTTGACCACCTCCCAGGGATCCTCTTCGGTAGCGGCCTGGGTGGCTGCCACGGGTGCCAGCAACAGACTGGCACAGACACAGGCCTGGGTGACTCGCTCGATCACGCCGGCACCGATCCTACGCATAAATATTCTCCATCGAATGTCTTGGCCACAAGCGCAACGGGTCGCGCTGCAGGTACGGCGGCAGTATAGAGCCTTGCGAGCTGATAAACAGCTTTACACATTTTTGCTAAATATTTTGTGAACAACTGTTGCAAGTCACCGGCGCGTAACAATCGGCGAATAGCCTGCGGACTATTTCAGGGAAGTTGCCATGCATGATGCACCCGCCTTCACCGCTGTGCTGTTCGGCCTGCGCGGTTGCCTGGTCCGGGCCACCAGCGCCAGCCCGCTGCCCGCCCCCGGCGCCCTCGAAGCCCTGGCCAGCCTGCGCCGCCAGCAAGTGCCGTGCATCTGGCTGGATGACCTGAACAGCGCGCAAAGCCAGCGCCTTGCCAGCGTATTGCCCGACTGGTTGCCGGGCCAGCGCGTCAATGGTGTGCGCTGGCCAGCGCCGGATGCCTGCTGGCAGGCCCTGATGACCCTGGCCAGCGCAAGGCTGGACGGCTGTGTGCTGGTCAGCGGCGAGCCGCGCGTGCTGCAGTCCGGGCTCAATGCAGGGCTGTGGACCATAGGCCTGGCTGCCTGCAGCCCCGCCTGCGACCCTGCTTCACAGCAGTGGCAAGCCATGACCGCACAGCAACAGGAACAGGCCCGCGGCAAGGCAACCCTGGAGTTGTTCGGCCTGGGGGTGCATTCGGTGATCGACCACCTCGAAGCACTGGACACTTGCCTGCTGGACATCGCCCAGCGCCGCCGCAAGGGTGAAAAACCCTGACACAGCGCCATTGATGCGGATCATGCAAAGCGCCGGCGAGTGGATTACGCTTGGAGACAGGCACGAACCTTTGCCGCTTCGCTGAGGTCAATGCCATGCCAAGCCATTGATGGAGAACAACCAATGCCTGCCCGCGAATTGCAAGAGCGCCTGAACAGCTTGCGCGAGCAACTGGATAGAAACGTACCGCTTTCGGATGAAGAGCTGGCCGCGCTGCACGAGGAGGCCAGACAGATCGAAGCGCAGCTGAAGCTCGAAGAGGCCACCCCGGACAACAACCTGGTGGATGGCGTAAATCTGGCGATCGAACGCTTCGAAGCCGATCACCCCGACTTGACCGCCACCCTGCGCAGCATCGCCAACTCGCTGCACAGCATGGGCATCTGAGATCGCCAGGCGCGCTGTGGGAGGCAGGTGACCCTTCTCCCACAGGTTTTGCTTGCCTGCCTTACTGACGAACCAGCCGCAGGTTCGCCGGGCTGATGGCCCCCATGCTGCGATACGGGTTGATATCCAGCCCACCGCGGCGCACGTAGCGTGCGTACACCGTCAAATGCCCCGGCTGCAGCAGGTTCTTCAAGTCCAGGTAGATGCGCTCGACGCATTGCTCGTGGAAGTCGGCATGCTGGCGGAAGCTGATCAGGTAGGTCAGCAGGCTGGCGTGGTCCAGCGCCCTGCCCTTGTACTCCACCACCACACTGCCCCAGTCAGGCTGCCCGGTGACCGGGCAGTTGGATTTGAGCAGGTGGCTGTGCAGGGTCTCTTCCACTACCTGTTCCGGGTTGCAGCGCAGCAGTTCAGGCTGAGGCTGTTCGTAGTTGCTGATCGCGATGTCCAGTCCATCGATGCACTGGCCTGGCAACGCCACCACCCCTTGCGCCTCCACCTCGGCCAACGTGCGCACCTGCACCGCCACGGGCTTGCCAGCGGCTGCCGACAAGTCTTTTTCCAGGCAACCGCGCAGCGCGTCGATCGAAGCGAACACGGTCTGGTTCAGCGAGTTGAGGTACAGCTTGAACGACTTCGACTCGATGATGTTCGGCGAGTCGGCCGGTATGGCGAATTCGCCGATGGCCACCACCGGCTTGCCGGACGGCAGCAACCACGACAGCTCGAAGCAGTTCCAGTAGTCCACGCCCTGCCAAGGCAGGGTCTGGGCAGTCACGCCCAGCTCGGCCCACTTGGCGGTGCGCGGGATCGGGAACAACAGCGAAGGCGTGTAGGTGGCGATGTATTCGCTGGACTTGCCCAGCGGAGAGTGTTCGGCAGCAGGATGCATGGAAACTGACCTGAAGGTTCGTAAATGCTCCTAGTCTACCGGTTTTACCTGCTGCCTTGGAGCGCCAGTCACTCGATGGTCAGTGGCCCCACCATACCGGCCTGGTAATGCCCCGGCACGTTGCAGGCGAACTCGATGGGCGCGGACTTGCGGAAGGTCCAGGTCAGCTCGGCGCGCTGGCCGGGCGGCACCAGCACGGTGTTGCCCGCGTCATGACCGTGGGCGCCATGGCTCATCTGGCCGTGGTTCATCTGGCCGTGGTCCATGCCCTCGTGGTTCATGCCAGCGGTGAAGATCTGGCCTTGCATGGCGACCATCTCCTTCTGGTGCTCGGCATGCATGGCCTTGTCGCCCAGGTTGAACTCGTGAGGCAGCTTGCCTTGGTTGATCAGCACGAAGCGCACGGTTTCGCCGGCCTTGACCTGCAGGCTCTTCGGCTCGAAGGCTATATCCTTGAGCACCACCTCGACGGTGCGAGTGGCCTTGGCCGCCGAGGCCGGCTCGCCGAACGCAAAGGTGCCGGCCTCGCCTGCGAAAGCGGGCAGGCTTGCCAGGGCAAGCGTGGCGGCGACGAACAGGTGTTTCATGATGACTCCAGGTCTTTCAATGGGATAGGGCCACTTTAGGGCGGGCTGACTGGCAGCCACCTGACGGCAAGATTACAACTTTGTCAGCTCGGGCGACGGCGGGCAGAGTCACGTATCATTTCAGCCACTACTCAGACCGCGGACACTGCATGAAACTGCTGATCGTCGAAGACCAGGCCCGCACCGGCCAGTACCTGAGCCAGGGCCTCAACGAAGCCGGTTTTGCCACCGAGCTTGCGGCCGACGGCGAAACCGGCCAGTTCCTGGCCCTGACCGGCGATCACGACCTGCTGATCCTCGACGTGATGCTGCCTGGCCGCGACGGCTGGCAGATTCTCCAGGCAGTGCGCCAGGCCGGGCTGGACACGCCGGTACTGTTCCTCACCGCCCGCGACGCCGTGGAGGACCGTGTACATGGCCTGGAACTCGGTGCTGACGATTACCTGGTCAAACCGTTTGCCTTCTCCGAACTGCTCGCTCGGGTACGCAGCCTGTTGCGCCGTGGCACCAGCGTCAGCCAGGAAACCACCCTGGCGCTCGCCGACCTGCGCCTGGACCTGCTGCGCCGCCGTGCCGACCGCGCTGGCCAGCGCATCGACCTGACCGCCAAGGAATTCGCCCTGCTCGAACTGCTGCTCAGGCGCCAGGGCGAGGTGCTGCCCAAATCCCTGATCGCCTCGCAGGTGTGGGACATGAATTTCGACAGTGACACCAACGTCATCGAAGTCGCCATCCGCCGCCTGCGTCTGAAGATCGACGACGCCCACTCCAACAAGCTGATCCACACCGTGCGTGGCATGGGCTACGTGCTGGAAGAGCGGCCCGACTGATGCGCAGGCTCTCCCTCGGCAACCGCCTGGCGTTACTGTTCGCGGCCTGCACCGCTGCCGTTTCGCTGGGCGCCGGGTTGCTTTTCACCCACGCAAGCAAGCAGCACTTCATCGAGCTTGACCAGCAATTGCTCGAATCGCGCCTGTCATTGTTTCGTACCCAGCTCGCCGGCCTGAACAGCCCAGGTGGCCTGGAAAGCCGGCTACCAGCCCTGCGCAACGAGCTCAGCCATCAGGCCGACCTGGCCTTGCGCCTATCAGGCGGCGACGGGGCGCTGTGGTACGCCAGCCGCAATCCCTTGCCCGAAGTGCCCTCCGGCACGGGCCTGGCGACCGTGCATGCCGAAGGCGTCGACTACCGCAGCCTGTCCGTACCCTTGAACGAGAGCGCCCGGCTGACCCTGTACCTCGACATCACCCACCACCAGCACTTCCTGCAAGGCATGCAACGCCTGATCTGGCTTACCGTAGGCCTGTCGGCACTGGCCACGGCATTGCTCGGTGCCTGGGCCGCTCGCCGCGGGTTGCGACCGTTGCGCCAGATGGGCCAGGTGGCGGACAGCGTTTCGGCGCGCTCGTTGACCACCCGCCTGCCCGCGGAGCAGATGCCCGAGGAACTGGCAGTGCTTGCCTGCAACGTGAACGCCATGCTGCAACGCCTGGACGACGCCTTCCAGCGCCTGTCGGCGTTCTCGGCCGACATCGCCCATGAACTGCGCACGCCACTGTCCAACCTGCTGACCCATACCCAAGTCACCCTCACCCGCCCGCGCAGCCTGGAAGAATACCGCGAGGCACTGCACGGCAACCTGGAAGAGCTGCAATGGATGGCGCAAATGAT
Source organism: Pseudomonas plecoglossicida NBRC 103162 = DSM 15088 (assembly GCF_000730665.1). Classification (GTDB taxonomy): domain Bacteria; phylum Pseudomonadota; class Gammaproteobacteria; order Pseudomonadales; family Pseudomonadaceae; genus Aquipseudomonas; species Aquipseudomonas plecoglossicida. The sequence continues at coordinate 52,776 of NZ_BBIV01000036.1, forward strand.
CAACGACATGCTGTTCCTGGCCAAGGCCGACCACGGCCTGCTGGTGCCGGGCCAGGCGCCATTGGCATTGCACGAGGAGGTCGATGCGCTGCTGGAATACTACGCGCCGCTGGCCGAGGACGGCGAAGTGCGGCTGTTGCGCGAGGGACAGGCGATGTTACGGGGCGACCGGCACATGCTGCGCAGGGCCTTGTCGAACCTGCTGGACAATGCCTTGAGGTTTACGCCGCCTGGCGGGCAGATTCGCGTGACGCTGGAACCGGGGTTGCGGATATGCCTGGCCAATACTGGTGCGCCGATCGAGGCTGCTTCATTGCCACGGCTGTTCGATCGGTTTTATCGGGTGGACCCGGCGCGACGGGAAGGCAGTAGCGAGCATGCCGGATTGGGGTTGGCAATTACCCGGTCGATCGTGCAAGCCCATGGCGGGAGCATTCGCGCAGAATGCGCGGGTGGCTGGACGCGGTTCGTGATCGAGTTGCCCGAAAGTCAGTGAATCTGGGGCTGCTTCGCAGCCCATCGCTGGCAAGCCAGCGACAGGGCCCTCAACAAATCATCAGACAGCCAGGCCGATCGCCGGCTGTACCTGCGAAGCGCGATACGCCGGGTAAATGGTCGCCAGGAAGCTCATCACCAACCCCGCCACACAGATGATCCCCACATCCCCCCACTGCAGCTCCGACGGCAAGCTGCTGATGAAGTACACATCCGAGGTAAAGATGTGCTGCCCGCTCACCCGCTCCAGCCAACCGACGATCTGGCTGACATTGAACGCGGCAATCACCCCGAGCACGCCACCGATCAAGGTGCCGACGATACCGATCAGGCTGCCCTGGACCATGAACGTGCCCATGATCTGCGCCGGCGTGGCGCCCAGGGTACGCAGGATGGCGATGTCAGGCCCTTTGTCGTTCACTACCATCACCAGCGTGGCGATGATGTTGAACGCCGCCACCGCGATAATCATCAGCAGCAACAGGCCGATCATGGTCTTTTCCATTTTCATCGCACTGAACAGGCTGCCCTGGGTGTGCGACCAGTCGTCGGCGCGGTAGGCATCGCCCAGCCCCGCGGCAATGGCCTTGGACACCTGCGGCGCGGCATACAGGTCGTGCAGTTTCAAGCGCACGCCCTGCACCTGGCCCGGTGCCCAACGCTGCATCTCGCCGGCATCGGCCACGTGCATGTAGGCCTGGGAGCCGTCCAGCTCGGCACCGACCTTGAAGATGCCGACCACGGTCAGGCGCTGCATGCGCGGCGTGATGCCGCCCGGTTCCTTGCTGATTTCCGGCACGATCAAGGTCAGCTTGTCGCCAGTATTGAGGCGGAAGCGGCGCGCGGTGAGCTCACCGATCACCACCCCAAACTCACCCGGCTGCAAGTCCTGCAGGCGACCCTGGACGATATGCTGGCCAACGATCGACACCTTGCCTTCCTCGGCCGGGTCGATACCACTGACCTGGATCGGCTGCATCGCCCCCTTGTAGGACAGCATGCCCTCCATCTCGGTGATCGGCGCAGCCGCCATCACGGCCGGGTTCTTCAGCGCTGTGTCGGCGGTCACGCGCCAGTTGTCGAGCGGCTGTACCCCAAGGATCGCGGCATGCGGCACCAGGCCGAGAATCCGCGAGCTCATCTCGCGCTGGAAGCCGTTCATCACCGACAGCACCACGATCATCGCCAGCACGCCCAGCGACAGGCCGATCATCGAGGTCATCGAAATGAACGAGATGAAATGGTTGCGGCGCTTGGCACGGGTGTAGCGAGCACCGATGAACAAGGGCAAGGGTCTGAACATGTACGAAAACACCCAATAGAAAATGTGGGGCGGGCTGGCTCAGATAGCGACCAGGTGGCCGTCGTCGAGCTTCAGCACGCGGTCCATCTGGCGCGCCAGGTTGAGGTCGTGGGTCACCACCAGGAACGCCGTGCGCGAGGCACTGGACAGCTCCTGCATCAGTTCCTGGATACCCAGCGCGGTGTGGTGGTCAAGGTTGCCGGTCGGCTCGTCGAGCATCACCAGGCCCGGGCGGTTGACCAGGGCGCGGGCGATCGCCACGCGCTGGCGCTCGCCACCGGACAGTTCGGCCGGCTTGTGGTGCAGGCGGTGGCTCAGGCCCACACGCTTTAGCAGCGCCTCGGCACGCTCACGTGCCTCGGGAATCGCGGTGCGGCCGATCAGCAACGGCATGCACACGTTCTCCATGGCGGTGAACTCGGGCAACAGGTGGTGGAACTGGTAGACGAAACCCAGCGCGCGGTTGCGCAGCAAGCCGCGGGCGCGCTCACCCAGCGCCGACAGCTCCTCGCCGGCCAGCCAGACACTGCCCTGGGTCGGCCGGTCGAGGCCGCCCAGCAGGTTGAGCAAGGTACTCTTGCCCGAGCCCGAACTGCCGACGATGGCCACCCGCTCACCGGGATGCAGTTCCAGGTTGAGGCCTGACAGCACCTGCACCGACTCCGGGCCCTCGTCGTAGGACTTGCCCAGGTTGCGGCAACTCAGAACGGCTTTATCACTCATGCGCGACTCACTCATAACGAAGCGCCTCTGCAGGCTGGGTGCGGGCCGCACGCCAGGCCGGGTACAGGGTGGCGAAGAAACTCAGGACCAACGCCGCACCGCAGACCATGTAAACGTCCTGGGCCTGGATCTGCGACGGCAGGTAATCGATGAAATACACGTCGGCATTGAGGAACTTGTGCCCGATCAGCTTCTCGATGCCGGCGATCGCCGCGCTGACATTGAGCGCGGCGACGATCCCGACCACGGCGCCGATCAGGGTGCCGATCACCCCGATCACCGTGCCCTGGACCATGAAGATGGCCATGATCTGCCCAGGCGTGGCGCCCAGGGTGCGCAGGATGGCGATGTCACCGCGCTTGTCGTTGACCACCATCACCAGGGTGGAAATGATGTTGAACGCTGCCACGGCGACGATCAGCAACAGCAGCAGGCCGATCATGGCCTTTTCCATGCGGATGGCCTGGTACAGGTTGCCATGGGTCCGCGTCCAGTCACGGCTGTAGTACTCCTGCTCGCCCAGCTGCTGGGCGATGCTCCAGGCCACGCGCGGCGCCTGGAACAGGTCGTCGAACTTCAGGCGCAGGCCCTGCACCTGGTCGGCCTTCCAGCGGTGCAGGCGGGACAGGTCGTTGATGTTGGTCAGGCCCAGGTAGCCGTCGATCTCGCCGGCGCCGACATGGAAGGTGCCGACCACCGTGAAGCGCTTCATGCGCGGGAACATGCCCGCCGGGGTGACGCTGACTTCGGGTGCGACGAAGGTCAGCTTGTCGCCGATGGCCACGCCCAGCTTGGCGGCGGCCTTGTCGCCGATCATGATGCCCCACTCGCCGGGCGCCAGCTGGTCGAGGCGGCCCTGCTGGATGAAGTTGTCGATGATCGACACCTCACGCTCGCGGCCCGGGTCGATGCCGTTGAGCAGCACCTTCTGTACCTTGCCGTCATGGGTCAGCAGGCCCTGCATCTGGGTGTACGGGGCAACCGCCAGCACCTGCGGATTCTGCTTTACTTGTTCGGCAAGGGCAGGCCAGTCGTTGATCGGCTGGCCGCTCTCCAGCGTGGCATGCGGGATCATGCCCAGCACGCGGGTACGCATCTCGTGGTCGAAACCGTTCATCACCGAGAGCACCACGATCATCACCACCACGCCCAGGGCGAGGCCGATCATCGAGGTCAGGGAAATGAACGAGACGAAGTGATTACGGCGCTTGGCACGGGTGTAACGCGTACCGATGAATGCGAAAAGAGGTCTGAACATGTCGGTGCTTGTTCGGATGAAAGGGAACGTCCTTGTGGCGAGGCGCCTGTGGCGGCTTTACACTCGGACCACCGCCGCTACCATGGGTTCGCCATGACGACATTAGACGAAGAAGATCGCCGCGAATACTACCGCATCGAAGATCGGATCGCACTGGAAATAAGCCCCTTGAGCGCGGCTGAAGCCCTTGACCCAGAACTGTTGCAGGATGATTCACCACTGTTCAACCTGCTCAGTGAGCTGCACCTGAGCGACTTCGAGTCACAGCACCTGCTGCGCCAGCTGAGCGAGAAGGACCGCACCCTGGCGGCATTCCTGCGAGCGCAGAACAAACGCCTGGACCTGCTCAGTGCGGTCGTCGCGCAAAGCCTGATCGGCGAGATCGGCCAGCCGCAACGCGTGATCATCTCCGAAGGTGGCGTCGAGTTCGCCCAGCAGCAGCCGATCGCTGCCGACACCCGGGTCAAGCTGAAGATGGTGCTGATGCCGCGTGCCCACGGCCTGCTGCTGCGCGGCAGGGTCATCCACTGCGACCCGCGCCCGGAAGGCGGCTTCGAGGTCGGCTGCGAATTCATCGACATGACCGACGCCCAGCGTCAATTGCTGGCCCGCTACATCCTGCAGCGCCAGCAGCAACATCGGCGCCAGCAGCTGGAAGAGCAAGACCCCGCCTCCTGAGCCTTTTCATTCTTGAACTGAAGGAACGAACGTGACCCTCATCTACGGCCACCGTGGCGCCAAGGGCGAAGCGCCCGAGAATACCCTGACCAGCTTCCGTCAGTGCCTGTCCCACGGCGTCACCCGCTGTGAGCTGGACCTGCACCTGTCGGCCGACAACGAGCTGATGGTCATCCACGACCCGTCGCTCAAGCGCACTACCGGCCGCCGCGGCAAGGTGGTCGAACACCCGGCGGCCGACCTGATCACCTACGATGCACGCAAGGGCGGCCCGGGCCATGTACAGCCCTGCCCTATCCCGCGGCTTGAAGAACTGTTCGAGAAATGCCCGTTCGAGCATTGGCAGCTGGAGGTCAAGAGTGCTTCGCGCACCCGTGCGGCAACCACGGTGCTGGCCATTCGCGAACTGGCCCAGCAGTACGGCTTGCTGGACAAGGTGACCATCACCTCCAGCTCACGCGAGGTGCTGGGCGCGGCGCAGGAACTGGTACCGGACGTGAAGCGCGGACTGGTGGCCGAATATGCCTGGCTCGACCCGCTGAAGGTGGCGCAGAACTACGGCTGCGAGTTGCTGGCCTTGAACTGGACACTGTGCACCCCGGAGCGCCTGCTCAAGGCACAGGGCCAGGGTTTGCACGTGTCGGTGTGGACGGTCAACGAACCGGCACTGATGCGCCGGCTCGCTGATTTTGGCGTGGACAGCCTGATTACAGACTTTCCCGGTTTGGCCAAGACCACCCTCGGGTAGGGCTGAAATCGGTCTCCCCGACCGGCTCAGGCCACCGGCCGGAGCCGCTCAAAAAAGCCGGTTCAGGCCGTCGTAGGCAGCTACCCGATAGGCTTCGGCCATGGTCGGGTAGTTGAACGTGGTGTTGACGAAGTACTTCAGGTTATTCAGTTCACCCGGCTGGTTCATGATCGCCTGGCCGATGTGGACGATTTCCGAAGCCTGGTACCCGAAGCAGTGCACGCCGAGGATTTCCAGGGTTTCGCGGTGGAACAGGATCTTCAGCATGCCCTGCGGCTCGCCGGCGATCTGCGCACGCGCCATGCCCTTGAAGAACGCCTTGCCCACTTCGTACGGTACCTTGGCCTGGGTCAGCTCCTGTTCGTTCTTGCCGATCGAGCTGATCTCCGGGATGGTGTAGATGCCGGTCGGCACGTCGTTGACGAAGCGCCAGCTGCCGTTGTCGACAATGCTGCCCGCCGCCGAGCGGCCCTGGTCATGAGCGGCACTGGCCAGGCTCGGCCAGCCGATCACATCACCGGCGCCGTAGATGTTCGGCACGCTGGTGCGGTAGGCCTCGTCGACCTCGATCTGGCCACGGCTGTTGACCTTGATGCCGATGTTCTCCAGGCCCAGCTTGTCGGTGTTGCCGGTACGGCCGTTGCACCACAGCAAGGCGTCGGCCTTGATCTTCTTGCCCGACTTCAGGTGCAGGATCACCCCGTTGTCCAGGCCTTCGACCCGCTCGTACTCCTCGTTGTGGCGCACGGTGATGTTGTTGTTGCTGAAGTGGTAGCTCAGCGCCTGGGAGATTTCCGAATCCAGGAAGCTGAGCAGCTGGCCACGGTTGTCGACCAGCTCCACCAGCACACCCAGGCCGCTGAAGATCGAGGCGTATTCACAACCGATCACGCCAGCACCATAGACGATCAGCTTGCGCGGGGTGTGGCTGAGGCTGAGGATGGTATCGCTGTCGTAGACGCGCGGGTGGTGGAAGTCGATATCGGCCGGACGGTACGGGCGCGAACCGGTGGCGATGATGATGTGCTTGGCATTGAGCTTCTCCACCACGCCGTTGGCGCAGACCACTTCGACGGTCTGCTCGTCGGCGAAGCTGCCGGTGCCGAAGAACACATCGACACGGTTGCGGGCGTAGTAGCCAGTGCGCGAGGCAACCTGCTTGGAGATCACCTTCTCGGCGCTCTTGAGCACGTCGGGGAAGGAGAACCAGCGCGGCTCACCGATGGCACGGAACATCGGGTTGGTGTTGAACTGCATGATCTGCCGCACCGAGTGACGCAGTGCCTTGGACGGGATGGTGCCCAGGTGGGTGCAGTTGCCACCGACCTGACGACGGCTATCGACCATCGCCACCTTGCGCCCTGCTTTGGCGGCGTTCATTGCCGCACCTTCTCCGGCCGGGCCGGAACCCAACACCACTACGTCGTAGTTGTAGACAGCCATGCGTACTCCTTCAGAACTGGCCCGCCAGCCACGGTCGCCGCGGGACTCGATCATGCCGCCGGGGCGTCATGAGAAAATTCGTGTGCAGTCTAATCAAGCGTGAACGCCGCGCACATTAACCCTTGGTCGCGTCGTAGGCCAATTTTGCCTGCACTACATGTGGTTCACCGATTCCATGGCCTCGATCTTCCCTGCTTGCGCTTTCATTCGCCTTTCACTGCCCGTTCGAAGGCGGGCGTAGCACGGGAGACGAAGCCACCTTCCACCCGAGTCACCAGCACGGCGGCCAGATCATGGTCCACGGCAAAGTCCCAGCCGCGCTCCGGCCCAAGGATCAGCAGCAGGGTCGAGTAGCCGTCGGCTTGCAGCGCCGAGCCATCGAGTACGGTTACCGCCGCCAGGTCATGCTCGACCGGCCGCCCGAGGCGGGCATCGAAGGTATGCGAATAGCGCCGGCCATTCTCCTCGAAATAGTGCCGATAGTCACCCGAGGTCGAGAGCGCCAGGCCATTGACCGGGATGACCTGTCGCGCGATCTGGCGGTCTTCGCGGGGCAGTTCCAGGGCGATGCGCCAAGGGCTGCCGTCAGGCTTGCGGCCGACGGCCTTGAGCTCGCCGGTGACTTCGGCGACGAAATTGGCGACCCCCATGGCGCGCAGGCGACCGGCGATCAGGTCGACGGCGTGGCCGGCGGCGATGCTGTTGAAGTCCAGCTCTACCGGCGCATCCTTGCACAGCGCCTGGCCATCGATATGCAGGTGCCGGTAGCCCACGCGCTGCCGGGCCAGTGCCAGGGCTTGCGGATCGGGCACCTGTTCATGGCGGGCCTGGGGCCCGAAGCCCCAGAGGTCGAGCAACGGCTCGACAGTGAGGTCGAAGGCGCCTGCGCTCTGTTCAGCGAGGTGCTGGCCGAGGGCGACCAGTTCGAGCATGTCGGCGGGCAATGCCAGGCACTGGTTGGCGGGGATCTGGTTGAACTGGCTGACGGTGGAGTCGCCGCGGTAGGTCGAGTAGTGCCGGTCGATATCCTGCAGGATGGTTTCGACCGCGGCCTGGACCTGGGCACGTGCTGGGCCGCCGGGTTCGCGCACGTACTGGATGCTGTAGCTGCTGCCCATGGTCGGGCCGCCCAGGCGCTCCAGGGTCGGGCCCGGGTTGCAGGCGGTGAGGAACATGAGCAGGGACAGAATGGCTGTGCGCAAGGGTTTGGGTCCTGGGGCCTGGCTTGGGTTTTGTAGTGTGGCGTCTATCGAGCGCCGCCCGCGCGGCGCATCGCGAGC